>NZ_JAHONA010000019.1 GCF_019131995.1 Collinsella aerofaciens | reverse complement strand
GGCCGCGCGGCAAGGAGATATATTGCCAGACCGGAGGGGCGCCGTGGGCGGGAATCTGGGCGTACACATTTCCTACACATCTTGGAATCCGACTAACGTTTGCCAGCCGTTACCTACCGCTCGCCGAGCATCTCTTTATATAAGGCAGTCTCATGGTTAGAGCGGATACGTCCCCCTAGCTAAAGCACAGCCAGCATCGAGCAACTCATCACGTTCTTCCACCGAGAACCCCTCGGCGTAGACGCGCACCACTGGTTCGGTCCCGCTAGGACGGACCAGCAGCCACGTGTCATCCTCGAATGCCAAACGCAAGCCATCCATATGACTAACGTTTTGCGGCACCTTGCCACAAATCGACTTGGGGTTTACGCCCGGCAGCAGGGTTCGTAACGTTTCGGCATCTTCGGCCTCAAGGCGCAAATCCCGTCGACCGTAACTCGTCTTACCAAAACTGTCCTCGAGTTGGTCGACCAGAACGCCCAAAGGCGCGTCCGTCTTAGCCATAAGCTCACACAGAATCAGACAGGCGAGGATTCCATCGCGCTCGGGCATATGCGCGGCGATGCCGATACCACCGGCTTCTTCACCGCCTATGAGGACGCCGCCCTTCTTCATCTCCGCCGCTATATATTTGAAACCGACTGGTTTGACGGTCACGCGGCAGCCAAGCGCCTCGGCAATGCGACGCACGAGCGTCGAGCATGAAAGATTGACGACGACGCGCCCCTCCAAATTACGAAATTGAACCAAGTCGCCCAAAACGAGCGCCATGATCTGATGCGGATGTATATATCTGCCGCGCTCGTCAACCGCACCGATACGGTCGGCGTCGCCGTCGGTCACCAGACCAGCGCAAGCTCCGTCATCGATAACCGTGCGCTCGCAAGCGTCCACCCAAGGCTCAACGGGGTCGGGGCAGATATCTTCTTGGTCAGACGCCTGCCCGGCGTGAATCTCGTGCACCTCAACGCCAAGCTCGCGCAGCAAGTCGGCTAGATAACCCTGGGCTGCGCCGCCCATGGGATCGACAACCACGCGCAGGTGCGCGCCGCGGATGGCTTCGGCATCGACAAACGATGCCACCGCCTGCATATAGTCAGGAATGATATCCGCGGTGCGATATTGCCCCTCGATCCCCATTGGCTCGGGAGCCATGGTCTCTTCGAGCTCTTCGATGACATCCTGGTTGGCGGTCGAGCCGTCACCCATGCGAATCTTGAGGCACAGATAACCCTGCGGATGATGGGACCCCGTCACCATGAGCGCGCCGCACGCCTCACCGTCATAAGCCGCCGCCCACGTAAGGGCAGGGGTCGGAACAGGTCGCGAAGCGAGCACGGCGTCCAGCCCGTGCGCTGCTAGCACGCCCGCCGCAAGCTCAGCGAACTCGCTCGCCAGGGGCCGGGTGTCGAACCCTATATATACCGTTTTGCCCGGATTGGTCTTTTGCCACAACTCGCCGACGGCATCGGCGATACGGGCAACGTTATCGGCAGTGAAGTCCTCATCGACGCGAGCGCGCCAACCGTCAGTTCCAAAATGAATTATCGCGCACACGCGCAGACACCTCACAGTGTTTGGATCATGGTACGCGTGAGGTATACCCGCAACACGCACTCAGCAACCTGCCGGCACCAGCATTCACCATTTGGGCAAATGCTGCCGAGGACATGCAAGCAATAAAAAAACCGCCCCGTATGGAGCGGTTTTGCCCTTTATATATCGAGCGCCTCGGCCATCGCTGCCGTAGTGATTGCCGTGGTTCCACAGCAACTGCCCACCATTGCGGCGCCGGCATGTCTCCATTCGATGCATGCGCGCGCGAAAGCTTCGGGATTCTCGTGCCATACGGGGCCATCCTGAGTCTGGACCGGATCGCCTACGTTGGGACGCACCGTAACGGGAGTAGTCGCCGATGCAACCATCCTGGGCACCGCCGCATTCGCGGCCGCAAGCGAACAGCAATTAACACCAACCGAGTTTGCGCCGTGTTTTTCGGCGTACAAAACGGCTGCCTCGATGTTGAGGCCATCGCCCAGCAGGTCGCCTTTATCGTCAACGACAAAACTCACCAGAACAGGCATGCCGTCGGCGGCATCTCGGGCGCCGGCAAGCATGGGCTGCAGATTACGGATAGACGTCACCGTCTCGATCAGCAGACCGTCAACACCAGCATTGAGCAAGGCGTGCGCCTGTTCGCGCGCAATGCCGCGGATTTCACGATACTCGACAGAGTCCTCGGCAAACCACTCAATACCGATCGGGCCCATCGAGCCCAGCAGTAGCTGAGGGTGCGCCTGGCGGGCATCGTCGACGGCCCCGCGATTGACCTCCGCCACGGACGGCGCAATCTGGTCGTGCTTGAGGGCATAGCTCGATGCCTGAAAGGTATTGGTAATGAGCACCTGCGCGCCGGCGGCAACATACAAGCGATGGATACGAGAAACGGTCTGCGGCTCTGCCAGATTCCAAAACGCCGGTGGAATGTCGGCGGCATCGTACTCACTCAACAAAACACTGCCCATGGGGCCCTGCGCCAACAAGGTCTCGCTCGACAAGCGGCGCGTAAGTTCCTCGGCACCAAAGCGGTTGTAATAACTCGTATCCATATATATCCCGCTATTCCTCGACGCTGATTCCCTGCTTTTCGAGATAGGCGAGCCAGCGGCTCATCGTGTCCTCGGATAGCGCATGCTCCATCATGCAGGCCTCGGAATCGGCTCGCTCAAATTCGACACCGAGCTCCTGAACCAAAAACGTGCGGATGAGGCGATGACGGTACCAGATAGCCGTGCCAACCTCGCGGCCGCGATCGGTCAGGATTACCTTGCCGTAGTGCGATTGCTCGACAAGCTCGGATGCCTTGAGCGCCGAAACCGCTTTATTGACCGATGCCTTGGAGACGCCAAGGCGCTGCGCGATGTCGACCGATCGCACGCCGTTGGTTTCCCCCTCTTCGCTTTCAATGCGAACCATGCACTCCAAGTAGTCTTCGTTCGCCACCGTCAGATGTAGTTCGCGCGAGCTATTTGTCGTATCCATGATCTTCCGTCCCTTCTGCATTCAATGGCTGATTCTACCCCATCCAAGCGTCGCGGTATGCCGTGGCATACCGTGCTAGAGTTCTTGTTGCACACGACGACCAAGATTGGAGCGGTCTTTATGGAAAACACCACCACGAACCCCGATGTCCTCGAGCGCTTTTTGCGCTACGTCCAGATCAACACGCAGTCCGAGGATGCAAACTGCGACCAGGTACCCTCGAGCGCCGTTCAGTTTGACCTTGCCAACGTGCTGGCTGAAGAGCTGCGCGAGCTTGGTGCGGAAGATGCCCACGTGACCGAGCACGCCTATGTCTGCGCGCATATCCCCGCAAGTGCGGGCGCTGAGGACAAGCCCGCCCTGGGCCTGATCGCCCATCTCGACACCACCGAAGTTGCACCGGGTGCCGGCGTGAAACCGCACATCGTACACTACGAAGGCGGCGACCTGGTCTGCGGCACGGTTGACGGTAAGCCCGTTGCCATGAGTACCGCCAAGCTTCCCGCCCTGAACGACCTCGCAGGTGAGGACCTGGTCTGCAGCGATGGCACCACGCTGCTGGGCGCGGACGACAAGGCAGGCGTCGCCGAGATCATGTCGCTTGTCGCGCGTATCGCTCAGGACCCTTCTCTGCCCCATCCCGCACTCGGCATTTGCTTCTGCCCTGACGAGGAGATCGGCCACGGAGCCGAGCTGTTGGATATCGATGCCTTTGGCTGCAAGTACGCCTACACGGTCGACGGCGGCCCCATCGGCGAACTGGAGTGGGAATGCTTTAACGCCGCCGAGGCGACCGTCTGCTTTGAGGGCCAGTCCATCCACCCGGGCGACGCTAAGGGCCGTATGGTCAACGCAGGCAATCTGTTCTGCGACTTCAACGCGTTGCTCCCCTACGTACAGCGCCCGGAGTATACGGAAGGCTACGAGGGCTTTTATCACCTTGAGGGTGTATCTGCGACCGTCGATCACGCCACAGCGCGCTATATCGTCCGCGACCATGACGCCGCCAAGTTCCAGCAGAAACTCGACCTTATTGATGCCGCTGCCTCGATGCTCAACCAGCGTCTGGGTGAGGAGCGCGTGACGGTCGAGATTAAGCAGCAGTATCGAAATATGGCCGAGATCGTTCGTGACTATCCCGAGCTTATTGATGTTGCCAAGGAAGCCTACCTTGCCTGCGGCGTTGAGCCCCAAGTGCTGCCAATTCGTGGCGGCACCGACGGCGCCCAGCTGTCGTTCCGCGGTCTGCCCTGCCCCAACCTTTCCACCGGCGGCTATTGCTACCACGGCGTCAACGAGTTCGTCCCGGTCAGTTCGCTCGTCAAGATGACCGACGTCCTGCAGGAACTCGTCGCCCGCTTTGCATAAGCCTGGCTGCATAAGCCCAAAAGACGAATCGCCCCGTCCTCAACCGAGAACGGGGCGATTTTTTTTGCTGCAACGAGAACAGGTTGACGCACGCCAGCCTCTTAACGCAAGGAGTGTCCCAAACTGCCGGCACATAAGGAACGTCCCCAAGTGCCAAGTGCCGCAAGAGTGTCCCCTTTGACTAGTCATTTAAGAACGTCCCCAACGACTACCACTACACAGCATCGCAGGTTGAGCCAACGTCAGCGAGCGTCGCCCAAGGCGGACAAGTTGGCATGAAAAAGGCAGGGCATTGACCTTCTGGTCATGCCCTGCCTTTTGAATGACAAATTGTCGCCTTGGGCGGTGCGCAGCGTCGGCCGGTCCGCCGTTCGGTAGAACGGCGGAACTAGTAGGAGTAGCCGTTACCGTCGCCGGTGGGCTCTTCGTAGTAGTCCGAATCGCTCGAATCGCCTGAGTCATCGGAATCGTCAGAGCTGACCGATGAAGTTGCGGTACCGTTTGCGTAGTCGTCAGACGTGTTGTTGTTCAGGTCGCCAATCGTAGAGCTGGAACCGTCGGAAAGACCCATGGTGTTGGGACCCTTGGGATCCTTGCCGGCATCGACGCGCTCCATCATTTCCTTGAGCTCGTCCTCGTAGACAAAGACGTAGCTCACACCGTCGATCATGGTGCTGTCGTCGGCGTACGAGGGCAGGTTGGCCGAGTAGATACCGTCGACATCCATACCGCGCATGGCGTTGACCGTAGCCACGATATCCTGAACGCTCATATCGGTTACGAGCATATCGGACAGCGAATTAACCAGGCCAAAAATCTTCGTGGCATCGAAGTTATTGAGAATCTGGTTGGCAAGGGCGCCAAGCACCTGACGCTGGTGGCGCATGCGCGTGTAATCGCCGTCGGCATAGGTGTAGCGGCAGCGGGCATAGGTTAGGGCGGTGGCACCGTCCATATGCTGCTGGCCAGCGGTAATCTTAATATCCAGGTGCTCAGGGTCGTCAACATCATCGGTTGCGTTAATGTCGATACCGCCAACCGAATCAATCAGCGCCTGCATACCGTCGAAGCTGACCTCGGCATAGTGGGAAATCTGAACACCGCACAGCTCGTTGACCGCCTCGACCATGGCCTCGGCGCCGCCAACGGTATGGCAGGCGTTGATCTTCATGGTCTCGCCCTTGTACTCGACCTTAGTGTCGCGCGGAACGGAAATGAGCGTCGCCTGCTTTTGCGTGGGGTCGATGCGTGCCAGGATAATCGAGTCGGCACGATACGTATCCTCGCCCGGACGGCCGTCGGTGCCAAGAAGCAGCACGTAGAACGGATCCTTTGCCTCATCGGTGTCAACCAGAACCCGACGCAGATTATCGGTAATGACATTAGAATCGCCGAGCTTGCCCATAATGGTAGCAAACCACAGGCCGGCAGCGGTAGTGGCACTCAGCAGCACACCAAGCACGACAATGAGCGCGACGTGACGAATCGTGTGGCTACGACGACGTTGACGAGCGCGCTCGGAATAGCGAGCCACGTTATCGCGACTGTAGATCTTGGCCTGCGCACCAGTTGAGGGTCTTCGGGCGGTGGTATCCGCGAGGGGCTTTTTATTAAACATAGGCAACCTGTATTAGTAGATGACGGGATCGGGGACGGAAGCATGCTCGACATGCGCGCCGAGCGCCTGCAGCTTTTCGACAAACTGCTCGTAGCCGCGCTTGATGTGATGGATGGCCGAAACCTCGGTCGTCCCGTCGGCGATCAAGCCCGCTACGACGAGGGCCGCTCCGCCACGCAGATCGGGCGAGGTAACCTGTGCACCCGAGAAGCCCTTGACGCCATGAATCATGGCATGATGGCTCTCGATACGAATGTCGGCACCCATGCGCACCAGCTCAGAGGCAAACATAAAGCGATTCTCGAAGATGTTCTCGGTGATAACGGAGCTACCGTCGGCAAGGGCGGAGAGCACCATAATCTGCGCCTGCATGTCCGTCGGGAAGCCGGGGAACGGAAGCGTCTGGATGTCGACCGGCTTGATACGCTCGGCACGGTTTACATGGACGCCATCCTCGACGCGCTCGCAGTCGATACCCATGAGCTCCATCTTCTTGAGCACCATGCCCAAGTGAATGGGGCAAAAGCCCGTGACATCGACACCGCGATCGTCGGCCATCAACGCACCGGCAACGATAAAGGTACCGGCCTCGATGCGGTCGCCCACTACGCGATGGGTAACAGGATGCAGCTCTTCCACGCCCTCGATGGTCACGACGGGCGTACCCGCGCCGACAATCTTGGCGCCCATCTCGTTGAGCATGTTGGCGAGATCGACGATCTCGGGCTCGCGGGCGGCATTGTCGATAACCGTGGTGCCCTGCGCGCGCACGGATGCCATGATGAGGTTCTCGGTCGCACCGACGCTGGCGAACTCGAGCGTGACGGTGGTACCGCGCAGACCTTGGGGCGCATTAGCGTTGATGTAGCCGTGGGCGGTATCGAACTCAACGCCCAGGGCCTCAAGACCAAGAATGTGCATATCGATCTTGCGAGCACCCAGGTTGCAGCCGCCCGGCATGGCGATCTTGGCGCGATGGAAGCGACCCAGCAGGGGTCCCATCACGGCGGTGGAAGCACGCATCTTGGCAACGAGCTCGTAGGGGGCCTCCCAAGAATCGACCTGAGAGGTATCAATCTCGAGCGTGTGCTCGTCAAGGACATCGATTGTGGCGCCCATACCCTTGAGCACCTTGCCCATCACGTGGACATCGGAAATATCGGGCACGTTCTGCAGCGTCGTCTTGCCCGGCGCCAGAAGCGTTGCCGCCATGAGTTTGAGCGCGGAGTTCTTGGCGCCCGAAACGGGCACAGAGCCTCCGATGGCGTGGCCACCCTCAACGCGGATAATATCCAAGGTCTACCCTTTCAAAAAGCATGCCCGGGATGGCTGGGCCATCCCGGGCATGATGTGTTCGCAAATGGTCGAACGTTAAATCGTTTGACTATTGGGCAAGCTTGAGCTTACACCATGCGATTTCATTATAGAGGTAGGCGCGGCGTGCATCATCCTCCGACAAATTACCCAGCTTCTCTTCAAAACCTTGAATATCAGCTTTAAGCTTGTCGGCATCGACGGTCGCCAAATCGCAAGCGCGCTCGGCGAGAACGGTCACGAGATCGTCCGCAACCTGGGCATAGCCGCCGGCCACGGCAAACGTGTGGTCGACAGTGCCCATGGCCTTATCGGAAACGCGAACGTAACCGCGGTCGATCGTGCAGATCTCGCTGGAGTGAGCAGGCAGAACGCCAAACTCGCCATCCGTGGACGGAATCGACACAAACGCAGCGTCGCCCTCATAGGCGCAGCTCACGGGGCACACGATGCGGATACGCATAACCTACTTCTCCCCCATCTTGCGGGCGCGCTCGCGCACGTCCTCAATCGTGGAAGCATAGCGGAAAGCCTGCTCGGGCAGGTCATCGGCCTTGCCGTCGACAATCTCGGCGAAGGAGCGGACGGTATCCTCAACGCGGACGTAGACACCGGGGTTGCCGGTGAACTTCTCGGCGACGTGGAAGGACTGCGAGAGGAACTGCTGGATCTTACGGGCACGGTTGACCGTAAGGCGCTGCTCCTCGGACAGCTCGTCCATACCCAGGATGGCGATGATGTCCTGAAGGTCGGAGTACTCCTGCAGGAGCTCCTGGACCTTGACGGCGACACGGTAGTGCTCCTCGCCGACGATCGAGGGATCGAGAGCGTCGGAGGAAGACGCGAGCGGGTCGATAGCCGGGAACAGGCCGAGCGACGAAATACTACGCGAAAGAACCGTGGTGGCATCGAGGTGCGTAAACGTCGTGGCAGGCGCCGGGTCGGTCAGGTCGTCTGCGGGGACGTAGACAGCCTGGACGGAGGTAATGGAGCCCGTCTTGGTCGAGGTAATGCGCTCCTGGAGGTCGCCCATCTCGGTTGCCAGCGTGGGCTGGTAACCAACGGCGGACGGCATACGGCCCAGCAGTGCGGAAACCTCGGAACCTGCCTGGGAGAAGCGGAAGATGTTGTCAATGAACAGCAGAACGTCCTGGCCACGATCACGGAAATACTCAGCGGTGGTAAGGCCGGCCAGACCGATGCGCAGACGCGCTCCGGGCGGCTCGTTCATCTGACCATATACCAAGCAGGTCTTGTCGATAACGCCAGACTCGCTCATCTCGAGGAACAGGTCGGTGCCCTCGCGGGTACGCTCGCCGACGCCGGTGAACACCGAGGTGCCGCCGTGCTCCTGGGCGAGGTTGTTGATGAGCTCCTGGATCAGAACGGTCTTGCCGACGCCGGCGCCGCCGAACAGACCTGTCTTGCCGCCGCGGATGTAGGGCTCGAGCAGGTCGACGGCCTTGATGCCGGTCTCGAAGATCTCGGTCTTGGTGGTGAGCTCGTCGAAACGGGGCGCTGCATGGTGGATGGGGTAGAACTCCTCCACCTCGGGCATGGGCTTGCCGTCGACGGGCTTGCCCATGACGTTCCAAATGCGGCCGAGCGTCTTGGGACCAACGGGCATCTTCATGGGCTCACCGGTATCGGTGGCGATGAGGCCGCGCTGCAGGCCGTCGGTCGAGGACATGGCGACCGTGCGGACGACGCCGCCCGGAAGCTGGCTCTCGACCTCGAGGATCGTGCTCAGATGACCGATCGGGGTCTCGGCCTCGACCGTGAGCGCGTTGTAGATCGGGGGCACCGCGCCGTCAAACTTGACGTCGACGACAGGGCCGATGATTCGCACGATGCGACCATCACCGGCAGTCGTCTTCTTGGTGGCTTCCTCGACCGCAAGCTTTACGGTGTTATTAGCCATTACTGTTCCTCCAATGCTGAGGCTCCGCCGACGATCTCGTTAATCTCGGTCGTGATCGAAGCCTGGCGCACGCGACTATACGTGCGGGTAAGGGTCGAGATGATCGCGGTGGCGTTTTCCGTCGCGGAGTGCATGGCCTTGCGGCGTGCACCCTGCTCGGCAGCCGCCGAATCGATCAGGGCCTGGTAGATGACCGTCAGGATATAAGACGGCACAAGCTTGCCGAGAACATGCTCGGGAGAGGGCACGAACTCGAACGTGGACGAGATGCGCTTAGGGGCGTCGGTCTCGTTCTTACGCGGACCGTGGGCCATAGCGATCATCTCGGGGTCGAGCGGCAACAGATGCTCGACGCGAAGCTCCTGATCCACGCGGTTCTTGGCGTGGTGGTAGACAAGCTCGACACGGTCAAGCTCACCGGCACGATACGCATCGCAGATATGAGAGGAGATCATGCGGGCCTGATTGAAATCGGGCTCAGAGGAGTTGCCCTCAAAGTGCATGACGACGTTTGTGCGGTCACGGAAATACGTGGCCGGCTTACGCCCGCACGCGATGATCTCGCACTCGATGCCGTCGTTCGCCCAAGAAGCGGCGAGCTTTTCGGCCGTGCGCTCCACCGTCGTATTGAAACCGCCGGCAAGGCCGCGGTCCGAGGCAATAACGACAATCAGGCCATGCTTGACGCTCTCATGCTTCTGCAGCATGGGATCGGTGCCCGAACAGGAGGCGTCGCCGGCGACCGTCAACATGACGTCGGTCAGCGCCTCCTTATAGGGCTCGGCCTGCTTGGAGCGATCGAGAGCACGACGGATCTTGGCCGTAGAGACCATCTCCATCGTGCGCGTGATCTGCTTGGTCGTGGTAACCGAGGAGATTCGCTTCTTAATGTCGCGAAGGTTGGCCATGGGGCTTAGTTCTCCTCTGATCCAGAAACATCCGAATGGTGCTTGGCCATGAACTGCTGCTTGAAGTCGCCGATGACGCGCAAGAGCTCAGCCTTGGTGTCATCATCGATCTTCTTGGCGCGAACCTTGTCGAGCAGCGAGCCAAAGCCATTGTCCATGTACTCGATGAGCTCGGCACGGAAAGGCAGCACGTCGGCAATCTCCAGGTCATCCAGGAAGCCCTCGTTGCCAGCGAACAGCGTAACGATCTGCTCGCCAACCTCAAACGGCTTGTAGCGCGGCTGCTTCAGGAGCTCGGTCATGCGGGCACCATGGGTCAGCTGCTTCTGAGTAGCCTCGTCAAGGTCGGAGCCAAACTGCGTAAAGCCAGCGAGCTCCTGATAGGAAGCGAGGTCCAGACGGAGGTTGCCGGCGACCTGCTTCATGGCCTTGGTCTGCGCATCGCCACCGACGCGGGACACGGAGATACCCACGTCGACTGCCGGGCGCTGACCCTGGAAGAAGAGCTCGGACTGCAGGTAGATCTGACCATCGGTAATGGAAATGACGTTGGTCGGAATGTAGGCCGAGACGTCGCCGTCCTGGGTCTCGATGATCGGAAGAGCCGTCATGGAGCCGTAACCGTTCTTCTTGGACATCTTGACGGCACGCTCGAGCAGACGAGAGTGCAGGTAGAAGATGTCGCCAGGATAGGCCTCGCGTCCGGGCGGACGATGCAGCGTCAGCGACATCTGACGGTAGGCCACAGCCTGCTTGGACAGGTCATCGTAGATGACGAGCACGTGGCCGCCGGGGTTGGTCTCGCTGGCGGGCTTGCCGTCCTCGCCGTTGTACATAAAGAACTCGCCAATAGCGGCACCGGCCATAGGCGCGATGTACTGCATAGGGGCGGAATCGGCAGCGGTGGCCGAAACGATGATGGTGTAGTCGAGCGCACCGTGCTGAGCGAGGGTCTCGCGGATGTTGGCAACCGTGGAGGCCTTCTGGCCGATGGCGACATAGATGCAGACCATGCCCTTGCCGCGCTGGTTGAGGATAGCGTCGATGGCGATGGCGGTCTTACCGGTCTTACGGTCACCGATGATGAGCTCACGCTGACCGCGGCCAATAGGCACCATGGAGTCGATAGCGAGCAGACCGGTCTGAACCGGCTCGCACACCGGGGTACGATCGATGACGCCGGGAGCCTTGAACTCGATGGGGCGACGGTGCGTAGCGACGATGTCGCCCAGGCCGTCGATGGGCTGGCCGAGCGGATTGACGACGCGGCCGAGCATGGCGCGGCTCACAGGGATATCCATAATGCGGCCAGTGGTGCGGCACTCGTCGCCTTCCTTGATGGAGTCGACGGCACCAAACAGAACGGCGCCGACCTCGTCACGGTCAAGGTTCTGGGCAAGGCCGAAGACGGTCTCACCGGTATCGGAGCTCTTGAACTCCAGAAGCTCGCCTGCCATGGCGCTCTTGAGGCCGGAGACGCGCGCGATGCCGTCGCCTACCTCGTCGACCGTTGAAACCTCATGCGTATCGACCGTCGCGGAGAGGCTCGTGAGCTGCTCCTGCAGTTTCTTGGCGATATCCTGGGCATTGAGGGTTTCGGACATTAGGCTTCACCTCCGTACGAATTAGCAGAGTTTGCGAGGGTCTCCTGCGCGATGCGCAGCTGCGTCTTGACGGAAATGTCACGACGCTCGCCGCGGGCCTCGAGCACCAGGCCGCCCACGATAGACGGGTCGACCTGCTCGATAAGGAATACCTTGCGGCCGAAGTCCTGCTCGCATTTCTTAGTGATGGTTTGACGCAGCTCGTCGTCGAGCGGGATCGCCGTGGTGACGGTCACGCCCACTACATCCTCGTCTTCCTCGGCAACATACTTAAAGGCAGCTGCCACCTTGGGAAGAAGGTCGAGCTGGTCGCGCTTGGACATGGTGTCGAGCACGGCGATGATCTCGGGGCTGGCGCTAGCCAGACGCTCGATCATCTCGAGGTCCTCGAACACATGGTTCTCGGCCTTAGCGGCTTCCAGAAGGGAGCGCGCGTAGGTCTCGAGCACCTTGTCCTGATAGCGGCTAGTCGGCATTCAGGCTACCTGCTTCCTGGATGTAGCGCTCGATGAGCTTCTTCTGCTCGGCATCGTCCTCGAGTGCCTCGCCCACGATCTTGGTGGCGACGGCAACGGACAGGTCGGCGATGGAGCTCGCGGCACCGGCGTAGATGGACTTGCGCTCGTCCTCGACGGTCGTATGAGCCTTGGCGATGATCTCCTCGGCCTCCTTGTGAGCAGCCTCGATAATGCGGGCGCGCTCGGACTCGGCGTCCTTACGGGCCTCGAGAACAATGTCGGCAGCCTGACGACGGGCGTCGGTGACGATCGAGTCGGACTCAGCGCGCTTGGCGATAGCCTCCTGCTTGGTCTTCTCGGCCTCGTCGAGGCTCTCCTCGATCTTCTTGCCGCGCTCCTCCATGGTTTTCATGATGCCCGGCAGGGCGACCTTGGCCAGCACGATCCAGATAATCAGGAAGGCGATAAGCGCCGGGATGAACTCCGCCATCTTAGGGATGAGGATGTCCGCACCGGCAGCGCCGTCCTCAGCGAACGCGGAAACCGGCATGAGCAGCGCGGCCGCGGACGCGGAGAGTGCGATCGCGCTCTTCTGGGATGAAAGATTCATACTTGACGCTCCGTGCTATTTAACGATCAGCGCGACAACGAAGCCGATCAGAGCCAGAGCCTCGCCGAAGGCGGAGCCCATGATGAAGACGGTGAACACGCGGCCCTGGACCTCAGGCTGACGGGCCATAGCACCCGTAGCACCCAGAGCAGACAGGCCGATAGCAAGACCAGCGCCGATAACACCGAGACCGTAACCGATAACTCCCACGATTCCTCCTTTGTCGTGCGTGTCTTATTTCACGCAGGATAACCTTTTTATAACTGCCGGGCTCCATGGGTACGGGCACCGGCGGTTTAACGAATTGCCTTACCTTTAAGGCGCGAACGGAAGACTACTCCTCCTCCGCGACCTCCTCTGCCTCGGAGACATACACGGCGGTAAGGACCGTGAAGACGTAAGCCTGGATGGCGCCGACCACAAGCTCGATCGCATAGATCAGGATGAGGATGGCAAGCCAGGCCAGCGAAGGCAGGGCGCCGACGGCGTGGGCCGCGGAAACCTGCTGAAGCAGCGGCTGCATGAACATGCTCGCCATGATGGCGAACGAGCCCATGACCACGTGTCCTGCAAACATGTTGCAGAACAGACGGACGGCGAGTGTGATGAGGCGCAGGAAGGTCGAGAAGAGCTCGACGACCCACACGAGCACGTTCATCGGGAAGCTCACGCCCTGCGGGGCGAGGCTCTTGATGTAGCCGATCACGCCGTGAGCCTTGCATCCGTAGTAGATGAAGTACACGAAGGCGAAGATGGCGAGCGCGGCGGTGGAGCCGATTGCGCCGGTGCCGGGCTTCATTCCCGGGATCAGGCCGATCATGTTGTTGATCAGAATGAACAGGAAAAGCGAGCACAGGAACGGGAAGTGCTTCTTCCAGTTCTCACCCACGACGCCCTTGCCGATATCGTTCTCGACGTACTCGATGATGTACTCGAAACCGTTGACGAAGAAGCCCTTGGGAACCAGGGTCTGCTTCTTCTTGAACACGGCCAGGACGATCAGGAGCACGATCGTGGAGACGATCAGCCAAAACGAGTACTGCGTGATGCCGCAGCTCAGATCGCCCACGACAGGGGTGGAGCTGAACTCGCTAACCAGATGATTAATCTCATCAGGCAGCTTTTCAAAAATTTCCACGACTTACCTTTCGACCTCATGAGGATCTCGCAGCGCCTTGGCGACGCGAACCGTGCAGGCGGCCATAAAGGCCACGAAGCCGATCGCCTCGCCCAGGAGGAACATGCGAAATGCCTCTCCGAACAACACAAACACAACCAAGGTAAAGACGAGCAGGGCGATTGCCGAGACCGCCAGACTCACCATACCCTTGAGCATGTCCGCATTCTGTTTATCGTCAAGAACCGGCTTGAGCGTAAAGACAAAGGGAAGGAAGGCAATTGCGCCCGCGATGGCGCCTGCAACGATAGCGAGCAGATCGGCTATCTGAAACACTGGCGTCCTCACTTTCCTTTTTAACGCTTCACAGAACAGTTCCCGCCAAACATTGGTGACTATTGTACGAGCCAATCGCTAAAGTACAACCGAAAAAGCATCGGTTAATACGCACCTGTTCGTTTTCTTAAGACCTTCTTTATGCCGCAGGTACGGTAATACGTTTTTCTCGAACCCTGCAGGGCAAAACGTCCGTTAACAGGAGTGCGCGCGGTCGCCTTTTGTTCGTCCGCGCGCACCGTTTCTTCGTATTTGCAGCCGCGGCCGTCTTAGCCCAGCGACTAGAGCGTGCCGTAGATGCGGTCGCCGGCGTCGCCGAGGCCGGGAACGATGTAGGCAGCCTCGTTGAGATGGTCGTCGATGGCGCAGGTATAGATATGCACATCAGGGTCCTTCTCAGTCAGCGACTTGAGGCCCTCGGGGGCCGCGACGATGCACAGCATGCGGATGTCCTTGACACCGCGCTCGCGCAGGTAGCTGATGGCCATCTCGGCCGAACCGCCCGTGGCGAGCATGGGGTCGACGACCAGGCAGATGCGCCGGTCGATATCCTTGGGCATCTTGCAGTAATACTCGTGCGGCTCGTGGGTGACCTCGTCGCGCTCCATGCCGATGTGGCCCACGCGAGCGGAGGGCACCAGGTCGAGGATACCGTCGACCATGCCAAGGCCCGCACGCAGGATGGGCACGATGGCGAGTTTCTTGCCGGCAAGCTGTTTGAACGTGGCGGTAGTGATGGGGGTCTCGACCTCGACGTCTTCCATAGGTAGGTCGCGCATGGCCTCGTAGCCGTCAAAAAGCGCGAGTTCGCGCACGAGCTGACGGAACTGGTTGGTGCCGGTGTTTTTGTCGCGCAGGATCGACAGCTTGTGCTGGACGAGCGGATGATCGACAAGCGTCACACGGGACGCATCGTAGGTGACGGTCATGGGTTGATTGCCCCTTTCGTTGCAGCCGCAAAACGGCCTTGCTGACAAGGCGCGCAGCAATGTTGCCGCCGCACGCCATGCATAAGTTTAGCGGTTTGTTGTATCGGGCCGCCCATCGCAGCCCTACTGTGCGGTACTGAGCGAGCGCTTGACTGCATCACGCCAGCCCGCAAGGTTTTGCTCGCGACGCTCGGCGGACATATGGGGAAGGAAGGTCCTAACGATCTGGGCATTTTGCTCCAGCTCTTCAAGGTCTTCCCAATAGCCGACGGCAAGACCCGCCAAGTACGCGGCACCGATTGCCGTGGTCTCCACCGTCTCGCATTGCAGCACGGGGATATCCAGCAGGTCGGCCTGAAATTGCATGATGAACTCGTTGCGTGAGGCGCCGCCATCGACGGACAGGCGCTCAATCGAAAGTCCCACGTCCTGCTCCATGGCGCGCAGCACGTCATAACTCTGGTAGGCCATGGACTCGCAGGCCGCACGCACAATGGTCGCGCGACTCGAGGCACCGGTCAGGCCGCACACGATACCGCGGGCACGCGGGTCCCACCAGGGAGCGCCCAGGCCAGCGAAGGCGGGGACGAAGTAGCAGCCCTCGTTGTCGTTGATCGAAGCGGCGAGTTGCGCGGACTCGCTCACACTCGAGATGATGCCCATGTTGTTGCGCAGCCAGTTCATGGTTGAGCCGGCGGCAAAGATAGAACCCTCGAGCGCATAGCTGATCTTGCCGTCCGCGGCGATACCGATCGTGGAGACCAGACCGTTCTTGGATTCGACGACCTCGTCGCCGGTGTTCATGAGCATAAAGCAACCCGTGCCATAGGTGTTTTTGGTCTGGCCGGGATGGAAGCAGCAGTGGCCGAACAGCGACGCCTGCTGATCGCCCGCCACGCCCATGATGGGCGGCATGTTGGTCATGATGTCGCTCGCGACGCGGCCGTAGTCGCCCGAGCTCCAACGAACCTCGGGCATCATGGAACGTGGAACGTCAAAGAGCGCCAGCAGGTCGTCGTCCCAATCGAGCGTATGGATATTAAAGAGCGCCGTGCGGCTGGCATTGGTGTAGTCGGTGGCAAAGACCTGGCTGCCGGTAAGGTTGTAGATGAGCCAGGTGTCGATGGTGCCGAACATGAGGTCGCCCGCCGCCGCGCTCTCACGCGCACCGTCGACGTTGTCGAGGATCCACTGCACCTTGGAAGCCGAGAAATACGGATCGAGCGTGAGTCCCGTGCGGGAGCGCACCAGCTCTTCTGCGCCCCGCTCGACCAGCTCGTCGATCAGAGGTGCGGTGCGACGGCATTGCCACACGATGGCGTTATAGATGGGTTGGCCGCTTATGCGGTCCCACACCACCGTGGTCTCGCGCTGGTTGGAGATACCGATGGCGGCGATGCGGTCAGAATGGATGCCGCTCTTAAACTGGACCTCCATCATCACACCGATCTGGCTGGCAAGCACCTCCATGGGGTCTTGCTCTATCCAACCGGGACGCGGGAAGCTGGTTTTGACGCTACGACGTGCCTGCGCGACGATGCAGCCGTACTCGTCGACGATGGTCGCAAGTACCGAGGTGGTGCCGCAGTCGAGCGCCATGATGTAGGAACCGCCAAAGTTAAACGAGGCATCTTCCATGCCCAGGCTGCCCAGATTCAACGACATCGCTTACACCTTTCTATTGCATCGGGTCGGACAGGACCCGTTCGATCTCTGATGCGGGAAGTGCGCCTTGGCGCAGGATCTGGAGCCCGCCGTGCTGGAACGACACGATGGTCGAGGCGTCGCGACACGGGGTCTCACCGGCGTCGACGGCAACATCGACCCCCTCCAGGATGCGACCTTCGACGGCGACAAAGCTTGCCGGCGAGGGCGCGCCGTGTGTGTTGGCGCTCGTGCAGGCGAGGGGACTGCCGCAGGCGCGGATGAGCGCTTGCACCACGGGCGAAGCCGAAGCGCGAAGTGCCACCGTGTCGTCGGCGGCGCGCATAAAGGTCGGCACGCAGGGGGCCGCCTTGACCACGATAGTCAGGGCGCCCGGCCAGCATCGTCGGGCAAGCACGCGGGCCTCTTCCGGGATATCCACGCCATAGCGGTCGAGTGCTTCGACGCCATCGACCAGCCAAGCGACGGTTTGCGTGAGCTCACGTTGCTTGAGAGTGAAGATACGGCGATAGCCGGTGCCGAGCGCAGGAACTGCGGCGCCATTGACGGCAGCCTGCGGATCGCGCGGCCACGATGGGAATTCGCTTGTATCTTGGGGCACGGCGTCCGAGAAGGCGTTGACTGCCACGGCGACACCGTAGACGGTCTCGGTCGGAATCAAGGCCAGGCCGCCGCGGCCGAGCACCTCGGCCGTGCGCTCGACGGCAAGCCGATGCGGCTCGCGCGTTCCCTCGTATACCCGATAGACCGTCTGCATGTGTATGCCAGCCCCTTACGCTCCGGTGCAAGTTTGTTTACTGTGGGGCATTCTCGCACGAAACATTCAACCTATTTGCCCAGAGCGCATGTTGGTTTGGTGAGCGGCTCTAGTAGTCGGTGAAAGTGAGGGGGTTAATTGAAGATTTTTAGCGCGCAAGCGTAACGGTACGATCGGGAAACTCGATGCTTGCAACCAGTTTTCCGCCGAGGCTCTCTGCGTACCTGCTCAGCGTGTCGAGCCTCATCGAACCCAACTCCCCACGCTCGAGCTCGGATACACGTTTTTGAGAAACGCCCATCGACTGGGCGACCGACGCCTGTGTTAGATCTTTTAACCTGCGAATCTGAGCAAGCTTATAGGCTTCGATACGATCGCGAGTCCTCTCCTGCTCGGCGGTAATGGAGTCGCGTGTTATCCCGCGAGATTCCATATACTCATGCAGTTCCATCTCGATCGAGCCTCCTTACGTGGCGACGGTATATTTGCTCGGCCCTTGGAATGTTGATCGCATACCAACCGTTCCATTTTGCCCTTGACGATCCCGCTCGCGACTTATCACCCGCCAATAGCAATACCGCCTGGCGTTTGGGGTCAAAGGCGAAGAGGATGCGAATCACCTGCCCACCACACGACGTCACTCTCAGCTCCTTTAAATGATGAAGCTTCGAGCCCTTTACGCGGTCAACCAGCGGACGACCAAGGCTGGGACCTTCCTTCTCGAGCACCAAAAGGTCTGCATAAATCTGCTTCAGCGTAGCTTCATCCTGCTCATCAAGCCAAGGTTCAATGTAATCAAGCACGATACGGTACCGATGCAGCTGATTTGACATACCTTTCTCCTTCTATAGTAGAAGTTTTACGGTATATTGCAAGGACAAACTTGCGCAAATGTCTATTAATTCAGCTTAAATACGCTGTTTGGGCTCGGTGACGATGGCTCGAACGATGCGGGGACGATCGGTGAGGTCGTGGACGATACGCACGTCCGAAAGGCCTGCCTGGCGACAGAGCTCGGCCGCGGCATCGAGGGCGCCCTCGTAGAGCTCGCAGGCAAACAGGCCGCCGGCGCGCAGCATGTAAGGCGCCGCATTGAGCAGGCGGCGGAAGATGTCCAGGCCGTCGGCGCCGCCCTCGAGCGCCAGGTCGGGCTCAAAGTCCTTGACCTCGTGCGGCAGCGAGCGCATGACGTCGGTCGGGATGTAAGGCGGGTTGGAGACGAGCACATCAAAGGTGCCCCACTCTTCGCGGGGAATGGAACTCACCAGGTTGGTGAGGCTAAAGGCAACCTCATCTGCCGTGAGGCCGAGGGCGTCGCGGTTTTTGGTGGCCAGATCGATGGCGCGCGGCTCGATATCGGTGGCGGTGCAGGTAACGTGGCCGCGGCGCTCCCAGGCAAGGGAGAGCGAAATGCAGCCCGTGCCGCAGCCGACCTCGAGAACGCGGGCAGTGCAGGGCTCGGTTGGGGCAGGCGCAGCGGCATCCTGAGCTGAAGCCGTCTCCTGGCCGGCACCCTCGATGGCGATGCCGTATTCGTCGAGCTCGGACTCGGCGTCTTCCGCGGCTTCGGCTTCTGCTGCCTGCGCGGCGGCTTCCTCGGCCTCGCGGTCGGCCAGTTCCTCGGCATAGGCACGGCTGCCCAGTACGTCGCCGCCTAACGCCGCCTCATCGGCAGCCGTCAGGTTAGCGGCACGGCGCTCGGCAGTCGCGCGCTCGTCGGCCAGCGCCGCCTCGGCTTTGCGGGCCTCTTCGACCTCATCGTTCCAAGGCAGCTCAACACGCTGGCGGGCAGCAGCCTCGGGGCTCAGCACCTCGGCATCCAGATAATTGAGGACTTCCTCGACGAGCATCTCGGTCTCGGGGCGCGGAATGAGCACACCGGGGGCGCACGCGACGTCGATCATGCGAAACTGCGTGCTGCCGGTGATGTATTGCAGCGGCTCGCCCTTAGCGCGGCGGACAACGGCCGCATGCATGGTCTCGAGCTGGGCCGCGTTAAGCGTCTCGTCCATACGCATATATAGGTCAATGCGCGCCAGGCCCGTGGCGGCACACAGCAGCCACTCGGCAGAAAGACGGGGGTGCTCCTCGCCGCGCTCGGCCAGGTACTCCTTGGTCCACTCGAGACAACGCTTGATGGTCCAGATCTCGTTTGCCATGGGGCCCTCCCCTCTTAAGCGCCGGACGGCGCGCGAATGTCGGAGCAGATTGTACGCGAGGCCAGCGCTTGGCAAGGGACGATTGAAGGCGATTATCGAGAATCAGCCCAGATTTTTGCTTGGAACCTGCCTGAAGTGCTCATTCGTCGACGTCAAAATCTGCATTCGTCAAGCTTTTGGCAAGGTTGACCCAAAACTGACCAATATCTAACCAAGAACTTGCCAAATCACTTGACGTGCGACGCATCAAAAAATGCACTGCGACTTCTTGAACGATTTTTTGAGCATTATTTTCAATAGCAGATAAATGCCGCTAATTTCTTTGAGCAGGTAGCCGGCTTCATGGCCATCAAAGCCGATTGAATAACATCTCAAAGCAATGTGCCCAACCTAGTCATTTAAGAACGTCCCCAATGACTACCTCTAAGGCGCCGCAGGTTGAGCATACCGCATCCGGAGCAAGGCAGCGCCGCAGGTAGAGGACGGACAGCGAGCGGGTCGCATTTGAGACAAGGTGACGTGAAACGAAAGGGCGCTGACCTTCTGGTCGCGCCCTTGAAGTTGAACGTCAGATTGTCCAAATGCGGCCCGCGCAGCGTCGGCTGGTCCGCCGTTCGGTAGAACGGCGGAACCTACACAGCCTGTGCCAGCTTCTCGGCTCGCTCGGCGGCGGCGAGTGCCTCGATGACGGTGCCGAGCTGATCGCCCAGAAGGACGCCGTTGTAGGTGGAGTTGAAACCGATGCGGTGATCGGTCACGCGGTCCTGGGGCTGGTTGTAGGTACGGATCTTCTCGGAACGGTTGCCGTGGCCGATCTGGCTCTGGCGCTCGGCACCGAGTTCTGCCTGCTGCTTCTCGAGCTCCATCTCGTACAGACGGGCACGCAGCATCTGCATGCAGACCTCGCGGTTCTGGATCTGGGAACGCTGCTCCTGTGACTGCACCACGGTGTTGGTGGGCAGGTGGGTGATGCGCACGGCGGAGTAGGTAGTGTTAACGCACTGACCGCCAGGGCCGGAGGCGCAGTAGGTGTCGATGCGCAGGTCGGACTGGTTGATCTGGACGTCGATCTCCTCGGCCTCGGGAAGTACGGCGACGGTAGCCGTGGAGGTCTGAATGCGGCCCTGGGACTCAGTCTTGGGAACGCGCTGGACGCGGTGCACGCCGGACTCGAACTTCATGACGGAGTAGACGCGGTCGCCCTCGACCTTGAACTCGATGGACTTAAAGCCACCGGCCTCGCTGGGGCTGGAATCGAGCACGGTAGTCTTCCAGCCGCGCGACTCGCAAAAGCGCTGGTACATCTTGTACAGATCGCCGGCGAAGATGGCCGCCTCGTCGCCACCGGCGGCGGAGCGGATCTCGACGATGGTGTTCTTGTCGTCGTTGGGGTCGCTCGGGATGAGCATGTACTTGATGTCTTCCTCGAGCTGGGGAAGCTTGGCCTCGTTTTCGGAGATGTCCATCTGGAGCATCTCCTTCTCATCGGCATCGGTGGTATCGTGCAGCATTTCCTTGGCAGCCTCGATGTCATCGAGCGCGCCGATGTACTCGCGCGAGGCGGCAATGAGGTCGGACTGGTGCGCGTACTCCTTGTTGAGACGCGTGAACTCCTTGATATCGGAGGCGACGGCCGGGTCGGAAAGCTTCTTCTCGAGCTCCTCGTAGGCCTTGATGATCTTTTCGAGCTTGTCGCGCATGACGGACTCCTTTATATGCGTGAAGGCGAAAATCGGCAGAATTGATGGGGCGCGGGGCGCCGCTGCGGGGGTAAGTCCAGCTAGAGCATGTCGATCTTCAGATACATGCGCATCCCTTCGCGTATGGGGTACATAATTGCGGTCTAACCCATACATGATAGCGTGCGCAGGCAAACCTGCATATAACCCGCACGGAATGAGTGGACGTCCCCAACGGCTAACAAAGGGACTATCGCCTTGTCGCATTCTAGAGCGTTTGGAGCAGGGCGATGAGGAAGCGCACGCCCTGGAGGTAGGCGCGGCGGGTGATGCGCTCGTTGGTGCCGTGGACGCCGCGATCACACTCGTCGTCATCAACCACAAAGGCCGAGAAGCGAATGCACTCAGGGCAAATGTGCTGGTAGTTGGCAGCGTCGGTCGCACCGATCACGGTCGAGGGCACAATTGCCACTGGCTCGAATGATCCGTTTTCCTCCGTCCCCTTTGGATCACGGAAATAGTGGGCGGCGATGGCGCGGACGGCCTCGAGCCCCGGCCCGCCGACGCGCGGAGACGGCGAAGGCTCGGAGCTGCCGGGGCCGAGTTCGACCTCCACGCGCCCGGCAAGGCCCGCCGCGGCAACCGCCTCGCGGCAGCGGGTAACGACCTCGGCCACGCTCGTGCCCTCGAGCATGCGGAAGTTGATATTGGCCCACATATCCTGCGGCATCACGTTGGCGCCGGTGCTGCCGCCCTCGATTTGGGTCGGTGCACAGGTGGTGGTCACGAGCGGATAGAGCTTCTTGCTGGCGAGGCACTCGCGCACGATGACGTCCTTGTTGGCGGCAATCTCATCCGCCGTGTAGAGCCCCAGCTCGACGAGCTGTGCGGCAAGCAGGTCCGTGGCGCGCGTCGGCCACTCGATATCGCAGATTGCGGTGATGGAGCGGCTCAGTACCTCGAGCGATGTGCCGCCGTAGGGGTTGGACGAATGCCCGCCCTCACTCTTCGTCTTGAGCACAATATCGGCGTAGCCCTTCTCGGCAAGGTCGACATGCATAAGCCAGCCCTCGCCCGCGCCGTACTCGGCAGCTGGAACGATGCGGTAGTCACCCTCGTCGATCAGGTACTCAAGCTCAATGCCGCGCTCCTCGAGCGCGCGGCCGATGGCGCCTGCGCCGTACTGCGTAGTCTCCTCGTCCTGGCCAAAGGCCAGGAGCAGCGTGCGCTCGTGCTGCCAACCGTGCGCCAGCGCATACTCAACCGCCTCGAGAATGCCTGCGACCTGGTCTTTCATATCGATGGCGCCGCGACCCCAAATGTAGGTGTCGTCTACATGCCCGCTAAAGGGGGCGTACGTCCAGTCGTCCTCGGTACCCGGCACCACGGGGACCACGTCCATGTGACCCATGAGCACAACGGGCTTGAGTGCGGGGTCGGAGCCGGAAAGCGTCACCAGCAACGAATGATCGATGAGCTCGACCTTCCCCGCTGTAAATACGTGCGGCCAGGCCTGCTGCATATAGGCGCGCAGGTCGTCGAACGGCCGCCAGTCCACTGCCTCGGCATCCATGCTCGAAATGGTCGGAAACGACAGCACACGGCCCAGGCGCTCGCATGCGCCGGCCTCGTCTATACCGGCAAAATCATCCTCATGCGCAAAGAAGCGCCAAACCTCGGCCATGACATCCTTTCGATTGTGATGACGAGGGCCGCCCCACCGGAGCGGCCCTGCCACATAAGCGTTTGCGGTCGTTTACTTGTCCTCGAGATAACGTGAGAGGAACTCGCGGGTACGCTGGTGCTTGGGGTTGCCAAAGAGCTCCGCCGGCGCGGCGTCCTCGAGGACCACGCCCTTGTCCATAAAGACCACGCGGTCGGACACCGTGCGGGCAAAGGCCATCTCGTGCGTGACGACGACCATGGTCATGCCGTCGGCAGCGAGCTTGCGCATGACCTCGAGCACCTCTCCCACGATCTCGGGGTCGAGTGCGGAGGTCGGCTCGTCGAACAGCATGATCTGCGGATTCATACATAGGGCACGAGCGATGGCAACGCGCTGCTTTTGGCCGCCGGACAGGCGACCCACGGCGGCGTGCGCGAACTTCTCGAGCCCCACGCTCGTCAGATGCTCCATCGCGACCTTCTCGGCCTCGGCCTTGCTCATCTTTTTGAGCGTGACGGGCGCGAGCGTGCAGTTGTCGAGCACATCCATGTTGTTGAACAGGTTAAAGCCCTGGAACACCATGCCGATGTCCTCGCGCAGCTTGTTGATGTTGCAGCGCTCGGCCGTGAGGTCCTGGCCGTGGAACCAAATGTGGCCCGCGTCCGGAGTCTCGAGCAGGTTGAGGCAGCGCAGGAAGGTCGACTTGCCCGAACCCGAGGCGCCGATGATGGTGACGACCTCGCCGGGATTGACGGACAGGTCGATGCCCTTGAGTACCTCGAGCGAGCCGAAGCTCTTGCGCAGGCCCTCAACGCGGATGAGCGGCTCATTGGTCTGTGCGGCGGCCGCAACGCCGGTAATGGCGGTATCTGCCATGATAATTCTCCTCGTCTTGAGCCTAGTTGGAGCTGGGCAGCGTGACCGGAGCCTCGGCGCCGAGCTTTTTGCCAAAGGCCTCGAGCAGGCGGCTCGCCACGAGCGTCAGGATCAGGTAGACCACGAGCGCCACGCAGTAGACCTCCATCTGGCGGTAGTACACGCCGGCGACGGTGGTGGTGGCGTACATGAGGTCGAACACGCCGATGACCGAGAGCACCGACGAATCCTTGATGTTGATGATGAGCTCGTTGGTGAGCGCCGGAATCGCGTTTTTAATGCCCTGGGGGAACACGACCTTGCGCATAGCCTGCCACTGCGAAAGGCCCAGCGAGCGCGCCGCCTCGGCCTGGCCGGGATCGATGGACTCGATGCCGCCGCGCAGGACCTCCATCATGTAGGCGGTGGAGTTGAGCGAGATGGTAACGAGGCCGGCGGTGAAGGTGCTCCAAATCTGGTTGGCCTGAGCGGTCTCGAAGCCCATGCCGCGCAAAACGGTGAAGCCCGCGTAATAGATGAGCAGGCCCTGGACCATCATGGGCGTGCCGCGCACGATGGTGGAGTAGATGGTCGCAAAGCCGCGGCCGATACTCTTAAAGAAGCGCACCAGGTCGTTATCCACGCGGTCGAAGGTCTGAATACGCAGGAACACAAAGAGCAGTGCCAGGAAGAATGCGATGACGGTGCCGAAGGTGGCAAGCGCGATGGTGATCTCGATACCGCGAATAAAGAAGTCCCCGCTCTTGTAGGTCATGTAGACCAGGCTCGACAAAAAGTCGCTGGGGTTGGAGTCCGAGACAATACTCACCTGCACCAGGTCGATAAACGACATGACGCAGCGGTCGATAAAGAAAACTGCCGCGATGGCGACCACGACGTAGCTGCCCAGGCGTGCGCCACGACGGCAACGCTCGGATGCGAACGGCGACTTTACGCGATAGTCGCTCCAGTGCATAAGCTTGGTGACCAGCGCCGCCGCCGACACGACGAGCCAGGCCCAAAGGATTGCCCAGAGGCAGTCTTGGAACACGCCCGTAGGCGCCAAGAAACTCATCGGCGTGGGGTTGCGTTGGCTAAACGCCAGGCCGAGCGCCGCGATAACACTCGTGCCCAGGTATACATAACGGTGGTCGGCCTTGAAAAAGGAGGCCAGGCGATTAATGGTTTTCATGCTGCCTCCCTATGCCGGCTGACGGTCGAGGCACGCGTCCCACATTTGGTCGCGCTCCTCTTGGCTAATGCCCTTGAGTGTCTTGTCGATGAGCTTAAGCAGCTTGTCCGAGCCCTTGCGGCAGCCGACGTTTGCCGTGACCTCCTGCTTAAAGCCCTCGCCCTCGGCAAATTGAATCGGCACGATACCCGGGTTTTGGGCCATATAGCCCTTCTCGTTCTCGGTATTGTAGGTCACGGCGTCGCAGGTGCCCTGCAGCAGGTTCGAAAACACCGTGGGGACGGAGTCGACCGGGTTCTTGTGCACAACGCCCGGGATCTCGTCGATGACGGTATCGAGCATGGTGTCCTTTTGGCCGAGTACCGTTGCGCCGCTAAAGTCGCTGAGCTTGGTCGCATTTTGGTAGGGCGAGCCCTCTTTTACGAACAGGCCAAAGTAGCCAATGAAGTACGGATCGGAAAAGCCGACGGACTCCTCGCGCTCGGGCGTGGCGCTCATGCCGGCGATGATGAGGTCGATTTGGCCGTTGTTGAGCGAATCGATAAGACCCGAGAAGCTCTGCTTGACGGCAACGGGCTCGCCACCGAGGGCCTTGCAGACGATCTTGGCGATCTGCACGTCGTAACCATCGGCATAGGCGCCCTTCACGTTGTCGATGGGGATGGTGTACTCGCTGGCTTCGGAGACCTGCCAGTTGTACGGGGCGTAGGCCGCCTCCATGCCGATGCGGATCTTGTCCTTGCCGATCACGGAATCGGACAGGTCGTCGCGACCGCCGCCCGTCGTGGGCTGAACCACCTTGAGCGTGGACGGGCGCTGACAGCCGGCGAGCGCGCCGGCGACGACGGAAGCGCTCGCAGCGAGAGCGCTTCCCAAAAAGATGCGACGGCTGCATACCGGCTGTGGATGCGCGTCGCGTTGATGGGGAGAATGCATAATCTGCCTTCCCTGTTGAATCGTATGCTGACGACTTAACAGGATATACGCCAGCGACCAGCAGCGCAGCACAAGCTCGAAAAATTAATAGACACACGGTAGTCATTGGGGACGTCGATGTTTTGGCAATGCCGGCGAGCGACGTCCAGAGCGAACAAGTGGCATGAAAAAGGCAAGGCATGACCAGAAGGTCTATGCCTTGCCTTATGAATGACAAATTATCGCTCTGGACGGCGCGCAGCGTCGACCGGTCCGCCGTTCGTTAGAACGGCGGAACCTCTAGAGCAAGGTGACGCTAAAGCTGCGGACGTCCGTCTCGCCCGGCGCCAGCGTAATGGTGTTGACCTTGTGCTCAAAAACATCGTCCTCGGTGTCCATGGTGGTATGACCGGTCCAGGGCTCGAGCGCCACAAACGGAGCGTCGTTGGCGGCAGACCACACGCCAATGTACTTAAAGCCCTCAAAGTCGATCTTGACGCCGTGGCCCGACTTGCGGCCGCGCAGTGTGAGCGTGGAGCCCGGAGTATCGGTGAACATGATGGCATCGTTATCGAAGCTGCGGTGCGTGATGGGCAGCACGTCCGAGTTATCGGGAGCCTTGTAGCCACCCTCGAACGTCATAAGACCGTCGGGCGTGATGATGGGAGCCTCGTTGGTCCAAGCCTCGGTAAACGCCAACTCGTAATCCTCGAACGCCTCGTCCTCGGCACCGGGGGCCGGTACGTTAAATGCGGGGTGGCCGCCCACCGAGAACGGCAGGTCCACGTCGCCGGTGTTGGTGACGGCGAAGGTCTGCGTGAGGGTGGCGTCGCCGGTCAAGGCATAGGTCATGTTGAGCTTAAAGTGGAACGGGAACGCCTTGAGCGACTCGGGCGTATCGGTGATCTCGTACGTTACCGAGGAGCCGTCCTCCGAAACCTCGACCAGCTTGTGCTCGACAATGCGCGCGAGTCCGTGGCGCGGCATTTCGCAGGTGCCGGCCGCAGACGTTGCCGTGTTGTTGCGCAGCGAGCCCACAATGGGGAACAGGATGGGCGCGTGCTTGCCCCAAAAGGCGGGGTCGCCCTGCCACAGATACTCGTTGCCGTTGAGGGCAAGGCTCGTGAGCTGGGCGCCCATGGAATCGATGGCCGCGGTGAGGCCGCCGCGCTTGATGGTAGTGACGGTAGACATGCTACTTCCTCCAAAAGTAAACAATAGTGTCGAGGGCTATTGTCCCACTCTTGGCGGCGGGACGGGACGGCAGGCGATTATTGAGTAGCCATAGCGGAATGAGCGGCGAGCGCCTACTGGGTATCTACGTAAAGGTCGAACCCACCCTGCGGTGTGGTGTCGACCGTGTCGGGCGCCTGTGAGTTAAAGTTCACGGGGACCATGCGCTTTGAGGCACGGAAGCGCGTGCCGTCGGTGGCGACGGGCGGTTCATCGACGGTGAGCTCGTAGCCGCCGGGCTTGAGCTCGATGCCGTCACCAGCGGAATTGACGTATTGATACTCGTCAATCGTCTGCCCTTTGAGCGTGCGCCCCACGATGTGGATGAGCATTTGGCTGTCGCCGCGCGCGGTGTCCCACGTCGCGCCGTCCTTGACCTCGACCGACACATGTACCGAGCGCGTACGACCGAGCGATTGCTCGACAGACATCTCGACCTTGGCGGCGTCTTTTCGCTGTTGTTCGACATGGCTCCAGACGTTTCCAATTACCGAGCATGCGATAACGCCGGCCATAAAGGCAATAAGGATGGGGCCGAGCGGCGAGCGACGTCCTGCATCTTCCTCGCGAGACAGATTGGGGCGACGTGTGGGTGCGGGCGCCTGAGCGCCCTGCGAGGGCACGTCGAGAATGCTGAAGGATGCCGTGCTGTCGGGATCGATGGTGTGACGCGGCTGTGGGGTCTTTGCCGGCGAGATGGACATGTCGGCTGGCTCGCCGAGCGTGGCCGTAGCGTCGGCCTTGGCCTCGTCTGCCTCGGCCTGGGCCCAAGCTTGTTCGAAGGTCAGGGGCTCGACGGGGTCGAGGGCGGCGTCCGAATCGGCGGCGACGTCGTTGCCGGTCTCGTCCTCGTCGCTCGACACGTCACGCGGCATGGACTCGTCCCGCTCCTCGTCCGGAGCCTCACCCTCGCTATACCACCATTCAAAGTTATCGATATCCATACGGGGCGCCCCTTAGGCCTCGCAAATAAACACTCGCTAGCCTTATACCCCCAGACGGCACCGAAGCTCACCCGCGCCGAACACGAAAACCGTCACAACATTCGACGCTTTTCCTCGATTTCGAGATTTTCATCGAATGTTGTGATGGTTTGGGCGACTGGCCGGCAGCGCAATGTGACAAAGGGACTGCCCCTTTGTCACATTCTGTTAGAGTTGCAGGGATTGAATCCCGCTTATCAATGCGACATTGGAGTGACAACCTTGATCGCCGCAACCACGCCTAAAAGTAAGTCAACCGCCGCCGCGCTCTCCCCTGCGCGCACCAAGCTCTGCCTGGCGCTGCTCGTGCTGTTGGGATTCTCGCTCGGCTGCTCCGAGTTCGTGGTCATCGGCATCGAAAGCGACCTGGCGACGGAACTCGGCGTATCACTTGCCACTGCGGGCCAGCTCATCAGCGTGTTCGCGCTGGTCTACGCCATCGCGACGCCGGTGCTTGCGCTCAGCACGGGGCGATTCCGCCGCTACCAGCTGCTCGTGTGCTACAGCATCGTCTTTGTGCTTGGCAATTTGTTTATGGCACTGGCGCCCAACTTCCAGGTGCTCTTTATCTCGCGCATTGTCCTGGGCTCTGTCTCGGGTGCGCTGCTCGCCGTGGGCGTAACGTACATCCCTGAGCTTCTGTCCCCGCAGCAAACTTCGCTTGCCATCTCGGTAGTATATGGTGCGTTTTCCGTGGCGATGGTCTTTGTGACCTCGATCGGTAAGTTTGTGGCCGACACGCTCGACTGGCACGTTGCCATGTACGGCGCGCTGACCTTTGCCGTTTTGATCTGCGGAGCGCTCGTGGCGTTTATGCCGCGCGCTGGGCAAACCGACGAGCCCGCCACCTTTCGCGAGCAGGCGAGTCTGCTGCGCGAGCCGAGTATCATCACCGGCATGCTTATCTTTTTGTTTGGCGTGGGCTCGGTCTATGTGTTCTACGGCTACGTGACGCCTTATCTTGAGCAGGTGCTGGGCATGGGCACGGTCGAAGCCAGTACCACGCTTATGGCCTACGGCGTGTTCTGCCTGATCTCGAACATCCTGGGCGGATGGATCGATGCGCGCTTTGGCATGAAGGCGCTGCTTGTGACGTTTGTGCTGCAGGCGGCGGCATTGTTTGGGCTGTTTGCCGCAGGCGCTGCCATGCCGCTCGCACTTGTCTTTGTCTTTAGCCTGGCGATGCTCATGTACCTGTTCTCGGTGTCGTGCATCACGCACTTTATGGACGTGGCTCGCAGCCGCCATCCCAAATCGATGGTGCTCGCGAGCTCGGTAGAACCCATGGCGTTTAATGTCGGCATTTCGTTTGGCACCGCGGTGGGCGGCGCCGTGGTAAGCAGCATTGGTATTGCGTACGTGGGCGCAGTGGGCGCCGCATTCTCGCTTGTGGCCTGGGCACTCACGCTGGTGACGATTAAGTTGGCTCGCTGGGAGCGCAAGCGGACGAGGGCGTAGGCGTAGATGCGATACTCGAGCTCGATGAGGACGATCGAAAGGAAACCGCTCATGCAACGCATTCTTTTTATCTGCTATGGGAACATCTGTCGCTCGACGATGGCTGAGTCCGTGTTTACCGAGCTGGTGCGCCGCGCTGGACGCGAGGCGGAGTTTGCCATTGATTCCGCTGCGACCTCGACCGAGGAGATCGGCAATCCGCCGCATCGTGGCACCGTTGCCAAGCTGCGTGAAGTCGGGATTCCTGTCGTTGCCCACCGTGCGCGCCAGGTGCGTCGCGCGGAGTATGGTGACTGGGACCACATTGTCTATATGGATGCCGAGAACGTGCGCGGTCTGCGTCGCATTTTTGGCAGCAATCCCGATAGCAAGATCTCGCGCCTGCTCGATTGGACCGATCGTCCCGGCGACGTGGCCGATCCCTGGTACACCGGCAACTTCGATGCCACCTACCGCGATGTGCTCGCCGGCTGCACGGCCATGCTCGAGCAGTTATAGGCAAGCGAGCACGCGGACGCACGTGCCACGCCATCGGCATAAAACGAGCGTGGATGATCTCCCACTTTGAGCGTTCAAGCGCGCTCTAAACGGGAGAAAATCCACGCTCGTTATCTTTGAGGGAGAAAAACCTCGCTCGATTGATTCGCTCGATTACTCGTCGACGATCTCGGCGAGCCAGACGTTCAACGTATCGACCTCGGGACAGCAGAACTTTGCCGTGCCGGGCTCGTTGCCGGGCACGGTACCGCCATAGCGCAGGATGTCGATATAGGGAAAGCCCACATGGCAGGCCATGGCGCACATCTTGCCGCGGTCGCGGTCGAAGTCGAAGACGTCACCCGGCTTGTGCCCGTGATGGCAGCGGCATGTGCCCAGCTGGTCCACGCAGCTCACGCGGATACGCGGACGCTTGCCACGCGGCGCGCCGAGCGGCTTGTTCTCGCCCGCAGGCTTGACGCCGCCCTCGTCAGCGTTACTCATGGTCGATCACGTCCAGGCAGGCCTCGATGGGCAGGCCGGCCGACTTGTCCTCTTGGTCGGCATTGCGCTCGATAAGCTCAGCCACCACACGCATGGCATCGGACGTCGCACGCTGCAGACTCCAACCTGCCATAACGCGGCCGACGAGCACCGCCGAAAACGTGTCGCCCGTGCCCGGGAAATAGACCGGAATGAGCTCAAAGGGAATCGTGAAGTACTCCCCCACTACATGGTCGTAACCGATAACCGCGTTCGTGCCATTGACCACGGCGCTCGTAATGACCACAGACTTGGCACCCAGCTCGCGCACGGCGTCCACAAGGACGCGGGCCTCATCGGGCGTTATTTGCTCGGCGATAGGCCTATCGGCAAGCAGGCACGCCTCGGTATAGTTGGGTACCGCGTAGTCTGCGCACTCCAGCAGGTGCCGCATAAGGCCAATCGTGGACTCGGGCACGCCCGCATAAAGCTTGCCGTTGTCGCCCATGATGGGGTCGAAGAACACCTTGGTGCCCTTTTGCGCACGGCGGTGGCAAAAGTCCGAGATGATACGCGTCTCTTCCTCGGTCACGATAAAGCCGGTCGAGATGGCGTCGAACTCAAAGCCGAGCTCCTCCCAGATAGCGAGGCTTTGGCGCACGTACTCGGTGGTGTCGTGGATGTAGAACTTGGGGTAGTTGAGCGTGTCGGAAACGAGCGCCGTCGGCAGGTTATGGATACGGTAGCCCATGTGCGACAGCACCGGCAGCATGGCGGAAAGCGCGACCTTGCCGTAGCCGCACATATCGTTAATCAGCAGCAGCTGAGTATTCTTCATGAGGGTCTCCCTTGTTTCGGGCGCGGCGCGGCAGCGCCACAGTGCGACTAAGTGTAACGCAGGGGACGTTGTGAGCGGAGTCGAGCGGCACGAAGGGCAAATTGTTGCGGAAAGGTTTCGGAAACGAGGGGCTAGCTTGCTTCATTGCGGCTCATTTGCCGCCACTTATTCAGTGCCATTTCAAAACTATGCCGGATTACGGGGCTGAACCTGAATGAGCCAACCACACCCCCTATTTTCAAATCATAGCGAGCCTTCTACCTGCGGTTTTCTTTTTACCAATTTCGGCATGGTCGGCAATCCGTCGTTCAGCCCCGTAATCCGGCATAGTTTTTAAGTTAGTCGTTGGGGACGTTCTTAAATGACTAGGCAAACAAGAACGTCCCCAACGACTATCAGCACAAGGAGTGTCCCCAAGTGCCGGCACATAAGGAACGTCCCTAAGTGCCGCTTGAACATAATAAGTTTGGTACCTTGACAATCAATCTATGCGCTCCTAAATTGGTTAGGCACAAAACAATTCCTCTACCTAACTAAAGAAAGGAGCAGCACTAATTCATGTGCGATGAACCTCTTAGCCTTTGTTCGCACGAGCCCGGCGGCGACCCGTCACGGTCGGCGGATGCACCCGAAGCGGTTAGCTCGGAAGACAAGCTTGCCAAGCGCATCCTCAATAATCTGGGCTTTTGCGGCCATTACATGCATTTTCATGGCGGAGGCGTGTCCGGCAAGGCACCCATCATCTGCCTGCTGGCCAAGCAACCCGGCGGCGAGATGTCGCAGCAGGAGCTCGGCATGCACTTTGACCTCAAGCCGGGGTCACTTTCCGAGATCCTGTCCAAGCTCGAGCTCAACGGCCTCATCGAGCGCAGCCGTAACCCCAAGGATCGACGGCAGCTCACCATTCGCCTGACCGAGACCGGCCGGGAAAACGCCCGCATCGACCAGGCAGCCCGCATTCGCTTTAGAGAGCAGGCCTTTAGTGCGCTCACCCACGACGAGCGCGAGGACCTCGCCGAAATGCTCGATAAAATCCGTGTAACCTGGGAGGAACTGGATGATTAAAACCCTCATGGGCAGCATCCGCGACTATATGAAAGTCACCGTTGCCACGCCGTTGCTCGTGCTTGGCGAGGTGCTCTGCGAGATGCTGATTCCATTTATCACCGCCAACCTGATCGACGCCATCAAAGATGGCACCACCGTAGCCGAGATGCTTCCCACCGCGGGCTTTTTGGTGCTCATCGCGCTGACGTCGCTTGCTTTTGGCGCCGCTGCCGGCGTCACCTGCAGCCATGCGAGTTGCGGCTTCGCTAAGAACCTGCGTCACGACCTGTTCTACAAGATCCAGACGTTCAGCTTTGCCAACATCGATGAGTTCTCGAGCTCCTCGCTCGTCACGCGCCTGACCACCGATATCAACAACGTGCAGCAGGCCTTTATGATGATCATCCGTATCGCCGTGCGCGCGCCGCTGGTATTGATCTTCGCCTTTACCATGGCATTTATCATGGGCGGCAGCGTCGCCATGGTCTACCTGGTCATCATTCCGCTGCTGGGCTTTGGGCTGTTCTTTATCATCTTTAAGGTGCGTCCCATCTTCTCGCGCGTGTTCCACAAGTACGACGCCCTTAACGAGTCCGTCGAGGAAAACGTCACCGGCATGCGCGTGGTCAAGAGCTATGTGCGCGAAGACTTTGAGAAGGAGAAGTTCGCGACCGCCGCACGCGACGTCCAGATGGACTTCACCCGCGCCGAGAAGCTGCTCGCCTTTAACAACCCCATGATGAACATCTGCGTCAACGGCGCGTTCGTCGTCATCATCTACCTGGGCTCCAAGCTCATCATCACGAGCCAGGGCACGCTGTTCGACGTGGGCCAGCTCTCCTCGATCTTTACCTATGGCTTCCAAATCCTCATGAGCCTGATGCAGCTATCGATGATCTTTGTCATGGTGACCATGGCCGACGAATCGGCGCACCGCATCACCGAGGTGCTGGCCGCCGAGCCCACGATCGCCGATCCCGCCGAGCCCGTGCTCGAGGTCGCCGATGGCTCCATCGACTTTGACCACGTGAGCTTTAAGTATTCCGCGCATGCGAAGCGCCAGGCGCTCGACGATATCGACCTGCACATTAAGAGCGGCGAGACCATCGGCATCATCGGCGGCACCGGCTCGGCCAAGTCCACGCTTGTAAACCTTATCGCCCGTCTGTACGACACCACCGAGGGCACCGTGCGCGTGGGCGGCGTGGATGTGCGCGACTACGACTTGGACGCCCTGCGCCACCAGGTCGCCATGGTGCTGCAGAAAAACGTGCTGTTTAGCGGCACCATCGCCGAGAATCTGCGCTGGGGCGACCCGAACGCCACCGACGAGGAGGTCCGCGAGGCGGCACATCTGGCCTGCGCCGACGAGTTTGTCGACGGCTTCCCCAAGGGCTATGACACCTGGATCGAACAGGGCGGCTCCAATGTCTCGGGAGGTCAGAAGCAGCGCCTGTGCATTGCGCGCGCCCTGCTGCGTCGCCCCAAGATCTTGATCCTGGACGACTCCACCAGCGCCGTCGACACCAAGACCGACGCCAAGATTCGCGCAGGGCTGGCAAGCTATCTGCCCAACACGACCAAGCTCATCATCGCCCAGCGCATTAGCTCCGTGCAGGACGCAGACCGCATCATCGTCATGGAGGGCGGCCGTATCGCGCAGATCGGTAACCACGACGAGCTGCTCAAGACGAGCGAGATCTACCGCGAGACCTTCACCTCGCAGAACAAGATGTCTGCCGAGGGCGAAGAGGCCGTCGAAGCCGACACCGAGGCATCCGCAACACAAGCTCAGACCAAGGAAGGAGGCGAGGCACATGAGTAAGGCAACGACCGCCGAGCGCGCGCTCAACCGCAAGGGTGGCACCATGTCGCGCCTCATCAAGACGCTCTTTGGCTTCTACCCCGTGCTTTTGCCCCTCGTCGTCGTCGGCGTGGTGCTCTGCGCCATCATCAACTCCATCGGCGCGACCTTCCTTCAGAGCGCCCTGCAGATTATTAGCGAATCGTGGCAGTCGGGCGATTGGACGACCGCACAGCCCAAGATCGCACAGCTCGTGACCACCCTCGCCTGCATCTACGGCATCGGCATCCTGTCTTCGCTCTTCTGGAACCGCGCCATGGCCATCGTCACGCAGGGCTCGCTCGAGAAGCTGCGCGAGAAGATGTTCAACCGTATGCAGGACCTGCCGATTCGCTACTTCGACACGCACCAGCGCGGCGACATCATGAGCCACTACACCAACGACATCGACACGCTGCGCCAGATGATCAGCCAGTCGCTGCCCAACCTGCTCATGACGACCATCGTCATCGTCACGGTATTCTTTATCATGCTGTACTACAGCGTGTGGATGTGCCTGGTCATTGTGGCCGGCGTCGTCTTTATGACCTTTATGACCAAGCTGCTCGGCTCCAACTCCGCGCGCTTCTTCATTGCGCAGCAGACCGAACTCGGCGTGGTCGAGGGCCATATCGAGGAAGTCATGAACGGCCAGAAGGTCGTCAAGGCATTCTGCCACGAGTCTGCCGCCGAGGCCGATTTTGACGAGCGCAACGAAAAGCTCTTCGAGGTCTCGCAGAAGGCCAACATGTACGCCAACATCCTCATGCCTATCCTTATGAACCTGGGCAACCTGCTCTACGTGCTGGTCGCACTGGCAGGCGGCATTTTCCTGGCGCTGGGCGTGCCCAATCTGAGCATCTCGGGCATGGCGCTGTCCATCGCCGTCGTGGTGCCGTTCCTCAACATGACCAAGCAGTTCTGCGGACAGATCGGCCAGATCTCGCAGCAGATCAACGCCGTGGTCATGGGCCTCGCCGGCGCCGACCGCATCTTTGAGCTCATCGACGAGAAGCCCGAGACCGACGAAGGCTATGTGACGCTCGTCAACGCGCAGGTCAACCCCGATACCTGGCAGCTCGAGGAGGCCGACCACCACACCGGCATGTGGGCGTGGAAACATCCGCACCGCGCAACCGGCGAGATCGAGTACGTACCGCTGCGCGGCGACCTGGTCATGGACAACGTCGACTTTGGCTACACGCCCGACCACGAGGTGCTGCACGGCGTGTCCGTGTTTGCCAAGCCGGGCCAGAAGGTCGCGTTTGTCGGCGCCACCGGTGCCGGCAAGACGACCATCACCAACCTCATCAACCGCTTCTATGACATCGCCGATGGCAAGATCCGCTACGACGGCATCAACGTCAACAAGATTCGCAAGGCCGATCTGCGCCACTCGCTGGGCGTCGTGCTGCAGGACGTGAACCTGTTCACCGGCTCCGTGATGGATAACATCCGCTACGGCAACCTGGACGCTACCGACGAGGAGTGCATCGCGGCGGCCAAGCTCGCGGGCGCGGACGACTTTATCACCCGCCTGCCTGACGGCTACGACACCATGCTCACCGGCAACGGCGCCCAGCTGTCGCAGGGGCAGCGCCAGCTGATTTCGATCGCACGCGCCGCTGTTGCCGATCCGCCGGCGATGATCCTGGACGAGGCCACATCGAGCATCGACACCCGCACCGAGGCTATCGTGCAGGCCGGCATGGACAAGCTCATGGAAGGCCGCACGACGTTTGTCATCGCGCACCGCCTGTCCACCGTGCGCAACTCCGACGCGATCATCTGCCTGGACCACGGCCGCATTATCGAGCGCGGCAACCACGACGAGCTGATCGCCAAGCGCGGGTATTACTACCAGCTGTACACCGGAGCGTTTGAGCTGGAGTAGTTCGGCCCGCCGAGATGGCCGATTTGCCGCTCATTTGTCGGGCATGACCCTAAGGTCAATGCCCTCCTCTTTCGGGGCAAATCGACTCATCTCAACGACCCAAACACAATGCTTCGCAACGAATAAAGCCTCCGCAGCCACACGAGCTGCGGAGGCTTTTTTCATGCCGGCCGGAAACCGTATCCCACTTTTCGGACCCAGAATGGGATGCCGTTTCCCGCTGGACCCCCTCCGGGAAACGGCATCCCATTTCAAGGGGGTAAACCGGGATGTAGTTTCCCCTAACGGCACCTTTGGGAAGCCGCATCCCACTCTAGACGCACAAAACGGGATGAGCTTTCCCATGGTGATCCAAGACCAGAAGCATGTCCGATAGCGCAGCCAGGTCAAGAACAACAAGGCAGGCGTCACGCCAATTTGGACGAGTGTCTGCTGCAGTTTGAGGCTGCTGGCCTATATGGTAGAGTTAACCACCCATGAATTTCAGCACGCTATGCGCCACCTGCGCTTTTGCCATTTGAGGAAGTGAACTTGTGAATACTTCTGTCGCCAAGAAGGCCAGCCAGGCGGTGCGCCTGCTCATGATGGTGCTCACGGCAGTTCTCATCTTCTTCTTCATCAATGTTATGCTGCTCGTCTCCGATATCCAGGGCACGGCGCGCGTGGTCAACTACGCCGGTCTGGTGCGCGGTACCACGCAGCGAATCGTTAAGCTCGAGGATGCGGGCCAGCCTCAAGATGACCTGCTCAAAGCCGTGGATTCATACATCAACGGTTTGCGTTACGGAAGTGACGACCTCAACCTCGTCCGTCTCGACGACGATGAGTATCAGGCAAAGATGACCGAGCTTGCAAACTATTTTGATGAGCTTTGCGCCGAGATTGCCCGCGTGCGCGAAGTCGGCTACGAGAACACTGACATCATCTCGATGAGTGAGGAGTTCTTTGGCATTTGCGACGATGCTACGCGACTCGCAGAGGACTATTCCCAGGAAAAGGCGTCGGCGCTCAACTATCTCGAGGGCTTGGTGATCATCGACATCGTGGGCTTGGTGGCGACCTTTGCGGTCGAAGTTGTTCGCGCGGTGCGCACTGCCGCACTCAATCGCGAGCTGCAGAACAAAGTCTATCTCGACGAAGCCACAGGACTGCCCAACAAGAACAAGTGCGAGGAGATCTTGGGGCAGGAGCAGCCTGTCTCCGCGGAGGAGCCCGTTGCGGTGTGCGTCTTCGATCTTAACAATCTGCATACGGTCAATAACACCTTTGGCCACGAGAAGGGCGACGAATACATCCGTTCTTTTGCCCAGCAGCTGGGGCGCGTGGCGTCCGGGACGTGCTTTGTGGGCCGCGACGGCGGCGATGAGTTTATCGCGGTGCTGCGGGATGCCGATCGGGCTGCCGTGGAGTCCTGTCTCGCTCGGATTCGCGCGAACGTGAACGAGTATTCCGGGGCTCACCCCGACATGCCTATCAGCTATGCGGTGGGCTACGCGCTTTCCAGTGATTTTGATGAACCGCCTACGATGCGTGAGCTCTTTTCTCAGGCCGACAAAAGCATGTACATCGACAAGAACCGCGTAAAGACAGCCGAGGCAGCCGGGCCGCAACGCGAGGACCGCTAAACCCATAGCAAAGGGTAGCTAATTTGGGACGGGACTCTTTTGGCTACTTGAGAAGTTGTGCCATGGCGTTGACGAATTTTTGTACTTGGAGGGTTGGTTCGAGCGGGTAATGCAGAAAGACCGGTACCTCGCGGCCGCACAGGAACGGCACGCCCACAAAGGCTGGGTGCACCCCCGACCACGCTCCACAGGTGAGCACCGCGTCGCCCTTTTCCTCGGCTTCGTTAAAGAGCGCAAAGTCAAAGCTGTCCACATCGATCACGTCCACGCCGCCGTCGGCCAAAAGGTCGATGCGCAGGCTGTCCATGGCGTCGTTGCCGTGGCGCAGTATGCGCAGACGCATACCCTCCAGGTCGGCGACCGTAATGCGATTCTTGCGCGCCAGCGGGCTCGTGCGCGGCAGGTCGATATAAAACGGCACGTTAACGATGCGGAGCTTTTGGCAGGCGTCGCCCCAGCGTGGGGTAGAAAAACTCGACTGCACCACATCGACCTCGCGGCCCAAGCTGCGCATAACGGTCTCGCACTCGTCATAGAGGTCGCTTACCGGCACGATCTCAAATCGCAGCGACGGTTCCAGCTCGCGTACGCCCGACCACATCGACAGCGTTTGGCGCCCCGGGCACATCATCGACACGCCCAGGCGCACGGCCCTGCCATCGCCCGCTGCGCGTCGGGCACGGCGCAGCGCGTCCTCGGACTGCCGCATGATCGAACGCGCGTCGTCTACCAGTAACGCACCCGCCGGCGTCACTTTGACGCCCGAATGCGAGCGCTCGAACAGCGTAATACCGAACTCGGCCTCGAAGCCCGACACCTGCTTGACGAGCGCCGGGGTCGACACGCGCAATTTTGCCGCCGCACGCGAGAAGCTTCCCAGCTCCGCGGCGGCCGATATGGCCTCGAGTCGTCGATCGTACACGTCAATCTCCCGTTTTCGCGCCCATGGCCACATGGTGCCACAGGGGGTTGTTTTCGCAGGTCACACACTCAATCAAGGACACATCGTCTTGCGAGCTATAAACCTACGGTTAACGCCATTCTAACAAATATGCAATTCACCTGCGCAAATGCAAAGCATACGATAACCAGCGAAAACCACGTGGGTCGGTTAATGGGAGCGACCCACCGGGAGGCACAAGAAGGGAAGTTCCTATGAGCAATTGGCTTAAGCTCGAGGGCGATGTCTGCGCCGTAACCGGCGCACTCGGCGGTATGGGCGTCGAGATTTGCCGCGAGTTCGCCCGCAATGGCGCCAACGTCGTCATGCTCGACCTGGACGAGGAGAAGGTCAAGGCCGCTGCCGCCGATCTCGCTGCCGAGTTTGGCATCCACGCCGAGGGTTACAAGATGAACGCCACCGACGAGGCCGAGGTTCAGGCCGCCGTCGATGCCACCATCGCCGACTTCGGCCGCGTCGACGTCCTTGTCAACACCGCCGGCATCCTGCGCTTTGCCGCTATGGAAGACCTGCCGCTGAGCGACTGGGAGCAGGTGCTCAACGTCAACCTCACCGGCTACTTCATCACCTCGCAGCGCTTTGGTCGCGAAATGATCAAGGCCGGCCAGGGTCGCCTGGTGCACATCTCGACCGTTGCCAGCCACTCCCCCGAGACGTTCTCGGGCGTGTACAGCTCCACCAAGGCGGGCGTCAACATGATGTCCAAGATGCTCGCCGCCGAATGGGGTCCCTACGGCGTGCGCTCCAACTGCGTCGAGCCCTGCTTCGTTAAGACCCCGATGTCGGCCAACTTCTACGCCAACCCCGAGGTCGAAAAGAGCCGCAGCCGTCTGATCGCCACGCGTCGCATCGGCGAGGTCAGTGATATCGCCAACGCCGTCATGTTCCTGGCGTCCAAGCGCTCGGACTTTACCACCGGCGACGCCATCAAGGTCGACGGCGGCTTCTCCAACATGATGGGCGACCTCACCGCCAAGCCCGGCGGCCGTCGCGCCTATGCCGACAACTACCTCAAGAACAAGGGTGTCGAGCTTTGGTCCGATGAGTCCGGCGTCGCCAAGCCGACTGACCAGTAAACCAACCTAACAGGGAGGCCCGCGGACACGCCCGCTCCTCCCCCGCATCGATTAGAAAGAGTCCAATGGCTTCCACCAACTCCAACAAGGGTCGCGCCGTCGTGCTTTCCGCCGCGTGCGTCACCATGTTCTTCATCAGCTCCATCGCGCTGTATTCCGTCGTGAGCAAGAACCTACTCGCCGTCTACCCCGAGTGGTCGAGCGCTCTTACCTGGGCCTTCCCGGTCTTTCAGACCATCATGGCCGTGACGGGCATCTTCGCCGGCCGCATCTCCGACAAGATCGGCCCGCGCAACGTCGTGATCGCCGCCGCCGTGTGCTACGGCGTGGGCTGGTTCATGTCCGGCACCGTCACCGAGCCGTGGCAGTTCTACCTGTGGTTCTCGCTCGTCGCCGCTATCGGCAACGGCCTGGGCTACAACCCCGCGCTCACCACCGGCCAAAAGTGGTTCATCGACAAGAAGGGTCTCGCCTCCGGCATCACCCTGGCCGCTTCGACCGCCGGTCCCGCCGTGCTGTCCCCGGTGCTCGCCTCGCTGCTCATCCCGAGCCTGGGCATCTTTGGCGCCCTTAAGGCGCTCGGCGTCATCTTCTTTGTGACGATCGCCGCCTCCGCCCTGTTCCTGAAGGCCCCCGAGGCCGGCTGGCTGCCCGAGGGCTTCGAGGCCCCCAAGGGCGGCGCGCATGCCGGCACCTTCGGCGACCTCACCCCGGGCGAGATGGTCAAGACCCCGCGCTTCTGGGTCCTCATCGTCACCTTCGCCTTTGCCGCCACCGCGGGCACCCTGCTCGTGGGCAAGGTTGCCTCCATCGCCGCCGTCCAGCTCTTCACCGACCCCACGAGCGCCGCAGCCGTCGCCCTCGGCGGCGTGGTGGTCTCCGTCAACACCTGCGCCAACCTGGTCGGCCGCCTGTCCTTTGGCCAGATCATCGATAAGCTCGGCGCCTACAAGTCGCTGCTCATCAGCCTTGTCGTCACCATCGTCGCGCTCGTCATCATGTCGATGAGCTTTACGCAGAGCATGTTCTTTGTCGCACTCGCCCTGCTTGGCTTTAGCTTTGGCGCCCTGCTCGTCATCTACCCGCCGCTCACCGGTGGCGCCTTTGGCACCAGCAACATCGGCGTCAACTACGGCATCATGTTTTTGGGCTACGCCGCCTCCACCTGGATCAGCCAGCCCATCACCGCCGTGCTGTATCACGCCGAGGCTGGCAGCGCCGCCTACCAGCAGTCCTTCTACGGCGCCATCGTGATCGCCGCCATCGCCGTCGTGCTCACCGTCTACATGATGGTCTCCGACAGCAAGAAGAAGTCCGCTTAGCAATTGCCAATGTGACAAAGGGACTGTCCCTTTGTCACACTCCATCGCCACCACCATTAAGGAGTCGAAATGTCTGAGCTCAACCCCGTCCGCATTGCCGTTATCGGCGCCGGCGCCATGGGCCGCAACCACATCCGCTTTGTCACCGAGGAGCCCGAGGCCGAGCTCGTCGCCATCGCCGACGCCTTCGAGGGCGCCCGCGCCACGGCCGAGGCCGCCGGCGTGCCGTTCTTCACCGATCCCGCCCAGATGATGGACGAGATCAAGCCCGAGGCCGTCATCATCGCCACCCCCAACGACCTGCACCTGGGCGTTGCCCGCGAGGCCGTGAAGCGTAACATCGTGCCGCTGGTCGAAAAGCCGATCTCCAACGACCTGGAGGATGCCCAGGCCTTCGCCGCCGAGGCCGAAACCGCCGGCGTGCCCGTGCTCGTGGGTCAGCACCGTCGCCACAACCCCTTCGTCAACAAGGCCAAGGAGATCATCGAGTCCGGCGAGCTGGGCAAGCTCACCGTGTCGAGCTTCCACTACATGATCTATAAGAACGACGAGTATTTCGATGTCGAGTGGCGCCGCAAGAAGGGCGCCGGCCCGATCCTGGTCAACCTGGTTCACGACGTCGATCTACTCCGCTATCTGCTGGGCGAGCCCGTTGCCGTCCAGGGTATGCAGTCCAGCGCCGCCCGCGGTTTTGAGACCGAGGACTCCGCCGTGGTCAACGTCCGTTTTGCCGATGGCGCACTTGCGAGCATGACCATCTCCGACGCCACCGCCAGCCCCTGGAACTGGGAGGCAACCGCTCGCGAGGATCCGCAGTACCGCCCCTTCGACGCCGACGCCTACTTTATCGGCGGCACTAAGGGCGCCCTGTCGCTGCCCCGCCTGCACCAGTTCTCCTACGACGGCGCCTCTAACTGGCACAAGCCGCTGCAGATGGAGATCCCGGCTGTGGACCCGGCGCTGCCGCACAAGATGCAGCTCAAGCACTTTGTGAAGGTCGTCCGCCGCGAGGTCGAGCCCGTCGTGACCCCCGCCGATAACGTCAAGACGCTCACGCTTCTCAACGCCATCAAGGAGGCCGCCGAGACCGGCCAGCTCGTCGAGCTGTAATGCCTTAAGAGCGGGTCGCGGCAAACTCCCCGCCGAGCGCCTTGGCCCGCCGCCAACAAGCCCCTCTTCTTTGCCCCGCGAGCAGCCTCCTGCCCGCGGGGCCTTTTGCTACCTTGCCGACGATTTTTCTGGAGCGGGGGCTATTTTGCACCTCAGTCTGATTCGTTCGCCACGAAATGGGCCTATCTACTACGTTTAACCGATCACCCTCAAGCATGCCGAATTTCGAGAAATAAAAACCGACGCTCCTATAAGTTGTCAAGAGGCAGTTTGCGGGAGCGCTCTCTCCAATTCGCACAGGAGCTCGTAATACCTCCTCTCCAGTTTCGTCGACCGCCGTTTC
>NZ_JAHONA010000090.1 GCF_019131995.1 Collinsella aerofaciens | reverse complement strand
GCCCGCGCCTGGCCGCGTGGCCGCGCTGCTGCAACGGCTGCGGCCGCTACCGCGCCATCGGCTGCAAGCGCCGCCCCCACGTCTTCTACGACGCCCGCGCCGCGCAGCTGTGCGCCGACTCGGTCCTCGTCTCGTCCAGGCGCGGGATCGACGCCGACGAGCCGGCCGCGGCGGCCAGGCTGGAGGCCATCAGGGGCTGCCTGCGCCGGGGGCTCTCGCCCGAGCAGATGGCGGCGCGCAACGGCGGGCCCGTGGACCTGTCGCCCTCGACCATCTACCGCTGGGTCGCGGCGGGCTACG
>NZ_JAHONA010000089.1 GCF_019131995.1 Collinsella aerofaciens | reverse complement strand
GCGCGCGAGCTCGCCTGCTGGGTCTGGGAGATCGGGTGCAGGTCCGAGGGGACCGTCCTCTAGCAGCCGGCGACAACCGACTCCCGCCGGGAGGGCCCGCGCCTCGACGCATCGCCGGCGCGAGTTCACGACCTTTTTGATGGGCAGCCCCGGGGCCGCGCCCGACAAAAGACTGGATTCGTACGATAGCGCCGGACGGAGAATCGAAATGCGGTGGGGTGCGCGGACATACCGGGCTGACCGCCGGAAGCGCACCCGCAAGAGCCCGCGGATATTAGCTTGCCAGGCAAGCGTCGACTAA
>NZ_JAHONA010000018.1 GCF_019131995.1 Collinsella aerofaciens | reverse complement strand
ACGATGACGCGGAACTCGTCGTCAAGGCCGGGGATCGCGAACTCGGCGGTGTCGATGACGTTGATGTCGGTGTCGCCGGTCACGCCGCGGTTGAGGAAGGCGCGGACGCGCTCGTCGAGCTTGCGGTTCTCGTCCTCGCCCATGAACAGGAAGACCGGGACGCCGGGCTCCACGAGCTCGAGGGTGCCGTGGAAGAAGTCGGCCGAGGTGATGTAGCGGGTGCGCTTCCACTGCATCTCCTCGAGGATGCACATCGAGAACAGGATGGTCTCGCCCCACAGGGCGCCGGAGCCGATGAACATGGTGTAGGGGGCCAGGGCGTACTTCTTGGCGAGCTCCTCGGCGCGCGGCTCGAAGCGCTTGCGGATATCGAGCATGTCCTTCCAGCTGTCCTTGGTCTGCTCGATAAACAGGTCAAACTTGGGGAAGCAGCCGCGGCGGTTGAGCAGGCGCAGGCCGAAGCAGTCGGCGAGGTAGTAGCCCATCTCGCAGCCGCCGTTACCATGATCGGAAGCCATCTTGACGCAATTCTCGGCGCCCACAGCCTGGCCGATGGGGCCCTCGGGCTTGGTCATGGCGTAGACGCGCACGCCCATGCCCTTCATCTTCTTGACGGCCTCGAGGACCTCGGGGGTGGTGCCGGACTCGGAGGCGGTGAGCACGACGGACTTCTCGGTCATGCGCTTGTGGCCCATGGCGTTCCACTCGGCGGCGTGGATCAGGTAGACCTCGAGGTCGCGGTCGCCGAACTTGTTCATGAGGTACTCGAGCTGCATGAGCTCGTCCCAGGTGCCGCCGACGCCCATCAGGAACACGGCGTCGTAGCCCTCGTCGGCGACCTTGTCGGCGAGCGCGGTCATCGTCTTGCCGGCCTCGTAGACGTTCTTGCCGTCCTCGACGTAGCCCTCCTGGCTAAAGTGCATGATCTCGATCTTCTCGGTTTCCTTCATGGCTTTTCCTTTCTGTCCTGCACGCGAATCTATACATCGCGTTTCTTTTCGATACCAATTATAGACATACACCCAATGTGTTTTTAATACCACTTTTCAATCTGTTCCAATCCTCGGTGAACGGTCGAAATTCTCTGGTGAGTGGTATTAAATTAGAATTTGATGTATAGCTAACGCCCCCGGCGTCTCCCTTGTGCGACAAAGAACAGCGTTCCTACCAGCGCAATAATGGTCGATGCTCCAAACAGTACCGTCTGGACGCCCAAAGCCTCCGCCAAAAACGGAGCCGCCAGCAGCGGCACCACGCCGGCGCTCATCAGGCCAAAGCGCACAAAGCCGGTAATGCGACCCAGGTATTTGATATCGGCGCGCTCCTGAATCAAGATCATCTGCAGCGGCTCCAGGAACCCCCAGGCCAGACCGTTAATCGCCTGACCGACAATCGCGACCCCCAGCATATCGGTGCCCACGTACACCATGGACCCAATGCCCACGGCCATGAGCGCGCCGAGCAGCAATCGCAGGTTGACATGGCGAGCAGAAAGCTTGGTCAGGATGAACGCGCCCACCGAGGAAGTGAGGCCCACGACCGAGGACAGCCAGCCCAGCCAGACGATATCCACGTTGAGCACATCACGGTAGAACAACGACTCCAGCGAATCGAACGCGCCAAACGCAAAGAATCCCAAAAAGCCCGAGATAAAGATGAGGCGCAGGTCGTGGTCGCGAAACGTAAGTCGCGCACCCTCGGCCATGCCGCCCAGAATACCGCCCTTCAGCTTTTCCCCTTTTGCGGGAACAACGCACTCGTGACAGCCCAAGGAGAGCACGGCCGCCACACCCATCATGCCCGCCATGAGCAGGTAGACCGATTGCGTGGCAAAACAGCTCACGATGGCACCGCCGAGCAGCGGGCCAGCGGTATAGGCAATATTGCTGTAGAACACCATGAGGCCGTTCACGCGGGTACGGCCCTCGGTGGTCGACTCCAGGTATCCCGGAAACGCATGCGTGCAGGTGTTGATAAAGCCGCCCGCAAGTCCCAAGACGCACGCGGCAAACAAAAGCCCGGGGACAGACAACGGCGCTAACCCCACACCAAGCGATAGCACTGCCGTAATCACGCACGTCACAAACGACGTCCGGCGCGGTCCAAAGCGGTCGATGACCGAACCCGACACCATATTGCCCACCGACGTCATAAGATTGCGCACGAGCGTAATGGCGGCAACCAAAAAGGCCGTGCCGGCCAGATCATACGTGGCCGCACCGATAAGCCCCAAAAAGTAGACCGCGTTGTTGGCGCACCACTGCAGGGACTCAATAAGAATCAGCTTGACCTCTGCCGGCGTCAGGCGCATTGCTTCGCGATCCTTCGCGAACATACGAACTCCTTCTATACAAAAAGGGGATGGAGGGCATAGGCCTGCTCCATCCCCTTTCCAGGTTGCAACGAAAATCTATGCAGCCGGGCCCTTACGCCAGCACGCCGAAGAACGCGCCGATGATGCCCACGACCATGGTGGCCACGATCAGCACCATGGGGTTGATCTTCTTGGACAGCAGCCAGTAGTACAGCCAGAAGGCGATCATGCCGAGCATGCCGGGCATGATGCCGTCCAGGATGTCCTGGAGGGTCTGGGCGTCGTCGCCCGAGCCGATGGCCACCGGGATGCTGGCCCAGAACATGTCCTTGCACATGGCGCCCACGACCATGACGCCCACGATTCCCACGCAGGTCATGATCTTCTGCATGAGGCCGGTCCTCTGGGCCTCGTCCAGGAAGCCCACGCCCAGCTCGTAGCCCTTGACGGCGCCCCAGACGCGCAGCGCGAAGCCGGGGACGTTGTAGATGAGCAGGAAGGCGATGGGGCCGAAGGGGTTGCCGGCCTGGCACAGGCTGATGCCCACCGCGGCGGCGACCACGCGCAGCGTCGACAGGAAGATGGAGTCGCCGATGCCGGACAGCGGGCCCATGAGGGCGGCCTTGACGTCGTTGACGCTCTCGGGCTCGATCTCGCCGCGGGCGACCTTCTCCTCCATGGCCATCGCGATGCCGCCGACGAACGGGGCGAACTGGACGGTGATGTTGAAGAACGCGCAGTGGCGGTGCAGGGCCTCGGCGTAGTCGTCGGGGCGGCCGGCGTAGATCTTCTTGAGCATGTTGGCGACCATCAGGCAGAAGGCGATGTTCATCTGCTTGTAGTAGGTCCAGGAGAACTCCATGCCTAGGGCGCCGACGTTGACGGCGCTCTTGACGAGGTCGGAGCGCGTGATCTTGTTCTCGGGACTAGAAGTCATCGTCCTCATCCCCTTCCGCGGAGAGCTGGGGCTGGGCTCCGCCCAGGCCGAGCAGGTCGAACTTGTCGATGCCGATGATGATGGCGATCAGGGCGACGCCCAGGACGGGCACGTTGGCATAGGAGCACAGCAGGAAGCCCAGGAAGTAGAAGGGCACGAGCTGCTTGGTGAGCACCAGGCGGCCGAGCATGGCGAAGCCCATGGCAGGCAGGATGTTGGCTGCAACGCCAAAGCCAGCAAGGACAAAGTCGGGGATAAAGTCGAGCACGCCATGGATAGCGTCAGCACCCAGATAGAACGACAGCGAGCACAACAGGAACGCCATGATGATACCGGTCAAACCGATCAGGAAGTGCATCGCATAGACACCCTTAAGGTTGCCCTGGCCGGAGAAGACATCAGCGCGGTCAACCAGGATCGGCAGGGCGGCGTTGAGGATGTTCTTGATGGCAAGGCACAGCGTGGCGATGGGCATGGCAAGCGCGATGGCTGCCTCGGTGCTCTGGCCCAGCTGGATAGCGAAGGCGCAGGCGAGCACGCCGCCGATCGTCTCATCAGGCGGCACGTAGGCGCCGATGGAGATTGAGCCCATGAACAGCAGCTCCAGGCTGGCGCCGATCGCGAGGCCGGACTGCAGGTCCCCCAGCACCAGGCCCACGAGCGGGCACAGGACGATGGGGCGGAACGCGTAGAGCGTACCGAGCTGGCAGTCGAACTTACCAAATGCGGCGATAAGTCCGATGAGGATTGCCTGGGTAAGCATATATCCACCTTTCCTAATAGGAAACTACGAAGAGCTCAGACTCTTCGAAATTGAACGCCTAGAGCACGCTGGCGCAGTCAACCTTGGGGTCATCGGCCAGGGGTCGAATCTCGACCTCAACGCCACGATCCAGCATCTCGCGCACATCGGCTTCCTCGGCAGCGGTCAGGAAGATCTGACGAGAGACCTGACGCGCATCGGGACGCTTCTCGTCCTTGGGCTTGGTGTTGCCCAGGTTGACCGACTTGATCTGCGGGCAGCCCTCAACAAGCTGCTTTGCCTCAGCAATAGTGGCGACACAGATGATCATCTTGTACTTGTCGGTCACGCCCGAGTTGATAGCTTCGATTGCATGCTCCATATCTTTGATGACGAGCTTGCAGCCGGCAGGCTTGCCCATCTTGAGCGTCGTCTTCCACATCGGGTCGTTAGCGACCTTATCGCCCACGCAGAAGATGCAGTTGGAGCCAAGGCCCTGAACCCAGGAAACTGCGACCTGGCCATGAAGCAGGCGATGGTCAACGCGAAGTAGCTGAATCATAATGTGACCCCCCAAAGGTCTTGTGCCGTCTTACGGCGTGTCAGTAGGTGCTGCGGATTAGAACTCTTCTTCCTCGTCGTCATCGACCAAAAGATCGTTGACAAACTTCACGCGCGTATCGTCCGCAGCGACGATGGCGCGAATCGTCTCCTCAACCGGCGCCGACTCGTCAGAGAACAGCAACTGGATGAGGAGAGGAAGGTTCATGTTGGTAACGAGGTACGTGCGGGGACGCGTCTGGACGATCTTGGTGAACTCGTTGTTGACGCTGCCGCCAAAGAGGTCGGTGCAGACAACGACATCATCGTCGGCAGACATGCCTGCCAGCAGTTTTTGGGCCTCCTCGGCCACGTCCATGCGGCCATCGACGAACATCGAAAGATCGTGGACGTTGTCGCGAGCGCCCGAGAGCAGCTCGACGCTCTCCTTGATGCCGGTAGCGAAGTGCGCATGGCTGGCGATGATGTACTGTCTCATTCTGTGTTCCTCTCAATAGCCCGGCACGTTCCCGCACCCGTTTTCTTTAGTAGTCGAACTGGTGATAGTAGCGACGATACTTGAGGTTGTGCTTGGTGACCGTCTCGTAGTAGCGAGCCAGGCGGTCGGTCACGAGCACCGTCAGAATCCACGGGGAGACGATGACGCGGAACTCGTCGTCAAGGCCGGGGATCGCGAACTCGGCGGTGTCGATGACGTTGATGTCGGTGTCGCCGGTCACGCCGCGGTTGAGGAAGGCGCGGACGCGCTCGTCGAGCTTGCGGTTCTCGTCCTCGCCCATGAACAGGAAGACCGGGACGCCGGGCTCCACGAGCTCGAGGGTGCCGTGGAAGAAGTCGGCCGAGGTGATGTAGCGGGTGCGCTTCCACTGCATCTCCTCGAGGATGCACATCGAGAACAGGATGGTCTCGCCCCACAGGGCGCCGGAGCCGATGAACATGGTGTAGGGGGCCAGGGCGTACTTCTTGGCGAGCTCCTCGGCGCGCGGCTCGAAGCGCTTGCGGATATCGAGCATGTCCTTCCAGATGTCCTTGGTCTGCTCGATAAACAGGTCAAACTTGGGGAAGCAGCCGCGGCGGTTGAGCAGGCGCAGGCCGAAGCAGTCGGCGAGGTAGTAGCCCATCTCACAGCCGCCCGAACCATGGTCAGAAGCCATGGCGACGCAGTTCTCGGCGCCGACAGCCTGGCCGATGGGGCCCTCGGGCTTGGTCATGGCGTAGACGCGCACGCCCATGCCCTTCATCTTCTTGACGGCCTCGAGGACCTCGGGGGTGGTACCGGACTCGGAGGCGGTGAGCACGACGGACTTCTCGGTCATGCGCTTGTGGCCCATGGCGTTCCACTCGGCGGCGTGGATCAGGTAGACCTCGAGGTCGCGGTCGCCGAACTTGTTCATGAGGTACTCGAGCTGCATGAGCTCGTCCCAGGTGCCGCCGACGCCCATCAGGAACACGGCGTCGTAGCCCTCGTCGGCGACCTTGTCGGCGAGGGCGGTCATCTTCTTGCCGGTCTCGTAGAGCGCCTTGCCGTCCTCGAGATAGCCCTCCTGGTCGAAATGCATGATCTCGATCTTCTCGGTTTCCTTCATTTGTCTCTCCTTTCTGGGGTTGTTTCCACATCCCCCATGCCAACGGGCATCAAAACCCGCTTACATTCCGTAACACTCGGCCGCTTTGGCCTTAAGCGCATTGACTGACTCTTCGTAGCCCTCTGCCTTGACCTCCATTTGCTTGGAGACGGCATCGAGATACGGGTGCACGTCCCATGACTTCAGACGCTCGGCTATCATGGCCGCAATCGTCTGGAAGAACACAAGATTGGGAATTGCGCTGAGCAGCGGAGCCACCTGAGGCACCGCAACCTCGTGAGCCCTACCCTTGGGATGGGCCGTGAGCAGCACCGTTTTTGTCGTAACGTTCGATAGCGCATCAGCGATATTCGCAAGACGCTCCGACCCCTGCGGATCGTCGACGATAAACACCAGATAGCCCGGAACGATCTGCATCTCGGGACCGTGGACGAACTCCTCGCCTTCGTGATGCATGGCAGGAATCTTGATGGTCTCGCTCAGCTTGAGGGCCGCCTCTTCGGCAACGCCATAGTTGGGGCCGTTGCCGACGACCATGGCGGGCGTGTGCTCAGAAAGCTCGAGCATGTGGTCTTGGACATATGCCTCGGCGGTCTTGCACATCACGGCATTGGCCTGGATGGCCTCGCGCAGGTCGTCAAGACGCTGGGCAACGCCCTTGGCGTCAATCGTTCCGCGCGCCTGACCGCCGTAAATACCAAAGAGCACCAGGTACTCAACGAGCACCTCGACGCCCAGAGTCACAAAGTCCACCGACTCGACGCCCACACCGTAGTCAAGAACGATGTCAGCGTGTTCCTTGATGGGTGCCTCGACGTTTGCCGTGAGCGCAACTGCAGCCATATCGTGTGCGCGCATGTAATCGAGCGCCGCAATCGTATTGGTCGAATAGCCACTCTGCGAAACGGCAATGTTGAGCGCATGCTGCGGATAGGTGTGTTCAAAATCAACGAAGGCCTCGGGCGTCACAACGGACACCTGCATTTGCAGGGCATCTTGCAGGTAATCGCGGGCGCAATCGGCGGCATGGCGCGACGAACCCGAAGCAACGATGCGCAGCGCGTCAAAAGAACCGGACTGGAAAATATCAACGAGCTGCGCTACCAGCTCAGACGAACGCTCGAGGTTCTCCCCCATACGCACATGGGCAAGCTGAACGTAATCGAGCATCTTCATCGTCTCACCTCGTAACAAATCATTAGTATTTGATACCAATCACAGTTACAGGTTACGGCTTTTTGATACCTCTTTGTCGATTAATTTATCCCCATCGGCGAACGGTCGATTTTGAGCCCTGTAAGGTTGTATATACAGCTGACCCAACGATCAAAACTGGTTAGTTTCCCAGCCGTTATTCACAAAATACCAGCTAGTACGTATAGGTGTAGCCGCCCGTATCGCCACGATTGAAGGACTTTACATACTCGATAGCCTGACCGCTCGCGTCATAGCTCACGCATTCCAAAAGCAAAACAAGATCGCCCTGTTCCAGTCCAAGGAGGCCGGCATCTCGTGCGCCCAGCGCTTCGATATCGAGCTTTTCCTGTGCCATGACTGGCTTTCGGCCCAGCATCTCATAGGTCTCGTACAAACTGAAGACCGACACGTCAATATCTTCGATGGTTGGGAACAGCAGGCAGGGAATCAGCGCCGTCTCAATCGATACGGGGCTACCGTTTATGCAGTTCAGGCGTCGAACGGAATAGAGCAGGTCGTCCTCGGCGATGCCAAACAGGTCGGCGTAATATGGCCCCGCATAACGCTTGGAACGCGCGAGAATACGGACGGACGGCTCGCCGCCCGAAGCACGGACCGATTCACGGAAACCGACCGTGCGTTCAAAAAAAGCAGGTACTTTCTGCGCCACAAAGGCACCTTTTCCCCAAACACGGCGAATCTGCCCGCGCCGAACCAGCTCATCGACAGCGCTTCGGATGGTCAAGCGTGTCGTACCAAATTCCTCGGCAAGGTCTTTTTCGGACGGAATCATGGAACCCGTGGGATATATACTGCGCTCGATACGTTCCTCGATGCGGCGTCGAATGCGCATATAAACCGGGGTGGCATCTACTGTTTCAGCCATTGTTCACCTGCCACGCTCCTCATGCCGTTCTCTTCGCCGTTATCGGCAAAGCGGAACTTTGTGGGCAAAATCACCGATTTGCAATGCTCCACAAAACGCATGTCCTTATCAAATTCGATCGAGCTCTCATAGAACACCGGCGTTCCCTCTTCTTGCTGGAGCAGCTCGGCCTCTTCGGCGTTCAAACGCGAGATGGAGATATGCTCACGTCCATGCTCAACACGCACGCCACCTTCTTTGAGCAAGACATCGTAAAGGCTCTCACACTCAAAATCGTGTTCGGGAAGCGATGGGCACAGGGACAGGTTAACGTGAGCGGTCTCGATTGACGCCGGCTCGCCCTCAATAAGTCGAACGCGCTGCATACGGAGCAAGGGAGCGCCTACAGCCACCCCAAGCTTGTCGGCAAGCGCCTCATCCGCCTCGATGGTCCCGGTGGAAACCAGACGAGAAGAGGGGTGCAGGCCGGCAGTCCGTACAGCATCGGAAAAGTTATACGTTTCCTGGAAGATGTTCAACGGCTTGGGAGGACACACATACGTACCCGATCCGCGACGGCTCTCGAGCGTTCCACACGAGATGAGCCGCGTGATACCGGCACGCAACGCCGTACGCGAAACGCCAATCTCTTCGCACAGCACGCGCTCGGCCGGCAGGCGATCGCCGCCGGCAAGCTGATGGTGCTGGATATACCAAAGAATTCCCTCAACAGCACGATCTTTGGGGGGAATTGCATAAGATTCGCCTGCCATTGCACAGACTCCTCATTCAAAAATGTCTGTCACCAGAATTAGGCCAGCCCTCCCATGGCATCAAACTCGGCCTTGATTTTCTCGGCGACATTCCGATACGACTTATATAGGTTTGAATCGCGTTTGACTTCGTCGGTCATAACGGGAATCTCTAATTTGGAAACCTCGTCTTTTCCCGTCTGGACCGCCACAACAACACCCATACCAAGACACATATTACGCTTGGCAGCGTTTATTTTTGCCGCTTTGGCAGGATTTGCCAGAATACGCTGGGCAAATTCCTGTTTTGAAGGCGTCTCGTCGGCTTCCGGGTCGCCAGCTTCTGCCACTTCGCACTGCAGCACATCCGCATAATCAAAGATCTTCGGCTGCGCACCACGCTGATGCACGGCCCACTTGCGACGCGTGGCATCTTGGTAGATAGCAGGCAAAAACGTAAACCGCGGCGGGTCCAAAATCGTATCGGTTATGGTAAACACACCGGGGTCAAAGGCATCCTGCGGGTTTTTCTTCTTGAACAGCCCCATATCAGCCTCCCGAACTAGCATTAAACAACTCAAGCTGAATATAGCACCAATTTGAAGCTGCAACGGCAACCCTTCGGTACACGGCGGCAATCACGCGCTCAGCGGAAGAGTTTACGGGCGAGGGCCGCCTCCGGGCGGGTGCCTTCCTCTGAGAAGTTCGCGAAGCCCACTTCTCAGAGGAAGGCACCCGCCCGGAGGCGGCCCCAGCGCGAGACCGTCCCGGATGCTACTCGTTGTCGCCCGCGGTCATCTGGGTTGCGGAGAGCGCGCCGTCGGCTGCGGTTGCGGCAGCGGCGTCGGGCCAGACCCAGTCGGTGAAGGCCGGGTGATCGTAGCCCTCGTCGCAAGCGAACTCGAAGGCCTCGGTGCGGAAGGCCTCCCACTCGTTGATCTGCTCGGCAAACTTGTCGGCATCGACCATGCGCAGCACGTCGGCAGCCAGGGCCCAGCGGTCCATGTTGTTCAGGCGCAGCATGTCGAACGGTGTGGTCGTGGAGCCCTTCTCCTCGTAGCCGTGGACGCGGAAGGCGTCGTGGCCGGGGCGGTTCCAGATCAGGCGGCGAATCGTGCCGGCATAGGCGTGGAAGGCAAAGAGAACGGGCTTCTCGCCACAGCCGAACAGCTCGGCCCAGCGCTCGTCGGTGATAGCCTGGTCGTTCTCGCAGGCGTTCTGGATCTTGAGCAGGTCGACCACGTTGACGAACCACACCTTGATGCCCAGCTCGCGCAGCATATCGGTTGCGGCAAGGGCCTCGAGCGTCGGCACGTCACCGCAGGTGGCAACGACGACATCGGCCTCGGCGAGCGAGGCGGCGGTCGATGCCCACTCCCAGGTCGCAACGCCCTCGGCAAGCTCGGCCTTGGCCTCGTCGACCGTCTGGAAGGTCGGGGCGGGCTGCTTGCCGCAGAAGATGGCGTTGACGCAGTCGGTGGACTGGTAGACGCGCTCGGCCACGGCAAGGGCCATGTTGGCATCTGCCGGATAGTAGGCGTTCACGATATGCGTATCGTTGGCCTTGTTGAGCAGTAGGTCGATAAAGCCGGGGTCCTGGTGAGAGAAGCCGTTGTGGTCCTGGCGCCAGACGTGGCTCGACAGCAGAATGTTGAGGCCGCTGATGGGGTCACGCCACGGAATCTCACGCTTGGTGGCCTCGAGCCACTTGCAGTGCTGGTTGACCATGGAATCAACCACGTGGACAAAGCTCTCGTAGGAGCTCCACACGCCGGAGCGGCCGGTGAGCACGTAGGCCTCGAGGAAGCCCTCGCACTGATGCTCGGACAGCTGCTCGACGACCTTACCGGAACCAGCCAGCAGCTCATCGTTGGCCTCGTCCTCGTAGAAGCCGGCGTCCCACTGTTTCTTGGTCACCTTGTAGGCAGCCTGAAGGCGGTTGGATGCAGTCTCGTCGGGGCCGAAGATGCGGAAGTCGTCCATGTTCTTGGCCAGGACATCGGCGGTGTACTCACCAAAGACGCGGGCAGCCTCGGTGGAGCCCCAGCCGTGACCCTTCTCGGCAACGGGAATCTCGTGGGCGTGGATGTCGGGCAGCTCAAGCTCGCGACGGACCTTACCGCCGTTTGCGTTGGGGTTGGCACCAATGCGCAGCTCGCCGGTCGGCATAAAAGCCGTCACCTCGGGGCGCACCTGGCCCTCGGGCGTAAAGAGCTCCTCGGGCTTGTAGGAACGCAGCCACTCGCGCAGCACGCGGAAGTGCTCATGGGTGTCCTTGGCGCTCGCCAGCGGCACCTGGTGCGCACGCCAGGAGTCCTCGGTCTTCTTGCCGTCGATCTGCTTGGGGCAGGTCCAGCCCTTGGGCGTGCGGAACACGATCATGGGGTAGGCAGGACGGACAACGGTCTCGCCCGCGGCAGCCTGGGCCTGAGCGGTCGCCTTGATGTCGCAGATCTCGTCGAAGACCTGCTCAAACAGGGCGGCGAAACGCTCGTGGATGCTCGCGTGGCTCTCGTCGTCAAAGCCGGCGACAAAGAAGTGCGGCTTGTAGCCCATGCCCTCAAAGAACTTGGTCAGCTCCTCATCGGACACGCGGGCAAGGATAGTGGGGTTGGCGATCTTGTAGCCGTTGAGGTGCAGGATCGGCAGGACGATACCGTCGGTTGCCGGGTTCACGAGCTTGTTGGACTGCCAAGAGGTAGCCAGTGGGCCAGTCTCGGACTCGCCGTCGCCCACCACGGCAACGGCCAGCAGGCTCGGGTTGTCCATGACGGCGCCGTAGGCGTGGCTGAGCGTGTAGCCGAGCTCGCCACCCTCGTGGATGGAGCCGGGCGTCTCGGGCGCAAAGTGACTCGGGATGCCGCCGGGATAGGAGAACTGGCGGAAGAACTTCTGCAGGCCGGCCTCGTCATTGGTGATGTCGGGGCGAATCTCGCGGTAGGTGCCGTCGAGCAGCGACTGGGCGGTACCGGCGGGACCACCGTGACCAGGGCCCATCAGGAAGATAGCGTTCTGGTTGTGATCGGCGATGAGGCGGTTGACGTGACCGAACAGGAAGTTGACGCCAGGCGTGGTGCCCCAGTGGCCGACCAGGCGGTGCTTAACATCCGGACGACCGAAGTCGCGCGTCTCGCCGGTCTTCTCGTCGACAAAGTCCGCACGCATGAGCGGGTTGGAGCGAAGGTAGATCTGGCCGACAGACAGGTAGTTCGAGGCACGCCAATACAGATCGACTCCCTCGAGCTCGGAAGCGGGCACCTCGTGTCCCAGCTTTTGCCACGGCGTTCCCAGTGTTTTAGCCATTGTTTATGTCCCTTCGCTGCGCGGTCGCCCTCCGATACGGCAACCTTTCGTTGGGACTAGTATATTTGCTAAAACGTTTTATCACTGTGAAAAAACGTTTTACCATCGCTATCTATCCTGCAGCTCGGCAAAACTGGACACTCACCTGCGGCATTATCTGTCACAGGTGCTCCACATTCGATCTATACGAATTGGTAAACGTGTTTAGTTGTGTTTAGTAAGATTGAGCACACTGCCCTTTACGATGAGCGCAGGCTCCAAAACCACTTCTTCGGCACGCCTGCCGCCCTTACCGGCAAGTCGCTTGGACATGCAGCCAAAGGCATGCTCGGCAAGCACGCCCGGATCCTGCTCAATCGCGGTCAGCGCCGGCTCAAAGAGCACATCGGCTGCCGAGTTGTCATAGCTCACCACCGAGATATCGCCCGGAATGTTCTTCCCCATCTCGTGCAAGCGCTTGAGCAAGCCCAGCGCAATATTGTCCGAACTTGCGAACACGGCGGTGGCATCGGTCGCGAGCACCGCCTCCGAGGCCTCGTATGCACTCGGGATGTAATACTCGCTCTCAAACTCCAAACGTGCGTCGATCGGCAGGCCAACCTCACGCAGCGCGCGCTCATAGCCGGCAAGTCGCTTGCGACCCGTATTGGAACGGCGGGCATTAACCAAGCAGGCTATGCGACGGTGACCTTGCTCGATCAGATAGCGGGTGGCCATATAGCCGCCCATCTCGTGGTCGAACATCACCTTGTCGCACTCGAGCCCCTCAATGGCACGGTCGACCATCACGGCCGGGATAGGCAGATGGCTGACTTCTTCGCGCAGGGCGCGGTCGTCGGAGAACTCGTCGCCCACAACCAGGAAGACGCCATCAACGCCGCGCGTTACCAGCTGGCGCAGCAGCTCCAGATCGTCATCGGCGCTTCCACCCGAGCTGGTAATGAAGAGCGCATAGCCGTCCTCGCGACAGCGCTTTTCCAGGCTACCGGCGAGCGAGGCAAAAAAGCGGCTCTCGATGTTAGGGACGATAAGGCCCAGCGTGCGCGACTCGCGCATGACCAGACTACGCGCAATCTGGTTAGGAACATAGTGGTTGCGCGCCGCGACCTCCTTGATGAGTTTGCGGTTTTCTTCCGAGATGCGACAAGGCCGATTATTGAGCACAAGCGAGACCGACGAGGGGGAAAGCCCCACCTCCTGGGCGATCTGCTTGAGGGTGACTTTGTTGGCCATCTCGCTCCTTCCAGGTTTACGCGCAATCTCTTGAAAGTATAGCGACCGACCCTCTACCTCGGTGATAAACACTTTACCAATCCGGTAGACGGCTGTTTTATCGCCGCCAGCGCACCAAATCCGTCCGGGTGGGGTATATTGCAATCGATTGATGACAACGACCACCAAAAGGCGGCTATTAGTATGCACGAAAACGATTTTTTTAACGAGGACCTGCTGTGCGCGCTTGCTGGCGTTGCCGGCGAGGGCAACGTACTGATGAGCGAGCCCATGCGCGAGCACACCACGTTTAAGATCGGCGGCCCGGCCGACGTCTTTGTCACGCCCGATACCGAGCAGGGCCTCGTCGCCACGCTCGATACCTGCTATCGCTGCGACCTGCCGCTCACCATCGTGGGCAACGGCTCCGACCTGCTCGTCGGCGACAAGGGCATCCGCGGCGTCGTCGTAGCGCTGGGCGAAGGTCTCTCCAACATCACCGTCGACGGCACGCACGTCACGGCGGCAGCCGGCGCCTTGCTTTCCGATGTCGCCGCTGCGGCAGCCGAGGCCGGCCTCACCGGCATGGAGCCCATCTCGGGCATCCCCGGATCGGTCGGCGGCGCCTGCTACATGAACGCCGGTGCCTACGGTGCCTGCATGGCCGATGTGCTGGAGTCCGTGCGCGTCTACAAACCCGCTCGCCAGCTCGACGACGGCACCCGCGGCAGCGGCAACATCATCGAGTTCGATGTCGACGAGCTCAACCTGGGCTATCGCAAGAGCCGCATTGCCGACGACGGTTTCATCGTTCTTTCTGCCACCTTCAACCTCGCACCGGGCAACGCCGCGATGATCAAGGCCGACATGGACGACTACCGCCAGCGCCGCGAGGACAAGCAGCCGCTCGACATGCCGAGTGCCGGCTCCACCTTCAAGCGCCCCGAGGGCTACTTTGCCGGCAAGCTCATCATGGATGCCGGCCTGCGAGGACACGCCGTTGGCGGCGCACAGGTAAGCGAAAAGCACTGCGGCTTCATCGTCAACGCCGACCACGCCACCGCCGCCGACGTCGACGAACTCATCCGCGACATCCAAGCCAAAGTCAAAGAGCAGTTCGACGTAGACCTAGAACCCGAAGTCCACCGAGTAGGCGAATTCCTCTAAAAAAAGAAGGCCCCGAAAGGGGCCTTCACCATATTTATTCAGATAACCCAGTCCGGTGTGTCGCGCTCAGGACCCGAGAGGGCCGGGACAGCCCGAGAGGCATAAGGTTGATCGCGAGTTCCGCACGAGCCGGAGAGCACTTAATGTGCTCTCCGTGCGAGCAGGACTGCCCGAGCAGGCAACCTTATGCCTCTCGGACTGTCCCGGACCAAACCGCCGCTACGACAGCGCGATACCGCCAAGCCAGCCCCAACGCACGCCAGAGCCAGTGCCATAGAAGCTAATAAACGAATCAAGCGACTTAGACGTAATGGCACCCTCGTTGCTCATAACGATACCGCCGCCAACGTAGATACCCACATGACCGTAGATAAGGCCCGGAGCACCCGTGCCGCTATGCGATGAGTCGGCCACGATCATGCCCACCTGCAGCGCCGAGCGGTCGGAGCTATAGCACCAGGCGTTAAACATGTCGCACGCATTGCCGCCAAAGTAGCCAACGCCGGCGTTACGGAAGACATTGGTAACCCACGCCGCGCACCAGTTCTGGCCCGGCGAAGGCGTGGAGTAGCACGCGTTGACGACGGCCTGTTGCTTGCCCGAGCCGGCATTCTGCTGCGGAGTTCCGGGCGCATACGATCCGCCACCCGAGCTCGAACCACCCGAGTAGGAATTGTTCTTGTTCGCGGCGGCCGCGGCAGCGGCGGCCTTCCTAGCGGCCTCCTCGGCCTGGGCGGCAGCGAGAATCTCGGAATCACGCTGAGCCATGAGCTCCTTGACATCGTCAGAGAGGCCGTTCAGAACCGTCTGGACTTCCTGCTGCTTGGCCTGCATGTCCTGCATCTGGGCAGTCTGCTGGTCCTTGAGCTTCTCTAAGTCGGCCTTCTGCGACTCGAGCTCGGTCTTTTGCGCATCGAGCTCTTCCTGGATGGTCTGAATGTCCTCGATGGCGTCGCGGTCGCTCTTGTTGATCTTCTCAACGTAATGCGCGTTGGCGACGAGTTCCTCAAACGAGCCAGAGGCCAGCAGCAGCGACAGGATGTTCGTGCCGCCGGACTTGTAGCTGGCGGCCACGCGATCGGAAAGGTCGTTGCGCTTCTTCTTGAGCTCGGCCTTCTTTTCATCGATCTGGGCCTGCGTGTCGTCAATCTTGCCCTGGACATTCTCGATGTCGTTGAGGGTCTGGGCATTCTTGTTGGCCAGCGCCGCATACTCATTTGCGATGCTGTCGAGCTGGGCCTGAACCTCGTCGAGCTGGGCCTGGGCGGCATTCAGTTTATCGGTGGTTTCTTTGGAAGCCTCCGCCGCATGGGCGCGAGCGGGCAGGCCAAAAAGAACTGCCGCAGAAGCGGCGCCGAACAGGGCCTTGAGGGCAGTGCGGCGCGAGAGCTCCTGGGAAAGGATGGAATCGCTGTTTGGTGACATATGTACTCCGTTACATGCTTATTTATATGTCGCTCAACTCATACATATTAGCGTACATATGGCGCGTCCCAACGATTTCCACGAACGGCAGGAAACTGCAAGGTCAGCGGCTCGTAAGCAAATGCCAAAGATCAGGTTATGCGTACGCAAGCTCTTCTATGAGTACGTTAGCACAATCCTCTGCTTTTCCTACAGCGCACGATTTGGGCGTCCCTGCCTGCGCTATACTCCCCTCAAGAAGTGTTCCTGATTCGATAGGAGACTACATGTCCAAAGCACTCGACCCCAAAGACACCTGCGTCCTCGTTACCGGTGGCGCCGGCTTTATCGGCTCGCACACCGTCGTTCAGCTGCTCGAGGGTGGCTACCAGGTCGTCATCGTCGATGATCTCTCCAACTCCAGCGCCGTCGCCGTCGACCGCGTCAAGACCATCGTGGGCGACGAGGCCGCCAAGAACCTCACCTTCTACGAGGCCAACGTGCTCGACCGCGATGCGATGAACAAGATCTTCGATACCCATCAGATCGACCGCGTCATCCACTTTGCCGGCTTTAAGGCCGTCGGCGAGTCGGTGAGCAAGCCCGTCGAGTACTACCACAACAACATCGAGAACACCCTGGTGCTCATCGACGTCATGCGCAACCATGGCTGCAAGTCCATCATCTTCTCGAGCTCCTCGACCGTCTACGGCGACCCGGACAACCCGCCCGTCACCGAGGAGGATCCTAAGAAGCCCGCGACCAACCCCTATGGTTGGACCAAGTGGATGATCGAGCAGATCCTTATGGACGTCCACACCGCCGACCCCGAGTGGGACGTCGTGCTGCTCCGTTACTTCAACCCCATCGGCGCTCATCCGTCGGGCCTGATCGGCGAGGACCCCAAGGGCATCCCCAACAACCTGGTGCCCTATGTCGCCCAGGTTGCCGTGGGCAAGCTCGAGGCCGTTCAGGTCTTTGGCAACGACTACCCCACCCCCGACGGCACCGGCGTGCGCGACTACATCCACGTGTGCGATCTGGCCTCTGGTCACGTTGCCGCCCTTAACTGGATGAACGGCAAGACCGGCGTCGAGATCTTTAACCTGGGCACCGGCACCGGCACCTCGGTACTCGAGGTCATCGCCGCCTTCTCCAAGGCTTGTGGCAAGGAGCTGCCCTACGTGATCCGCGAGCGCCGCGCCGGTGACATCGCTGCCAACTGGTGCGATGCCTCCAAGGCCGAGCGTATGATGGGCTGGAAGGCCCAGTACGACATCGCGGACATGTGCCGCGATAGCTGGAACTGGCAGAGCCACAACCCCAACGGCTTTGCCGACGCCGAGTAGCAAAAACCTACATACCGCTCTTGCCCCGATCTCACGTTGTGAGGTCGGGGCTTTTTCATGGCATGTAACCATTCGCCGAAAATCGACCAACTTTTTTATCTTGCCTGTACATGTTTAAACAACATGTTTTACAATAGGCGTATCGAATCAGAACATCGGAGGCGGACTGCACACCCATCGGCAGGCCGACCCCACAACAAGAAGGTTGGTGAGCGCATTCATGGAGCGTGCAAGCGGCGTCCTCATGCCCGTCTCATCTCTGCCCGGACCATACGGAATCGGCGGCTTTGGCTGGAATGCCTACGACTTCGTCGATTTTCTCGCCTCGTGCAAACAACATTACTGGCAGATTCTGCCCCTTACGACGACCAGCTATGGCGATTCGCCCTATCAGTCGTTCTCGGCCCGCGCAGGCAACCCCAACTTTATCGACTTTGCCGAGCTTATCGAGGCAGGGTATCTGGAGCAGCGCGATATCGATGGCGTGTATCTGGGATCCGACCCCAGCAATGTCGACTACGGTGCCATCTTTGGTGGCCGCCGTCAGATTCTCGACCGCGCCGCCGAGCGCTTTGCCGCCGACAAGCCGGCCGATTTCGATGACTTTATCCAGGCCAACGAGGACTGGCTCATCCCCTACTGTGAGTTTATGACCGTCAAAGAGGAGTGCGGTCTCAAGGCGTTTTGGGAGTGGCCCGCGGAGCTCCGCACCCGCGGCGAGGCTTCCGCCAAGGTCTGCGCCGACCATCCGGCGCGTATGCTCTACCACCAGATGACGCAGTACTTCTTCGATCGCCAGTGGAGCCGCCTCAAGGCCTATGCCAACGAGCGCGACATTCTCATCATCGGCGACCTGCCCATCTATGTCTCGCGTGACTCCGTCGAGATGTGGGCGACGCCTGAGCTCTTTAAGATCGACGCCGCCGGCAATCCCGTGAGCGTCGCCGGCACGCCGCCCGACCAGTTCTCGGCCACCGGCCAGTACTGGGGCAACCCCATCTACGACTGGGACGCCATGGAGTCCGACGGCTTCTCCTGGTGGGAGGGCCGCATTCGCGCCGCCCTCGACATGTACGACGTCATCCGCCTGGATCACTTCCGCGGCTTCGAGGCCTATTGGGAGGTGCCGTTCTCCTCACCCGATTCGTCCTACGGTTCGTGGACGCAGGGTCCCGGCCTCAAGTTCTTCAAGACGCTCGAGGAAAAGCTCGGCACGCTGCCCATCATCGCCGAGGACCTGGGCTTCCTCACCCCCGGCGTCATCGACATGCGCGACAACTCGGGCTTCCCCGGCATGAAGATCCTGCAGTTTGCCTTTGAGGGCACCAACTCGTACTACCTGCCGCATAACTACATCGCCAACACCGTCGCCTATGTGGGCACCCACGACAACGAGACGGCGCGCGGTTGGTTTGAGGGAACGGCCACCCCGCGTCAGCGCGAGCAGGCAGTCCTGTACACCCATCAGCAGGCCGGCGAACCCATGGCAGATGCACTCAATCGCACCATCGCCGCCAGCGTGAGCGACACGTGCATCTACACCATGCAGGACCTGCTCAACTTGGGCAACGAGGCGCGCATCAACACCCCTGCCACGCTGGGCGGCAACTGGACCTGGCGCATGCTCGACGGCGCCATCACCCGCGAGCTCGAGCACAAACTCACCGACTGGACCGAGACCTACTTCCGCATCCCGTCGGAAGCCGAAATCGAGCTTCCTCAATAGGAGCTACCGCGCCCAACCCCTCCCCACCGTGCGGACGCGCTTGCTTTTCCCGCGCGAGGCCACCCCAATCCCCTCGCGCGGGCTTCTTATGAATTGCAGACATGAAACAACCCATCACAGGAGAAAACATGCCCCAAATTAACCTCATGGAACTCGCCGAGCAGTCTTTTGGCACCTCGCTCGAGCAGCTCGACGACCGTCGCATTTACAAGCTGCTGGTCAAACTCGTGCAGGAGCGCTCCGCCGCCTGCCCGCTCAACAACGGCAAGAAAAAGCTCTATTACATTTCCGCCGAATTTTTGATCGGCAAGCTACTCATCAACAACATGATCGACCTTGGCATCTACGACGAGGTTAAGGACCAGCTCACCGCCGCAGGCCACGACCTCAACAAGATCGAGGAGTTCGAGGTCGAGCCGTCACTCGGCAACGGCGGCCTGGGCCGCTTGGCCGCATGCTTCCTGGATTCCATCGCCACGCTGGGCTTGACCGGCGATGGCGTGGGCCTCAACTATCACTACGGTCTGTTCCGTCAGCGCTTTGTCGACAACCAGCAGAAGGCCGTCCCCGACGAGTGGCTCGGTGAGCAGGACATCCTAGTCGACGATGACCGCTCCTACACCGTCGAGTTCGGCGATTTTGCCGTTACTTCCAAGCTCGTCAACATCGATGTGCCCGGTTACGGCCAGCCCACCAAGAACCGCCTGCGCCTGTTCGACCTGGCGAGCGTCGACGACGGCCTGGTCCCCGGCAGCTCCATCGACTTCGACAAGACCGAGATCGCCAAGAACCTCACCTTGTTCCTCTACCCCGACGATTCCGACGAGCAGGGCCGCCTACTTCGCATCTATCAGGAGTACTTCATGGTGAGCAACGCCGCCCAGCTCCTGATCGACGAGGCCGTCGAGCGCGGCAGCAACCTGCACGATCTGGCCGACTATGCCGTGGTCCAAATTAACGACACGCACCCCACCATGGTCATCCCCGAGCTCATTCGCTTGCTCACCACCGAGCATGGCATCGAGTTTGACGAGGCCGTGACCATCGTACGCTCCATGGTCGCCTACACTAACCACACGATTCTTGCCGAGGCGCTCGAGAAGTGGCCGCTCGCCAGCCTGCAGAAGGTCTCCCCTGCCATCGCCGACATTATCGTCAAGCTCGATGAGATCGCGAAAGCCGAGCACGATGACCCGCGCGTCGCCATCATCGACAAACACGATACCGTCCACATGGCCCACATGGACATCCACTTTGGCTTCTCCATCAACGGCGTAGCCGCCCTCCACACCAAGATCCTGGAGGACACCGAGCTTCATCCGTTCTACGAGATCTATCCCGAGAAGTTCTCCAACAAGACCAACGGCATCACCTTCCGCCGCTGGATCCATGGGGCCAACCCCGCGCTCGCCAGCCTGCTCGACGATGTGATCGGCACCGACTGGCGCAGCACCGGCGATCTGAGCAAACTCGCCAAGTTCGCCGACGACAAGGACGTTCTTGAGCGCCTGGCCGCCACCAAGGTCGAGGCCAAGGCCATCATGCGCCAGTTCATGGCGCTCGAGCAGGGCGTGACCATTCCCTCCAACGCCATCATCGACGTCCAGGTCAAGCGCATCCACGAGTACAAGCGCCAGCAGATGCTCGCGCTCTACATCATCTGGAAGTACCTCGATATCAAGAACGGCAACAGACCTAAGCACCCCGTCACCATCATCTTTGGCGGCAAGGCGGCGCCTGCCTACACTATCGCGCAGGACATCATCCATCTGATCTTGACGCTGTCGCAGTGGATTGCAAACGACCCCGACGTAGCTCCCTACCTGCAGGTTGTCATGATCGAGAACTACAACGTCACCGCCGCCGAGCGCGTGATCCCCGCCGCTGATATCTCCGAGCAGATCAGCCTGGCCTCCAAGGAGGCGAGCGGCACATCCAACATGAAGTTCATGCTCAACGGCGCCCTAACCCTGTGCACGCTCGACGGCGCCAACGTGGAGATTGCCGAGCTCGTGGGCGACGAGAACATCTATACCTTTGGTGCCTCGTCCAAACAGGTCGAGCAGCTCTATGCCGACGGCACCTATGACGCCGGTGTGCTCTACCGCAAGCCCGGTATCAAGCTGCTGGTGGACTTTATCACCAACCCCGCCTTTATGGCGACCGGCAACGCCGAGCGCCTGCAGCGCCTGCACGACGACATTAAGGGCAAGGACTGGTTTATGGCCCTGCTCGACATCGAGGAGTACATCCAGACCAAGGAGCGCGTGCTGGCCGACTATGAGGACCAGGACACCTGGATGCGCAAGACGCTCATCAATATTGCCAACGCCGGCACCTTCTCGTCCGACCGCACCATTTCCCAGTACAACGACGAGATTTGGCACCTGAGCTAATTTCGTTTCCTTTACCCATCCTCTTGAAAGCGGAGTCGTGGCAACACGGCTCCGTTTTTTGTGCCCGCACGTTACCCTGTGACCCGACTCGGCCAAACAATCTCGATCTGTAACAACTACTCGGTAAAAACGGTCCCAGCTGTTACAGATTGAGACATACCGGCCCCTCCCCTTGGGTTTATCTCGATCTGTAACATCTAGCAGCTGAAATTCACCTTTGGTGTTACAGATTTAGATGAAATGGTTAGCTCAGCGGAACCGTCTCGATCTGTAACATCTAACGTCCGAAATCAGCCTCACCCGTTACAGATCGAGACAAACGACCGGTCAGACAGCCCCAACACAAAGAAAGGCTCCCCTCTCGCCCAGTGGACGGGAGGGGAGCCTTATATGTGACCGCGGCAAAAGGATGGCAATACCGCAGTCGCCCAAAGGGAGGGCCTGGATGCACCGGGCCTAGATAAGGTTCTTGCCAGAGACCTTATCGAAGAGGTGGGTCGCGTTCTTCTCGAACTTGAACCAGATGGTGTCGCCAGCCTTGAGCGCGCCCTTGGCCTCGAGGTCGACGACGGGGATAATCAGGACAAACTGGCCGTCGGGAGCGGTCACGTGGACATGCTCGGTCGAGCCCATGAGCTCGGTCACCTCGACGGTACCCTGGAGCGCGCCCTCCTCGCCCTTGTCGGCAAGCAGGATCTGCTCGGGACGCACGCCGGCCGTAATCTCCTTCACGTCGCCGCCGTCCCAGTTGAGGGCAAGCTGAGCGCAAGTCTCGGGGGCGAGCGCCACGTTCATATCCTCGGTCTTGACGGTAAAGCCGTTGCCCGAGCGCACCAGCTGGGCATCGAAGAAGTTCATCTGCGGCACGCCGATAAAGCCGGCGACGAAGATGTTCGCGGGATGGTTGAAGACCTCCTGCGGGGTGGCGATCTGCTGGACGACGCCGTCCTTCATGACCACGATACGGTCACCGAGGGTCATAGCCTCGGTCTGGTCGTGAGTAACATAAATGAACGTGCCCTTGATCTCGTGGCGCAGCTTAATGAGCTCGGCACGCATCTGGTTACGAAGCTTGGCGTCCAGGTTGGACAGTGGCTCGTCCATCAGGAAGACCTTGGGGTCACGCACGATGGCGCGGCCGATAGCGACACGCTGGCGCTGGCCGCCCGAAAGCGCCTTGGGCTTACGGTCGAGGTACTCGGTAATGCCCAGAATCTCGGCAGCAGAGCGAACCTTGCGGTCGATCTCGTCCTTGGGGACCTTCTTGAGCTCAAGCGTAAACGCCATGTTCTCGTACACCGTCATATTGGGGTACAGAGCATAGCTCTGGAACACCATGGCGATGTCGCGGTCCTTGGGCGCCACGTCGTTGACGCGCTTGCCGTCGATGAGCACATCGCCCGAGGTGATGTCCTCCAGGCCGGCGACCATGCGCATCGTCGTGGACTTACCGCAGCCAGAGGGGCCAACGAGGACGACGAACTCCTGGTCGTGAACGGTGAGGTTGAAGTCCTCTACAGCGAGCACACCGTCCTCGGTAACCTTGAGGTTGTGCTTCTTCTCCTCGGTCTTCTTCTTTTTGCCAAAGAAGCCCTTCTTTTTGGACTCGGTGTTGGGATACACCTTCTGAACATGTTTGAGAACGATCTCGGCCATGTCTTTACCTTTCGATATGCGGCGCCGCGCTGAGGGGCGCCGCAGAAACTTGCAAAACAGTTACGGCATCAGCCCTTGACGGCACCTGCCACCACGCCGTCGATGATGTACTTCTGACAGAGGATGTACATGATAACGATGGGGATAACGACCATCATGATGCAGGCCATCATGGGGCCGAGCTCGACGTGGCCGTAGCCGCCGCGGAAGTACTGGATCAAGATAGGAATGGTCTTGTACTTGGTGGAGTCGAGCGTAAGGTAGGGCAGCAGATAGTCGTTCCAGACCCACATGGTCTCGAGGATGCCGACCGAAAGATAGGTGGGCTTCATGATGGGAAGGACGATCTTAAAGAACACCTGGACCGGGTTGCAGCCGTCGATCATGGCCGCCTCTTCGATCTCGAGCGGAATGTTCTTTACAAAGCCGGCGAACATAAAGACCGCCAGGCCCGCGCCAAAGCCGAGGTAGATAAAGCAGATGTTGAACGGCGTGTTGAAGCCGATGCGGTCCGCCAAATTGGACAGCGTGAACATGAGCATCTGGAAGGGCACGACCATCGAGAAGACGAACAGGTAATAGAAGAAGTTCGAGATCTTGTTGTTAACACGAACCACGTACCAAGCGCACATGGAGCAGCACACCAAGATCAGCACGACCGACGTGACCGTGATGATGAGCGAGTACATAAATGCCGAGGCAAAGCCCTGCTCGTTAAGGGCGTGCATGTAGTTTGCGAGGCCGTTGAACGTCTCGGGCGTGAGCAGATCGAATGCCGTGGTGGTGCTGATTGCGGTCGCTTTCTTAAAAGAATTAAGCGCAATCATGAACACGGGGTAGATCCACGCGAGCGACAGGATCGTAAAGAAAATCGAGAGCGCGCGGTTGATAACCTTATCGCGTTTCATTACTGCTGCACCTCCTTGGACCTCGTGGCCTTAAGCTGGATCATGGAGATGGCCACGACCAGGATGCAGAAGATAACCGCCTTGGCCTGACCAATGCCCTGCCATGCGATACCGGCACGCGAATAGAACGTGTTGTAGATGTTCAGGGCGAGCATCTCGGTGGAGTGCGCGGGGGCGCCGCCGGTAAGGGCGAGGTTCTGGTCGAACAGCTTAAAGCCGTTGGTGATGGACAGGAACAGGCAGATGGTGATGGTCGGCATCAGGTTAGGGATCTTAACCTTCCAAAACGTCTGCCATGCCGTAGCGCCGTCGACCTTGGCGGCCTCGATGTAATCGGACGGAATGGACTGCAGACCAGCGATGTAGATGATCATCATGTAGCCGACCTGCTGCCACAGGGTCAGGATGATAAGGCCCCAGAAGCCAGCAGCAGAGTTAAGAGCGATGAGCTGGGCGCCCACGTTGGAGAGCAGGCAGTTGATCAGAATCTGCCAAATGTAGCCCAGCACGATGCCGCCGATCAGGTTAGGCATAAAGAAGATCGTACGGAAGATGTTGGTGCCTTTGAGCGCCTTGCGGGTGAGCGCCTGCGCAATGGCCAGGGCGATCACGTTGATGAGCACCGTCGACAGGAAGGCAAACGCCACGGTAAAGAAGAACGACGTGGCAAACTGCGGATCGGACAGTGCGCGCACGTAGTTCTCGATACCGACAAAGTGCGTGTTGTTGATGGTAATAAACTGGCAGAACGAGAGATAGAAACCCTGGATAAAGGGGATCACGAACCCGATCATAAACGCCAGACACGTGGGCAGCATAAAGAGCGGCCACCAGCGCTTGAGTGCTTTGCCCATAGAAGGGTCCTTTCAATATGCAGGGGGCGGGCAAACCAACGTCTGCCCGCCCCCTGTCGCTAATCAGATAGCTTGGGCAGCAACTGCTTACTCGGAAGCAGCCTTCTCGGTCTTCCAGCCATCGACGAAGGCGTTCTTGACGCCGTCCCACTTGCTGTTGTCGGCAGCATAGGCAATCAGAGCCTGCTTGAGGTTCTTCTTCCACTCCTCAGAGGGGATGTAAACGAAGTCCCAAGCGACGGTCTTCTTGCCGTCCTTGGCCATGGCAACGGCCTGCTGCGAGAAGACGTTGGTGGTCTCCTTAGCGCTCTTGAACGGGGCAGTCAGACCCATCTTGTCAGCGATGATGCTGGTGGCGGTGTCAGAAGTGACGCACCAATACATGAAGTCCTCGGTGGCCTTCTGGGCATCCTCGGAAGCCTGGGAGCTGACGCACCAGTAGTTCTCGCCGCCGGAGCACAGGCCCTGGTTCTCCTCGCCGTCGACACCGATGTAGATGGGCATCATGCCAATCTGATCGTCGGTCATGCCGGCCTTGGTGAGGTCAGCGTAGGCCCAAGAACCGTTCTGATAGAAGACGGCCTTGCCGGTTGCGAACTCGTTGGTGGCGTCGTCGCCGGTCTTGGAGGCAAGCTGCGAAGGATCGCAGGTGGAGTCGGTGATGTACAGGTCGAAAATCTGCTTGAAGTTGTCGAGATACTCGCCCTTGATCTCGTCGTCCTCCTGGTTGTGCTCCTTCTCGAACTCGTAGTAGAGCGGGAGGTTGGCGAGGTGGGTGGTGTAGCGCCAGCTGGAGGAGTCATCCATGCCGGCGGAAGTAAAGGCGCCCTCAATGCCGAGCTCGTCCTTGCGGGCCTGGATGTCGTCGGCACAAGCCTTCAGCTTGTCGAAGGAGTTGATGTCCTCGGCCTTGTAGCCAGCCTTCTCGAGCAGCTGCTTGTTGTAGATGATGCCGTAGCTCTCCTGGACCCAGTCGATACCCAGATCCTTGCCATCGGACTGCAGAGCCAGGGAGTCGTCAATGAGCTCACCGCGGAGCTTGGTATCGGACAGGTCGGCGCAGTAGTCCTTCCAGTTCTTAAGACCGGTGGGACCGTTGACCTGGAACAGGGTCGGAGCGGAGCTCTTGGACATCTCGGACTTAAGCTTCTCCTCGTAGGTGTTGGAGGCAGCGGTCACGATCTTGACCTCGACGCCCTTCTCCTTCTTATAGGCCTTGGCGATCTCCTTCCACTCCTTGTCGACCTCGGGCTTGAATTGGAGGAAGTAGACCTCAGCAGCGTCACCAGAAGCAGAGGAGCCGGAGCCGGCAGAACCACCGCAGCCCACGAGACCCAGACCAAGAACCGCAGCCGCGGAACCAGCAAAGCCCAGGAACTGCCTTCTGCTCATTTCGTTCTTCATTACAATCCACCCTTTCACACCGTGGCGGCACCCTTTGCCGCCGCCTTCGGAGATTGGCTCGGGGACTTTGCCCCTTTTGCTGATTTGAACGATACGCTATTTGGCTAGTTGTTTGAACAAGTATTACTAGAGCGGTAGAAAAACTTCGGTGAACGGTAATTTCAACTTGATACTTGACAAGTTTTGTATAAACAATTATTTATTATCGAATGCAGAGAAAACGCCCGGTCAAGCCGATACATCGTCGGTTTGACCGGGCGTTTTCGCTTTGAGGGCATGAGTCTCGTCAGGCTGCGAGCTAGCCGGCTATCGCTTGGAGTTGACGCGGTAGTGGAAGATCTCGGGGTGCGTACGGGCGTGCGTGACCTCGAACAAGATGCCGTCCGAGGTGTACGATTGGCTCTCCATAACGGCGACGCAGTTGTACTTACCAAGGTCCAAGTAGCTGCAGTCCTCATCGTTGGCGAGCTCGACACTCACCGTACGACGACTCGCCATCACTTTGACGCCGCGCTTGTGCTCCAGATAGTCATAAATTGACCTTGCGGCGATCTCGGGTGTCAGGCCTTTGGCGATCGACTCCAGAAAATAGCCGTGGTCCACCTGGCGAGCGTTACCGTTAAGGCTACGGACGCGCACCACGCGAATCAACTTCTCGCCCACCTTAAAGCCCAGGCGACGAGAGAGTTGCTCGGTGCAGACCAGATGTTCAAAAGACTTAACGTCCGTCGATGCAACGGCATTGTTGCGCTTTGCAAACTCGCCAAACGACTCAACCTCTTCGAGTGCGCCCAACATGTCGGTTTCGCCCTTAAGCCAAATAACGCGCACGCCCTTGCCGTGTATGGGCTGCACAAACATCCCGTCGGCCAGCATGCTCAAAGCGCGGCGGACGGTATTGCGCGTGCAGCCAAATTCCGCGGTCAGCTCGGCTTCGGTTGGCAGCATCTCCTGAAACGCATAGGTCCCATTAATGATGCGCGAGCGTATTTCTCGGTAGATTCCTTCGTATATTGCTTTTGGCATTGTTTCACCTCTACATTATTTATTTCCGGCTAGGCACGATAGCATTTCTTAAAGTTGTTTAAACCGAATATCGGTAAAGCGACAGGATTTAACCGTTGACGGTTTCTGTCGTGCCCAAATCGGTTTCGCTCAAAACTGCCGGCACGACAATCGTCTGGTCCTCTACAATGAATCCATTGTTTAAACGTTTCCCCACGCGCAACGCGCCTCGATATTCGGAAGGCAGAACATGCTGCAAAAAATCCAACGCTTTGGCGGGGCAATGTTCGCTCCCGCCATGCTGTTTTCTATATCGGGCCTCATGGTCGGCGTCTCCGCTCTCGCAACGACTGCGGACATCGTCGGCGATCTCGCCGTATACGGAACCCCTTGGTACGCTTTTTGGACCATCATCCAGCGCGGCTCGTGGACGGTCTTTAAACGCCTCCCGCTCCTTTTTGCCGTAGCGCTGCCCATCGGTCTTGCCCAAAAACAACCGGCTCGTTGCTGCCTCGAGGCTCTCGTCGCCTATTTTGCCTACTGCTTCTTTTTGAGCGAGATCATTAAGCTGAGCGGAGACAATCTTGGACTTAAGTACCCGTCGTCTTTGACCTCCGCTAGCGGCATCACCATCATCGACGGCATCAAGACGCTCGACACCGGCATTATCGGCCCGCTGGCGGTATCGGCAACCGTCGTCGCCATCCATGACCGCTTCTACGATGCCAAGGTTCCCGATTGGCTCGGCACCTTCTCGGGCTCCTCGCTGGTCTACCTCATCAGCTTTTTTGCCGTGTTTGCCCTTGCCGCTATCTCGGCCGCCATCGTGCCCTCCGTATACGCAATGACCGAAACGCTGCGCCATGCACTTACGAGCGTCGGCCCCTTTGGCGTGGGCATCTTTGTGCTTTTGGAGCGAGCGCTCGAGCCCATGGGGCTGCACCACCTGCTCTACATGCCGATCTACTACGACAACCTGGTCATTAACGACGGCATCTACGCCACGTGGAGCAGCTTGCTCCCCATCCTCTCCCATAGCACGCGCCCCCTTAATGAACTTGCGCCGTGGGCCGGTTTTACCGCCACCGGCTGGGTCAAGCTCTTTGGCCTTCCCGCCATCGCAGCCGCGTTCTACTCCACCGCAAAACCAGAGCGCCGCGCCGGCCTTAAGGTCATCCTTTTGCCCGCCATCGTCGCCTCGGTGGTTTGCGGCGTTACCGAGCCACTCGAGTTTCTCTTTATGTTCACCCACCCCGGGCTCTTTTTGCTCTACGCCGTCTTATCGTCTTGCCTTGCCACAACCATGAATCTCTTTGGCATCGTCGGCATCTTCTCGGGCGGCCTCATGGAGATGGCAGCCTTCAACTTTATTCCGCTCATGCGCACGCATGCCGGTGCCTATCTTTTGGCGCTCGGTATCGGCCTTGCCTTTAGCCTCATCTTTTTTGTTAGTTTTCGAGCACTCATCTTGGTCTATGACCTTAAGACACCGGGCCGCGAGGATCATGTTGCCAATCGCGCGGCAATCGATTGTTTAACGGGAAGCGACTTTGCCAAAGAGCAATCCCCCAATGACGAGGTCGATAGTCGGTCCGATCAAGATCACGTCCTCGCTGAGCGGGTAATTCAGCTTTTAGGTGGCGTTGGCAATATCGTGGGCGCAACCAACTGCGCCACGCGCCTGCGCGTCGAGGTCGCAGACCCTTCCATCGTTGCAGATAACGCGTCGTTTGTCGCGGTGGGCGCCAAGGGCCTCATCATTACGGGCAAGACCGCCCAGGTGGTCATCGGCATCTCCGTTCCCCGCGTTAAAGAGCATTTTGACCAGATCATGGGCCTCGAGCCGGAATTTGTGCCCACCACCTCGGCCTCCCCTGCCGCCAGCGCAGCCCATAAGCGCGGCGATATCTGCTTCTTCGATATCGACGGAACGCTCGCCTGGCAAGACCCCAGGCTCGCCCAAGACCTTCCCGAAGACGAGCGGGACCTCTCCCCCTATCCCAACGAGGCGGTTTCGCAGGCAATCCGCGAGTTTGTCGCCAACGGCAACATGGCCTTTATCTGCACGGGACGCACCCTGAGCTGCATCCACCCCAAACTTCTTGAGCTGCCCTGGACCGGCATCGTCTGTCTTGCGGGCGGTTACGCCGAGATCAACGGACACGCAATTCGCGATCTGTCGATGACGCCCAGCATGCTGCAGCATCTTGCCCCCTATCTTGAGCAATCGGGCGAGGTCATCCGCTTTGAGGGCCTCAACGGCGTCGTGCGCATGAGTGCCGATGCCCCCGATGCCCCCGGATACGCGCGCACCCTGGGCGACGCAGTCACGCAGCTGCAACATTACAGTGTCTACAAGATCTTGATGTCTACATCGCTCGCCAACCACATCGCTCAAGATAAGGCACTTGAGCCGCTGCTGTGCTTTAACGAGCTCGAACTCGAGGTAACCGAAATCTCGCCCCGCGAATGCACGAAGCGCGGGGGCATCCAGTCTGTACTCGACGCCCTCGATCCCCACCACGGAACCGTATACGGCATTGGCGACGCCAGCAATGACATCTCGCTGATGAACGCCGTCGATGTCGGTATCGCCATGGGCAACGCACCAGACTATCTCAAGGATAAGGCCGATTACGTGACCGACACCGTCGATCACGACGGTGTCGTTGCGGCGCTCGAGCATTTTAGGCTGATTTAGGCACACTCCATCAAACGCACGCCCGTTGTCCTAAATCGCCAAAACTGCCGCGCCAAACGCCCTGATGTGGCAATATGTTGTCTGCATATTGCATCAATGCAACCTCAGAAAGAATGCGAGAACCCGTGTCCAGTCCGTTTACCAGCTTTTTAGCCCAACACTTTGACCAGATTAACGACTATCTGGCCACGTTCTTTGACGGACAGGCGACCTCTGCCGATATCGAGCGCTACCTGTACGCGCCGCTCTCGGCTTTTACGGCCAACGCCGGCAAGCGCCACCGCCCGCTTATCTGCATGCTCGCCGCAACCGCAGTGGGCGGCAGCTTTGAGAGCGCCCGCAGCGCCGCGGCAGCTATCGAGCATTTCCAGTCGGGCGCGCTGATCCACGACGACATCGCCGACAACGGACAGCTTCGTCGAGGCAAGCCCTGTATGCACCTTACCGAGGGCACGGGCCTTGCCATCAATTGTGGCGACCTGGCGCTCACCATGGTCACCAAGACGGTTCTCGACGACCCTACGCTGGAGTCCGACGTGAAGCTGCGCGTGCTCCACGAGCTTACCGAGATGATCGTCCGCACCATTGAGGGTCAAGCACTCGACCTGGGTTGGGTCCGTGACGGGCGCTTTGATATCTCGGTTGATGACTACCTGGACATGGCGACGCACAAGACCGCGTTTTACAGCGGAGCCACGCCGCTTGCCGCCGGAGCCATTATCGGCGGCGGCAGCGATGAGCAAATCGGAGCGCTGCGCGCCTTTGGCCTACACACAGGCCTTGCCTTTCAGATTCAGGACGACCTGCTCAACCTTGTCGGCACTAAGGAAGCCGCCAACAAGGACTTCCGCACCGACATCACCGAGGGCAAGCGCACGCTTGTCGCCGTACACGCCCTCTCTGATGAGCGCCACCACGACGAGGTCGAGGCGATTCTTTCCTCGGGCACCGATGATCCCGCGCAGCTCGCACGCGCCGTGGAGATCTTCCAGGAGACCGGCTCTATCGATTACGCCCACACTTACGCGCTCGACCTGACCGCTAAGGCCAAAGCGGCCATCGAGAACGTTGAGCTTGATCCGCACGCACGCGAGCTGTTCCTCTCCATGGCAGATTTCTTTGTGGAGCGCCTTAACTAACGGGGGTTATAAAACCTGTCAGCAGCGTATTTAGGCACAACTTGCTACACTGTTGAGTGCATGTTTATGCATCCCTTTGCGTTGTCTATCCGACAGACGCTCAAATAGTACGAATGGTACGCCGAAAGGGGTTCGTTCATGGAACCTATTACAACGGGCATGCAAGGAGCAGCCGTCGAGGACGTGCAGTCTCGTCTCCTGCAGCTCGGCTACACGATTGATGCCGCCGAAGTCACCGACAAGTACTTTGGAGCCACCACTGAGCAGGCCGTCAGCACCTTCAGGCTCGACAGCGGCCTTGCTGCCGGTCATGCCGTCGATATCCCCTGTTGGAGCGCCCTTGTAGACGCTTCGTATAAGCTGGGCGACCGCACCCTCTATCTGCGCATGCCCAATTTCCATGGCGCCGATGTGCAGGCCCTGCAGCGCGCTCTCAACGTTTTGGGCTTTGCCTGTGGCGAAGACGACGGCTACTTTGGTCCGCATACCGAGGCCGCCCTGCAGCAGTTCCAGGAAAATGTCGGCCTGTTTGCCGACGGCATGGCCTTCCAGGACACCTACGCCTACATCAACCGCCTGCACCATGTGTGGGAGGGCAAGCCCTCGGTCACCGAAGCCGAGTCCCGCATCGGTTTTGCTCGCGCCGCCAACGTGCTCGAGCGCTTCCAGATTGCCGTTATCGGCGAGGACCCCATCGCGCGCAGTGTTGCGTCGCGCATGTGGAATATCGCCACGGCAACGACCGACAACAGCGGCATGATGCTCTGCGACTCCGAGGTCCCAACCGACGTTGACCTGGTGCTCGAAATCGCAAGCGACGAGCTGCCCGCCGACGCCGCACCGCGCGCCACGATTGCCCTCGCCGAGTGTCACAACCTGGCCCAGCGCATCCGCACTGCCAATGTCGCCGCGCAGCAGAAGCCGGCTCGCATTCGCATTGAGCTCACGGGCATGACGCGCTACAACGGCACCTTTACCGCAAGCGACGCGCAGACCCTCGCCGTCCGCCTTCTCGATGGCGTTTGCGATGCCCTGGCAGATTAGGTAAACTAAACGAGTTGCTTTGGGCAACACCACACATTGGGACGTAGTTCAACGGTAGAACTCCGGTTTTTGGTGCCGGCTGTTGGGGGTTCGAATCCCTCCGTCCCAGCCATTAAAATTGAGCGCCCTGAGCCCATAAAGGCCCAGGGCGCTTTCTTGTGGGCAAGCGGAGGGATTCGAACCCGCAAGGGTGCGGAGCTGAGGAAACGCGAAGACGCCCCAAGCCCATTAGGACCAAGAGCGCCTAACATCAAGAAAATATCAGCCCAGTTCCGAAAAGCGAGCCGCATGCAACAACCAGGTAACCACAGGCCCCGGGAGAGCGGGGACACCGGCTTAGGTTTATCGCGAGTTCCGCACGAACAGGAGGCCACTTAATGTGGCCTCCGTCGTGAGCAGGACTGTAGAGCAGGAAACCTAAGCCGGTGTCCCCGCTCTCCCGGGGCCGAACGCCCTAGTTGTTGAGCATGCGGTCGAAGCTTCCCGAGTCGCCATCCCGATAGTCTGCGGTCATCAGAATCTCCTGCGGAATGCGCCCGCCCTCGCGCAGCACGTTGCGGAACTGCACGCGCGTAACCATGGGCAGATCCTTGATCGTCGCCGCCAGGTTCTGCGGCACGCCCTGGTTGGCAGCCGCGGGCTCGCACTCGCCGCCGGCCTTCACGCGACGCTTATGCTCGGCGAGCATGGCACGGTACATGCCGGCATGCAGGCGAATCTCAACCACATTGGCATTGCGAGCCTGCTCGACAATGCGCGCGCCCTCGCGATCGATGTCGCCTACGTAGTAGACGTAGTTAAAGCGATAGCCAATCTCAGCCAGATAATCGTCCAGGGCATGCGAGACGCTCGCCTTGCATCCGCCGCCAAAAATCACACCGCCCACCTTGATGCCAAAGAGCTTGGCGTGCTTGCGGCCACGCAGCAGCTTGACGATCTCGTCGTAGGTGTCCAGGTTCTCGACCATAATGAACGGCTTGTCGGCGCCCAGCGTAAAGAAGCCCGTAAAGTGCACGGGGCGATTGGGGGCGACCTTGATCGCCTGCATGCTGATGCCCTTTTCGGTCATACGCCTGATCAAGCGCTCACCGTGCTTGCCGTCAAAAGCCTTCTCGTCGTTAAAGATCTGGTAGGCACGCTGGCGGCGCGAGGCAACCGGCGTATCGGCACCTCGGTTCTGCTCGATCCAAGCCTGGATGATTGCGATTTCCTCGGCAATCTTGCGGTTGGACATCTCGTTGTGCTGAGTGCGCTGCGGAGCCTTTTTGCCGTCCTTGCCCTCGACCTTTACGATCTGTGTCTGCTGCTCCTTGATCTTAGAGAGCGCCGTAGGCGTAGGGACAACCTTGAGCAGCTGCCTGCCTAAAACGCGGGCAAGGGCAAACGCCGAGACCTCGCCGTGGACGGACGACTTGGGCTGCTGGGCAGCAGTATCTGCTGCGGCAGACTCCGGCTTCTTCTGAGACTTGCGCTTAGAATCGCCCTGGGAATTGCGCTCGTGCTTCGGCATAGACGTCTGCTTCTGCGGACGAACGAACTTGCTCTCCTTCGCCGGCTGGCGCTTAGGCTGCCCCGAAGAAACCTCGGCCTTCGCATCCTCGTTCTGCGGCGTGGTCTTCTCGGTTGCAGTCTCGGCATGGGAACTGCGGCCCCCACGATGGCGACGGCGGCGAGGCTTGCTCGACGCGCCCTGCTCCGCCTGCTCATCAGTAGGCTGCTGGCCCTTGGCCTCGGCATCAACCTCAAGCTGCGGCTCAACAGGCTTCTGCTCGCGAGCCGCCGGCTCAACGGTCTTCTCGTCCTTCTCGCCCTGAGTGGTCGAAGCCGGCTCGCTCTTCTCCTGACGCCTTACGGGATACGCGCGCCCCGCAAAACCACGTCCGGGACGGCATGAACCCGGAGCCTTCTTGGCAGACTCCTCAACATCGTCTGCAACCTCAGAAGACTCTTCAACCTCACGCGCGGCATCCTGCTGTGCAGCCTTAAAGTGAGCACCGCGACGGCGCTTGGGCTCTTGGGCCTCCACGGGCTTTTGCTCCTTCGTGGGCTTCTGCGACTCGGCAGCAACCTCGGTCTCAACAGCCTCGGCATCCGTCTCACCCTTTTGAGCAACGGCGCGACGGAAGCGCTCCTGCTGGGCGCGGCGCTGCGCATCGCGCTTGCCACCCCCGCCAAAACCGCCGCGTCCTGCCTTGGCCGTAAAGGCACGCACGACGTTCTCATCGAGCAACTCATCGGTATCGACATGCTCACGCGGAGCAGTTTCTTCCACAGCAGGCACGTCAGCGGAATCCTCGACGACAAAATCCTCGACGGACTCGGCAGGCTGCTCCTGGGCATCGCGGATCTCGGCATTGATGGTATAGAACGCCGGGCGCCCGTTAATGCCGCTACCCTCGATCTTGGTCACGATATTTGCCGCGATAAGTTCATCGCGCATCGCCTTGGTGTCACATTCCTTATCGACGGAGCGGAAAATTTGCGCCAGCGCACTCGACTTAATCTTGAGCGCCTTGCGGCAGAGCAGGTCGTAGGCAACCAGCTTGGCACGCTCGGCAGAAAGCGACGTCTGGCTGCTCAGACGTTCAGCCAGGGCATCGACATTATTTTGGTTATCGGAATATACCGTCTTGGCCACGGGGCCCCTTTCATATGTACACATATACGTCTATATGGTACAACGCGCGCCCTTATCCACGCAAAACATCTGCGAGAACACTCGAGCGTCACCCGCTTTTGCATGAAAAAAGGACCGAGCCCGCGAAGTCGCGGACCCGGTCTTTCCGAGTCATATAGATGTGACGTTCAACTCGTCAGGTCGACTAAGCCCTGGCGGCCTCGGCGTCGGCAGGAGCCTCAGCGGCAGCGGCGCGGCCGTACTCGGCCTTGCCCATCTCGGACCACTCGGGCTCCTCGTCGGGCATGGAACCGGCCTCCTTGCCGAAGAGCTCCTTGAGGCAGTTGACGGCGACGATGAGGCCCAGGACCATCAGCAGAACGGCGAAGACAAGCTGCAGGCCCTTGGTGGCGGCGACGGAGACGGCGGCCGTGGTGGCGGTAGCCGGGATGGTGCCGAAGAAGCCGTAAGCCTGGACAGCGGCCATGCAGCCCATGGCGCTCTGGACCAGCGAGGTGAAGGTGCAGCAGAGCAGGAAGACGACGGGCACGTATAGCATCCAGCCCTTGCGGCCGGTGCACTTGCAGAACACGGCGAGGGTGATCATGGTCATGCCGCCGAGCAGCTGGTTGGAAGCACCAAAGAGCGGCCAGATGTTGGCATAGCCACCAAAAGCGAGGGCGAGACCGGGAAGCAGGGTGACGACCGTGGCGAACCAGGGGTTGCCGAGGACCTTCATGTAGCCGGCCTTAGACTCGATGGCCAGGGCGTCGTTGGTCTGGGCAAAGAACTCGGAGAACGAGGTGCGGGCGATGCGGGCGACGGCGTCGAGCGAGGTCAGGGCCAGAGCGGAAACGTTCATGGTCATAAAGACGGTAGCGAGCGTGCCGTCAACACCGAAGGCCTGCATACCGCGGGAGATGCCAGCGGCGAAGATCTGGAACGGGGTGGAAGCGACGCCGGCGTTGAGGGCGCCGGTACCGGCGGTGTTCATGTCGGAGAACATGATGCCGGCGACGATGATGGCAAGGATGCCGACGAAGGACTCGACGATCATGGCGCCGTAACCGACCTTGACGGCGTCCTGCTCCTTCTCGACCTGCTTAGAAGAGGTGCCGGAAGAAACGAGGCTGTGGAAACCGGAGAGAGCACCGCAAGCGACGGAGACGAACAGGACCGGGAACATCATGCCGGAGGCAGTGGAGAAGCCGGTAAAGACCGGAGCGGTGATAGTGGCCTGACCGTTGACGCCCAGGACGACGATGCCGAGGACAGCGCAGACGATCATGACGATCATCATGATGGAAGTGAGGTAATCGCGCGGAGTCTTGAGCATCTGGATGGGCATGGCGCCAGCGAAGACCAGGTAGACCATGACGACGGCGAACCACTGGAACTTATCCAGGTAGACCGGGAACTGCATACCGACGGCGAACATGAGAACCATGAGGATAACGCCGGTGACGAACTCGGCAGCGCCGGTGAGGTTGAACTTCTTCTGGGCCCAACCAAAGGCGATAGCGACGAAGGTGAACAGGATGGAGATGGTACCAGCGCAGCCGGCGGCATAGGACTTGGTGAAGTCGATGGCACCGGTAGCAGCACCAGAAGCGTCAACGGCCGGGGTGAACATGAACGTCTTGCAGACCATGTCGGTGAAAGCGGCGATGACGATGATGCAGAACAGCCAGCAGAACAGCAGGAACAGGCGACGGCCGGTCTTGCCGATGTACTTCTCGATGAGCTGAGCGAGCGACTTGCCGTTGTTCTTCATCGAAGCGTACAGGGCACCAAAGTCGTGGACGGCACCAAAGAAGATGCCGCCGACGAGGACCCAGAGCACGACGGGCAGCCAGCCAAAGGCCATGGCGACGATCGTACCCGTGACAGGGCCAGCACCGCAGATCGAGCTGAACTGGTGCGAGAACGCGGTGAAGGCGGAGACGGGCGAGAAGCTCTTGCCGTCCTTCATGCGCTTGGCCGGCGTGAGGGCCTCTTTGTCAACGCCCCATTTGTTGGCCAGCCATCGGCCATAGCCCAGATAGCCGCAGGCGAGCACCGCCGCGGCCACAACCATGAGCAAAACTCCGTTCATTACATTTCCTCCTCTAAAAAGAACTTCCTAGACATAAAAAATGAGGGCCGTCGGTTGCGCTCGACGGCCCTCATCTTTATCAGCCGCCCGTTATCGTACGGGCTAGCTGTATGTGCTAACCCGCATCAGATAATTACTACGCTGATAATGTTTAGCTGATGTGTGAACATGCCTAAGAAATCCTCTTCAATCATGATGTGAACGATCCGTGCGTGTTCACATCCCCCAGTGGTTGAAAAGGAGTATGAAACTTTAGTTACCTAAAGTCAACGCAAATATGTAATGAATTTTCAACTTTTTTGAATTTCTCGGTATAAAACGCCACTGACCTCGGACTTTACCCAACAAAAGTTTTTGCATGAGAGATGCCCCCGAGAGCGGCGGGAGCCGGGCGGCGCATGTGAACTTTCCTGCTCTACAGTCCTGCGCAAGACGAAGGCCACATTAAGTGCTTTCCTTTGCGTGCGGAACTCGCGATAAAGTTCACATGCGCCGCCCGGCTCCCGCCGCTCTCGGGGGCTCCCATCCCAAATGCGGAGCAAAGCTCCGCATACCATCTTTTTCTTTCAGCTAAAGCACGCCGGAAATTCGACGCTGGCTTGTTAATCTTGCTGGACGTTGTCGACGCCAAACCAGCTCGGAAGCTATATCGATACAGGAAGGTCCCCGGCCGGAGGGGCCGGATATAAGGTTTATCGCGAGTTCCGCACGCAAAGGAAAGCACTTAATGTGGCCTTCGTCTTGCGCAGGACTGTAGAGCAGGAAACCTTATATCCGGCCCCTCCGGCCGGGGACCGCGCCTTTGCGGCTACAGCGTCATGTTCGGATCGGCGTCGACGTCGAACGGCGAGATTTCTCCTCGGTCGAATTTACGGCGGGCGACCTCCGCGATCATGGCGGCGTTGTCGGTGCATGCCGAGAGAGGCGGCACCGTTACGCGGATCCCCTGACGCCCGAGCTTCTTGATCATCATCTCGCGCAGATGCGGATTGGCCGAGACGCCACCACCGATGCAATACTCCTTGCACCCGGTGGCATGCAGCGCGTTCTTGGCCTTCTTGTACTGAACGTCAAAGACTGCGGCCTCAAACGAAGCCGCCAGGTCGGGCAGATGAATCGTGCGTCCGGCCTTGGTCTCCTGCTCGATGTAGAGCGTCACCGCCGTCTTGAGACCCGAAAGCGAGAAGCGATAGTCCCCCCTGCTGTTAAGCGCACGGGGGAAACCGATCGCCTTGGGGTTGCCCGTCTCGGCAAGCTTGGAGATGATGGGGCCGCCGGGATAGCCCAGGCCCAGCGCCTTTGCCACTTTGTCAAAGGCTTCGCCCGCGGCGTCGTCGAGCGTCTCGCCGAGCACCTCGTAGTCGCCCCACGCCTTGACGTGAACAAGCATGGTATGACCGCCCGAGACGAGCGTGAAGATAAACGGCGGCTTGAGATCGGGCTGCGCCAGCAGGTTGGCAAACAGGTGGCCCTCCAGATGATTGACACACACGAGCGGTTTACCGGCAGCATAGGCAAAGCCCTTGGCGAAGGCGACGCCCACCACCAGAGCACCCACCAGGCCCGGACCCTGTGTCACGCCAACAGCGGCGAGTTCGCTCGGCGCGATGGCTCCGCCCTCAAGACCAAGCGATGCCGCGGCATCCTCGAGCGCCGCGTCCACGACGCTCACGATAACCTCAACGTGCTTGCGCGAAGCGATCTCGGGCACTACGCCGCCAAAACGGGCATGAAAATCGATCTGCGTCGAAACCTGATTGGCCAGCATATTACCGTCCGCATCGATAATCGCCACAGCCGTCTCATCGCACGAACTCTCGATGGCAAGCACCAGGCGGCGACGCTCAATTTCGGCGCGTTCCTCAACGGTTCGCTCGGGTGCAGGTAGCGGCCATACACGCTGCTCAGCCGCCGTCGGCTCGGGCGAAGCGTTGTCGACCGGGAGCACCAAGGGCAGCGGCGCCGTCATGACAATGGCATCTTTGCCAACACCGTAGTAACCGCGGCGGCAGCCCGCCTCGGTAAAGCCCAGGGAGGCATAGAGTGCAATAGCGCCCTCGTTGCCGTCCTCGACCTCGAGCGAAGCCGTGGTGCAGCCGAGCATCTGGGCATCGTAGCTCACGTGCGACAGCAGCTTGCGGGCAATACCCTCGCGGCGATGCTTCGGATCGACGGCAACATCCAGAATCTGCACGTCCCCGTCGACGACCATGCCGCCGGCAAGACCCAGCAACTGACCGTCGTCGTGCGCCACCCACCAGCTACGCGGAGCGGCAACGTCCTCGCCCAGCTCGGACAAGAACATGCCCGGCGTCCACGCCTCGTGTCCGGCGCCTTCAAAGCAGGCGGTCTCCAGTGCGCTCGCGCCCTCGGCATCCGCCGCGCCCATGGGGCGGAATTGCAGATGACGCCCAGCGAGCTCATCGGCAACACCCGTAATTTCGCTCTGCGCACTCTCGGCAAGACCAAGACGCTTGCGCTCGTTTTCCTCGGCATCCGAAAGGCGCGTGTAAATCGGCAGGACGCGAGCCGGATCGCCGTCACCCGCAGCGTGCGCCATCAGCAGGCCCTCGCCCGAGGGCCACCACAGGCCTCGCTCCACGCAGCGTGCCGTCTCGTCCTCACCCAGCAGCTTGCCATAACGCACGAGACCGTCACCAGTTAGCTGAACCTGATCCCAGCCCGCGGTCTGACGCCACTCATCAAGCGCCACGGCGGCCTTGACCACGCGCTCGCGCTGAAACAGACGCTCGGGACCCTCATCGACCAGCATATACAGCGCCGGATATACCTCACCGCGCATAGCATCGGCCAAGATACCAAGCTTGCCGCGCACGCCAGCCTTCCACGCCGTCCAAGCGCAGGCGTCGAGCGTCGACACGCCCAGCAGCGGAACATTGGCACCACGCGCGAGGCCCTTGGCAGTGGAGATGCCGATGCGCACACCCGTAAACGACCCCGGGCCGCGGCCGACCACGTAGTAACCAACATCGCTGCGATCCAGACCGGCTTGAGCCAGCACGCCATCAACGGTATTCACGAGCTCAACGTTGGCGTGACGGCGACACATGTGGTCGCCACTCACGAGCTTCGTCTCGCCCGTCTGCCCATCAATCCAGCTTGCCGCGCAGGCAAGCATGTCGGTCGAGGTATCGAGCGCCACCACCAGCGCGTTGTCGTTATGCAAGCTCATCTTGTACAGCCTTATCAATCAAATGGGAAAGCTCCATTGCGCGGTCACCGTGTGCCTCGAGCGTTATCGTTCGCACATCGCTGTCGCCCTCATCACGCTTGAGCGTCACCGAAAGATACTCATCCGTCAGCTCGTCCTGGAATTGTTCGCCCCATTCCAGCAAGCAAGCACCCTCATAGCCCAGCACATCGAAAATGCCCGTATCCTCGAGCTCGTAGGCATGCTCCAGGCGGTATAGATCAAAGTGAAACAGCGGAATACGACCTTGATCGTGAACGGCCATGAGCGCAAACGTAGGGCTCGTAACCATATGCTCATCGCCCAGCCCGCGCGAGACGCCCTTGGTAAAGTGAGTTTTGCCCACTCCCAGGCCACCGGTCAGGATGAGCACATCGCCGTCCTCAAGGCACGGTGCAATTAGCTCGCCAAAGTACTCCGTATCGGCAGCGCAAGTCGTTTTGTAAGTACCTACCCCCAGGCGCTCCAGGGACATATATGCTCCTTATTATTCCGAGGCGTCCTCTGGTGCGGGATGTCGCTCCAGATAGTCGCCCAGCATCTTAAAGTCTTCCTCCAGCAGCTCCTGCCACGCCGGATTGCGCAGCGCTGCTGCCGGATGGAACGTGGACATTACTACAAAATGCCCCATCTGGTGGAACCTGCCGCGCAGCTTAGTAATGCCAATCTCGGTCTTAAGCACAAAGTGCGTCGCGGGGTTGCCGAGCGTCACGATAATATCGGGCCAGATGCTTCGAATCTGCTCACGCAAAAACGGCGAGCAAGCCAGCACTTCCTCGGGACGCGGATTGCGGTTTCCCGGCGGGCGGCACTTAAGCACGTTGGCAATGTAGACGTCTTCGCGTTTGAGGCCCGCCAGCGACAAAATGCCGTTGAGGTCCTCGCCTGCCGCCCCCACAAAGGGCTCGCCCTGCAAATCCTCATTGCGGCCCGGCGCCTCACCAATAAACATCACGCGAGCGCGGGGGTTTCCCACGCCAAACACGATATTGTGACGCGACTGGTAGAGCTGGCAGAGGTGACAATCGCCCAGAACGGCCTCAATTTCCTCGAGTGCGACCTCACGTGGTGCCTGATGGGTATGGCCGGGGATGTGCATGACGCCCATAGCGGCTCCTACACGTAGACCTTGTCGAGACGCATGCCAAAGCCGCAGGCGACCTCGTAGTTAATTGTTCCGCGCAGTCGGGCCATCTCGTCCATAGTGATCTCGGCATCGCCATCGCGGCCGACAATGATCATCTCGTCACCATACTCGGCCTCGGGAATCTCGTGTGCCGGGTTGGACTGAATGGCGACCATAAACTGGTCCATGCAGATATTGCCAACCTGATGCACACGCTCGCCGCGATACAGCACATCCATACGATTGGAAAGCGTACGCGATAGGCCATCGGCATAACCGATCGGCAGCGTGCAGATCTGAACGCGCGTACGCGGTACGCGGTAGGTAAAACCGTAGCCCACGCCCTCACCCATCGCAGGGTGTGCCACGCGCGTCACACGCGCATGGACGCTCATAACGGGATCAAGCTGCATCACGCGGCCACTCAGCTCGCACGGCTGCATGCCATACAAGCCAACGCCGGCGCGGATCATATCAAAATGCATCGAGGGGTCGAGCATCGAGGACGGCGTGTTGGCGCAGTGCACGATACCGCACTCAAAACCCGCATCCTTAATGGCCTGAACGGCCTCGGTAAAGCGCTGACACTGCAGCTTGTAGTCCCAGCCCGAAGGTTCATCGGCCGTGGCGAAGTGCGTAAATACGCCGTCGCACTGAATACCGCGATGGAAATTTATACCGCGGACAAAGTCGAGCACCTGCGTGTAGTGAACGCCGATACGATTCATGCCCGTCTCGATGGCGAGATGATACTTGCCCACTTTGCCCGCCGCGACGGCACATTCGCCATACGCAAGAGCAAAGTCAGACGTATAGACCGAAGGCATGATATCAAACTCGAGCAACGTCGGAATGGCCTCGATAGGCGGCTCGCTTAGGATGAGGATGGGTTTCGTAATCCCGCCCTGTCGGAGCTCAACGCCCTCGTTAACCGTCGCCACGGCAAACATGTCGGCACCGGCCGAATACATGATCTTGGCGCACTCAACAGCTCCATGGCCATAAGCATCGGCCTTGACCACGCAGCACAGGCGCTGACGTGGATTCAGCAAGTTCTTATAGGCCCTCGTGTTGCGACGGAGCGCCCCGCGGTCGATCTCGACCCAGGACCAGCGCGTCAAATCGGCTTTATTCATGATTAGTCATCCGACCCTTCGTCCATGATTCCCAGATCTTCGAGCGCATCCTTTGCCGCCAGTTCCATGGCCGGACCGATCAAGTCGATAAGATCGGTCGCGATGACGCTCTTCTCACCATACTCCGTCGCCGCGGCAAAACCGGCGTAGCTGTGAAGTGCGACGGCGTACGAATACAGCAACTCCCAACGATCCATCTCGTCGCGCATGGTGGCAAGCGTGCCGGCCAAAATACCCGCGAGGACATCACCCGAACCGGCAGTTGCCAGAGAAGCCGGACCCGAGAGCGGCAGCAGCACACGCTCAACGCCACAGATAGCCGTCGTCGGCCCCTTGGCAATGACCACCAGATTGTCAGAGCCTGCAGCCCAGACAACCTTCTGCGCGGCTGCAATCGCAGTACCAAGGTCGTTCACCTCGTCACCGGCAACCAGACGCGAAAGTTCACGATAGTGCGGCGTCATAACCAACGGCTGCTCGCGACGATACATCTCGGGATTACTATCAATACCGTCAATGGCAATCTTAGCAAGGCAGTTGAGTGCATCGGCGTCCAAGATAAGCGGCACATCAAGCTCGAGCAAGCCCGAAACCACCTGCATAGCGCCGGCAGATGTCGTCATACCGGGACCGCACAGTACACAGCTGTACTTCTTTGCAATCTCGCACACAGTCATGCGCGCAGCGGCGCCAAAGGAGCCGCGGGAATCAGACGGAATAGCAAAGACGGGAATCGAAGGAAGTGCCATGCGAATAAGATTGGCGCAGGCGTCAGGAGCCGCGACTGCCACGTAACCAGCACCCGCGCGAGCTGCAGACTTGGCCGCCATAATGGCAGCACCAGGATATTGCGCAGATCCGGCGACAATAAGCACAGAGCCACGGGAATACTTATCGATATTCGTAGGTAATGGGGCAAAGTAATCAACTAAGTCACCGGGCTCGACAATCTCGGCGGCGTGGTCGACATCATCGATGACCTCGTCAAGACGGTCGTAAAGATTGCCGCAGATCAAATCGCCAGCATACTCAGGACCATCAGCGCTATACAGACCAATCTTGGGCGCAATCATCGTCACCGTATGCTCGGCACGAATGCAGTCGTCATCAACAACGCCCGTCTCGGCATTCAGGCCCGAGGGAACATCAATGGATACGACACAATCGGCGCATTCATTGACCGTAGGAATCCAGATGGAGAACGGCGCACGCAGATTTCCGTGGAAACCGGTACCAAAAATGGCATCGACAACAACATCGGCCTTATCGATCAAAACCTCGAGTTCGTCACGCGAGGGGCCGACGCAAACGTGCACATCGCGGCCGGCAGTACGACGAGCAACATGACGTGCCAGAGCAGCAGGAATCTCATCCGGCTCAACCGGAGAAACGATATCCACGTCCACACCCTTATGGCTCAGGATATCGGCGGCAACCCAACCGTCGCCGCCATTATTACCAAAACCGACCAGAACGAGAACCCGATCGGGATTGAGCTTCAAGACCTCGTTGGCGGCAAACTCACCCGCTAGCTCCATAAGCTCGGCCTTCGAAGTCCCTTCGCGTTCGATGATATCCTCGAGACGAACGACTTCTTCGGTACTCAAAACCGGTTTCATCTATGCTCCTAGCGTATCTTGCGAAGCATCGCCCAGGTGCTCCGTCAATGCTGAATTCTGCAGCTGCTCAAGCTCATCTAAAACAGAGCGAGCCTCTTTAAATGTCTGCGCTACGCGTTTCTTGGTGCTCACCTTTTCCTCTTTTGGCTTAGGCCGAGCATCTTCGGTAATCGCGATGGCATTCGCAACGGCCAAGTCTCCTGTAAGCGTAATGGAAAGAGCGACCTCAACAACACCCAGTTCTTGAGCGATCTCGAGAGCACGGCCCGAAAGCAGCGCCTTCGGTTTGCCGAGTTTATCACGCGTAACCGAAACATCCTTGCGACCCACGCCTTGACTAAAACCCGTGCCGAGAGCTTTAAGTACCGCCTCGCGCGAAGCAAAGCGGCTCGCATAGTGAGCAGCGGGACGCGATGATGCATCGCAATACGCACGCTCTTCTTCGGTAAACACACGCCGAGCAAACGACGGCGTCTTTTCAAGAATTGATTTCATGCGGGAAATCTCGACGATATCAACGCCGATACCAGCTTCAGCCATGTTCACCTCCATATCGCACAGACTAAGTTATTGTAGCCCGTTCGCAGAAGATGCGACAAACGAGGGTTATAAAACACAGCTACTATGTGAGACAAAAGCCCGTAAACGCAAAAAAGGGTGAGGCCGCGAGGCCTCCCCCTTCTCAGTTCAAGCGCACGGCTCGGTGCCGTCCAC
>NZ_JAHONA010000017.1 GCF_019131995.1 Collinsella aerofaciens | reverse complement strand
ACGTCAATGGTATACGGGTGCATCATCGACGTCTTCAATACAGAAAATATCAGTGTGCGGAATGTACGGATTGCTGCCGTATCCTTAGTAATAAAAACTGTCCGTTCAGTAGTAGGGGCGCGCCGGCGTTAGCCGGTGCGCCCCTACTTTGGGAAACATAAAACTCGCTTTTAATCGGTTGCCTGCGTAGCTCAAAGCGGGAACAACCGCCATGACGATGCATGCGATACCGAGCAGCGGTGCGCGGCAGCTATAAGCGCTGCTCCTAGCAGGAATAGCGCTAATGAGGCGGCGATCCAGTTGCTGTCGGCGGTCTTGGGGAGCGTGGCGGTGGCGGCGCCGGCAGCCTTGGCCTTGGATGGCGTGGACACCGTGGTCCTGTTTACTGTCGTTTTGGTTGTCGTGATCGTCTTGGGCGTCGCAGTCGCGGGCTTCAGGGCGGGATCCGTCGCGGACCCGGCACCGGGCTGCCCACCGGCAGGACCGGCGCCACCAGCCGGCTCGCCCGCGCCACCGGGCACCTCGCGCCCGTCGGTCTCCCCCGCCGGCGCCGTCGCGCCCTCGGGCTCAATCACCACATGCGGAGCCATGGCCCCGGAGGCATCCACCACGCCGCCGGCGCCAAAGGCCCCGCCAGCAGGCGCCACAAACCGCGCAGACACAAGCGACCCACCCGTGCAAGCAACCCCGCCATCGGCACCGGTCGCATCCAGCCACGAGGCATCGACGGAAAGCCGACTGCCGGCCGCGCCATCCCCAATGCCATCGTCCTGCAGATACACGCCGTAGGCGCGCACGCCCGCTCCGGACCCGGCGCCCGCGGCAACGACGCGCCCGCCGCCGCGCACGGCCATGTCGCCGGCAATCACGCCGGCGACCGCCTCGTTTGTAATATCGGCCCCGTCTGCCCGCGCATCGACGGTGCAGCCGTCAACCACGAGCGCCTGCGACACGTGGATCCCGCACTGCGAGCCCGTCGCCGTCAGGGTCCCGGTGCCGCGAAGCGTCAGGTTGCCCCACACCTCCATGCCGCACAGCGTGATGTCCGCATCGGGCGCATGCGACTCCGTCACGGAGTTCTGCCCGGCAAGCGTCAGCACCAGGTCGCCCTCGGCGCCGATGGCCTCGCCCGCGTAGCCATTAAGCTCCAGGTGGTCGGCATCGGTCCAGGCCCAGCCAGGACCCGACACGCCCGGCTCGTAGTACGTCGCGCCCGCGATGATGAGGCTCTCCGCGCCCGCGGCATAAGAAGGCCCGCCCAGCAAAACGCATAGGCAGGCCATGGCAGCGATCGCGATGTGATGACGGCCGGTGTGGGACTCGGCAGCAAACATAGCCGCTCCGATCTTCGCAGGAGCCAATAGAATATGCACCAGAAAAATGCCCTGGTAGCAGCACCTATTAGTTTAGCGAGATCAATGCGGGAGCAAAGAGAAATCGTGTGGGCAATGTCCACAATTAGGTGTAAATCGTTTTGCCAGTCGGTGAAAGGAGGGATCAACAGATTAGATATCCATCTTATTAAAGTCGATGGAATATCCCATGGACTTGAGTTCTTTCAAGAGGCCGAACTCCCAACTGTCTGTTCCGGTATAAACGACGCCCTGTAGATCGGAGGGAATCTCGATACCTTTGTCAACAAGAATTGCAACGTTTTCCCTGCCAAGCCGACCAATAAAGTATCCGGCTTCAAATACAACATTTTGTCTAGCCCTGAGCTTTTCCGACTGTTCTGCCTGGGCTCTTCCTTCGTCGTCCGCCGTAAAAAGGCATACCGCTCCTGCTGCATCGCCTTCAATTTCCAGCTTTTCGATGATTGTCTTGCCCTGATTTGACTGCTCGTTTAGGACAACCGCCGTCAGGCCCTGCCTTTCGATGATTCTCGCGACCCTTTCCCTAAGCTCTCCGTTGTGACCATGAACGATAAATACCTTCGAATAATCTCCAACATTTGCAGTCGATCCGGTTTCCCCTTCGTCTGAAAACTCATCAAGGTATGTCTCCAGCACAGCTTTTGCACTGCGCAGGCCGTCCGCACAGGCTTCAACGAAAGCCGAGTCGGGCGTACCGGAGGTGAAGAAAGACAACGAGTAGCTGATTTTGTTAAAGCTTTTAAATTCGTAGCTGTCTTTTCCAAATCGCCTAATTAAAAGCCTGTCCGCCCTTGTCTTCCATGCTTTAAAGTCAGGCGAACTAGAGCTGATGTATTTCTTTGAAAGTTCGTCTGCTGTTTCGCACAACTGCTGCAAAATTTCAAAATCAGACATTAAGCCTTCTTTCTATAACCAATAACGGAGCTAAGAAGCATCTTATTCCAATGAGCGGCCAAATCTCTTTACTGTTTCCTCGGTGCCCCTATCGGAGATGGACTTGCCCAGTGCGAACTCAATAGCGTCCAGCAAAGCCATGACGCGAGCTTTGAAATAGGCATCAAAGTCATCATTAATGAACGCATCCCAGTCAATGAGATTCGATTCGATGACGGAGTTCACAGTGTTCGATGTCAGCTTTCTTAACGAATTTCGCTGAGTAGACGCTGGGGGCCGCGCCTCCAATTTCTGTGCCCGAATAGGAGTACGAGCACGTCGGTCAAGATGCATTCGGTGGTCAACATGGCGGGATCTATCTGCGAGCGGAAAACAAGCGGCGCTGCTAATGGTAGCGCCGCTCGCATCATCAAAGAAGAATCGTTATCGATTGTCTCTGGGACTTTTCGTTCAAAACCAGAGCATGTCGACTACTGCTTATCGAAGTACATCCACCCTACAGGCTGCATTAGATCGTAATAATCGACGGGCGTTTTGAAGCGAATCCTGCCCAAATAACCACGCTTTTCAGCAACCAACTGCATCTGTCTGCGTCACGGCAAACTCTTTGAATTGGCGTTGCGGCAAGTTTGTCTTAAGAAAATAAGGCTGTTAAGACAAACCCATTTTGACGTTTACGTAACGTCGACCATCGATCAAGCCGTATTATTCGGAGTTAGATTTATCGCCCCACGACGCTAAGCTGGTGACCATCCAGTGCCTTTTGATATCGATATAGACATCGCCAATCTGATTGTCCAAGCATTCATCGGACTCGTTACCTTGGGGGCCTTGATTGCCGCACTCTGGCAAAGTAACCAGAGCAAAAAGAACAGGGAGGACGACATCAAGCGGCATCAGCCATCCCGCATATCGGCATGGTACGAAGGGGATCGAAACCGAACTGATCAGCCCGAGGACAATCGGGTCGTCTGGCAATTCGTCGTGCTTCGAAACGAAAGCGAGTCCCCCGTCTACGACGTAATCGTCACCTGCGTCGGGATTAGCGGGGCCGGCCCCTCTTTCAAAGGTGAGGATAACCGCCCCGCTTATCCCAACCGCGTCTGCGTCGGCGCGCTTCCTCCTGGAGCATGGTGCATATGGCTCCCGACGGAAGGGCACGGAATGGGAGTACGCACGGCACCCGAAACGGCTTTCACCGACGCAAGCGGAACTTCATGGGTTCGGCGGGGCAACGGAAGGCTCGAGGAGATCCCTATGGAGCCAACCTCGTTCTACAGGCTGCCCCTTCCCTTGACCTGGCACGGATGCAAGAAGCTGACCGAGTAACCCCTTGGCATCGTCGTTTCAGGCATTGGGTTTTCCGGACTGGGACGCGAACTTCCCCAGATGTTCCGGATAACGGGAAAGTCAGAACTATTCGGGTTTGCGAGGCGGGATCGAGAGAGCGACTCCGCCCTATTATTTCGGTGCGTCCATGAATTGAAGTGAGATCGGCATCATCACCTCGAAGCACTTACATACAGATCCATATGGCAAAGGCAGCAATTCGCCACCTTGGTTGCAGCAGCGGAGGTTATTACTCAGGATACAAGCGGAAGTAGCCAAATAGGCGCTGGGCGCAACCGAGACGCAGCCAGAGAAGGGTGACATGAGAGTTGTTTCAGAGGATTGGGGTGATATGGATGAAGTTGACTGGTAAGTGCATCTCCAGGTTCAACGGATGACTGATCAAGGCCGTCTTTAGGTTCACGTAGGGATCCGCTTTTGCTGACAAACAAACACGTGATTGATTTATGGCTTCCAGACGCTTAGCGTGTCTGGAAGCTCATTTATTTTATTGTCAGCAACCACGAAGCCAGCGCTGAACCTCGCCCTAGTAATTGCAACATAGAGCTTGGAGCGTGTTTGCGGCTTCAGATCCGTCGAGGCATCTTGCAACCAAGAGGCCATATCGGCAACTGGATAAATCAAAACATGGTCATATGTTCGGCCTTTTGCTTTGCCGAAGTTGCAGATCGATGAAGCGTTCGCGGTCTGAGTGGCGACGCTACGTCTCAAAATCACTGGATCCAAAAACTCGCAATACCTTTGCGCAAGTGACTCTGGAATGGCCCAAACTCCATTATGGGTTTCATTTGAGGCGGCGCGCAAAGATGCGGTTGGTGAAAACTCCGGATAAACCATGTTTGCGAATCGCCATTCTTGATTTGCTGCTTTTTCGTTATCTTGTCTATGCAATGCAACTGAAACGCATCGGTGTCTCATCTGCAAATACTCGTAGGGCGATAAATGATTATTTAGCCGATCCTTCTTCGAATCCGAAAAGCAAACCGTCCTCATTTGGTAAACAGCCCCGTTCGACGCATTCCAAGATTAGCGCTTGCAATAATTTTGCAGAATCGGAAACACAAGACTCAGAAGGTTGTTTTCCCTCATGAACGGCTTCTGACCTTGCTCTATATAGTTTCTTTATTTCTTGCTGTTTTTGCTTGCCTCCTCCAAGAAACAAAGCTGCGAGAGTACTGACACGAAAAACAAGTTCGCTCCGGACTCCAAACAATGACTCAATCCCAGCCCATATAATCGCCATTTGAACTGAAGGTCGAAGCGATTGCTTGTAGCTCCACAAGGAATTCACCGCGGTCTCAAATCGCGTGTTTTTATCAAACAGTTCCCATGCGTCCCGATAATGCTGTCTTATCCACTGCTTCTCTGAATCGTTGATCACTTTCAATTTTCTTGGAATGAACAACCTTGTAGAAAGAACAACATTGATTGCCGAGCATGGCGAAAAATCTTCTGTCCGCGAATCGCTCTGAACATGCCAATACAATTCGCAATTCAAAAGCGCGGACAATAGAACTATTGCAGATTGGGCATTCCAAACTCGAACTGCAAGCTCTTTGCCCTCTCCAACAACGCGCAACTGAGCTGTAGTTTTCCTAAGGACGGCAATCAAGACACCTAAATCGGTCTCATCTCCGCTGCCATATTTCATCACAGAATTTATCATGTCGTCCGGCGAGGCCTTGCACGTGGCCGGCAATAGAGAGAGGTGTTGCGTAAGCGGCAGCTCTTCGTCTATGGTTAATCCCATTAGGTATAGATATGAAGCAGCAGCCGATTCATTTACAACAATCATCATCTTCGCCCCCCTGCCATAGCGCTCTATACCTAATCCATCCGAACAGCGCCAAACTGAGAGACGTCGATTTCGCCCTACATGAGTTTGGGAAGCAATGCGTCACGCAGTTCGCCAAGAGCCTACGACTTGAGTATATTAGCCTATATGAGCTCAAGAATACCATTGAGCGTCGAAGTCGTTCTTTCTATTGCACAAGCTGGAGCAAACGGGACGTTCATCGACTTAATGTTTTTTAATGCAAGCTTGGTCTGAACGGCACCAACAGTTCCAAGCCTAATAGCTTCCATGCCCATTGAGCTACGAAGAAAGAAATACGACCACGCCGCAAAGTCGCCTTTATACGAAGTAAGTTTGTTGCAATTCTCTGTGAGGTTTGCCTCATCGAGCGTTTTTCCGATATACGCCGTAAGGCCAATCGTTCCGACAACGGAAACAATTAGATCGCCAGTGTTGACAACGTAGCGCGAAATATTAGATCGTGTTTCATCGTCGATATATAGCATTTCCGAAGTGAGTAAGAGAACAGAAGCGTTGTTTAAGTCGCGGACTCGAATATATGGATGAGAGTTTGCCTCTGCAATTAGCTCTGAACCTTTAGGGAGCCTCTAACCGCCCTTGACTTCGCAGAATGACTCGACTGAACGGTAATGATTTTCTCGCTTGTTCTCTTCAATTGTTTGAGCAAAAAGGGCTTCTCCGAGTTCAGCTAAATAATCATTTACCGGAACATAGGCCTGCACTTCAGAATTGTTTCCATCGAACCAAGGGGAAAGGAGCCCCCGGTGGAAGCGATGATCAATATGGTTCTAACACAGATGTAGCCGGTTCTAGACTATCTGCAGATAAAGCAATCTTAAAAGCAGTGCTCGAAAGCACTATGTGTAGCCATGCCGAAAGCAGCGTGCCCAGCAACTCGAGTCTACTCGGTCTCTTCCTTACCGACAAGGAAGTCGAGGGGTGCTCTCCGAGAACAATCGCGTACTACGAAAGCACCCTCAAACCATATGAGGCATGGATGGAAGAGAAGACGATGCTGAGCGAAGACGGCCGAATCGTCAGGGTGGACAACCCATGGTGTTCGTTCTACATCGACACCGAGCTGGCACCTGCGCTAGACGAGAGCAGGTGCGGGAAATGGATGTTCTACTTCAACGATATCGAGTTCGCGGAGGAAGTCTGCCGCAAGGCGGCCCTCGGAATGGTCGTCGCGGAATGCAAGCACAGCTCATTCGAGTCCGTTATCGAGAACGGCAGAGGCGTCGCCTGCTTCTACCTGAACTTGGACGACGTCGAAGCACATCGCCGCGTTGTCGCATTCATGTTGGAGCATGGCCTGGTTCGGAAGACGAAGTCGGGGAAGCTGTATAACATCGGCTTCAAGTTGGATGACCAGGCACGGGCGGGAGAATATGGAGCCGGTTTCAAGGCACGAATCACGTTGAGCGATCGCTCGAATTAGGCGAATTTTACCTGCGAAGAACAATGAAGGGCGGGGGTGTATCGGCTAATGCCGAACACCCCCGCCCTCGACGCGGTTAAAATAGCGAATGATTGAAGCGGATCAGCCTGGTTCCGCCCTCTCCCCTAGTCCCGTTTAAACAAATCCCTCGTGTACACCTTGTCCGCCACGTCCGCGAGCTCGTCGCTCCAGCGGTTGGCGACGATCACGTCGCACCCTGCCTTGAAGGCATCCAGGTCGTGGGTCACCTCGGAGCCGAAGAACTCCGGCGCGTCCAGCGTGGGCTCGTAGACCACCACGGGCACGCCCTTGGCCTTCACGCGCTTCATGACGCCCTGGATGGAGCTCGCGCGGAAGTTGTCGGAGTTGGACTTCATCGTCAGGCGGTAGACGCCCACGACCGGCTTCTCCTTGCCCTCGTACACGCGGTCCCACACCATCTGCAGCACCTCGTCGGCCACGAAGTCCTTGCGGGTGCGGTTGGCGTCCACGATGGCCTCGATCAGGTTCTGGGGCACGTCCCTGTAGTTGGCCAGCAGCTGCTTTGTGTCCTTGGGCAGGCAGTAGCCGCCGTAGCCGAAGCTGGGGTTGTTGTAGTGGCTGCCGATGCGCGGCTCCAGGCACACGCCGTCGATGACGTCGCGGGTGTTGAGGCCGCGGACCTCGCAGTAGGTGTCGAGCTCGTTGAAGTAGGCCACGCGCAGCGCCAGGTAGGTGTTGGCGAAGAGCTTGACGGCCTCGGCCTCGGTGGTGCCCAGCACGAGCTCGGGGATGCCTTTGGAGCCGTCGGCGTTCACGCGCTCCAGCTCGGCGGGGTCGGCGCCCTGCGCGAGCAGGCCGGCGAACTTCTCCGCCGCCGCGACGGCATCGGCGTCCTCCTTCGGCGCGCCCACCACGATGCGGCTGGGGTGCAGGTTGTCGTATAGCGCCTTGCTCTCGCGCAGGAACTCGGGGCTGAAGAAGATCTTGCTGTCGCCCAGCCTCTCGCGAAGGCCCGCGGTGTAGCCGACGGGGATGGTCGACTTGATGACGATCCAGGCGTCCGGGTTCACCGAGCGCACGGCGGCGATGGCGGCCTCGACGGAGCTCGTGTCGAAGAAGTTCCTGTCCGAGTCATAGTTCGTCGGCGTGGCGATGACGGCGTAGTCGGCGCCCGCGTAGGCCTCCGCCACGTCGACGGTGGCGTGCAGGTCGAGCTCGCGCTCCCCCGCCTTGGCCTCCGCCAGGAAGCGCTCGATCTCGTCGTCCTGGATGGGCGATACGTAGCTGTTAATCTTCTCGACCTTCTCGGGGACGATGTCAAGCGCGTGGACCTCGTTGTGCTGCGAGAGCAGGACGGCGAGGGACAGGCCGACGTAGCCGGTACCGGCGACAGCGATCTTCATGTCATTCTCCAATTGTCAAAGAGCAATAATTCGCATTAAAAATGGCCCCTGTTACAGGGCCATGATTTCCTAAATGTTGTAGTAGCGCTTATACCACTTGGCAAAGGCCCTCAGGCCGTCCTCGAGCGGCGTCGCGGGCTTGTAGCCCAGGTCGCGCTGGAGCGCCGTGGTGTCGGCGTAGGTGACGGGAACGTCGCCGGGCTGCATGGGCACGAGCTGCTTGTGGGCCTCGAAGTCGTAGTCGGCAGGCAGCACGCCCTCCTCCACCAGCACGCGCTGCAGCGTGTCGACGAAGTCGAGCAGGTTCTCGGGGTGCGAGTTGCCGATGTTGTAGACGCGGTGCGCGGCGAGCGGCAGCCCGTCCTCGCCCATCTTCACCTCGGGCGCGGCTTCCATGACGCGCCTCACGCCCTCGACGATGTCGCCGACGTAGGTGAAGTCGCGGCGGCAGTCTCCCATGTTGAAGATCTTGATGGTGTCGCCGCGGCGCAGCTTCTCGGTGAACCCGAAATAGGCCATATCGGGCCTGCCCATGGGGCCGTACACCGTGAAGAAGCGCAGGCCGGTCGCCGGGATGGAGTAGAGCTTGGAGTAGGCGGCCGCCATCAGCTCGTTGGACTTCTTGGTGGCGGCGTAGAGCGACACCGGCGAGTCCACGCGGTCCTCCTCGGAGAACGGCACCTTCTTGTTGCCGCCGTAGACCGAGCTGGAGCTCGCGTAGACCAGGTGCTTGACCGGGTGGTGGCGGCAGGCCTCGAGGATGTTGAAGAAGCCGATGAGGTTGCTCTCGAGGTAGGCGCGCGGGTTCTCGATGGAGTAGCGGACGCCCGCCTGGGCGGCGAGGTTCACAACGACGTCGAAGCCGTTCTCGGCGAACAGGCGCTCGATGAGGGCGGCGTCGCACAAGTCGCCGCGCACGAAAGTGAAGCGGCCGTCCGCGTCGGCCCCGGCCAGCATGCGCAGGCGCGCATCCTTGATGCCGGGGTCGTAGTAGCTGTTGAGGTTGTCGAGGCCGACGATCACGTCATCGGTCTCCTCGAGCAACTTCTTGACGAGGAAGGCACCGATGAAGCCGGCCGCTCCGGTGACGAGAATTTTATTTGACATATCGCTCCTTTGGATGATCGAAATAACTACTCGCGAATTGAAAGTACTGAATTGAGAAATGATGAAAATGAATCTATATAATTGTCAGATTCAAAGAGTTTTAAGGCCTTTTCTAGCGCAGCTCGTTTCATGCTGGTCAACTCATGGTCAGTTAAATTGCATGCGCTTGTAATTCCGTCAAGAAGAGCTTGATTGCTTAAATCTGGGATAACAATTCCATCAATCATATTCTCGAGAATAAGATCGGCTCCTCCGACCGCGTTGCATAACATCGGAACACCGTTCGACATGCACTCAGCGAATTTTGTTGAAAATCCGGCGCGAGAATATAAATCAGGAGTTCTAAATAGAATTCCAAAGTCAGATTCTTGCAGCATTTTGATTACGCTGCCATGGGAAACACGACCGTGAAAATGAACCTTATTAGATCTGGCAATGTTTCCCATTAAACTGACTGCCTGGTTTAAATCAATTCCAATTACATCGAGTACTGGTTGAGTGATTGCAGGAATAGCGTCATTACTTATAAGCGAAATAAACTCTGTAAGTGAGTCTTTTCCCCCAGCGGGAGAACCTGCATAGACAAACTTGGTTATAGTTCTCCGCTTCAATCCTTCTAGAGAGCAAGGGTCACTAAGAGAGTCTCCGGCCCTATTTAAGGGTGGTAAATAAAAAACCTTTGGATATCCTTGGGAGGAGTAAAGTGAATCGAAATGTTTTTTAAAAAAGGGCGAGATTGCGATAACTCCATCTAGCAATCTGTCCACTTCAGCCACCCGTTTAGAACGAGATTTCTCCACAAGCCAAGCAGCTAAATCTCCTGTAAATTTCGGAGTAAACCAATCGGTCTCATCAACGATTACGGGAACGTTAAAATCATGGCAATGATCTAAAACCCGTTTTGCAAGCTTATGTTGTATCCCGTAATAAATAACCAAGTCGGGCTGTATTTGATCGAAACATCGAGTGAAGGCTTTAAAGCTGAAGGAAGAAGAGATCCGCTCGTAATACTTTTTGGCTATTTGATGGTGCCCGAATTTCACCTCAAACGGAAAATCAAAGGGATAGTCGTAATTACTGCTTATGGCGTTGGATGACGGCTCAATTATTCCAGCAAGAACAAAATGGACGTTGAAGCCACATTTAACCAGCAAATCGGAAATTGCGAAAGCATGTTTTGTAGGAGCATTATCCCCCGGAATTGATTGAACTAAATATAAAACCTGTTTATTCATTCTGTAGTTCATTCCTGATCGATTCATTAATGCCGTTAACAAAAAACGGTTAATTCCGACGAAGGGACAATTTGTCCATAAGCAAATTAAATCCTTCGATATTCATCAGCTTAGATAGCACGATGTAACACCCTAAGGATCCGAGAGGGGCAACGATTAACGAAATAAGATTCCCGTTTGAAATGTGGATTAATAATAATGCGATCACCACGGAAAACAATGTGGCAATTGACGGCTTAAGAACGTCAATAAGCTGCTCAAATATGCCATAGCCGAGCACTTTTTTATTCGGGGTCATGTTAATTAACATTGAGACAAATCCGCAAATGGCACTTGAAAGGGAGATCGCAAATACACCAAAAGGAATCGACATAATTAAAACGATGAACGAAATAGCTTTCTTAATGACCTCAAGCTTAAAACAAAGGGCGCCTTGACCTGCTGCTTTAAGTGCCTGCCAATTCATAGATTGGAGGGGCTGAAATAGATAGAACAAGCACGCAACTTGAAGATACGGGACGCATTCCGCCCATTTTTGACCCAAAAGAACAAGAACTAGAGGATGCGCACACGCAGCCAAAATTCCCATCATGGGGAAAACGAGATAGGCAGAAAGCTGCATCGCTTTTCTAAGAACTGATTTGAGCGCGTATTGGCTGTCTTTCTTTTCAGCCATTAGAGGCAACATTACATTACTAATTGGAGTGTTTAAGTTGCCTACAATTAAAGCCGGGAATTGGTTGCCGCGATTAAAGAAAGCCAAGTCTGCGGAGGAATAGAATTTGCCGATGACTAAAGAACGGCCTTCTGTATAAATAGAATTAATAAGATTGGCACTTGTAAATTGTATTCCAAGGGGCAACAGCTCTCTTGCTGAACCAACCACGAATTTTAGTCTAGGCGTCCATTTTGTTAACCAAGCCATTAGTACCGTTGTCATCAGAACTGTAAGTATCTGCTGAATGATTAGCGCATAAATACCAAAACCCAACATTGCAGCTACGATAGCTGCTAATCCTGAGATCAAGGAGCTGAGGAACGATGCAGAAAATTGCAATCTAAATAAAAAGTTCTTTGCGATATAGGCCTTTTGAATTGCATTCAGTGCCGAAAGAGGAAGACGTAATGCCAGAACTCTTAGGTAAAGACACATATTTGCATTTCCATAGAAGTCTGCAATGCTTGGAGCCGCAAAAAATATCAATACATATAAGATGCTCGACAATGCAATTGAACATGACAACATTGTCGAGTAGTCAATTTGATTGATATCAGACTTTTGTATCAGCGCTTCGCCCAGTCCATTTGTGACGAGCACGTCTGCCAAATTTGTAAATACAAGCAGCAGCGAAAGAGTACCGTAATCACTCGGGGACAGCAAACGCGCCAAAATTAGGGAAATAACAAATAGGGTACCTTGCGTGGCAAATCTCTCACCTATTGCCCAAAACATACTGGTTGCAGCCTTGTTCGAAGCCATTATTTTTCACCATCCGCATTGCGCATACGATTAGATCTTTCTGGTTCAATGTTGTTTAGGGCAAAACCAAAGGATGAAAATAGAAGCACGACCCCGACATTAATTGTGTAAGAGTAGTAAGTTGATAATCCCAGAATCGCCATGAGATAAAAGAGGGCAACAAATTTGCACTGGCTATTTTTGGAAGAACCAAATAGGCATCGCAACAGGACGTACAAAAGCGGAACAACGGCTAAAACGCCAAAATGAAACATCAAATAAATTATTTGATTATCGAAAAAAGGATAATTTGAATTCGTGCCATATCTATATCCAGCGCTAATTCCGTTGCCGAATATAAGCGATGCCGGTTCAACCTGGCTATAGAAAATATCATATTGGTTAGACCGTGTATCTTCTCCGATTCTGTTTAAAAACGAATCAAGAACTTCAGGATAGATCAACGACAATGCCAAAAGTGCCGTTCCAGTTGCAAAAATAACAATTACTGTTCGTTTAAAAACTTTGTCAATTCCTTTAGCCATAAAAGTTGCAACAAGCATGACTAGCATTGGTTGGATTAACCAACTTCTGGTTGCCAGCATTAATGCGGTGATGCAGGCCAGGATGCCTATGCCCATCGTTATGAAATAGGCGTGTTCATCATTAGATTTAAGCACCACGGTTGACCAATATAAACTGATGCCAAATGCAAAATAGTCCCTCGCAGGACACCATCCGATATAAGATCCAAAGCCACAAAGATATTTAAATTTAATAATTGATGCTAGTGAGGCGATAAAACAAATCAATGATAACAGCGGGACCCATTCTTTAATCAACTGCTCGATTCTTGGATCCTCTGTTAATAGGTAGAATAGAGGAATGATAAATACAGTGGTTGGAACATTTCCAAAGAGCACGCTGGTTAAGTCGCCCGCATTATTGACTACGGCCATTAAGCTATAAATTATTAGTCCAAAAACTGAACAAGATATAACGAGCCAATTAGCTTTTCGTGATTTACTAATTGCACGCAACAAGAGAATCGAAAAGCTGATCTGTTGAATCAAATCAAATAAAGAAGCAAAGCGTCCGTTTGAAGTACTGAATGCAAAGCGGTTAACTTCCCAGTCAGTAGCAAGTGAGTATGATGACCCCAAATCTCGAAGAAAGGGAACCATGAGGCCGGAAATCACTGCTATTGCTAACAACAGGTCAGTGATCCTTCTATTATGATTGTATTGTTTCAACTGATAATGCAATTCTGTTTTCCTTATTGGAGACGTTTGGGCGATTCTATTTAAAGAGAAGATTTGCCCATTCATTGCCAATAGTTTCTAAAGATAGGGACTGCCTTAACATCAGGGCATTATTAGACAGTAGATTCGAGAATGATTGATCTTCAACGATCCTGTTGAACGCTTCGCTCTCAGCAAGATCGTCATCAATATCGACCAAAATGCCGTTCACGCCATTCCGAATAACTGCTTCTGCTCCACCACCGCCACATTTGGTGCAAATTGTTGGAACCCCCATGCACAAGGACTCAAGCATCGAATTAGATAGACCCTCGAACTTTGATGACATTACAAAAGCCGATGCAGTTCTAATGTGCAAAAGAGCGTCAGAAGAAAAGCCCATAAATTTGATTGAATCATCCATGTCAAGGCTATGAACAAGGTTTTCTAGTTCTGATTGAAGGCTTCCCTTGCCAAAGATTTCAAGAATATATTCAGGGTGTTTTTTATGAAATAGCGCAAATGACCTGATTGTCATCGAGTGATTTTTTTGAAGTTCAAGCCGTCCCGCTGTGACGATTGCTTTTCTTCTAAGCCCAGAATACGGTTCAGGAAGTTCACTAGATATTGGATTTAAGATGATTTTTGAATTCGCCTGAAGGCATCTCGGCATTAAACTTGCCTGGCTTTTTGTCTGAAACACAATTGCATCGGACCTTCGATACAACATGTTTCTAATGAATGGGAGGGTCTTATTGCCAGGAAAATCATATCTCGGATCGTTTCGCACTGAAACAATAACCCTATTTGGAAGTCCGATAGTCGCGATAAGCGTATACATGTTTTGATGTGGCAAAAATGAAATCACCGTGGCTTTGGGCCGTTCGGAAACAAAACGCCGTATTAGCTTGACCTGGTCGAGTGGCTTAAGCGAAGCGTCTGCAAACTCAGAACACACTTCAACTCCATCTGGCACTTCATATTCAATAACGTTACTTTTAGTCAAGAAATAGGTAAATCTAATACCATGAGAAACGAAGTACGATGCAAGCGCAAGAGAGACGCGCTCGGCACCGCCACCCATCAAGGAAGGATGAACAAAGACAATGTGCCCAGCTTCATGTGCTAACTTCTTTGAATTCAATTTAATCCTCTAATTACCGCTGACAGCATTGCAATAGATACCGAGTATTTCGCTCAAGAGCAAGTTGATATCAAATGAACTGAGTATCTTTTTTCGGGCCAAAGTTCCCATTTCTTTTCTAAGCTCGCTTGATTCGAGAAGATGATTCAATGCAACGGCCAGGGCTTGATAGTTATCTACCGGAATCAGAACGCCATTAACACCATCATTAATTACTTGAGGAATTCCGCCAACGGGAGTGGCAACAGTTGGAATTCCTCTGGCCATGGCTTCAAGAACGCTCATGGGGAGCCCCTCGTTTTTGGAGGGGAGGCAGTACACCGCGGCACGCTCAAAGAGCTCCTCACGTTCTGCGCCCGCGACCCAGCCGTGGAACTCGCAGCGGTCGGCAATACCGAGCTCTGACGCAAGAGATTTATTCTTTTCGACCTCTCCGTCTCCGCCGAATACGACCTTGGTGTCGGGAAAACGCGACAGGATTTCTCTTGACGCGCGCAAGAGCACGTCAGGGCTCTTGTTCGCGTCAAGACGTCCTAAAAAAAGGACGTCTTGACGCGAACAAGGTGCGCACGGCTGGTCTGGAACTTTGACACCGTTATGAACAACGTCAATCTTCTCCAGGTCGCAAACGTTTTTTGAAAAATAGTCGCGCCACTCTTCCGACAGAACCACAACTCGGTCGGCGATACTAAAGGTCTTTCTAACATCACGACGGTAGGATTCTCCACCCTCTTCGAAGGCCTTCTTAAACTCACCATCGTGGTCGTGGAGTATTACGTACTTGCCTGCTTTGTGGGCCATACGAGCCATAATTGACTTACGTTTGTAGGAGCCACGGGCGCTAATATGTAAATGAATAATGTCATAGGATGGCATGATCATCGCATAGCGAATCAACGCTCGGGAAAATGCGACGGTTTTACCGAGCGTTGAGGAACCGATGCCCGTCCCCAGGTACTCAAAGGCATCGCATGCCTCAGGGAGACCTGCGTCTAGATAACCTTTCACGACTGAGACGATTCCGCCGTGAAGAAAGAGATCAGGTCCGACCATCAACACCTTTGCATGGACGTGCGGATAACCTTTAGTCATTGATTTCCTCTTACCGAAAGCTTAGACGGCGAGCTGGAAGCCCCCCCAGATTGAAAACTCCGGGCCAACGTCTTTTGTCACTACCGTACCGGCTGCAATCACACAATGGTCGGCAATTCTAACGCCCTTAAGAATCGTTACGCCGCTGCCAATCCATACATCATTGCCGATGACGACATCTTGATCATTCTCTGGAAGCTTGTCCGACTCATCAAGCGTCATCATGGGTCGGTCGAGAACATCTGTACGATGGTCTCCAGTAATAATTGTAAGATGAGGGCCGCTCATGACGTAATTGCCGATATGAATCTTCGCACGGGTCGTCAGAAACGTTGCTCCTGGGCCAATATATACATCATGTCCCATGTAAATATTTTCAATCCCCTGAATTTCACTACGACGACCGATAGTTACGTTTTTACCGCATGATGCAAAGGAGCGACGTAGGGCAGGGAGCAAGAGCAATTTGTTATAAGCTCGCGAGATACCATCAAGCAATCTGTACCCAGCGCCCATGGCTAAGATTTCCTCCACACCATCTTGTCCACGACGCCGGTGTAGCTCTGGATGATCTTGACGACCTTGGTGGAGACGGTCTCGTCGGCGTAGTCGGGCACGGGCGCCTCGGGCAGCGACCCCTCCGCGTCGAGCTCGACGGCGGTGTGGACCGCCTGCAGCAGCCCCCTCTCGGAGATGCCGGCCAGCGTGAAGCATGCCTTGTCCAGCGCCTCCGGGCGCTCGGTGGAGGTGCGGATACACACCGCCGGGAACGGATGCCCGACGCTCGCGAAGAAGCTGGACTCCTCGGGCAGGGTGCCGGAGTCGGACACCACGGCGAAGGCGTTCATCTGCAGGCAGTTGTAGTCGTGGAAGCCCATGGGCTCGTGCATGCACACGCGCGGGTCCAGCTTGAAGCCGGTGGCCTCCAGGCGCTTGCGGGAGCGCGGGTGGCAGGAGTACAGGATCGGCATGTCGTACTTCTCGGCCAGGGCGTTGATGGCGGTGAACAGGCTCGTGAAGTTCGCCTCGGTGTCGATATTCTCCTCGCGGTGGGCGGAAAGCAGCATGTAGCGCTTGGGCTCCAGGCCGAGCTCGGAGAGGACGTCGGAGGCCTCGATCTTCTCAAGGTTGGCGCGCAGGACCTCGGCCATGGGAGACCCCGTGACGTAGGTGCGCTCGGGGGCGCAGCCGGTGTCCTTCAGGTAGCGGCGGGCGTGCTCGGAGTAGGCCAGGTTGACGTCGGAGATCACGTCGACGATGCGGCGGTTGGTCTCCTCGGGCAGGCACTCGTCCTTGCAGCGGTTGCCGGCCTCCATGTGGAAGATGGGGATGTGCAGGCGCTTTGCCGCGATGGCGGACAGGCAGCTGTTGGTGTCGCCCAGGATCAGCAGCGCGTCGGGCTGGACCTGGACCATCAGCTTGTACGAGGCCGCGATGATGTTGCCCACGGTCTCGCCCAGGTCCGCGCCCACGGCGTCCAGGTAGACGTCCGGGTCGTCCAGCGACAGGTCGCGGAAGAAGATGCCGTTGAGCGTGTAGTCGTAGTTCTGGCCGGTGTGCGCCAGCAGGCAGTCGAAGTGGCGGCGGCACTTCTTGATGACCTCGGACAGGCGGATGACCTCGGGGCGGGTGCCCACGATGATCAGGAGCTTCAGGCGGCCGTCGTCTTTGAATTCGATATCGGAATAGTCCTTGCCCATGCGGTTAGACCTCCTCGTAGTAGGTGTCGGGGTTCTCGGGGTCGAAGGGCTCGTTGGCCCACATGACCGTCACGAGGTCCTCGGTGTCGGACAGGTTGGTGATGGAGTGCGTGTAGCCGGGAATCATCTCCACGGCCCGCATGTCGGAACCCGAGACGACATACTCGTCGACGGGGAACGGGTTGCCGTCGGCGTCCTCCCCCACCTTCCTGAGCTTGATCGACGCGGTGCCGGACACCACCAGAAACCTCTCCCACTTGCTCATGTGCCAGTGGTTGCCCTTGGTGATCCCGGGCCTGGACACGTTGATCGAGACCTGGCCGCGCTCGGGCGTGCGCAGGAACTCGGTGAACGAGCCGCGCGCGTCCACGTTGGGCTTGAGGCCATAGGAGAAGTTCCCCGGCTCGTAGTAGGACAGGAACGTGCTCCAGAGCTTCTTGGAGAAGGAGCCCTCCGCGAGGTCGGGCACCGAGAGCGTCTCGCGGCTGTCTCGGAAAGTGCCCAGCAGGTAGACGATCTCGCCCAGGGTCTTCACGTCGGTCCCGGGAACGTAGCAGAACCCGTCACCGTCGACGCGCTCCAGCCCCTCGTAGCCGCAGCGGTGCTCCTCGCCAAGCAGGGCGTCCAACATCTCGTCGACGAGGTCGTCGATGTAGAGAAGCTCCAGCTCGACGGTGGGGTCGTTGACGGTGTAGGGGCGGCCGTTGGCGACGGCGTCGCAGAAGGTGGCCACGGCGGAGTTGTAGCGCGGGCGGCACCACTTGCCGTAGAGGTTGGGGAAGCGGTAGATGAGCACGGGCGTTCCGGTCCTCTCGGAGTACTCGCGGAACAGGCCCTCCCCCGCCAGCTTCGACTCGCCGTAGACCGAGCCCTCGAAGCGGCCCGACAGGCTCGCCTGCGCGGAGCTGGAGAGCATGACGGGGCACTTATTCCCGTGGCGCTCGAGGGCGTCCAACAGCGTGGAGGCGAACCCGAAGTTGCCCTCCATGAACTCGGATTGCTCCTTTGGGCGGTTGACGCCGGCCAGGTTGAAGACGAAGTCCGCGCGGGAGCAGAAGTCCTCCAGCTCCTCCTGGGTCGAGTCGACGTCGTACTCCATGACCTCGAGGGGAAGGAGTTGCTGGTATTTGGCGCGGCGGTCCTTGCCGTCCCTTATGTTCTTGAGGGCGCAGCAGAGGTTCCTGCCCACGAACCCCTTCGCGCCGGTGACGAGGACGCGCACCCTACTGCACCGCCTCGTGCTCGCGGCCCTCCAGGGCCAGCTGCACGTACTCGGCGGTCTTGATCTTGGCGATGGTGCCCGCAACGTCGAGACGCTCCGTGTTGTGGGAGGTGTAGGACTCGTCGGCCTGGGTCTCCACCTCGCCGTCCACGACGAACTTGTCGTAGTTCAGGTCGCGCGAGTCGCAGGCCACGCGGTAGTAGCCGCCCATGTCCTCGGCGCGCAGTCGCTCCTCGCGGGTCATGAGGGTCTCGAAGAGTTTCTCGCCGTGGCGGGTGCCGATGACCTGGGTGCCCACGCGGCCGAAGACCTCCTGCACGGCCTCGGCGAGGTCGCCGATGGTGGAGGCAGGGGCCTTCTGGATGAACAGGTCGCCGGGGTTGGCGTGCTCGAAGGCGAACTGCACCAGGTCCACGGCCTCGTCCAGGTTCATGAGGAAGCGGGTCATGTTGGGGTCGGTGACCGTCAGCGGCTCGCCCTTGCGGATGCGGTCGATGAACAGCGGGATGACGCTGCCGCGCGAGCACATGACGTTGCCGTAGCGGGTGCAGCAGATGGTAGTGCGGCCGGCGCCGTTGCGGGCGTTGGCGTAGATGATGGACTCCATCATGGCCTTGGACTTGCCCATGGCGTTGATGGGGTAGGCCGCCTTGTCGGTGGACAGGCACACGACGCGGTCCACGCCCTCCTCGATCGCGGCGTGCAGGACATTGTCCGTGCCGATGACGTTGGTGCGCACGGCCTCCATGGGGAAGAACTCACAGGAGGGAACCTGCTTCAGGGCGGCGGCGTGGAAGATGTAGTCCACGCCGTGCATGGCGTCGCGCACGCTCTGGGCGTTGCGGACGTCGCCGATGAAGAAGCGGACCTTGGAGGCGAGCTCGGGCGACCTCTCCTGCAGGCGGTGGCGCATGTCGTCCTGCTTCTTCTCGTCACGCGAGAAGATGCGGATCTCGGCCAGGTCGGTGTTCATGAAGTGCTTGAGCACGGTGTTGCCGAACGAGCCGGTGCCGCCCGTGATCATCAGGGTTTTATCTTTAAAGGTGGTCGAATCGTTCATCTATTTGCCTTCCTTACGTTTGGCTTTTGTAAACTGGTAAAAGAGAAATTTCGTATTAGTTACGAGGTATCGTTTGAAAAGCCGCTTCGGCTCTTGAATAAGTCTGTATAGCCACTCGAGACTCAGGTTTTGCATCCACATCGGCGCCTCTGGCACCACGCCGGCGAGAACGTTGAACGCTCCGCCAACACCGATCATCAACGGTTGCGGCCCTCCCTTGAGCTCGCGCATAAGAACTTCTTGACGGGGCGCGCCAAGAGCAATCCATGCGAAGTCTGCATCCGAATCAGCGATACGTCGCGAAAGGTCTCGCTTCTCGCTGTCGGAGAGCGGTCGGAAAACCGAAGGCTCCATGCCAGCGATTTCCAGGCCTGGATATTCCTCTTGAAGTGAATTTTTGAGGGCGTCGAGATTCTTCTGCTCGTTACCGTAGAAGTAATGGCTCCATCCTTGCTGCAAGGAAATATTGAATATCTCTCGCATCAGATCGGGTCCAGTTACACGCCCCATAGACTCTATTGTTTTACGTCCGACGACAGATAAAGGCTTGCCGTCGGGAACGGACATGAGGGAGTCAGCTTGGCAGGCCCAATAGGAAGGGTCGTCATGGGCCATAACCGAGGTATGAGCATTGGAAACGCAAATATATTCGCCATGTAGCTCATCTATATGGCGAGTGAGAAACTCGACACACTCAGACATATTGGTTCCCGTGATCGGAACATCGATTACGGGAACGCGCTTGAGCTCAACGAATTTAGAATAGTCCTGAAGCATTAGCACGCACCCTTACCGGTGATGACCTCGATCACCGTGAGGACAACGATCTTGAGGTCGGTAAAAATGCCCCGGTTGGCGATGTACTCCAGGTCTCGGCGGACCATGCCGTCGAACCCGATCGAATTGCGCTCCGTCACCTGCCACCAGCCGGTGATCCCGGGCTTCACGGCCAGGCGCTGCAGGTCGTACTCGGTGTACTCCGCGACCTCGTTGGGCAGCGGCGGGCGCGGGCCCACGACGGACATCTGCCCCAGGAACACGTTCAGGAACTGCGGGAATTCGTCGATAGAGTGCTTGCGGATGAACTTCCCGATCTTGGTGACGCGCGGGTCCTCCCTCATCTTGAACATGGCGCCGGCGATCTCGTTGCGCTCCTTGAGCTCGGCGAGGCGCTTGTCGGCGTCCTTGTACATACTTCGGAACTTCCACATGCGGAAAGTAGTCAAGCTGCCGTCGGGTCGAGTCTGGCCCACGCGGATCTGGCTGTAGAAGGGGTTGCCCTCGCTCTCAAGGCGGATGGCCGCGGCAAGCACAAGGCTGGGAACGGCGATGACGGCCAGCACGCAGCCGCTGAACACGACGTCAAAGGCGCGCTTAACGGCGCGGTAGACCAAGCGCGAACGATCCCAGTCCATGATGGACTGCATGGCCTTGTAGCGGCCGGCGCCCTCGCGTCGGTCCATGGCCTGAGCAATGAGCGCTGCCCCCGCAGGCGCATCCGTTGCAAATTGAGTTTTATCCGACACGTTTTCTTCCAAGACTTCGTCCCCGGGTCGGGGATCCTCCCTGTTCTGTGTGGCGACCGCCAGCAGCTAGGCGATTGCCTTTTTGATGTTGCGCATGACGCGCTGCTCGTTTGAAAGCACCGCGAGGCCAACGCGGGTGGTTACGCGCCGGCCGCACAGGTTGAGCTCCAAATAAGCAGTGCTCTTGCGTCTGTTAATGGTTTTGATAAGGCCTTCGTGGCCCAGCAGCGGACCAGCCGTTACTACGACCTGATCGCCATCTTTTAGGGCCTCGCTCATGGGCACTACGCGGTCTCCCCTGTGCGTAAAGCTGCCAATAAGCTGGACCTCTTCTTTTGCCAGCGGCACAAACTGACGGTCCTGGGCAAGCACCCGGGCAAAGTCGTCCATGCGCAGCAGATACTGTTGCACGGTGCGGGGATCTGCCGTGTCGCAGATAAGATAACCGGGAAAGAGCGGCTTGGTTGTATTGACCCATTCGCCGTGTACTTTGATCTCGGTTAGAAATTGGGGGTAAAAGAGCTCCTCCATGGCGCCAGCCGGCACCACGCGCTCGATGCGCTCACGCATTACGTCTTCGCGACCGTTAATGACCTGGATCACATACCACACGAGCATCACCCCCTTGCTGTCTTACGTGTGGCTCACGGGGTTTGGGTATGGCTTCGCCAGGGCGCTTGTGCGCGAAGGCGCTCCATATTCAAACCCTGAGCCCAGTCAGACAAGCACGTGGCTCTGCCCCACCGTGAACGGTATGTATAGAAGCAGTTGCTAGAGTCGCGGACGTGTATCGCAAAAATGACCGCGACCCCAGCTGGCTGCGTGCGAGCCAGTCAAGCGGGAACAAAACTGGACCGCACGCAAACAGCTGTAGGACTACTACGCTTTGACACGCAAGCTATTAAATGCACCTTGGAATTACATCAATGCAAATAAATAACGTCGCATGACTTCTTTATTGGAGCTCGTGGTGTCTCTGGCACCGCCGTTACGGCCGGATGCTGATCAACCCTGCGCTTTATGGCTTGCTGGAGCCGCGAGCACAGTTGAACTCATGTAACGCTAGGTATCCTAGCACAAGCTGATGGCGAAACTGATTTTGGTTGTGCCGGACAACATTTCGTTCATTTGACGTGTTCAAGGGGGTGGTTTTGGGAAATTGTTCACATTGATGCAGGTTATTGACGTACTGGCGGTGATTAGGGGCGTTACTGAACGCCTAAATGAAGCGTCGAACTACGCTGATAATCGCGTATGTCAAACAAACTAAGTACAGACATGGGAAATAAATTGTGCAACTTTTTGTTGGCGTAGGTAGGGTTTGTGGCGCGTGGTTTTTTGGCATGAAAAAAGGCCTTCGGAATTCCGAAGGCCTTTGCATTCACGATGGTGGAGACGAGGGGGATCGAACCCCTGACCTCTTGACTGCCAGTCAAGCGCTCTCCCAGCTGAGCTACGCCCCCGTGACGTGGAGATACTATAGGGGAAGACTTTCTTTGATGCAAGGACTATTTTGGGTTGAATCTCTTACTTACGGGTTTTCCTGGGACGGGGCAGAAATAATCACTCTTCGAGCGCTTATTTCTATCCACCGTCCCGATAAAACCCTGATGCGATAGACCTTACCTGTAGAGGTAAGCGATGGCGGTGCCGGTGTAGACTTGGATTGTGGCTGTTGACCTGACGACGTTGCTAATGCCCGTGTCGGCCAACAGGCCCAGCGAGGCGTGATCTAACTCCCACTCTAGACCGTGTTCGCTTACCACCGTCCCAGGCGCTATGGCGATGATGGAGAATGTCTTGCCTTCGGCGCCCTCGATGGTCCACGACTCACCTATGTGAAGAATGCGGGAGACCACCTTGTCCTCGGCAATCCAGACTGGGGCGTCTTTGTAGTTGGCTAGTAGGCCTAGGACGCTTAGGGCCATATCAGGACGGCCGCCGGTGGCGCAGGTCGCAACTACTTCGGCACCCGGCCAGCGACGGCGGACGGAATCGAGCGCCAGCGCCAGATCGGTATAGTCCTTGTAGGGGTCGTGGCGCTCCACCTCAAAGGCTTCGGTGGCATCGACCAACGCACGGCCCGCATCGCTCACCGTGTCGGCATCCCCAACATATACGTCGCAGCTCAAGCCGGCACCCAGCAGCGCGTCGAGCCCGCGGTCCACGGCGACAACGTGATCGCAGTCCCCTGCCAGCCTACGCAACAGATCCGCGCTCGCCACCACGGGCGAGCCGCAGACCACTAATACCTTGCAAGCCACAGCTCTCGCCTATCCCTCAAACGAAAGCACGCGGGCCAAGTCAAGCTCCTCGTAGCTGTCGATAAAGATCTCGCAGTTGGCGCGCACCTCGTCGCGCTCCATACGGCCATGCGAGTCATAAATACCCACGCGCTTAAAGCCTGCGGTGCCAGAGCTCTTTAGGCCAAAGACGGCGTCCTCAAACACCCATACACGCTCAAACTTGTGCCCATGGCGCTCTTCCAGGCGACGCAGCGCCAGCTCGTACACATCGGGGAACTGCTTAGAGCGACCTGCCTCGCCCGTGGTGGTCACAAACTCCATGTAAGCGTCGAGCCCGGCACCAGCGAGTGCGGACTGCACCAGCTCGGCCGGCGTGGACGTGGCAACGCACATGGCAATGCCGGCCTCCTGCGCCTGCTCCAAAAATGCCAGGAGTCCCTCGCGCGGCGGCACCTTGGAGTACCCATCAATCAAAATCTCACCCAGCTCGCGATACAGCTCCTCACCATTCGCGCCAATGCCCCACGTGTCGTGGTAGGCCTGGCACTCGTCCTCCAGCGACAAATGCTCAAACTGGGCAAAATCGTCGACCGTCACGTCGACACCGTGGCGGTGCAATAACTCGGGCTGGGCATAGGCCCAAACGGGGGTACTATTAACCAGTGTGCCGTCGCAATCGAAAATAAAAGCAACCTTGGGAGCGGCGGTATGGGACATAAACGAACCTTTCAATGTCAAATGGTAAACAACCTGCTAAAAACGTTTTACCAAACGTCAGGCTAACAATTTTGAAACCCTAATTGGTAAAACTGTCAAGAGTTTTACCACGGTAATTCTGCCAGTGGTATAAACATGTCGCTTACCGATTAAACGCCCCCGTAAATCCGCTTTCGTCCATAAAACTAACGCACAGGTGTTATCGTAGTTTCTGCCGAAAGTTCCACCGAGCACGCGAGGTGGAACGAATCACTGAAACTTCGCCGTCCCTTCGATTCGTGCAGCCTTGGACCTTTCGCATCTAGTCACCAAGGCAACACGCTGCCGCGTCATGATGGGATCAAACGTGAGCGATACAAAGCTAAAGCCAACGGCTAAAAAGCCCGCAACCCGCAAACCGGCTCCGCACGCACCGGAGCTCTCCAAGGACGATGTCTACCTGTTTGGCATTGGAATGTGGGAGCGCAGCTGGGAAAAGATGGGCGCGCACCCCGACACGCAGAACCGTACGCGCGGCTGGCGTTTTTGCGTTTGGGCCCCCGACGTAAAGAGCGTCCATGTCATTGGCGAATTTAACGACTGGGATGAACAAGCCAACCCGCTGGTGCCCGTGCATACGAGCGCTATTTGGGAAGGCTTTATTCCTGGCGCCGAGCAGGGCCAGCTCTATAAGTACCTCATCGAAACCAACGAGGGCGAAAAGCTCTACAAGGCCGATCCGTATGCCTTTAAGGCCGAGTGCCCTCCGGGTACCGCGAGCGTGCTGTGGACCCTCGATGGCTACAAGTGGAACGACGCCGCGTGGCTCAAGCGCCGCGCCGGCCACAACCATATGTCGCAGCCGCTCAACATCTATGAGGTGCATATTGGCTCGTGGAAGCGCCACGGCGACGCGCCGCAGGGCGAGCCCGACGAGTACGGCAACTACCCCGGACCCATGGATCCCTTCCCCGCGCAGCGCGGCGAGTTCTACACCTACGACGACCTGTCGGTGGAGCTCGTGGACTACGTGCGCGACATGGGCTACACGCATATCGAGGTCATGCCGCTTATGGAGCATCCCTTCGATGGCTCCTGGGGCTACCAGACGACCGGCTACTACGCCGCCACGTCACGCTACGGCAACCCGCAGCAGCTCATGCACTTTATCGATGCGTGCCACGAGGCGAGCATCGGCGTGATCATGGACTGGGTGCCCGGCGGTTTTTGCGCCGACTCCCACGGCCTTGCAACCTTTAACGGCCACATGCTGTTTGAGCACGAGATTCACCCTAACTGGGGTACTCACAAGTTTGACTTCGCCCGCGGCGAGGTCCGCTCCTTCCTGGTCTCCAACGTGCTGTATTGGCTCGAGAACTTCCACGTGGACGGCATTCGCATGGACGGCGTGTCCAGTATGCTGTACCTCAACTTTGGCATCGACGATCCGGGCCAAAAGAAGTTCAACAAGTACGGTACCGAGGAGGACCTGGACGCCAGCGCGTTTATCCGCCAGGTCAACTGCGCTGTAGAGGCACACTACCCCGACGTGATGATGATGGCCGAGGAGTCCACCGCGTGGCCGCTCGTGACCTACCCGCCGCAGGATGGCGGCCTGGGCTTCCACTACAAGTGGGACATGGGCTGGATGAACGACACCCTGCACTACATGCAGACCGATTTTCCGTGGCGCCCCGGCAACCACGGGCTGCTCACGTTCTCCATCATGTACGCCTTTACCGAGAACTTTATTTGCCCGCTGAGCCACGACGAGGTCGTGCACGGCAAGTGCTCGCTGATCGGCCGCATGCCGGGCGACTGGTGGCGCCAGTTTGCCGGTCTGCGCACGCTGGCCTTCTACCAGATGACGCACCCCGGTGCCAAGCTCAACTTTATGGGCAACGAGATCGGCCAGTTTATTGAGTGGCGCTACCACGAGTCCATCCAGTGGTTCCTGACCGAGGAGTACGAGACCCACCGTCATCATCAGGCGTTTATCAAGGCGCTCAACCATCTGTACACCGCCGAGCCTGCCCTGTACGAGCGCGGCTACACCGACGACGGCTTTACCTGGATCGACGCGGATAACTCCAAGCAGTCCATCGTGAGCTTTGTGCGCCAGGGCGAGGACGTCGATGACGACCTGGTGATTTTGATCAACTTTGACCCGGCGAGCTACGAGAGCTTCCGCGTGGGCGTGCCGCGCGAGGGTGACTGGGAGGTCATCTTTGATTCCGACCGTCCCGAGTTTGGCGGCAGCGGCTATGCCGGTGAGGAGCCCTACACCTGCTCGAGCGAGCCCTATCCCTGGAACGGGCAGATGGACTCCATCGAGATCAAGGTGCCCGGTCTGGCAGGCGTGGTGCTTAAGCGCCGCGGTCCCAGCAGCTATAAGCCGCCCGTGATCGAGGAGCCAAAGAAGACGACGCGCAAGCGCGCGTCCTCGGTGAAGCCCAAGACCGCGGCTGCTAAGAAGGCTCCGGCTAAGGCGAAGGCCGCTACGACCAAGGCAACCAAGGCCAAGGCTGCGGCAAAGCCCGCGACCAAGAAGCCGGCTGCCAAAAAGGCAACTACCAAGGCCAAGTCAGCTTCTGTTAAGTCGACCGCTAAGGACGCGTAACAAAGCCGTTACCGCTGCAATCACCCGCCCCGCTGGGGCGTAGGATGTAAGTCATAACCGTTCCGGGAGATATCCCCGGGGGAAAGGAACGTATGAATAAGATCTTCGACAACAAGCAGGAGTTTACCGAGCTCTATCGCGATGCCGTCATGAGCATCAGCGGCAAGAGCGTCGAGGCCGCCAGCGACCTGGACCGCTTTAACGCCCTGGCCAAGCTCGTGGCCGAGAAGGCCCGCACCGTTGCCACCAAGAGTGACGCCCGCGCCACCGCCGAGGGCAAGAAGCGCGTGTACTACTTCTCGATCGAGTTTTTGATCGGCCGCCTGCTCGACAACTACCTGCTCAACTTTGGCGTGCGCGACATGGTCGCCGAGGCGCTCGACGACATGGGCTTCGACCTGTCCGTCATCGAGAACCAGGAGCCCGATCCGGCGCTGGGCAACGGTGGCCTGGGCCGCCTTGCCGCATGCTTCCTTGATTCCATGGCAGCCGAGGGCATTGCCGGCTACGGCAACGGTATGCGCTACCGCTATGGCCTGTTTAAGCAGGAAATCGTTAACGGCAGCCAGGTCGAGGCCACCGACGAGTGGCTCACCCACGGCTATCCCTGGGAGGTCCGTCGTCAGGACAAGGCCGTGACCATCAAGTTTGGTGGCCATGTCGAGGGCTTTGAGGAGAACGGCCGCACGTTCTACCGCACGGTGGACACGCAGGATATCTTGGCCGTTCCTTACGACATCCCCGTGGTGGGCTATGCCGGCGAGACCGTTAACAAGCTGCGCGTCTGGGCCGCCGAGCCGGTCGAGGAGCACTTTGACCTGGAGGCCTTCAACCGCGGCGACTATGCCCTGGCCGATGCCGAGCGCGCCGAGGCCGAGGCAATCAGCGCCATCCTCTACCCCAACGACGCCGGCGAGCACGGCCGTCTGCTGCGCTTGAAGCAGGAGTACCTGTTTGTCTCGGCCGGCATCTACAGCCTGCTCGACACCTTTGAGAAGGAGCACGGCGAGAACTGGGAGCTGCTGCCGCAGTTTGTTGCCATCCACACCAACGACACCCACCCCGCCATGTGCGGCCCCGAGCTCATGCGCATCCTCATTGACGAGAAGAAGCTCGAGTGGGACGACGCTTGGAACATCGTGACGCAGGTCGTGAGCTACACCAACCACACCATCCTGCCCGAGGCTCTGGAGAAGTGGCCCATCGGCACGTTCTCCAAGCTCCTCCCCCGCGTGTACCAGATCATCGACGAGATCAGCCGTCGTTGGCACGAGTCGTTCGACACCACGCAGGAGGGCTGGCAGGAGCGTCTGCGCCAGACCGCTATTCTGTGGGACGGCGAGATTCGCATGGCCAACCTGTCCGTGATCTGCAGCCATAGCGTCAACGGCGTGGCCAAGATCCACTCCGACATCATCAAGAACATCGTGCTCAAGGACTTCTATGCCTTAACGCCCGAGAAGTTCAACAACAAGACCAACGGCATCTCGCACCGTCGCTTCTTTGCCGAGGCCAACCCCACCTATGCCAAGCTCGTCACCGATGCCATTGGCGATGGCTGGCTCAAGGACGCCTTTGAGCTTGAGAAGCTTAAAAGTTTCCAGAACGACACCGAGTTCCTAAAGGCCGTGGGTGCCTCCAAGCGCGCCAACAAGGAGCGCCTGGCTGCCTACGTTAAGGCCGAGACCGGTCTGGTCATTGACCCCAACACCGTCTTCGATGTTCAGGTTAAGCGCTTCCATGCCTACAAGCGCCAGCTCATGAACATCATGAAGGTGATGGACATCTACAACCGTCGCATCGCCGATCCCAACTTCCACGTGACGCCGACGACCTTCATCTTTAGCGGCAAGGCTGCCTCGAGCTACACCTTCGCCAAGGAGACCATCCGCCTCATTAACTCCGTGGCCGACGTCATCAACAACGACCCGCGCGTCAACGAGGTCATGAAGGTCTGCTTTATCCCCAACTTCCGCGTGAGCAACGCCCAGCTCATCTACCCCGCCGCCGAGATCTCGGAGCAGATCTCCACGGCCGGCAAGGAGGCCTCGGGCACGTCCAACATGAAGCTCATGATGAACGGCGCCATTACGCTGGGCACCCTCGACGGCGCCAACATCGAGATCGCCGACCTTGCCGGCCGCGAGAACGAGGCCATCTTTGGCCTGACCGCTCCCGAGGTCGAACAGCTCTGGGCATCCAACAGCTACTTTGCGTGGGATACGCTCAACGGCGACCGCGAGCGTCTGGGCCGCGTGATGGACGAGCTCAAGGACAACACCTTTGCGGGCCTTTCGGGCAACTTCGAGAGCATCTACAACGAGCTCATGAACAACAACGACCCCGACCTGGTCATGGCAGACTTCCGCAGCTACGTGGATGCATGGGAGGCGCTCACGAAAAGCTACGGCGACCAGGAGACCTGGAACCGCAAGGCGCTGCTCAACACCGCCTCCTCCGGCTGGTTCTCGAGCGACCGCACCATTCGCGAGTACCGCGACGAGATCTGGCACGCGTAAAGGCGCGCGAGCTCCCTTATGCCAGCACGGCATTACTCGACGGGCGCGACCGAGCGCCGCGCCCGTCGCTAATGGGTTTAGGAACATCGATGACAGAAGGAGAAATCGATGAGTAAGAAAGAATGCATCGCGATGCTCCTCGCAGGAGGACAGGGCAGCCGATTGGGGGCACTCACCCAAAAGATCGCTAAGCCGGCGGTTAGCTTTGGTGGCAAGTTCCGCATTATCGACTTTTCGCTGTCCAACTGCTCCAACTCGGGCATCGACACGGTGGGCGTTCTGACGCAGTACCGTCCCTACCTGCTGCATGCCTACGTGGGTTCCGGCGAGGCCTGGGATTTGGACAGCCGTGACGGCGGCGTGTCGATTCTGCCGCCGTACGAGACGCAGACCGGCGGCGCCTGGTATGCGGGCACGGCCGACGCCATTACGCAGAACCTCGACTACATCAAGGCCAACGACCCCAAGTACGTCCTGATTCTTTCGGGCGACCATCTGTATCGTATGGACTACCGCAAGATGCTCAAGACGCACATTGAGAACAACGCCGACCTCACGGTGAGCGTTATGCCTGTGCCGTGGGAGGAGGCCAGCCGCTTTGGCATCCTGACCACCGACCCCGAGGACGGCCGCATCACCAAGTTTACCGAGAAGCCCGAGAAGCCCGATTCGAACCTTGCGTCCATGGGCATCTACATCTTCTCGGCCGACGTGCTGATCGAGGCGCTCGAGGAGGACGCTCTGGACCAGCGCTCGAGCCACGACTTTGGCAAAGACATCATCCCCAAGTTGCTCGGCGAGGGCAAGCGCCTGTACAGCTACGAGTTCCACGGCTTTTGGAAGGACGTCGGCACCATCGCCAGCTTCCACGAGACCTCGATGGACCTGCTGGGCAACAACCCCGAGTTCGATCTGTTTGACAAGAACTTCCCCATCATGTCCAACATCACCACGCGTCCGCCGCACTACATTGGCCCGGACGGCCGCCTGGACGACTGCCTGGTCTCCAACGGCTGCAAGATTTACGGCACCGCTCGCCACTCGATTCTTTCGACCGACGTCATCATCGAGGAGCGCGCCGTGGTCGAGGACTCCGTGCTGCTGCCGGGTGCGCACGTTAAGAGCGGCGCGCACATCTGCCGCGCTATTTTGGGCGAGAACTCCACGGTCGAAGAGGGCGTGAAGCTCGGCTCTGTCGATACCACCAAGGATACGGCCGTCGTTGGAAATGACGTCGTTATCGGGAAGGGGGAATGATCCGATGATCAATCGCAAGGCCATCGGTTATATCACCGCTAACTACTCTTCGACCTACGGCAGCGTGCTGCTCAAGGACCGCCCCATCGCGTCCGTTCCGTTTTTGGGCCGCTACCGCCTGATCGACTTCCCGCTGTCCAACATGATGAATGCCGGCATTAAGACCGTCGGTGTCGTCATGCCAGGCAACTACCGCTCGCTGATCGACCATGTGGGCTCGGGCAAGGACTGGGGCCTGGACCGCAAGAAGGGCGGCCTGTTCATGGTGCCCGGCAACGCGTATGGCACCACCAAGGGCGGCATGCGCTTCCTGCTGCGCGACATCATCTCAAACAAGACGCTGTTCCAGCGCTCGGACAAGCCCTATGTTGTGATGATGGGCACCAACATCATCTTTAACATGGACCTCAACACCATCATCGAGGCGCACGAGAACTCTGGCGCCCAGATGACCGTGGTGTACTGCAAGGCTACGCGCAATGTTGATGACGAGACCAAGCTCGAGATTAACGAGAACGGCCGCCTGACGGGCGTGAGCGCCGGCGTCGTGTACGGCGACAACGCCTCTATGGACTGCTGCATCGTCAACCGCGATACGCTGCTCGAGATCATCGACCACTACCAGGCCGCCGACTATCTGGACCTGCTCGAGGCACTCCAGGGCGACTTTGGCAACATCGACGTGTGCAGCTACGAGTACAAGGGCGAGGTCGTGGGCGTGTTTAGCGAGAAGTCACTGTATCGCCGCAGCATGGACCTGCTCGACCAGACCGTGGCCGACCATCTCTTCGATCCCGAGCGCCCGATCCTGACCAAGGCTCACGACGTGCCGCCTTCGCGCTATGCGACCGGCAGCCACGCGTGCAACTCGATCATCTCGGCCGGCTGCATCATCAAGGGCACCGTGCGCAACTCGATCCTGTCGCGCGGCGTCGTGGTCGAGGAAGGCGCTTCGGTGACTAACTCGATCATCAACCAGAGCTGCATCATCAAGAGCGGCGCACGCGTCGAGAACGCCATTCTGGACAAGAACAACGTGGTTCCCACCAACACCGAGCTTCGCGGCACGCCCGAGAACATCCTGGTGCTGGGCAAGGCCCCGTTAACTCCCGATACCACCATCGTGCATTAACGTAGGCACCGCAACATCGCTCGTAACATGCAGAATAGCCGCCCGGTTTGCGCCAGGCGGCTATTCTCGAATTGCAACAGGGAGACAATATGGCAGATTCCAGCAAAAAGATGCAGATCGTGTTTGCCTCGGCCGAGTGCGCACCGTTTGTTAAGACCGGTGGCCTGGGCGACGTGGCGGGCTCGCTGCCTGCGGCGCTTGTGCGCGCCGGCGCCGAAGTCATCGTGATGGTGCCCAAGTACGCCACCATCAAGGACGAGTACAAGGCGCAGATGGAGCACTTCTCCGACTTTTACGTGAGCCTGGGCTGGCGCAACGAGTACTGTGGGCTCGAGAAGCTCGAGCACGACGGCGTCACGTATATGTTCATCGACAACGAGCGCTACTTTGCGCGCGACTATCCGTACGGCTTCTTTGACGACGGCGAGCGTTTTGCGTTCTTCTCCAAGGCCATCACCGAGAGCCTGCAGCACCTGCCGGCCGGCTTTGAGTGCGACATCCTGCACTGCAACGACTGGCAGACGGCACTGGCGCCCGTGTTCCTGCGCGAGTTCTACCAGGGCCTGCCGCTGTACGACCGTGTGAAGACCGTGTTCTCGATCCATAACGTGGCGTTCCAGGGCCAGTTTAGCGACACCGTGATGGAGGACATCCTGGGTGTGGCGCACATTCCGGCGGCCGCCTCGCAGCTGCGTTGCGACGCCTGCAGCATCAACTACATGCTGGGCGCGTTGCGCTATGCCGACGCCATCACCACGGTGAGCCCCACCTATGCCAACGAGATCCAGACGCCCGAGTTTGGCGAGGGCCTGGACGGTGTGCTGCGCGAGCGCTCCTATGCGCTGCAGGGCATTTTGAACGGCATTGACGTGGCGGGCTTTGACCCGGCGACCGACAAGCGCATTGCCGCAAACTACACGGTTGATGACCGTTCCGGCAAGGCAGCGTGCAAGGCCAAGCTGCAGGAGGAGCTGGGGCTCGAGGTTCGCGACGACCGTCCGCTCATGGTGATGGTCACGCGCCTGACGCGCCAGAAGGGCATGGACCTGGTCATGTATGCGCTCGACCGCATCCTCTCCGGCGGCGTTCAGGTGGCGGTGCTGGGCACCGGCGACCGCGATTACGAGGACGGCCTGCGCTACTTCCAGGACAAGTACCCCGGTACCATGGCCGCACGCATCGAGTTCGATCCGGCGCTGTCGCAGCGTATGTATGCCGCCGCCGACATGTTCCTGATGCCTTCGAAGTTTGAGCCCTGCGGCCTGTCGCAGATCATCGCTATGCGCTACGGCACCCTGCCGATTGTTCGCGAGACCGGTGGCCTGAAGGACACGGTGATCCCGTATAACGAGTTTACCGGCGAGGGCACGGGCTTCTCGTTTAGCAACTTTAACGGCGACGAGATGGGCGACGCCGTGTTCCGCGCGGCACGCCTGTTCTGGGACAACCGCGATGCCTGGAACCAGCTGGTCACACAGGCCATGAGCCAGGACTTTAGCTGGACGCGCTCGGCCGATAAGTATCTGGACCTGTATTTCTTTATGCATCCGGAGATCGAGAGGCCGGCGACGGTTGTCGACGAGCCTGTGGTTGTGGCCGAGCCTGAGCCCAAGGCCGAGCCGGTTGTTGAGGAACCCAAGGCTGAGGAGCCCAAGGTTGAGGAGAAGCCGGTTGAGGCTGAATCTAAGGCTGAGGCTAAGCCGGCTGCGAAGCCTGCTGCCAAGAAGACGACGACCCGCAAGACGACGGCCAAGAAGGCTACGACAACCAAGGCCGCTGCCACCAAGACCGCCGCAGCAAAGACGACTGCTACCAAGGCAACGACCACGCGTAAGCGCACGACCGCCGCTGCCAAGAAGGCCGCCGAGTTCGAGGCTGCCCCCGAGGTAAAGGCCGAGGCCGCCGAGGCCAAGCCGGCCGCTAAGGCTCCGGCCAAGACAGCAGCCAAGAAGACGACCGCGACCAAGAGCACGACCGCCAAGAAGGCTACAGCTACGAAGGCGACGGCTACCAAGTCGACGACCGCCAAGGCCGCTGCAACGAAGGCAGCCGCAAAGCCGGCCGCCAAAGTCGAGGAGACGCCCGCCGAGACCAAGGCCGAGGCAACCGTCGAAGCCAAGCCGGCCGCCAAGACCACCACGCGCAAGCGCACGACGACGGCCAAGAAGACCACGGCAAAGACCACGACTCCCAAGGCAGAGACTAAGCCCGAGCCCGCCAAGGAGAGCCCGGTCTCCCCCGCCGCTCCGGCAGAGAAAAAGGCTCCGTCCAAGAAGACGTCCGTCCGCAAGGCCACGGCCACCCGCAAGCGCCGCTAGCCCACAGACGATCCAAAACCTAATCAAACCCTATGTAAGGGGCGCTCCAACCGGGCGCCCCTTCTCTGTTGATAGTTGGTAAAACGATTTTCTAGGACAACCGTTCGCCGATGGTAAACGGATGTTGTTTATACAGCCTGTGTACAAAAGATATACTTACATCCTGTGCGTAAAGCCATGGCCCGCAGGCCGTGATTCTATTGAACTGGACCGAATTATGAGATTGATTCACAACAGCCGTCTGCCGCAGTTTCGTACTCCGTTTGGCGCTGTGACCACTGGAACTTCCGTTTCGCTCTCGGTGATTTTGGAGGATGCCGACCCCAACCAGGCAACGCTTACCCTGCGTACCTGGGTCGATGATATCGGTGAGTCTCTGTATCCCATGACGCACGAGGGCGACGGCATATTTAGCGTAGAACTCAAGTGCACTGAACCATGTCTTATCTGGTACAGCTTTATCTGCAATATCGAAGGCCAGCCTGAGGTTCGCCTGGGCGCACCACAGGGCCGCACCGGCGGCGAAGGCGTAACCTACGACTACGCTGAGGTGCCGTCATTCCAGGTCACCGTCTACAAACACCGTGAGAACCGTCCCACCTGGTACGAGCGCGGTATGGTCTACCAGATCTTCCCCGATCGCTATGCCCGCGACGAGCACTGGCGCGAGCGCACGCTGGCCGAGGTCGAAAAACCGCGTAAGGGCATTCAGCGCCGCATGGTCGAGGACTGGAACGAGCCGCCTGTGTACGAGCGCGCCGAAGACGGCTCCATCAAGACCTGGGATTTTTACGGCGGTTCGCTCAAGGGCATCCAAAATGACCTGCCCCGCATCGCCGAGCTGGGCTTTACGGCCATCTACCTCAACCCCATCTTTGAAGCCGCGAGCAACCACCGCTACGACACCGCCGATTACACCAAGATCGATCCGATTCTGGGCACCGAGCAGGACTTTACCGAGCTGTGCGAGGCGGCCGAGAAGCTGGGCATTTCCATCATTCTGGACGGTGTGTTCAACCACACGGGCGACGATTCGATCTACTTCAACCGCTACGGCAACTACCCCGGCGTGGGCGCGTGGCAGAGCGAGGATTCGCCGTGGCGTGATGCGTTTTATTTCCACGAGGACGGCTCGTACGACTGCTGGTGGGGCGTGGGCAATATGCCCGCCATCAATGAGAGCTCCGAACTGGTACGCGAGAGGCTCCTGGGCAAGGACGGCGTGATCCGCAAATGGCTGCGCGCCGGCGCTCACGGTTGGCGCCTGGATGTGGCCGACGAGCTTTCCGACGATTTCCTAGCTGAGATCAAAAAAGCTGTGCTCGCCGAGAAGCCCGACGCGCTGCTGCTCGGCGAGGTCTGGGAAGATGCCTCCAACAAGATCAGCTACGGTCATCTGCGTCGCTATCTGCAAGGCTCTGAGCTCGACTCGACCATGGATTACCCCTTCCGCGATATGGTCATCGGCTTTTTGATGGGCTACAAAAACGCCTACCAAGCTGCCGAGGATATCGAGACCTTGCGCGAGAACTATCCGCGTGAGGCCCTGTCTTGCGCGCTTAATCTGCTTTCGAGCCACGACCGTCCGCGCATTATCTCGGTGCTCGGCGGCGGCCCTGACGAGTCGCAGCTGCCCGAGAGTGAGCGCAGCAAATGGCGCCTGGACGAGAACTCCATGGGCCTGGCCAAGAGCCGCTTTTGGCTGGCGACGCTCATGCAGATGACGTTCCCGGGCGTTCCCTCAATCTATTACGGTGACGAGTACGGCTTGGAGGGTCTCACCGATCCGGGCAATCGCCGCACGCTGCCTTTGAAGGAAGACCTGCACGACTTCGATACGCTCGCCATCCTTAAAAATGCCTCGGCCGTGCGCCGCGCCCTGCCGTTTATGGTTGACGGCGAGATCAAGGCCTTCGCGCTCAACGACGAGGTACTCGCCTACACGCGCACCGGTAAAGACGGTGAGGCCGCGACGGTAATCATTAACCGCAGCCTGCGCAATTCACACCGCGTGACGATTCCGGCGCTCGACGAATGTGCGAGCGATGTGATTAGCGGTCACGAGTGCGAGATTCACAATGGCACTGTCACACTCGATCTGTATCCGCTGGGGTCGTCGATCATCTATCACCACGCCGAGCAGCGTCTGCAAGAGCCGCTCGATCACGGCGCGGGTGTCGTTTGTCACATCACCTCGGTACCGACCGACGATGGCAAGCCCGGTACGATCGGCGCACCCACGCGTCGCTTTATTGACCATCTGGCCGCCATGGGCATGCGGTACTGGCAGGTCCTGCCCGTCAACCCGACGGATTTCTTCCGCTCCCCCTATGCCGGGCCCTCGGCTTTTGCGGGCAATATCGACCTACTGCCCGAGAGTCACGAGGAGCTGGCCGCCGACTTTGCTGTCTGGAAGACCCACGGCGGCGAGGATGCCGATCCGCTCTACACCGCGTTTAAACATCGCAACGCCGATTGGCTCGAGAAGTACTGCGTCTACATGGCCGTTAAGAAGTACTTTGAGGGCGAGTCACGCCACGATTGGCCGGCAGATGTCGCGCGCTACAACGAGTATCTAATCGACGACAAGCGCTTCCACGACGAGGCGGAGCTTCAGGCGTACATGCAGTACCGCTTTGACCTGGCTTGGTGCGAGCTTATGAACTATGCGCACAAGAAAGGAATCGAGGTCATCGGCGATATCCCGATGTATGTCTCGGACGATTCGGCCGATGCGTGGAGCGAACCCGAGAACTTCTGGCTGTCCGATACCGGCAAAGCAATCGAGATTTCCGGCGCGCCGCCCGACAACTTTGCACCCGAGGGTCAGGTGTGGGGCAACCCGACGTTCCGCTGGGACCACATGAAGCAGAACGGCTATAGCTGGTGGATGGATCGCCTACGTCGTGCGTTCTCGCTCTACGACCGCGTGCGCCTGGATCACTTCCTGGGCTTCCACAGCTACTTCAGTATCCCCGCTGGCAAGGCTTGCGCCGAAGGTCGATGGCTGGCGGGACCGGGCAAGGACCTGTTTCAGACCGCCTATGACGAGCTGGGTCCGCTCAACTTTATCGCCGAGGACCTGGGCTATTTGACGCCCGGTGTTCGCGCCATGGCCTCGAGCTGTGGTTTCCCCGGCATGGACGTGCTGGAGTTTGGCGACTACGACGTCCGTTGCGGCGTGCACCTTACGCCAGGAAAGATCCTGTATACCTCGACGCACGACACGTCGACGCTCGCGGGTTGGTGTACGCGTTCCTTTGCGGGCGGCGACGAACCGAGCGGTGTTGAGGTGGCGGCCAAGCTGATGAGCGACGCGCTAGCAAGCGACGCTCCCCTGGTGATGATGCCGCTGCAGGATGTCCTGGGGCTTGGCGACGACGCGCGCATGAACGTGCCGGGCGTGGCCACGGGCAACTGGACCTGGCAGGCTGACGAGGCCGACGTTGCGGCCGCCGAGGGCAAAACCGCACAGCTCCTGCGCAACACGCATAGATTCTGGGGCGAAGCGTGATAAAACGCCCGATATAGGGTACAGTTACAGACGTTTGAATTTTTGCGGGCAGAGTAATCTGCCCGCTTTGTGCTGAAAAGGAAGTATTATGGCGCGCTACGATTACAAGTGCTCGAGCTGCGGCAACGTGTTTGAGGTTGAGCATCCCATGTCCGAGACCCCCGAGGTCGTGTGCCCCAACTGCGGCGCTCCGGCCGCCAAGACGTTCTCGGCCAGCGGCATCAAGTTTGAGGGCAGCGGCTTCTACAACACCGACCAGCGCAGCGGTGGCTCAAGCACCAGCGCCACGAGTGGCTGCTGCGCCAACTGCCCGCACAGCCACTAGAAACCAAACAGCCCCGCGACCGACACCGATCGCGGGGCTTATTCTTTAGCTAACCAGGTTTCCTTATGAGTTGCGGTGAAATAAAGACTGTTTGGCGGTTAGAAGCCGATATTCAATCCCTATTTCACCGCAACTTAGTAGTTACTTGCGGATTATTCTGGCGCAGAAGTGGCCGTCGTAGGAATCGGCATTTACCGGCACGCTTTGGAAGAGGCCTCGATCGTTTTGGCGTACGGAAACGAGCTTCTTGGCCTGATCGAACTCGGGGAGTTGCAGAATCTGTGCTTTGGAAAGCGGCGCCACGCTAAAGCCGGCACCCTCGGGAGAAGCAAGGAAAGCATCCACCACCTGCGTGTTCTCCTCGTCGAAGACGGAGCACGTCGCATAGATGAGCTCGCCGCCGGCAGCCACGCGCGCGGCAGCCTCTTTGAGCATCGTCAGCTGCAGCTTGGGCAAATCAGTCGTAACGTCATTCTCAGTTAGACGCCATGGGATCTCGGGATGACGGCGCATGGTGCCGGTGCCCGAGCACGGCGCATCGATAAAGACCGTGTCAAACTTAACTCGCTTACCAAGCTTGGCATCAAACGATGTGAGCACCTCATCAAGCTCGCAGGCATCACCCGAAACCGTACGAACGCCCTGAATACCGGCCTTATGCAGGCGAGCGAGATTCAGGTCGCACTTGCGATCATGCAGATCGAGCGCCGTATGCTGACGCTCATAGCCCGTACGCTTGGCCTGGCACATCATCACATAGGTCTTGGTGCCACGACCGGCACCAATCTCAAGGCAGCTACCAGGGCGCGTGGCAGCTGTGGCGATGAGCTGCGCGTTGAGATCAGATGCCACCGCGGCAGCACGCTCAAACACGCCCGACGCAACCGTGGCCTGCGCATCGACCGGAGCATGGCAGCCAGGGAACACAGGCGCCACAAGCTGCGATAGGTACAGATCAGGTTTGGTTGCAAAGGCGTTCTCGTGCAAAGCGAGCGGCGCGGGGGCCAGATTGCCGGCAAAGTTAAGCGCACCCTCTGGCGTGTCAAACGACGCCATAATGCGAGCGCACAGCCAGCGAGGAAGACCCATCAAACGAGACAGACGAACCAGGCGGCGCTCGGACTCATCCACGTCGGATGCCGTGGCAAAGTCCTCAACGTTGTCAGCAACCTTGTGCAGCACCGCGTTTGCCAGGCCCGCAGCAGACTTAGCACCGCTGCGCACCAACTCAACACCCTGGCTCACGGCAACGCGGCCCGGCGTATGCAGGTAGAGCATCTCGAAGGCCGAGATGCGAAGCGCCATGCGAACGCGCGGCGCGACCTTTTTGGGCTTATCCAAAAACTGATCGAGCAACTCATCCAAAATACCCTGCGTCGCGGCAACACCGAGCGCCAAGCGAGCGGCAAACGCAGAATCGCGCTGGTCAATGGCCTTGGCGGAAGCACGGGAAGACAACACGTCGCGTGCGTACATGCCGCGGCGATCGGCCTCCATCAACACATCGAGCGCAAGTTTGCGCGCGGGTGACAGCTTGCTCATGACAAAACACCCCACGAAAGATCGGCACCCTGCAGGCCGGCGGCCCAGGCAGAAGCAGACATGGCACGCTTGCCATCAGGCTTAACCTCGAGCAGTTCAACCGAGGCATCAGAAAGGCCCAGATAAACACGTTTGGCCTGAACGAGAACCTGACCCTCGCCGAGCGACACATCAGCCGGCGCAGCATCGAGCACACGAACAGTCTTGCCGGCAATCACGCAACGAGCAGGCGCGGTATCGGACGAGGCCAGCACATGACGCACGCAATCAAGCGCCGCCATGTGCGGATCCAGACGCATCTCCTGCTTAGAAATCTTGGCAGCATGGGTAACGAGCGCCTCATCCTGTTCAGTCCACACGGCGGTGCCATCGGCAAGAGAAGGAAGCGTATCGGCAAGCAGTTTACCGCCAAGCTCACCAAGCTCCATGGTCAGCGCCTCAGCATGCTTACCGGCAACCGACGTGGAAGCCTGAGCACAATAAGCCCCAGTATCCACGCCGTGCCCGATGCGCATGATAGAAACGCCAGCAACCTCATCACCAGCGAGAATCGCACGCTGAATAGGAGCAGCCCCACGCCAACGAGGCAGCAAGGACGCATGAACATTCACAATACCAAGCGGCGCCATATGCAGCACCTCATCAGGCAAAATGCAGCCGTACGCAGCAACACAGAAAATATCAGCCTGCGCAGCCCGGAGCGCCTCAACAACCTCCGGCGTCATGCGATTAGCCTCAACAACCGGCAACCCCAGCTCAAGCGCCTTGGCCTTAACAGGAGAAGGCTCAAGCTTCTTACCACGCCCACGAACAGCATCAGGACGAGTAATAACCAGCGAAATCTCGTTGCCAGCTTCGACAAGCGAGGTCAGCGAGGGCACCGCAAAATCGGGCGTACCCATAAACACAATACGCATAAAACAATGTCTCCCCTCAACAAGAGCCGAGACGGCTACAAATAACAGCGCCAGGCCAAGTCCCAACCAAGACGCCAGATCAATTCAACACGTTCAAATATACCCAAAAACAAAGAAAGGACTGCATCAAAAGCAGCCCTCCCAACAAAGCAATTATCAGCAAAGACGTCCCTCCCTGGCCCGAAGGCACCCGGGCGAAGCGAAGAACGGCAACGTAGTCCCTGGGGCTGGCCGCCTATATATCGTCCCGCGCGCAGTTTCGCAGCGCAGCGAGAATGTTTGAGCACGGGATGATATATAGGCGGCCAGCCCCAGGGACGGACGACCTACTCAGTCTCGCCCGGTCGAGCGCCGCGGGCCAGGACGTCCTGGTACTCCTTGACGGCCTTGATGCGCTGCATCGGCTTCAGTCGCTCGAACATGGTGTTGCCATGCAGGTGATCGATCTCGTGCTGCAAGCACACGCAGAACAGGTCGCCCGTGGCCTCATAGCGAATCAGGTTAGCATCCAGGTCGTACGCTTCAACGACAACGTGATCAGGACGCTCGATCTCGCAGCTAATGCCGGGGATGGACAGGCAGCCCTCGCTAAACGGGACGAGATGGTCGCTCTGCTCAACAATGACAGGATTGATGAGCACGTACGGATCATAATCATTCTTGTCGCTGTAGTCGCAGTCGATGGTGACGAGCTGAATAAGCTCGCCGATCTGCGGAGCAGCCAGGCCGCAGCCGCCGTTCTCGAACATCATCTTCTTCATTTTCTCGGCAAGCGCCTCGATCGTCGGAGTGATCTCCTCGATGACGGCGCACTCCTGACGCAGGCGAGGGTCGGGCGACAGTACGATTCCGTTGGCTTCCATGGCCATCCTTTCGGTTTGTTACATCAAATCATAGGCGTCGACGTCAACGCTCACGCTCACGCCGCGCATAGAGCCCACCTCTTTGAGGCAGGCGTCGATATCATCAGAGACATGGTACCCCACGGGCGACTTCACAAGCAGATGGAAGCGGTAACGGTCCTTGGCTCTCTCGATTACACACGAAGCCGGGCCCAGCACCTGCGGCATGGCACTCCCCGCCCTCAAAAAGTCGGGCGCGGCAGCATGCCAGCGGCGCTTAAGAAGCTTTGCAATGCGCCCAATGTAGTCCTGCGCGTCGTCTCGGTTTGCCGACCACACCAAGATGTTGACCAGGCGCACAAAGGGAGGATACAGCGCGCCGCGGCGCTGGTCCAGGTCGTAGTCGGTAAAGATCGAACGGTCGTGCTCAGCGACGGCGCGAATGACCGGGTCCTCAGGCAGGTAGGTCTGGATGATGACCTCGCCGGGACGATCGCCGCGACCGGCACGGCCCGCGACCTGCTCCAGCAGATCGTAGGCGCGCTCCCCTGCTCTAAAATCGGGCATCTTGAGGGCAAAGTCGGCATTGACCACGCCCACGAGCGTGACTTCGGGAAAGTCGAGGCCCTTGGCGATCATCTGGGTACCCAACAGCACCGCGCAATCGGCGGCATCGAACTGCTCGAGCAGCTTTTTGTGCGCATCCTTGCCGCGCGTGGAATCGGCATCCATGCGAATAATGGCGACGTCCTCGGGAAGCATCTGGTGCAGTGCGTCCTCGATCTGCTGCGTACCCAGGCCCATTTTAGCCAGGTAGCGGCTGCCGCACTTGGGACAGCGACTCGTGGGCGCCGGATAGGGCTGCACGCGCCAGGACGATCCGCAGGTGTGGCACTGTAGCGTGTGCGTGCGCTCGTGGTACGTAAGCGCGGTGGAGCAGTGGTTGCAGGTGGGCACGCAGCCACATTCGCGGCACATCAGGAACGGCGCAAAGCCGCGGCGGTTATGCAGCAACACGGCCTTTTCGCGACGCTCTACAACGCGCTCCAGGCCTTTCATCAGCGGTTTTGAGAACATGGAGCGGCTGCCATGCGAAAACTCACGGCGCAGGTCGGCAATGCGGACCGTGGGCAGCACAGCGTGTCCCGGGCGTTCGGGCATCTCGACGCGTGTCCAGGTGGCACCGTTAAACGTGCCGCGGCGGCAGCGGTCGAGGGCCTCGGCAGAAGGCGTGGCCGACCCCAGCACGAGCGGGCAGCGATAGCGGCGCGCCATCTCGGCCGCCACCTCGCGCGCATGGTAGCGCGGGATGGAACCCTGCTTGTAACTGGTCTCGTGCTCCTCGTCGATGATGATAAGGCCCAAGTCGCTGAGCGGGCAAAAGAGCGCCGAGCGGGCGCCGACGACCACGCGGGCCGCACCGCTGGCAACCATATCCCACTGGTCCAGGCGCTCGCCCGCAGAAAGACGCGAATGGAACACGGCGACCGTCTCGCCAAAGCGCGAGCGGAAGCGGCCGACAGTCTGGGCCGTCAGCGAGATCTCGGGCACCAGCACGCAGGCCGAGCGGCCGGCCGCGAGCACGCGCTCAATCGCCGAAAGGTAAACCTCGGTTTTGCCGGAGCCGGTGACGCCGTCGACCAGCACCACGTCGCCATGAGCGTCCAGACGAGCGCGCTCAATCTGCGCGAGTGCCTGCTGCTGACCGTTGGTGAGTGCGACCGGCGCCTTGCCGCTTGCCGAGGACAGCGTGGTCTGCTCGCTGCAGCCACGCCACGCACGGCGCTCCTCCACCACCACGACGCCGCGCTTTTCGAGCGCCTTGATAGTCGCCGACATGCTGTTATAGAGCAGGTTAAGGTCGCGCGTCGTGACCGGGCCGCATTGGAGCGCCTCGATAAGCTGGCGCTGGCGAACCGCCGTCTTGGGCGGCGTATAGTCGAAGCCCTCGGGCGTGAGCATGACCCAACGATTTTGGATGGGTTTGACGGCGGGGCGCTCGACGGTCCATACGCCGTCATCGCCTTTCACGACGCGCGGGCTACCGCCCGGAGGCAAGAACAGGCGCAGGCACTCGGAAAGCGTCGCGACGTACTCGCGGCTCATCCAGCGCGCAATACGGGCAGCCTCGGCGGTAAAGAGCGGCTTGCTGAGGATGGCCTCGATGGGCTTAATGCGCGCAGGGTCGAGGGCGTTGTTGCCTTGTAGGTCGCCCAGCTCGGCGGTGATGTCGACGATGTAGCCGGCGGCCGCGCGATTGCCAAAATGGACCAGGACCGTGGAGCCGACCTGGGCTTCTTCATTGGCAAGGGACTGTGGGATGCCGTAGGCAAATGGCTCAGATAAAGCGCGCGTGGGGATGTCGAGGACCACGCTTGCGTAGGCGACGATGGGCTCAGGCGCAGGCTCGAGCTTGACCTGCTCGGCCGCGCGAGCCGGCTCCGCAGGAGTCTTCTCCGGTTCCGGCAAACCAAACAGCGAAAGTTGTTGAGCCATACACCACCTCAAACGAGCCTGGAAGGGGTGGGACAAAATAATCAGTAGTGTTTGTCCCATGGCCGATACGAGTGTCGAGCTCGTTACATCGCTCGAACATGGGACAAACACTACTGATTATTTTGTCCCACCAACCCACTCGCTCAGTATAGAAACAAGAGCCCCGCTCGGGTGAACGGGGCTCGGATACATACGTTTGCGCAGCGATTACAGCGCCATCGTGCGGGCGCGGTCGATACGCGCCAGGCAGTCGTCGCGACCGACGAGCGCCATGGTCTCGCCCAGCGGAGGGCTCACCATGTTGCCGCAGACGGCGACGCGCACAGCCTGGAACACCACGCGCTTCTTAAGGTCCATCTGCTCGGGCAGCGGCTCAAGCGCGGCGTCGATGTTGGCGGCGGTCCACTCGTCCACACCCTCAAGCGCGGCCTTGGCGGCGTCCAGAATGACACCCATGCCCTCCTTGGCCAGGCCCTTGTTGACGGACTTCTCGTCATACTCGAGCGTCTCGGCCGTAGCGAAGATGGGAGCAGCGACGGTCACGGCGTCGGTCGGCATCTTGGTGCGCGGCTTGACGATGGCGGCAAGTGCGTCGATCCAGTCCTCGCCGTACTCGACATTACCCTCGATAAGACCCGCCTCGTGCAGCTCGGGGACCATGACCTCATCGGCAAACTGGGCGTCGGACATGCCGTTGATGTACTCCGCATTGACCCAGTCGAGCTTCTTGGGGTCGAAGGTCGCCGGGTTCTTGGAGATGCGGTCGAGCGAGAACTTGCTGGCCAGGACATCGCGCGGGATGATCGTGGTCTCGCCGTCGAGCGACCAGCCGAGCAGCGCAAGGTAGTTGACGAAGGCGTCGGACAGGTAGCCGGCGTCGCGGTACTCCTCCACCGAGGTGGCGCCGTGACGCTTGGAGAGCTTCTTGCCGTCGGCGCCCAAGATCATGGAGATGTGAGCAAACGTGGGCACGGGCGCGCCGAGGGCCTCGTAGACCATGACCTGACGCGGGGTGTTCGACAGGTGGTCATCGCCGCGGATGACATGGGTGATTTTCATCATGGCGTCGTCGACGACGGTCGCGAAGTTGTACGTGGGCGTGCCATCGGAGCGGAAGATGACAAAGTCGTCGAGCTCCTTGGCATCAAAGGTCACCTCGCCGTGGACGGCGTCGTGGATGACGACGTCGCCGCGGTCCTCGGGCACCTTGATGCGCAGGACGTAGGACTCGCCGGCCTCGATGCGGCGGCGGGCCTCCTCGGGATCAAGGTCGCGGCAACGGCGCTGATAGCCCTGGAAGGGGTCCTTGCGCTCCTGCGCGGCCTTGCGATCGGCGTCGAGCTGCTCCTTGGTGCAGAAGCAGGGATAGGCCTTGCCCTCGTCCCAAAGCTTCTGGGCGGCCTGCTTGTACAGGTCCAGGCGCTCGGTCTGGGCGTAGGGGCCAAAATCGCCGCCCACCTCGGGACCCTCGTCCCAGTCCAGGCCCAGCCAACGCATGGCGCGCAGGATAATCTGCGTGTTCTCATCGGTGGAGCGGGTGGGGTCGGTGTCGTCGATGCGCAGGATGAACGTGCCGCCGTTTGCGCGGGCGAAAGCCCAGTTATAGATAGCGGTGCGGGCGCCGCCGATGTGCAGCTTGCCCGTCGGTGAGGGTGCAAAGCGGACGCGAACGTCTGATGCCATGGAAATCTCCTCGATTGCAGGATGGATGTCTAACCGCATCAGTATAAAGCATCAAAGCAACCTCCGCACAAAGGGCACCGACCTACTCATTGGGGACAGGCTAAAATGACCAGTCTTTGGGCAACCTGTCGGCACTTAGGCGAGGTTGGTCATTTAAGTCTGTCCGGTTGATTTCCGATCTCAGCCGAACACATTGAGCAAATAGGCCATTCCCGCAGTTAGCTGAACGCCCCCGCGGCCCCTCCTGGGGTCCGGGGGCGCCGTTTTCCCAGTTGATGGAACGGTGGAGATGTGTTTCGATGGGTCCGGTGGCCATGCTCCGCCCGCCGCCCGGCACCTCTTCCCAGACTCAGCCGGACGGCCGGTCCGTCTATTCCGTTT
>NZ_JAHONA010000016.1 GCF_019131995.1 Collinsella aerofaciens | reverse complement strand
ACGCGCATAAAGAAAGCCTCCCATTTCTCATGTCCAAGAAATGGGAGGCAGTTCATTGTCCGTTCTAGCGGGCTTAATCAGGTAGATCGGTTAGCGCGCAGTAGTGCAGGCAAACCTTACGCAAACAGGCCGTAGATGCTGATGTTGGCCTTGGCGTACAGGCCGTTAGCGTACTCGGTCCACTTGGAGCTGGCGCTTGAAGCCTGCGAGGAATACTGCTGGTAGGCGGTGTAATAGGCGGTCATGGCCTGCTTATAGGTAGCGCTATCGGCCGTAAAGGCATCATCAGCGAAGGCCTTGGCATAGGTGCTATCGGCGTCCTTCCAGGTGCCCTTCTCGCTATCCCACTCGTCGCCGGCAAGGTTGATGATGTAGTCGGCATAGTCCTTGCTCGCGGTCTCCTCGTTGCCGTCAGCAGGCTCGGTCGGGGCGGTCGGCATGCTCGCGGAGCTATCGCCCACCTTCTTCTTGTAGAGCTTCTGCAGCGTCGCGGACTGGCGGACGATCTGCTTGGCCTGATCCTTGGACACGCCATACTGCGTGGCCATGGTCTTGTAGTCGGAGGTGCCGATGGAATCCTCGGCGTACTGCTTCATTTCCTTGGAAGAGACGGTAATGCCCTCGTCCTCGGCAGCGTCCAGCAGAATCTGGTTGCGCACGTAGGACAGGATAACGTCGGCAGAAGGAGCGGTGTAGTTGCCATCACTATCCTTGACGGTGTCGAGGCTGTACTGGCTCTCGATGGCCTCGCGCGCGGTGATATCGCTCTTCTTGCCGTTGTAGCTATAGCTTGCCACGGTCGAATCGAGCTGGTCCTCGGTCAGGGTCGCCGAGCCGACACCCTTGCCGCCAAAGCCGCCATTGCCAATAAAGAAGCCGACCACCGCAGCGATCACGACTGCAACCACAAAGGCGGCGATCATCGTCTTCTTGTGCTTGCAAGCGTGGTCGTCCACGTCGGAGTCGTCGTCCTCGTCCTGCTCCTCAGGCATAAGGTTCTCGTCGGCGGCGTCCGCGGCGATCTTTGCCTCCAGGCGAGCGTCTTCCTCCTCGGCGGTCGTGCCGGCGGCAATATGTTCGGCAGACGTGCCGGCGACCAGGTCGATCTTCTCGTCCTCATCACCGTCGGGGCCTTCGCCGCGCTCGATGATCTGGATGCCGTCGATCTCGTCCTTCTCGTCCTTCTTTTGAATCAGACCCATATCAGTTACTCCTTGTTAGGAAACATAGTCCCCAATAGAATACGCCCGGCAGAGCGCCGGGCGTATTGATTCTTAGGTTATACGCAAACACTTAAGTACTATTTAGGCGTTTGCAGCGTGCATACCTTAGACCAGGTGCGCGATAACGGCATCGGCAAAGGCCTGCGTGCCCACAGCGCCCTCAACGGAGCCGGTCTGGGCACGACGCACGTCACCGGTAACCTGCTCGCCCTCGTCGAGCGTGGCAGATACGGCGGCGCGAATGCGATTGGCCGCGTCGTTCTCGCCCAGGTGATCGAGCATCATCGCAGCAGAGAGGATCTCGGCCGTGGGGTTGGCGATATCCTGGCCGGCGATATCGGGCGCGGAGCCATGCGTAGCCTCAAAGATTGCGCAGTCGGCACCGATGTTGGAGCCGGGGGCCATGCCCAGACCGCCCACCAGGCCGGCGCACAGGTCGCTCACGATGTCGCCGTACAGGTTGGGCAGCACCAGGACATCGAAGTCGTTGGGGTTCTGGACCAGGCCCATGCAGGTGGCGTCGACGATCTTGTCGTTGAACTCGATATCGGGATAGTTGGCGGCCACCTCGCGCGCCACGCGCAGGAACAGGCCGTCGGTCGCCTTCATGATGTTGGCCTTGTGCACGGCCGTCACCTTTTTGCGGCCGCAGCGGCGGGCATACTCAAAGGCGTACTCCACAATGCGGCGGCTCTTGGCGATAGAGATCGGCTTGATCGAGATCGCGGAATCGGCGGCGAAGGTCTTTTGGCCCGAACGCTCGACGAGCTGCGAGAGCTCCTCGACCTCGGCAGCGCCCTCATCGAACTCGATGCCGGCGTAGAGGTCCTCGGTGTTCTCGCGCACGATGACCAGGTCGACGTCGCGGAAGCGCGAGCCGTCGCCCGGCTGCGACAGGCAGGGGCGCACGCAGGCGTACAGGTCGAAGTGCTTGCGCAGGGCCACGTTGACGCTGCGGAAACCCGGGCCGACCGGCGTGGTGATGGGGCCCTTGATGGCAACCTTGGTCTCAGCGACCGCATCGAGCACGTGCTGGGGCAACGGCGTGCCAAACTCGTCCATGACGCCGGCACCGGCCTCCTGGACGTTCCAATTGATCTGGACACCGGCAGCCTCGACCACGCGGCGCATGGCCTGCGTAATCTCGGGACCGATACCGTCACCGGGAATCAGGACTACATCGTGCGCCATAATCTGTTACTCCTCGTCTTCGGCGTCGTCAGATTTTTTAACGCTAGCACGCTTCTTCTTTTTGGAGAGATCCAGGCCAAAACGTTTAACAAGCATTTCGCAAATCTCGCTCGAACGGGCCTTGAGATAGCTGCCCTTGCCGTTCTCGGCGTCGAACTTAAGGCGCAGCGCGAGCTTCTCGGCGACCTCGGCGTCAATCTCACCCTGGCCAAACTCGTACAGGCAACCGAGCATATCGCGATACTCGAGGTCGCCGTGGTAGCACTGGATGGCCTCGTCCAGGATGGGCCAAGCCTCGCGCGAACGCTCGACACTTGTGGCGCCCCACACGCACAGCAGGCGGAAGGCGGCATAGCGCAGCGTGGAGGAAATCTCGTCGAACAGCGCGGTCTCGGCGCCCTCAAAGGCATCGCCCAGCTGCTCGGGGCAGGTGATGGCGAGCGCCGTCAGGGCATCGAGGGCCTCCCAGCGGGTCTGCGCCTCGGGGCGGTCGAGCGCCTCGATCAGCGCGGGCACGCAGGGCACGACGCGCTGCGGGTCACGCTCGGCCAGCAGATGCAGCACGCGGGCGGCAAACTGGCGGATGCGGCGCGTGGGGCAGCCGAGCTCCTTGACCAGACGGTCGACGGCGTTCTCGTTCTCCTCTGCCAGCTGAAGCTGTGCCAGCTCCTCGTCGGTGAGCTGTTCTTCCTTGTTTTCTGCCATAGTTACCTCTTCTTACTATTTCTTAGCGTGCTTGCCAGCACCCTTGCTGTCATCGGTGACCGAGATGAGCTGTCGATCGGCTGCACCATTGTGACGCGCACGGCGACGCTCCTCGGCGTCGCCCGCGTCGGCGGCGGCGCGGTGAGCCTTGTTGACGTTAAAGACCTCGTCGTGCTTGCGCCACGGACCGACGGACTCGCCAAAGCTCATCTTAAGGCCGGCGATAAAGCCGCCGAGCCAGCCGATCGGCGCAAACTGCACCAGCGGGAACAGCGAAAACACCCAGGTCAGTAGAACGACTGCCGCCGCGCCTGCAAAATTGGCAATCCAGTAGTCGCGCTTGGTAATCACGCGCTTTTCGCAGGCCCACTGGCCGCACAAAAAGCCAATGTAAATCGCAAAGATAAAGAGCACCAGCGCTAGTACCACGAACGTCCAGCTCATGGGCGCTACTCCCCGTGATGGTGGCCGCAGCAGCACTCATGGTCGTCGTCATGGCCGTGGCCGCCGCAGCACTCGTGGTCCTCGCCATGGTGGTGGCCGCAACCGCACTCGTGGTCGTCGCCGTGCTCGCCGCAACCGCAGCCTTCCTCGTGAGCACCGTGCTCCTCGGGACGATACTGCGACCAGTCCAGACCGGCGGCAATGGCGTCGGCCTCCTCCCTATAGAGTACCGTGATGGCCTGGGTACCCAGCTTGGCGCCACCGATGGCGTCGAGCATGTCGTAGAGCGTAAAGGCCACGTCGGCACCGGGCAGCGCGAGCTCGCGATCGTCGGCATAAGCGAGCGCCAGGCGCAGGTCCTTAATGAAGTGCTCGACCATAAAGCCGGGCTTGTAGTCGCCGTCGAGCGCCTTGGGAGCCAGGCTCTCCATGGCGCCGGACTTGCCGGTGCCGCCCAAGATCATCTCGCGGGTCTTCTCCAGGTCAAGGCCGCTCAGCTCGGCAAATGCCATGGCGTCTGCCATGCCGACCATGCAGGCGCCCAGCGACACCTGGTTGGCGAGCTTGGCAGCCTGGCCCTTGCCGGCGCCGTCGAAGCAGCAGATGTTTGCCGCAAAGGTGGAAAGGATATCGCGGACCGGCGCGATGTCGTTCTCGGTGGCGCCCACGATAGCCGTGAGCGTACCGGCGATAGCGCCCGACTCGCCGCCGGTGACGGGGCAGTCAAACGCCATACGGCCCGTGACCTGGGCGGCCTCGGCAATATCGCGCGCGAGCTCGGGCGAACTCGTGGTGAGGTCGATCAGAACCGCGCCGGGCTTGGTGCATGCGAGCAGGCCGTCGCCCGCCAGGTAGAGCTCTTCGACCTCGGAGGGATAGCCCACCATGGTAAAGACGACATCGGCGTTCGCCGCGGCATCGGCCGGCGTATCGGCCCAGGCGGCACCGCGCTCGATAAGCGCGGCGGCCTTGGACTTGGTGCGGTTGTTGACCGTGACGGGATAGCCGGCATCCAGGATATGGCCGGCGATGGGGGCACCCATGATTCCGGTGCCGATAAATGCGACAGAGAGCTTGTTTGCCATGAAACCTTTCCTTTTGGGTTGGGTGTTGTTACCAGGTTGAATACTCGGTGCCAACGCTTGAGCTGCGGGGCGCCCGCGGTTGTAACGCCTGTCTACTCACCGCGCACACGGCGCGCGATGCGATCGGAAAGCGAGGCTTTCTCGGCGCGATTCTTGCCCCAAAACGCGCAGGCCACCATGCCGGGGCCCACGTGCGAGCCAATGGTGGGACCCACGGAGCTGCGAATGATCGTGACGTCGGCGCAGCCTTCCTCCTTGCGGATGGCGGCTTCGAGCCAGTCACCGTCCTTTTCGGCATCGGCCGTCATGATGGCGATGGGCATGGTGCGGTCGGGCACGTAGTTCTCGCGGAACGACTTGAGGATGGACTTGAGCGCCTTCTTGCGGCCGCGGTTGACGCCGATCAGCGACAGCGAGCCGGCAAGGTCGTAGGAGAGCTCGGGCTTGACATCGAGCTTTGCCGTGAGCTGCGCCGCCGCGGGCGGAATGCGGCCGCCGGCAGCCAGCGCGTCAAAGCTCTCGAGCGTAAAGTAGCCGTGGACGTAGGTCTTCGCCTCGTTTGCCCAATCGACCAGTTGCTTGGCGGTCAGCCCCGCCGAACGCTGGCGCACGGCCTCGAGCGCCAAAAGTGCGCCGGTCGCACAGGGTAGAGCGTTGTCGACCACATAGAGCTCAAAGTTGGGATACTCGGCGCGCACGGCATCTGCCGCCTGGCACGCGGAGTTGTAGCTCGACGACAGCGCCGAGGTAAAGCACAGGTAGACCGTGGGCGTGCCCTCTTTGGCGCACTCGGTAAAGAACTCGATATAGCGACCGAGCGACACGGCGGAGGTAGACACGCGAGCGCCTGCTCTCATGCGGTCGTAGAACTCCTTAGGGCTCATGCTCGACCAGATATCGTCCGTGCGCTCCTCGCCATCGATGATAAAGGGGAAGCCCAAGATATCGACATCGAGGTTCGCGGCGACCTCGGGGCTAAAGTCGCAGCAGGTATCGACGACGATGCGGCAGCGGTCAGAATGGCCGGTAGATGCAGCCTTGTCCATCAAAGCGACTCCTTACGTAAAAAAGGCGGCCATCCGCATGGGATGGCCGCCAGCCGTTAACTCATGCAAGTTAACGTATTTTACTCGTCAAGTGTTTCGATACGGGGCTTGATGATGCCATATCCACCATTCTTACGGTGATACACCACATTGATGAGGCCAGTCGTCGCGTTCTCGAACACGTAGAAGTCGTGGCCGAGCAGATCGGTCTGCACCAGCGCCTGCTCCTCAGTCATCGGGGTGACATCGATGACCTTCTCGCGGACGAGCAGGTCATCCTCCTCCTCGGGCAGCAGCAGGTCGGCCAGATCCTCGACGCGCTCGACCGGTGCGACATCCGCTGCGCTGGCACCGCCCTGGCGGTTGTCCACGACCTTGGTCTTGAACTTGCGCAGCTGGCGGGTGACCTTATCGGCGGAGAGGTCGATGGCGGCGTACATATCTGCACCGTGCTCGGCAACGCGAATCACCGAACCGCGGGCACGAACCGTAACCTCGACGATTGCCGGATTGGGGTTCGAGGGGTTCTTCTCATAGCGAAGTACAACGTCGACCGTCATGGGCTCGATATCGAAAACCTTGAGCGCCTCGCCGATCTTCTCATCCACATGCGCACGCAGAGCATCGGTTACCGTCGTCTTGCGTCCAGAAACCTTGATATCCATACGTGGCTCCAATCTGCCTCGGGGACTTACTGTACTGGCTATGTACCCATTGCCGTGCATTTAATCACGCGGATTCCCAAAGACCCGAATAACGATTGCTTGATACCGCATACCGAAGTCTCGCACTTTTCCGTGGCAAAGTGCGCTATGGGAGGGCGTCGGCGGCTTTGTATTTGGTCCCGAAAATTAGCTTTGACCTGCTGGTTTTATTGGGATGAAAAAGCCGGGCTCCCCTATTGGGGAAGCCCGGCAGTGCGTGTTGAAACCGTGAAGAGGTGTCCTTTCCAACGTATAGGAGACACCACCCCTAGCAATAACTAGCTATTAAGTTTGTTAATGTCGTCGTCGGTGATGGTGCCTTCCTGGCTGGACGATTTGTCCTCGGAGGATGCGGTCTCATTGTTGGAATCGGAGGACTCGCTGCCGGAGGACGTGGTCTCACTGGACTCAGAGTCGCCCGGTTGCACGTTAGCGCCCGAAACCGTCTTAGTGGTGAAGTCGTAGGGCATCGTGCCATACCAGACGCAGTGGACTGCCTCGAGCGTACCGTCGACCGTGATGTCGTCGAGGGCATCGCTCACGGCACGGCACAGTTCGTCATTGGACGAGAGGCCCGCAACACCAAGCGTCGAGGGCGCCTCGAGCGCACCGACATAGGAGACCTCGCTCATCAGGCGTGCAAGGTAGCCGCCGACCGTGGAGTCGCAGATCACATAGTCGACCTCACCGGACTCGAGCGCCTCAAAGCACTCGTTGATGTTGGAGTAGGTCTTTTGGTTGGCGGTGATGCTCTGCTTAGCAAGCGCCTCCTGCGAGGCCGAGGACATCTGGACACCCAGGGTGGACGTGTTAAGGGTATCGGTGGAAACGCTTAGCGAACCACCATCGCTGGTTTTACCGAACACGGAAGCGGCATCGTACAGGCAGGTGCCGAGCGAGCTAACGTCCCCGTCTGTGGAGTTGATCTCGCCGATAAAGATATCAGCCTTTTTGTCGCCGAGCGCGGAACCCGCCGAGGACGCATCGACAAAGGCGACCTTAAGGCCCATGCGGCTTGCGAGGGCGCGGGCGGCGTCGACCGCATATCCCGTGAGCTCGCCGTCGGCGCCCTGCATGGCCTGCGGCGCATCGGAAGTATCGAGGGCAACCGTCAGGGTTCCGGGAGTGACCAGGGCATCGTCCGACACCGCCGGCGTGACCGTCTCGTACTCGATCTGGTCGATCGTGGGAGTCGTGAACGTAGACAGCGGGTTGAACGCGCATCCGCTCAGGCCCAAAACGGCAATGACCGCTGCGGTCCCAGCACCTAACCGAGCCGCGTGCATCAAGCTGCCCCTCACCATGTCCACTACCCTGCCTTCTGTGTCGTATACAATCCGTGCGTTGCGCGGAATATCAGGTTGTTCCCACCAGCTGACCTGGTATTTGACCCCACACTTGCGCACCGGGGTGTTTGCTCGGGAGGCCGCAGCCACCTTCACGACTGACCCGCTCGCCCGCGAGGCGGTATTGCCCCAAAGAAAGTAGAACGGACGGTGCGGCTTACATCTAGGACGCGCCATGATCGCGCCGCGCACACGCGGTCGCTTACGTGGATCCCTTTGACCGCGTCTGTCTTGGACTAGGACGGGCATTTCGTCCGTCCGCAACCACAGCCTGGTAGGAACGAAGCGCATTATAGCTAAGTTCAAGCTAAAGTTTAAGGTTAGGGGCGTCATTCGCATCGCGAGTACAGATTTCGCAGGTCGGAGCGGGCTATTCGTGCCCCCATGAAGCCCGGAGCTCCCCCACGGGGAGCTCCGGGGCACCCGTCTCAGGGCGCCCTGTGCAAAAAACGGCAAATATGAGTACTGTCACCAATTTAGTAGCAGCGTATTACCGCCTCACGAGCCCTTTTTGAGTTCCGCACAGCCTGCTTGGCGCCAAGATATTCCACATTCGTTTACTATCTCTTCGCTGAATCCAGATTTTCGGCCCAAGTTTCTTTGTTTTTGCTGTCACTAATCTAGTAACAGTACTCATATTTGCCGTATTTTGCACAGAGCATATAAACAGACCCCCTATAAAGCCATAGTTTTACGCTGGCTTGAGCCCAAAGCACGCTCGGAGCGTATTCAGCAGAGCATCTTGCCTCTTTCGACGAGCCTCTACGCGATTCTGATATCGCTTACCCATACGCTGGTGGATGCGCCATGTGAGCGCTTCCATCGCTTCCATGTCGCGGAGCATTTCGTTGTTGACCGTCGCGACCTCGATTCCCATAGTAATCAAGCCCGTGTTGCGTTTTTCATCATGGATACGTCCCCTCCGGGAGGAATGACCCAGCTCACCGTTGTATTCCAGGTCAAACCGGGCTGCCTCCTGATACGCATCGCAAACTGCATGCGGCATCCCCGAGATTGCCTGCGCGCGGTCATCGAACTCAATCTTGTAGTCGGTCTTAAAGGGACCGCAGGCAAATCCGCCATAGGAAAACGGAAGCGAAAACAGAGCGAGCATGATGCACTCCATGGGCGAGCGCAGGTTTTCTGACAAGTAGGGACACAGACGCTGCAGTTGTTTGGCCGCATTCCCCTTGCATACCGCGAGGTAATCTGCCAGACGATCGGGCGTCAGCACCGGCTCAACCTCAAAGTAGCCCACGTCTGCTGGCTGGTCCTTGTCCTTTGCAAGTTTATTCGTAACGGGCGAGGTGTAGGGAGGCAGATACTTCCCGCGGTCACTCAGTGAAATCTTAGAGCACAGCTCCTGGGCCAGGGCAAATGCCTGGATACAGCCGACCTCGCGGGCGACGACAACACAAAGGGCCTCGGGAGATAGACTGTACACCCCTGGTTCCACCTCTAGAATCGAGCCGGCGGGCAACCCAGAGCATACGGACCAGCCCACGCTAGGCATGCGGCGGCGCTGCGCCGCAGATCCCACCAGCAAGCAAAGATCTTCTTGCACCTCGCCGCTTGCGGCCCCAATCCGCACCAAGTCGGGAAGATAGATGTCCTCGGTCGAGGGCGACGACGTGCGCAGCACACGGCGCTCTTCATCGGGATTGAGGTCCCTCCAGCTGATGTAACCCATTTTTCGGCGCTCGGCGCGCATCATGCGTAGCGCCGAGGCGCCTGTTAGGATTACGGAAGCCGCCAGCTGTTCGTCTGTCGGCTCGTTGCGCCGCTCAATCTTCACTGCCACAAAACCACCCCTACCAAACGCGTGCGATAGCGAGGCCATCAACGGCCACGGCACCGGCGCGCTTGAGTTCCGCCGAAGCCGCTGCCATCGTCGCACCCGTGGTGATAACGTCGTCGATAAGCAGCAAGCGGCGGCCGTGCACGTCCTCAACCGTCTCGTACATGCCTTGGGCACGCTCGCGGCGCTCCTCACGACCGAGTTCGCGCTGGTCGCCATGCCCGTACTTGACGAGCGCATCGAGCAGGGGAACACCCGACAGCTCGCAAAATGGGCGCGCAATAGCCTCCATATGATCAAAACCACGCCGCCGAAACGCTGCCGCCGTCGCAGGCACAAACACCACCGCATCCGCACCGGACAGCACACCTCCGTAGCGATCGGGCGCTACGACCTGGGCATGCAGGGCGGTGTCGTAGAGCAGCTCCGCCAGATACGGAGCCAGACATCGCTCGTCCGCATCCTTGTACGCTTTAATGATGCGCGGCAGCGGATGCGCATAGACGGCGCACGCCAGGCAGCGGTCGAGCGCCTCCGCCATTGCCGAGGACGTGCCCTCGACCGAACACTCAGTGCACAGCAAATCCCCAAACGGAGCGCCGCATCGGGTGCAGCTATGACGTGGGTCGATGAGCGTGAGCGCAGCCAGGCAGTCTTGGCAAATAAGCGCACCGGCGCGCTCGCAGCCGGCACATCGTGTTGGCGACAATGCCTCGAGCGCCTCGCGTGCCACCCGCTCGGCAAACGGTAGCAATTCGTCCGCAAACGGTAGGGCACCGGCACCCTGCAGACAGCTCAATATGTTCAAACGGCTCTTCAAGACACAACCCTCCCTACGTTCGGTCGCAGGGAGGGTTGTTGATTCGGCGCTATGATACCCCGATGCGCTCGGGGCAAGGCGGGTTACATCCGCTTACGGACGTTATTCGCCGGCAGGCGGTTGTGGTGCGGACGAAGACGGGGTCGAGCCCTCGCCACCATCCTGGCGCGGCTTGCGGGAACGGCGACGGCGACGGCGCTTTTGACCCTGGTCGGCCGAGCCCTCGCCACCGCGATCCTCGCGCGGCTCGCGCTCGTCGCGAGCGGCGCCACGCGAAGCCTTGGCAGCCGCTCCCCCGCCATCTCCGGGACGACGGCGCGTGACCTTGACCTCGCCATCCGAGACCTGATCGGCCACGGAGGGCACTGAGGGCTTCTGTTGCGCGCCCGAGGAATGGCGACGGCGCGGACGCGGCGCGCGCTCCTCCTCGCCACGTGACTTGCCGCCCTTGTCGGCAGGCGCATCGGAGACCGAGGGGCCCTTGGAAGCGGCACCAGCCTCGCGAGCAGCTGCGGCGCGGAAGGCGTCCTCGCGCTCCTCGCTCGACAGATGACGGCGACGACGGCGTGTGGGGTTCATGCCACCGCCGCGATTCTGCTGCTGGGGCTGCTGAACCTCGCGCTCGCGAGAGGCGTTCTTGCCCGCGGCTGCAGCCTCGGTAGCATCGCCCGAGCCCGCGCGCTTGCGGCGGCGACGGCCATCGGCCGCCCCCTCGGCCTCGGGCGCCTCGGCCTTGCCGCGGCCCTTTCCGCGGCCACGGCCCTCGCCCTGGCTCTGAGCAGCGCGGGCATCGGAATCGACGTCGCGACGACGGCGCTTGGGCATCGACGTGCCGGCCAGACGGTCGGCACTCGACAGGCCATCGCCCACGTCGACGCCGTTCTCGCGATCGAGCTCCATGAGCGCCAGGCGCATCTCGGGCGACTCGATGCGCTCGAGCACGTCGCGCGTCACGCAGTCGGGGCGACAGCTGCAGCCCTGCTCGGCGGCCTTCTTTTTGCAGCCCTCCGAGCACGTCATATCGGCTAGGTTGACCTTAAAGACTTTGCCGTTCTCCAGGCGCAGCACCAGCTGCTCACGCGGCGTGTCATACTCCTGGATACGCGCCTTGCCAAGCGGCGTATCGATGAGCGTCTTCTTTTTGGGCGCACGGCTCTTAAAGTCCTTGTAGGCCTCGAACTCGTAGCGCAGGCAGCACATCAGACGACCGCACACGCCGCTGATCTTGGAGGAATTGAGCGGCAGGTCTTGCTCTTTTGCCATGCGAATCGAGACGGGCTCAAACTGTCCGCCAAAGCGCGTACAGCAGAGCTCCTGTCCGCACTGGGCATAGCCGCCCACCAGGCGGGTCTCGTCACGCACGCCGATCTGGCGCATATCGACGCGAATGTGCAGCGTCGAGGACAGGTCCTTGACGAGCTGGCGAAAATCGACGCGCTCCTCGGCTGCAAAGTAGAACACGGCCTTCTCGCCGCCAAACAGGTACTCGACGCCCACCGGCTTCATCTCGAGGTCGAGCTCCTTGACCAGGCGGCGGAAGTCGACCATGGCCTCGTCGCCCTGGATGGCCAGGTCATCGGCAAGCTGCAGGTCGATGTCGCTCGCCACGCGCAGCACGGGCTTGAGCGGCTGACCGATCTCGTCCTGCGGCACCTCGAAGGGATCGGCCGTGACCAGGCCGATCTCGGTTCCGCGCTCGGTGGAGCAAATGGCATAATCGGCCTCGAGGATATCCAGATCCTGCGGATCAAACCACAGGTCGCGCGAGGCGTAGGTAAACTTAACGGGTACGACTAACGGCATTTCAGTGCCTTCCTGATATCGAACAGCATGACCTCGATGGCCAGCTGGGGAGTAACGTTTCTGGCGATGTTGCGCTCGGCGGTCGCGACTGCCTCGAGCGCCCGCGTGGCACCCGCAACATTGGTCGCGGCGGCAAGCCGACCGATCGTGTCGCGCACGTCTTCGTTCACCACGTCGGCCGCCTCGTCCTGAAGCGTCAGCAGCACGTCGCGCATGAGCGTCCGCGCGCTCGCCAGCGCTTCCATGATACCCGAACGCTCGCGCGCGTTGAGTTCGCGCTTGTTGCGGTCCTCAAGCTGCTTCAATGCTCCACGCGACAGGTAGTCGGCGTTTTGCTCGAGCACCTTTTCCTGCGTGGACTTGACCTCGGCGAGCGGCGCCTTAACGGCGACGATGAGTGACTTGGCGCGGCTGAGTACGTCGGCCTCGTCGGCGGCGATAAGCGAATCGATGGCACGAACCATCTGACGGCGGGCGTCCTGGCGCTCGGCGCTCTTGAGGAACTCGATACCACGCGTGGGGCTTCCCGCTACGGCGACGGCCATGCGGCAACGCGCGGGGTCCTGACCGGTGGCGCGGCTCACGGCCTGCGCGGCGACGGCAGGCGATACCAGCCGAAACGGCACGCACTGGCAGCGGCTCACGATGGTGGGCAACATCACGTCTGCCGAGGTGCCCAGCATGATAAACATAACGCCCTCGGGCGGCTCCTCGAGTGTTTTGAGCAGTGCGTTGGCGGTGTTGGCGCGCAGTTGCTCGGCACGGTCGATGATGTAGACCTTGGCCTTGGCACGGATGGGCGCCAGCGGCACGTCGTCGAGCAGCTCGCGGGTCTGGGCGATGAGGTAGCCCGTGGCGCTCTCGGGCGTGTAATAGTGCACGTCGGGGTGCGTATGGCGGGCGACGCGCACGCAGCTATCGCATGAGCCGCAGCCATCCTGATCGCACAGGAAGGCTTGGGCGAGCGCCCACGCGGCGTCGAGCTTGCCCGCGCCGGGCGCGCCCAAAAACAGGTAGGCGTGCGATGCGCGACCACTGGCGACGGCATTGGTCAAAAAGTCGCGCACGCGCTCTTGGGTGTCGAGCTTGGCCAGCAGGCTTGCCTGAGCGGGGGCCATGTTACTCGGCCTCCTGGGCAAGCGCGGCGGTGACGGCATCCTGGGCAAGCGCGGCGGTGACGGCATCCTGGGAAATGTCGAGGCCGTAGGCGCGAACCTGCTCGACCGTCTTCTCGAAGACTTCCTCGATGGTCGCGGTCGCGTCGATGAGCTTTACGCGGTTTGGTTCCTCGGCGGCAATGGCGCAAAATCCCTGGTAGACGCGCTCTTGGAAGGCCATGCCCTTGGCCTCCATGCGGTCGGCCGCACCGCGGTCGGCCATGCGCAGCGCCGCCTGCTCGGGCGTGATGTGATAGACGAGCGTGAGCGCCGGGTGCGTGCCCGCGACGGCCAGGTTGTTGGCATCGCGCACCATCTGGCGATCGAGGCCATCGGCAAACGCCTGATAGCAAGTTGTGGAATCGTAGAAGCGGTCGCACAGGACCACCTTGCCGGCAGCAAGAGCAGGCGCGATGACCTCGTGCACCAACTGGGCGCGCGCGGCCTCGTAGAGCAACAACTCGCAGGTGTCGCCCATCGCCGTATTGGCGGGGTCGAGCAGCAGGGCGCGGATCTTTTCGCTGATGGCGGTACCGCCCGGCTCGCGCAGGCTCACAACCTGGTAACCAGCGAGCTCGAGCGCACGGGCAAGTAGGCGCGCCTGCGTGGACTTGCCGGCGCCGTCGACGCCCTCGAGCGTGATAAAGCTATGTTGAGCGGGCTCAGAAGCCATGGGCGCATCCCCTTCCCACAAGGCGCGAAAGTGCAAGTTATAGCAACCAAGCCATGATACCCCAGCGTCCGGCGCGTCCCCAATGGCTAATGGTGCCTTTCCAAAGTTGCGGTGAAATAGGGACTGATTGAAGCTCTGAGACCGCCAAACAGTCCCTATTTCACCACAACTTATGATGGGGAATTTTTTGCGCTGGGTATAATCGTCGTATTGCATTGAAATGTGGCGAAAGGAGTGGCAATGTCTCGGTATTGCGCCTCGTGCGGCAAGCTTCTTGCAGATAATGCCAAGTTCTGCACCTCGTGCGGTGCACCCGTTGAGCAAACAGCCGCGAGCGATAGCCAGCCCGCTTTTGAGCAGACCGGCTCCCTTGATACGCCGCAAGCCAAGGCGGACGACCCCCTCGCCTATCGCCCCGACCCCGCCGCAAGCCCCGCGGCCGTCGAGACCACGCAGCGCATACCCGTCGCGAGCGGCTCGCCCCAACAGCAGCCGGCTCCCGCATACGCGCCCGCTTCGCCACAGACCCCCGCTCCCAAAAAGAGCGGCGCCGGGCCGCTTATCGCCGTTATCGTTGTGCTGGTGGCGATCATCATCGCCCTGGTCGTTTTCTTTGTGATCAAGCCTTTCGACAGCGCCGCCACGCAGACGACTGCCGAGGTAGCTAAGCTGCACCATGACGTCGACGACGATGACCTAAAGCCTCTCGGCGATCCCAACAGCCTGTACGACGATGATGACGATGACGACGAGGATGGCGGCGAAGCAACGCTCTCCGAGCAGAATCTCTACCGCCGACTGAGCGAATACTACGACTTGCTCGAAGACCTCGACAACTACGTCCGTGGCTGCGCGCAGAACTTCAACGGCAGCTATCTGGAAGAGGATCGAACCACCCGTCAAAATCTCGCCGACGTCGCCGAGCGCACGGAGGACACCATCGAGCAGTATTACGACATCGTCGAGGACCTAGACGTCCCGACGAGCTCCAAGAACTACAGCTCCTGGAAGGACATCATCGCCCTGTACGACGACCTGGATCACCGCATTGACGCAATCTGTGATGCCTGGGAGATCAGCCTGAAATACGCCAAGCCTGCGGACCACAAGAATGAGATCGTGGCGCCGCTGTCGCGCGACAACGTGGCGGGCACCAATGACAATAAGTACCGCCTAGACTTTGAGGAGCGCTATCCCAGCGCCAAGCCTGTCGAGGTGAAGTAATCCCAACAACTGATCAAAACTTGCGGTGGAATAGGGATTAATTAGGCCTTTTGCCAGCAAAAACAGTCCCTATTTCACCGCAACTTAGAAGTGGGGCCGGGCGCGCATTTGCATTTGCGCGCCCGGCCCCGCCGCGTCTATATGTGCTCGGTTACTTGTCGGCGGCCTTCTTGGTGGTCGTCTTTTTTGCGGCAGCCTTCTTGGCGGCAGTCTTCTTGGCCGCCGTCGTCTTCTTGGCCGTGCTCGCCTTAGTCGTGGTCTTGCGGCCGCGGGCGGGCTTCTTCTCCTTGGTCGGGCAGTCCATGTTGACGCAGATACGCCACGGGCCGCGCGCTGTGTTGACCACCACGATGGGGGCGCCGCACTCGGGGCAGGTCTCACCCGTCGCCTCGAGCTTACCGCGCGCCGGCAGAGGATAGCTCACGCCGCAGTCATCGTAGTTGGTGCAGCGGATAAAGCGCTTGCCGCTCTTCTCACTCTTGTGCGCGATCAGGTCGCCATGACGTCCGGCCTCGGCGCACACCTTGCACTCGCCCACCTTAAGGTCGGGCTCGTAGTTGGTGGGGCACGTGGGGTTCACGCAGATCTCGAAAGCCTTCTGACGGAACGGCTGGCATTTAATGCGCGGCGCGCCGCACTCGGGGCACACGGCCGCCTCGCCCTCGAGCGGACTCACCTTGACGCCGCTCGGCACCGGATAGGTCACATCGCAGTCGGGCCAGCCCATGCAGCCAATGAAGCTGCCACGGGTCTTGGCGCTCGTCTTCATAACCAGGTCCTTGCCGCACTTGGGGCAAGCTCCCACGCGCGCATCGGCCGTGACGGCGTCGCTGATGGCGTCGCCCAGCTCCTGCGTGTGCTTGAGCAGCTCGTCGAGCACGCCAGCCAGCAGCGCGCGCGAGTGCATCACGACATGCTCTTCGGTATCCTCGCCGCGCTCCACACGGGTCATGTCGCCGTCGAGCTCGCTGGTCATATCGGGGCTCGTGATGCGCGGGGCAAACTGCGTCAGCGCATCGATGATGGCGATGCCCAGCTGACTCGGCTCCACGGGATCGTTTTTGAGGTAGCGCACGGCGTACAGGCGCTCGATGATGCTCGCGCGCGTGGACTTGGTGCCCAAGCCGCGCTTCTCCATCTCCTGCACGAGTTTACCCTGGCTGTAGCGTGCGGGCGGCTCGGTCTGCTTTGCCTCGAGCTTAATGTCGAACACATCAACCGTATCGCCCTGCTCCAGCGGCGGCATCTGCTCATCGCGCTTAAGGCCGTACGGATAGGCCTCGCGGAAACCCGGGGTCACGAGCACGTCGCCCGAAGCCACGAACGGCTCACCGTTCACATCAAGCTCGAGCTTGGTGTTCTCGATGGTCGCGGGCCCCATGAGCGTCGCCAGGAAGCGGCGGGCGATGAGGTCGTAGAGCTTGCGCTGGCCGCCGTCGAGCGTGGACGGATCGCCCTCGCCCGTGGGATAGATAGGCGGGTGGTCGGTGGTCTCGACCTTGCCGCGCGTGGGCTTCATGGGACCGGCGAGCACCTTTTTGCACACGGGCGCCAGCGCCGGGTTGATCTTTGCCAGGTCGCTCACCACGGCGCCCAGATCGAGCGTCGCGGGATACACGGTGTTGTCGACACGCGGGTAGCTGATAAGGCCCGCCATGTAGAGGGACTCGGCGATGCGCATGGTACGCGCAGGCGAGATGCCCTCGGCAGCGGCGGCGGCCTGCAGCGAGGTGGTCGCAAACGGCGTGGGCGGCTGCTGCTTGCGGGAGCGCTTGGTCACCGCGGCGACGGTTGCCGTCGTAACGCCGTCGACATGGCCGTATGCCGTCTCGGCAGCATCCTTGTCGGTAAAGCGTGCCGTCTTGTGCGCAATCTTAAAGCGGTCGTCCTCAGCAGCACCCTGCGCGGCGCCCATGCCGCGGATCTGCCAATAGTCCTCGGGCACAAACGCCATGCGCTCGCGCTCGCGCTCGACCACCAGGGCAAGCGTCGGCGTCTGCACGCGGCCGGCGGAGCGCACGTTGCCAAAGCCGCCGAACTTGGCGAGCGTCAGATAGCGCGTGAGCACCGCGCCCCAGATAAGGTCGATGTGCTGGCGGCTCTCGCCGGCGTCGGCCAGATTCTGGTCGAGCGAGACAAGGTTATCGAAGGCCTGCGTGATCTCGGCCTTGGTAAACGAAGAATACTGGGCGCGGGCAACCGGCAAGTCCGGCGCAACCTCGCGCACCTTGTTGAGGGCGTCCGAACCGATCAGCTCGCCCTCGCGATCGAAGTCCGTGGCGATGATGACGCTGTCGGACTTTTTGGCAAGGTTCTTAAGCGAGCGGATGAGTTCCTTCTCGGCCGGCAGCTTAATGACGGGTGCCCAGGTGAGATACGGCAGACTCTCGAGCTTCCAGCCCTTGATGGAGATGCCGTCGGCAAGAAACGGCTTGCGCTTGGTGTCGTAGGGCGGGCGTGCCAGGCCATCGGGCATGTCGGCCGGTAGCATCTCGCCGTCCTCGGTAACCGAATACCAGCCCAGCTTTTTATCGAACAGCACGCTGTCGCAAAAATCGGGCGCAAGGATGTGACCGGCCAGGCCGATGGTCACGCACTCCTCGCCCTTCCACTCAAAACGGTAGATGGCGGTGTTGTACACCTTATCCTTTTTGGGTTTGCCCGTGGACAGACGCTCGGCGATCTGACGCGCAGCGTCGTTTTTCTCGGCGATGATGAGCTTCAAAAGAGGCTCCTATCTCGTGTCTCTGCGGCTACGCCCGCCCGTATGGCGGCCGATTTACGCCCTTGCTTGCTCGATCTGCCCGATGAGCCAATCGCACCAGGCATCCATGCCCTCGCCCTTGCGCGCGCTCACGGCAAACCGCGGCGCCTGCGGATTGAGGTCATCGAGTGTCTTAGTATACCTATCCATGTCAAAATCGAAAGCCGGGGCCACGTCGACCTTATTGAGCAGCTGCGCGCCGGCGTGCTGGAAGATGCCCGGGTACTTGATGGGCTTGTCGTCGCCCTCGGGCACCGAGAGAATCATGATGGACAGGTTCTCACCCAGGTCAAAGTCGACCGGGCAGACCAAGTTGCCCACGTTTTCGATAAAGATGACGTCGATGTTCTCCAGACCGACGGCCTGGTCGAACGCGTCAACGGCCTCCATGATCATGTTGCCCTCGAGGTGGCACAGGCCACCCGTGTTGATCTGGATGGCGGGCATGCCGGCTTCCTTCATGGTGATGGCGTCGACATCCGAGGCAATATCGCCCTCGATGACAGCGCAGCGCAAGCCGGCCTTGTCGCGCAGGCGCTCGTTGGTGCCCAGGATCGTGGTGGTCTTGCCCGAACCGGGGCTCGACAGCACATTGATCACATAGGTGTTTGTTTCATTAAATCGCTGACGCAGCTGATCTGCCAGGCGCTCGTTGCGCGACAGAATCGGCGACGCGATATCAATCGTTTTCTCGGCCATACTTAGCGCTCCTTACTTTGGCCCCTTTATACCCCATCACTAGATGGCTAGCGGGCTAATCGTCGGGGGTTTCGATTTCGATACTCGCGATGTCGAGCTCGCGGCCGTGCAGCAGGCGCACGTTGGCGCCGCCACATTGGGGGCAGCGACAATGAAAGCGGTCGTGGTCGAAAACCTCGCCGCAGTCCAGACACTCGCTTTGTGGATGGACCTCCTCCACGGCGAGCTCGCAGCCCTGCGTGAGCGGGTCCTCGTCGCGAAACGTCTCCCACGCAAAGTCGAGCGCCTCGCGCACCACCTCGGTCATATCCCCGATACGCAGCGTTACCAAAACGGCGCGCGAGGCCCCCGCCCCACGCGCCGCGCGAATCACTGTATCGAGTATGCCGTTGACAATGCCAACCTCGTGCATACCGGTCTACTCCTCGTCGTCCTCTTCGTTCGAGAACAGGTCCAGACGGCTCACAAACAAGCCCTCCTTGCCCTCACGCGCGGTAATGACCACGCGGGCGATGGCGAGCGAGATCTCGTAGAGCGAGAGCAGGGCACCATACATAAGACCCAGCGTGACGGGCGAGCCATCGGGCGTAATTACAGCCGAGCCCGCCAGCAGGCCCACATATACATAGCGCCAGGCGCTGCGGAAGGCCGCGTAGGACACGATATGAAAGACGGACAGATAGAAGATGATGAGCGGCAGCTCGAACGCCACACCAAAGCCGATCATAAAGAGCAGCTCCATGTTGATGTAATCCTCCAGTTCGGGCAGCGCCGTGGCGACGGCCGAAGTCTCGCCGATGAGCCACTCAAAGCCCGCAGGGATGATGATGAAGTAGCAGAAGATAGCGCCCAGGAAGAACAGCACCGTCGAGGCGAGCACCGTGGGCACGACCCACTTGCGCTCGTTGGGGCGCAGCGCCGGCAGGAAAAACGCCAAGACCTGCCAGACGATCATGGGCGTGCACATGACAACGGCCATCTTGAGAGCCAGCGAAAAGCGCAGACCAAAGCCGCCGAGCGTGGTGGTGATGTAGAACTTACCGTCCGGCACAAACGAGCGGATGGGATCTTTCAAGATATCGAGCACCACGGGCGTGGCGAAATACAGCACGATAGCGGCGGCAAACACCGACACGACCACGATGGTCAGGCGGCGACGAAGCTCTCCCAGATGATCGAAGAGCGGCATGCGCGCAGGTCCGATAGGCATTACTCATCGCCTCCCTTCGAGGCGTCGGCGGCAGCGGCGTCGTCCTCGGCCTCGAGCTCGCGAGCGAGCTGGTCGACGACGGCCTTGCGCTTGCGGGGACGACGAGCGTAGAGGTCAGCCGTCGTGGGCTCTGCCGGCTCGGGCTCGGGCTCTGCAACAGGCTCGGGCTCGGCGGCATCAGCAGCAACGGCAGGCTCTGCACCCTCGGCCTCCTCGGCAACACCTTCGCCCTCAGCAGCACCCTCGCTTGCGGCCTTCTCGGCAGCAAGACGGGCACGGCGCTCGGCAAAGGTCTCCTTCTTGGCGGGCGCTGCCGTCTCGGCGGCATCCTCGTCCGCATCGGAATCGTCGTCGGTCGCAGCAGCCTTCTTGGGCTTGACCGGGGCCGACGCGGCCTCGCTCACCGGATCGATAATCTCGGACTGAACAACGGCCGTCATCTTTTCCTGCGTCTCGCGGAACTGACGGATGGCACGGCCAATCGTACGGCCCATCTGTGGGAGCTTATCCGGGCCAAACAGCAAAAAGCCGAAGACCACGATGATCGCGAGCTCACCCTCTCCAATACCAAACACACATACCTCCAAGGCTCGATGTGAGTCGAGCCCGCACCGCGCCATTCGGCCGGAACTCGTCTATTCATTCGGTCAAGTATAGCGCCCGGACGCCAAAACGTCCGAGCGCATCACAAACATATGCCAAACGGCACGCCCTTTTGAGGGCAAAGGTTATGCAGCGGTGATCGAAATCTCCTGGTCGACACCCAACAGCTGAACCACGCGCATCACCGGAGGCTGCACATTGGCGCAGCTAAAGCGCTTGCCGTGGTCGACTGCGTGGTGCGCGGCGCCCACAAGCACGCCAATGCCCGTCGAATCGATGTAGCTCACCTGGGCAAAATCGAGCTCAACGGCCTCGGTGGGCTGCTCGAGCGCCAGGTCGATGGCATTGCGCAGGCTATCGGCATTAGAGATATCGATCTCGCCGGTTACCTTAATGGTGTAGAGCTCTGGCGTGGGGTTGGTAGAAATTCCCAAATCCATGTATACGCTCCTTTACGTATCGAAAGTGCGGATAGTACGGGAAGCCGCGCGTTAGGCGCGCTCGGCACGCGCAAGCTCGGCAGCGACAAGCTTAACGGCCAGCACCAGCACATCGAGCGCGGCCTCCAGGTCCTCGACCGTGGGATAGCTCGGCGCGATGCGAATATTGGTGTCGCGCGGGTCCTTGCCATAGGGCCAGGTGGCACCAGCCGGCGTGAGCTTGACGCCCAGGTCGGCGCAAAGCGCGGCGACCTTCTGGGCCGAGCCCTCGGGACCATCGAAGCTTACAAAGTAGCCGCCGCGGGGGTGCGTCCAGGTGGCGCAGCCCGTGTCGCCCAAGCCCTCGGTGAGCTTGCGCTCAACGGCCTCAAAGCGCGGACGCAGGAACTCGGCGTGCTTTTTCATGTGCTCCTTGACCGCCTCGATGGTAGGAAGGAAGCGCACGTGACGCAGCTGGTTGAGCTTGTCGGCGCTGATGAGGCCGGCCTTCAGGCGCTTTGAGAACTCGGCGATGACCGCGGGGCTCGCACCGATAAAGCCGATGCCGGCGCCCGGGAAGGTGATCTTGGACGTCGAGGCAAAGGCCACCACGCGATCCTCGGTGCCCGCCGCGCGAGCGAGGTCAAAGATGTTTGCGAGCTCGTCGGTCTCGTCGTACAGGTCGTGCACGCAGTAGGCGTTGTCCCAGAAGATGCGGAAATCGGGCGCGGCCGTGGGCATCTCGACCAAGCGACGCACGGTGTCCTCGCTAAAGGTGATGCCCGTGGGGTTGGAATACTTGGGCACGCACCAGATACCCTTGATGGAGTCGTCGGCGGCAACCAGGCGCTCGACCTCGTCCATGTCGGGGCCGTTGTCGGTCATCGCGACGGGGACATTCTCGATACCCAGGTCGGCGGTGATGCCAAAGTGGCGGTCGTAGCCGGGAACAGGGCACAGGAACCTGACCTTCTTGCCGTCATGCGCGGCCTCGTAAGTCTCCCAAGGCTCGCTGCCGCACGAGCCGCAGCGCCAGAACATGCCGGCGATATCGTGCTCGATCAGCAGGCTCGACGAACCCAGTACGAGCGTCTGCTCGGCGGGGCAACCCAGGAACTCCCCCGCCAGCTTGCGTGCCGAGGGAATGCCCTCAAAGCAGCCGTAGTTGGAGCAGTCGACGTTGCCATCGTGCAGATCGGCGTCGGCGTTGAGGATATCGAGCATGGGGCGCGAGATGTCAACCTGGGAGGGCGACGGCTTGCCGCGGGCCATGTCGAGTGCCAGGCCCTTGGCCTTGACCTCGGCGACCTCGGCTTTGAGCGCCTCTATGGCGGCATCGAGTTCGGTGGTTTCCATCTTCTGGTAGATCGTCTGCATGGGTGCGACCTTTCACGAAGCGGTACGTTGCAGTTCGTCTAAGTATAGACCGCCACCGCCGCAACGGTATGAAGCCGTGATAGATTAAGTCCATCGCAATAAATTACGAATCGCCGCGCATGCCGACGTGAGGCGCCCGAGGAGGCACTATGGAGTACGGATCGTTCCAGGCCGAGGAATTCGGCGACCTGCAGCGCCTGGTCGACGGACTGTTTTACGACCGCCACGCCATCGACCGCCTGGACCTCATCGTGCAGGCCGAAATCTTGGACCTGGCACCCGATCTCATGGAGATCGTCAACCTGCTACCGCCCGGCTACTACGACCGCCAATCGCTTTGCGACCAGCTCAACTCGGCCCTTGCCGCCCACGGTTGGGGCGCCGTCTACGGCACCGTGGAATAAACCTAGTCATTGGGGGCTGTGGGCAAAATAGGGCAAATATGAGTACTGTTACCTTTTTAGTAGCAGCGATTCAGGCCCCAAATCGGCGTTTTTGCGCCTGAATTTTCTTTCCGAGCAGCAGCTGTCGCCAAATTGGAGTCAAGCGATTACTCGTTAACATACAGATAACATGATTGTGTTCATTATTTTTCACACCTAAAATGAAACGCCGTTTGTGACAGTACTCACAAACGGCGTTTTTTGACCACGGGGGTATCTGGCAGGGGGCCAGTAGCACCCTGATCCGAGTTTCGAACGCATCCAAACCGGCTCTGGTGCCTATTTTTATGCTTTTACTCGCCCTTGGGCGCGGGGTGTTTGCAGACCACGCTCATGTAGATCATGCCGAGCACGGCGGCGGTGACCGAACCGGCAAGGATGGCGGCCTTGGCAGCCAGAACCTCAAACTGGGCCGTCGGGAAGGCAAGACCGCTGATGAGAATCGACATGGTAAAGCCGATGCCGCCCAGAATGCCCACACCGGCAATCATGTGCCAGTTGACATTGTGCGGCAGCTCGCAGACCTTGAGCTTGACCAAGGCGAACGTCATGCCAAAGATGCCGATCGGCTTGCCCAGCAGCATGCCAAAGTACACGCCGAGCGTCACCGGGTCGGTGAGCAGCGTGCTCATGTCCACGCCCACTAGGCGAACCTGTGCGTTCACGAACGCAAAGATCGGAAGAATCACAAAGTTGACCGGCGTGGAGATCAGACGCTCCATGCGGATGAGCGGCGGGGTGACGCGGTGCATGACGCGCTCGACCTTAGTGGTCGAGACGGTAAAGTCATGCTGGCCCAGGATGTGTGCCTCGTCATCGTAGCGGTCATCGAGCAACGGCAGGCACTCGCCCAACCAATCGGTAAGGCTATCGAGCTTGACGCCGCACTTGGCCGGGATGGTAAAGGCCAAGATGACGCCAGCAAGTGTGGCATGTACGCCGCTCTTGAACATGCAGAACCACAACAGCAGACCCAGTACCGAATACGGGGCAAGGCGGTAATGCTGCGTCTTGTTGAGCCACACGAGCGCGCAGGTCACGAGCGCGGCGGCACCCAGCCAAAACGGATTGGGGCTCTGACCGTAGAAGATGGCGATGGCGGCGATGGAGATGAGGTCGTCGGCGATGGCGAGCGTCGAGAAGAACACGCGCACGCCGTTGGGCACGCGATTGCCCAAAAGCGACAGCACGCCCAGCGCAAAGGCAATATCGGTTGCCATGGGGATGGCCCAACCGTTGTGGGCGCCGGCATGGTTGAAGATCAGGTAGATGCAGGCGGGAACGACGACGCCGCCCACGGCCGCCAGCATGGGAAGCATGGCCTGACGCGGATTCTTGAGCTCGCCGACCGTCATCTCGTACTTAAGCTCAATGCCCACCAACAAAAAGAAAATCGCCATGAGGAAGTCGTTGACGAAAAGCTCAACGGTGAGACCGGCCGTAAGGTTTCCCAGACCCACATACAGCGGGGTCTCCAAAAAGTGATGGACGGCCTCGTAGGCATCGGTATTGGCGCAAATGACGGCGGCGATGGCGGCGAAGACCATGACGGCGGCGGAAATCGTGCCGTTCTCGGCGATGCGCTCCCAGATGTCGTGGCGCTCAAAACGCTTGCGCTCACGAACGTTGAACAGCTGTTCAGTTGCTGCCATGGGCGGCTCCTTTCACGGGAAAGCTCCCGTCTTAAAAAAGCACGGCCCGCCCAAGTGGCGGCGCCGCGCTCTAACGTATTACGCTTGCATCTAGCCTACCCTGCACGACAAGCACGCAGGCGTGGCCGAAAAGCGGAACCACAGGTTGAACATTATTTGCTCAACGGCACGGGCACGCCTGTCCAAGAGACGACGCGGCGCCGTGCACAAAAAACGACCGGAGCGCGGGGCGTCCGCGATCCGGTCGTAGCGTTTGGTCAACTAAACCTAGCAGGCGGCCATGATGCGGGCAGCGACCTGCTTCTTACGGGAGAGGACGCCCGGCATCCAGACGCCGTCGTGCTCGTCGGCAATGCCCAGGCCCTTCTGAGCAGCCTCGGTCTCGCCCTCGAGCAGGACCTGCGAGCCCTCCTCCATGATGTCGGTGATGCACAGGACAATGCCGTCAGCACCCTTCTCGGCGGCGTAGGCGCGCATGGCCTCGCGGATCTCGTCGATCATACCGAGCGCACGGCTCTTGTCGACGGTCTCGTACTGGCCGATGAGCAGCTTCTTGCCGGCGGGCTCGAACATCTTGATGTCGTTGCCGACCATCTCGGCTGCGGTGAAGGAGCCGGACGGACGGGTGAGGAAGACCTCCATGCCAAACTTGACCGGGTCGACGCCCACCTGCTCGCCGAGCTTGGCGGCGACGGCGCGGTCGACATCGGTGGTGGTGGGGCTCTTGAGCATAAGCGTGTCGGTCATCATGGCCGAGAGCAGCAGCTTGGCCTGGACGTCGGAAAGCTCAACGCCGAGCACGCCGGCGAGCTTGGTGACGATGGTGCAGCTGGAACCCCAGGGCAGGCAGATGTAGTGCAGCGGGCCGGCGGTCTCGAAGTCGCCGATGCGGTGATGATCGACAACGCCAAAGACCGTGGCGTCCTTAAGGCCGGCGACGGACTGGGCAGACTCGTTGTGGTCGGTGAGGACGACGAGCTGACCGGCCTCGACGGACTCGATCACGCGGGGCTCGGCGATGCCGGCGTCGGCGAGCAGCTTGGCGGACTCTGCCGGAAGCTGACCCAGGGCGCAGGCCTCGTAGGTGTTGCCGGCATACTCAACCTGGTTGAGCAGCTGGGACAGGACGACGGCGCTCATGATGGCGTCGTTATCGGGGTTCTGGTGACCAAAGACAAGAACGTTTGCCATGGATATCCTCCACTTGATATGTGTACTTGGACGTAGCTATGGTAGCACGCTGCCGCCGAACCTTATGAGACGCAAGGGCCGCGGCGCAATTTGGGGCGAGCCTGGGGGCGAAGTCTGCCACCTTGTACCACCGCCCTCCTGCACCGACTATTTACCGGCGGCGCGCAGGGCTACGTAGGCGGCACCGATGATGCCGGCGTCGTTTCCGAGCGAAGCGACCTTAATGGGCGTCTCGCGCGAGGCAGAGAGCGCGTACTGCTTAAAGTGCTCGCGAACCTTGTCGAGATAAACATCGGCCGAGGCAGACGCGCCGCCACCGATCAGGAACATCTCGGGGTCGACCACGTTGGCGATAAGCGCCAGGGCGCGGCCAAGGTAGTCGGCCATGGTGTCGGCTGCGGCCAGCGCAAGCTTGTCGCCCTCGCGGCAGGCCTGGAACACGTCCTTGGAATCGGAGGGGCCGGTGAGCTCAATGGGCTCGACGCCCGCCTTCTTGCACTCGGCAAGGTAGTTGCTCACCACGCCGGTGGCGCTGGAATACTGCTCCAGATGGCCATGGCCGCCACAGCCGCAGGTGCGCTCCTCGGCCGGGTTCAGGCACATGTGGCCAATCTCGCCGCCGGCGCCCACAACGCCCGATACCACGTCGCCGTTAACGATAACGCCGCCGCCCACGCCGGTACCGATGGTGACCATCACCACGTTCTGCACGCCCTTGGCAGAACCGAGCCAGGCCTCGCCCATGGCAGCGGCGTTGGCATCGTTCTCATACTTAACGACCGCATCGGGGCAGTGCTTCTGAATGGCGACCCTCAGCTCGGGCAGGTTAATGGCAATGTTGGCCTTGACCTTGGCATCGCCCGACGCCGGGATGGGACACGGAACGGCCAGGCCAATGCCCGCCACAAAGGCACGCGGAATCTGTGCCTTGGCGACCACCTGGTCGATAGCCTCGGTCACCGCGGCAAAGCCCGCAGCGTCAACGATAGGAGGCGTGGGCACGCTGGCCTTGGCAAGCAGGTTGCCGTCCTCGTCGAACAGGCCCTCCTTAACCGAAGTGCCGCCGACGTCGATGCCGATGTAGTACTGCTTAGGTTCCATGGGAGCCCACCTTTCTCGTTTAAACATTGCCTGTATGGTACCGCTCTCAAGGCAAAAACCTACCAAAAAGGGACAGGTTTGTTTTGGCAGGTTTTATCTGGGGTAACGCAATTGGCTGCCCAACAGGCCGCGCAAGACCATCCCCAAAAATAAAGGCGCCGGGAGGCGGAGGCTCCCGGCGCCCGTCAAAGGGACTATGTTGTCTGTTGGACCGCACGGTCCGTCGCGGCGATAACGCCGACTAGGCCTGAAGTGCCTGCAGCTGCTTGTGAACCTCGATGAGCTCCGTCGCCATGACGCGCATGGTCTCGGTGCCGGCCATCTGGTCCTCGGCATGCAGCAAAATCAACGGGGCCTCGCCGTTACGCTCGCCGTTGGCCTCCTTCTTCAGAAGCCCCATGTGAACATCGTGGCCACCGTTATAGGCCTCGTCGCCCTGCTTGATAAGCTCCTCGGCGGCGTCAAAATCGCCCTCCTTGGCCTTTTGCACGGCATTGATGTACATGCTCTTGGCGGTACCGACGTAGCTGATGATCTCGAAGCAGGTCATCTGCAGTTCGTTCATATCCTCCATGCGGAGCACCTAGCCCATCACGCTGACGCAGTGGTCGATGATGCCGGCAGCGTTCATGCGGCCGTAGTCGACCATGTTGATGACCTCGACCGGAAAACGACCGGCGGCCTCCTTCTCAAAATCGCCCTTGGTGTAGCCGATCTGCGGACCAAGCAGCAACATGTCGCACTCGTCCAGGTGATCGTGGGCCTCGTTCATGGGACGAGCCTCGACCTCAATATCCAGACCACGGTTTGCAACCTCGGCCTGCATCTTCTGGACCAGCAGGCTCGTGGACATGCCGGCATTGCAGCAGAGCATGATCTTCTTCATGGTTTCCTCCTTATAACTGCGCGGCGCGCAGACGACAACTGGTTGTATTCCTTGCGGCTATTGTGCCCGCTCCCCTGTATCTTTACGCAAGGGAGAGAGCCGCGGGCACCGGCACCGCGTACCGGCGCCCGCAAAGGTGAAAGGGACGAACGTTAGGCGTTCTACTCGGCGAGAGCCTCCTGCTTGGCGATTGCCTTCTCGGAAATCTTCATAAAGGGCAGGTAGACGGCCATGCCAATGACAATCTCGAGAGCCTGCCACACGCCGGCGCGCCAGTCAAAGCCCGTAGCGAGCAGGGCATTGATGACGGGAGGCATGGTCCAGGGCACCTGGGCGATGCAGGGGCTGATGATGCCTGCGCAGGTAAGGCCATAGGTGATGCCGATGAACAGATCGGGAAGAAGGACGAACGGGATCATGAGCGGCAGGTTGTACACGATGGGGTAACCGTAGATAACCGGCTCGTTGATGTTGAACAGACCAGGCAGGATAGCCATCTTGGAAACGGTCTCGGAAGCCTTGTTCTTGGAGAACAGGAGCGTGTCGAGCAGAAGCATGAGGGTGCAGCCCGAGCCGCCGATGAGGGCGAAGCTGTTAACGATCTGCATGTTCATGTAGTGATCGGGCTGGATGGTGCCACCGGCGGCAAAGGTAGCCATGTTGTCGACGATGAGCATGGTCAGGATCGGCTCGACGGTAGCGCCAGAGATGGTGGACTGGTGAATACCGACGCAGAACAGCAGGTTAGCAAGGGTGTAGATGAGGATAACAGCCCACGGACCGGCGTTCATGATGCTCTTGAGCGGGTTGGAGATGCACGTGGAGATGATGGTGCACAGATCGGTGCCGGCGCACACGGCGAGCAGGGCTGCGGCAAGAGCGAAGATCGCGAGGTTGAGCAGCATCGGGATCATGACGTTGAAGGAGTTGGAGACCGCGGGAGGCACGCCCTCGCCCAGCTTAACCTTGAGCTTCTCGACGCCAGAAATCTTGATGAAGAGCGAGACGGAAAGCAGGGCGATGATAATAGCCGAGAACAGACCGTTGGTGCCGGTGTTGGCAGTCGAAAGGGCGCCCGTGACCTCGGCGGAGGTGATCTTGTCGGTGAGCAGCGGGCTCGTGGCGGCAAGCGAGGCGGTGATCTGCTGCGGCATCATGATGACGAAAGCAGAGATAGCGACGACCACGCAAGCGAGCGGGTTATCGAAACGCTTGTTCTTAGCGAGGCTGTAGCCAATCAATCCGGCCAAGATAATGGCAGAGACGTTGAGGGTGCCCAGCGTAATTGCCGAGCCCCACGTCTGAAGGTTGGCAAGGCCCGCCGCATCGAGCGGGAACAGAGGGAACACGACGTTGTTAATAAGAACCGCGATACCCGCAAGGATATAGAGCGGCGTGATGGTCGCGAAGGCGTCACGCAGGGAACGCAGGTGAACCTGGTTTCCCACCTTCGCAGAGACCTCGGCAAACTTGTCGAGGAAGCTCTTTCCGTTGTCACTGGCCATGATTGCTCCTAACTTTCAAATCCGGCCTTTTCCTATGCGCACGGTGGTCTGTCGCCCTCTGCCACCAGATGTGCCATGTGTTGCGCGCAGCGGCGCGCGGTCTGGGCGTTCGCCCGTTCGCTAATCAACCACGTGAGTCGTGGCGACCTGCTTGAGCCAAGCTGCCGACTTCTTAAGGCGGCGCTTGTAGCCGTCCATAAGGTCGACCTCGACAAAACCGTAACGGTTCTTAAAGGCATTCGCCCAAGACCAGTTATCGATGACGGCCCAATAATGGTATCCACGGCACTTGGCGCCCTCGGCAATTGCCTTGGCAACCCACTCCAGGTGCTGGCGTACAAAGTCGACGCGGTAGTCATCCTGGATGGTTCCTTCGGCGTCTCGGTTCTTGTATTCGTCCATGATGCCGATGCCGTTCTCGGAAACGAACCACTCAAGATCGGGGTAGTTCTTAGCGCAGTCCATGCCAAAGTCGTAGAGGCCCTGCGGGTAGATCTCCCAGCCGCGGCTCTCGTTCATAACGGCGTCGGGCCACACGTACTCGTCGGCAAAGTGCGGCAGACCGTACTGGTCGATCTTGCTCGCCGGCGCCTGAACGCGCGTGGGGTGGTAGTAGTTGCAACCGAGCCAGTCGACAACACCCTGCTTAAGAATCTCTTGGTCGCCGGCACGGAACGGAAGCTTAACGCCGCCCTCGGCCAGGCTGTCGAGCACGTCGGCGGGAAGCTCGCCCTTGGTAATGAGGTCGAGCCACCAGCGGTTGTTGATGCCGCTGGTCATACGCACGGCCTCGAGGTCCGCCTCGCTGGGGTTCTCCTTGGTGTAGACCGGGGTAAAGCAGTTGATCATGCCGATCTTGGCATCGCTGCGAACGGCGCCCTCGTCATAGGCGCGACGGTAGTTGGCCACGGCCAGCGCATGTGCCAGCGAGATGTGATACTGCACGGTGCGAGCGCGGCTAAAGTCGTGGAGCTGCGGGAACCACACGCCCTCCTGATAGCGCTGCTCGGGCTCGACGATGGGCTCGTTAAAGGTGAACCAGTACTTGATCTCCTGGCCAAACTCGTGGAAGGCGACGTCGGCGTAATGTGCGTAAGCCTCGACAACCTCACGGCTCTCCCAGCCGCCACGGTTAAAAAGGTAGGTGGGCATGTCAAAGTGGTACAAGTTGACAAACGGCTCCAGGCCGGCTTCGCGAGAGGCGCGGAACAACTCGTGATACCACGCGGCGCCTTCCTCGTTGAGGTTGCCGTCGGCATCGAGCAGACGGCTCCACTGGATGGAAGTGCGATAGGTATCCAGGCCCAAGTCCTTCAAAATGCGAAGGTCTTCCTGGTACTTGGCCATAAAGTCATTGCCGGCGTAAGAGCCAACGCAGTTGTAGAACGAGCCCAGATCCTGGATGGACCAGGTGTCCCACAGGTTCTCGAGCTTGCCGCCCTGGTTCCACTGACCCTCAGTCTGCGGGCCGGACATAGCAGCGCCAAAGAAGAAGTCGTTGGGCAGCTGATACTGTGCCATCAAAGTCCTCGCTTTCGTGTTCTAGAGCTTCCGGTTGGAGACGGGTTTGCTTTGGCAGGTTATCCGGCGCGGGCGCGCACCGGTCATACCGATATCCAACCCGCCAAAACAAAACCGTCCCCAAACGGTCGATCCTGTTCTGCGGAAAGATTCCGTTCGTTGCTTAAACTATAGCGCTCTAATTCTAAAAGTAAAGCGTCTTTTTCTTTTTTCTTTCTCGAGCTTCTTAGATAAAGGTTATATGGGTGCCTTGTTAAGGGTTATACTTACTTGCGTATTGATATATGTCGGAAAGGAGGTTCAATGATTCCCAAATACGAGGCGATAGCTGCAGATATTCGTCGAAGCATCGAGGATGGCACTCTTAAACCGGGCGACAAGCTTCCCACCGTCGTTGAGTTCTGCGAGCTCTATAGCGTTTCAAAAATCACCGTCAAACGAGCTATTGAACAAATCACCGAGGAAGGTCTTATTACCAGCCGACGCGGATCGGGTACCTACGTTAAGGACACGGCGGGACTTCCCGGCCAGGCGTTTTTCCAGGGCAAAAACGACCGTGCCCAGGGCTTTTCATATGAGCACCGCGGGGAGAAGGTGACCTCGGTGGTCTACGATTTCTCGATCGTTAATCCACCAGCGGACATCGCAGCCCAGCTGGGAATTGCCGAGGATGACTTTGCCTATCACGTCGTGCGCGTGCGTCAGGCCGATGAGAAGACCATCGTTATCGAGTACACCTACATGCCCCTCGAGCTGATTCCAGGCCTTAAAAAGAAGGACCTGTACGGATCAGTCTACCGCTTCATCCGCGAGCAATGTGGGCTGAAGATTTCGAGCTTCCACCGTACTATTCGCGCCGTGGCAGCAACCGAGGAAGAAGCCGAGCGTCTGGACACCAAACTTGGCTCTCCCCTGCTCGAGCTCACCCAGATTGGCTTTTTGGACAGCGGCGCCGCCTTTGAGTATTCGGTCTCGCGCAACGTTGGCGACCGCTTTGAGTTGCACAACGTAACGTTGGCATAAGTTTTTGTAGTCACGCGGGCGCTCGTTTTGAGCTGTTTTGTGCAACGCCCGCGCAACATAATGGGGGTATGAATATGTCCGATTTGATTAAACTGACGCCGATCTTCCACGAGAAGATCTGGGGTGGCCGCCAGCTCGAAACCGTATTTGGTTACGACATTCCCGAGGGTCCCATCGGTGAGTGCTGGGCCATCTCGGCCCATCCCAACGGTGACTGCCAGATTGCGGAGGGCCCGTATGCAGGCCACACGCTTTCATGGCTGTGGGCCGAGCACCGCGAGCTCTTTGGCAATTGCGAGGGCAAGGAGTTCCCGCTGCTCATTAAGATTCTGGATGCCAAGGACGACCTTTCAATCCAGATTCATCCCAACGACGAGTACGCCGCCAAGCACGAGAACGGCAGCCTGGGCAAAACCGAGTGCTGGTATGTGCTGGACTGCGAACCCGGTGCCACGATCATTGTCGGCCAGCGCGCGCACGACCGCGCCGAGGCTGCACAGATGATCGAGGAGGGCCGTTGGGACGAGATGCTCAACGTGCTGCCGATTCACAAGGGAGACTTTTTCCAGATCGACTCCGGCACCGTTCACGCCATCAAGACCGGCACGCTGATTCTGGAGACGCAGCAGTCGAGCGACGTGACATATCGCCTGTACGACTACGACCGCCCCGGCACCGACGGAAAGCTGCGCCCGCTGCACATTGAGCAGAGCCTCGACTGCATCGACTTTGATGCTCAGGCTCCGACCGACGGCACGGTGACCGCGCCCGAGGTGGACGGCGTGACCGAGCTCGAGTCCAACCCCTGCTACACCGTCGATCGCGTGCGCGCCAACGGCAGCAAGACCCTCGACCAGCGCTGGCCCTTCATGTGCCTGTCGGTCATCGACGGCGAAGGCACCGTCTGCGGCGACCCCGTCCACAAGGGAAGCCACCTGCTGGCCCCGAGCACCGTCAGCTCCATCGACCTCGAAGGCAAGATGGAACTGATCATCAGCCACCTGTAGGCCACCGGTCCCCAAGCGCTCGCCGGGACGGGGCGCGGGGTTTGGTCGCCTGCTCGGACAGTCCTGCTCGCACGGAGAGCACATTAAGTGCTCTCCGGCTCGTGCGGAACTCGCGATCGACCAAACCCCGCGTCCCGTCCCGGCGAGCCTCTGGCTAGTTACGACAATCAAAAAGCAACAAGGGGCTCCCCCGCTCATCAAACGGGAGAGCCCCTCACCATACATAACGAATCAAGGTGCCTATAGGTAGACCTTTTCGAGAAACGATAATGTGTCCTGAAGACGCGCTCTCTCTTTACGATCGGTCTGCCGATTTACATAAGAAGAAAAGTCCGCAAAGAAGTCTCCGGCGTCAGCCCTCATTTGCTCTATTAGCTCCAAGCGAGCCGAAGGCGGCAACAAACCCGCAAGTCGAACAATATCCGAGCGATGCTTTCGTCGATCTTTATCGTTGCAATGGCGCCCTTCTTCATAGCTCCTATTGATATCAATGTGTGCACGCATCTTGAGGGGAATGATATGGAGCGCATCGAGCAACGTAATGCCCTCTACGTTCATTGCGTTGTCGCGAATAAATTCGTAGTAGCCATCGTCGAGAATAATTGCCGAAAGACTTGATACGGCCCCGTCAAAGGAAAGAGGTGCCACTTCGCTCGTTTCATCTTCGAGCACAAAATCAGGATGTCGGGCGAATAGCTCAATTTGGCCGGGATAGTCTAGGACTTGCCTTGATCCTTCGGGCAAACAGAACCGATAGTAAGTGCACTTTCCATCGCCGACCTTCCCAGTCTCATATCCGACAGCTTTGATAAATGCCCACAATGCAGTGGCGAATTCAACGCCTTCCCCATCAACAATTACGACGATATCCAAGTCTTCAGTAGCTCTAAACGAATCGCCCTCATTGTCAAATAGAACGCTGCAGGCCCCTCCACCAATAAGGACGTAACCGCCTTTACAGCCGCTCATGGCATCGGCAAATCGCTCTATTCCCCTCACTTTTGACATATCGTCCTCCTGAGCTGTTCGACCGCGTCGAGCAGACGATCTTCTTTGTAATCTGCTTTTGCGCAAGCAACGTATAAGGAAAACGGGTCGACACACTGCAAACCCGTCGCGTCAAAACTAATATCGGACGGCGCGTCCACGGGATACGACCAGACCTCAATCACAACTGCCGCCGGTTCGTACCACTGAGCCTCCAGCCATCTGTCGCCCATATGCTCTTTCAAGGCCTCTAGCTGATATTTTTCGAGAGCAATGGTTGGAGCAGAGTCTTCATGGGCAAGGTCGGACATATAGCTAAGGGCAGACACACCGGAAAGCAGCGCATCAACGGCACGTAGCTCTGTTCTCTCGATAACCTTCTTGAGCCGGATTCGCTCTAAAACTGGCGTGCGAAGATAGTCCTCAAACCCATCTAGCAACGTCTCGGTCGACAGCCCGGCGTCGCACAATATACGCTTTTTGCCGTCCCGCATAATCAACCCAGGAGCTATAGCGGCGATTTCCGAAAGATAGCCGCTGACGCTTGCCGCGCTTTTGCCACACAGACGCGCTAGGTCGCCGGCGGAGCAGTCAACCCATCGTCCCGCAATGAGATTTAGGACGATTCGTTGAGATTGGGGCGAAAGCGGAGCAGCGGGAGAAGCACCCAGCACCTCATCGGAAATAACGGCTCCGATAAACGGCAGGAACGCATTTCGCTCATCTCGGATATATGCGATTCCCTCCGAAGAAAGCGCGCGCATAAAACCTAAATCCATAGCATCCCAGCAAATTACCACCGGGTGAACATCTAACTTGCGCACCGCACTGACGAGATTTCGCGCCGAAATGACACTGGGCGGTTCCTTTGGTTCCGCAACAATAAAACGGCCCTGTTTAGACATGCCGAGCCGTGCCAAGCGAAGCGAATACCGCTCAAGATACATGCGAGGAATCTGCATCTCAACTGGCTCCGGGTCGATAGCGAGCTCTAAAGAGAAGAGTCTTTTTGGGAGGCAGTTTATCAGCATGTACAATCACCGTTTTCATTTCGGTTACATTTTAGCGTCTATCTGAAATTATACTGAATCGTATAAAATCATCAATCATCAAAGCCAAGCGCACCATTCAAAACGCAACAAGGGGCTCCCCCGTTCTTTAACGGGGGAGCCCCTTGCCATGTCTAAGTATTCAGCCCACCCGGCCCTCCAGACCAAAAAGCGAACGGGCAAAGCGACGTTCGCAAGCAACGTTATCTAAGGACCTGGGCGGGCGTATGGGGCAACATCGATCGCGAGTTCCGCACGAGCCGGAGAGCACTTAATGTGCTCTCCGTGCGAGCAGGACTGCCCGAGCAGGCGATGTTGCCCCATACGCCCGCCCAGGTCCGCCGGGATTATGACAGCTTGACGATCGGAGCGAATCCCTTCATGAGCTTTTTGGTCTGGCCGGTCTTTTCGAACTGGACCTCGATCATGTCTCCGGCGACCGAGATCACGGTACCCGTGCCAAAGGTCTTGTGGCTCACGGTATCGCCTGCGGCAAAGTCCTGTGATGCGCTAGCACGATCGACCTTGCGCTCCACCGTCGGGGACACCTTGGACGACGGCTTTTTAGCTCGCGGCGCGCCTGAGCCAAAGGTCGAGGCAACACGGCCGGCGTCGGGCGAGACCCCACGATGGCGCTCGGTCCCGTAACTGCTGCCGCCAAAGAAATCGTCAAAGCTCGATCCACCACGCGAACCGGAACCGCCGGTCGAGCGCGTATGCGAACCAAACACCTTGCCGCCGTACATATCCGAGCCCATGCCCGAGCCAAAGGTGCCGTGACGGTCGCCGCGTTTCTCCCAGCCCGTGCCCTCAAAACCGGCAGAACCGATGCCGCTAAACTCGATATCCTCAAACGGAATCTCGTTGAGGAAGCGCGAGCGCGGGTTGGCAGAGGTCGAGCCGTAGGTGCGACGCGTGGCCGCATAGGTCAAGAACAGGCGCTTACGGGCGCGCGTGATGGCGACGTAGGCCAGGCGACGCTCCTCCTCGAGCTTGCCCGGGTCATCGCCGCCGCCAAAGTCGTGCACGTGCGGGAAGATACCCTCCTCCATGCCGGCCACGAACACCGCCGGGAACTCCAGGCCCTTGGCGGAGTGGATGGTCATCATGGTGATGGCATGCGTCTCGCCGGCCAGGGAATCCAAGTCGGAGCGCAGGGCCAGCCACTCCATGAGCGCCAGCAGCGCCTTACAGGTGAGCGGACCGTAGGTGCGCTCAATCTCGTCGGCATGCACGGCACCCGCCGGCATCTCCGTCGGCGCGGCATACGCGTTGCCCGCAATGGCGGCGGCCAGGGCATCCTGCGGCGAGAGCGCCGGGGCGGCTAGGCTATCGAGCGGATTGGAACCTGCGGCATCGCGCGCGCCGACGAGTGCCTCAAACGAAGACGCGGGCGCAGACGGGCCGGGCTCGGGCGCAGGCGCGCTCACCACAACGGGCTCGGGCTCAACGTCGGCGGGCACATCGGCAACACCAGCAGCGCGCAGCTCTTCCAAGCTCTCGAGCGTGCCTTCGATATCCTCGTGCGTCTCCTCAAATTCGGCAGCGACACCCAGGAATTCCTGGATGTTCTCGGCGCGGCTCTCGGACTCCATGGTGCCCTCGGCGCGGAAAGCCTGCAGCAGGCCCGTCTTATCGACAATCATCTCGACGACGTCCTTGAGCTCGCCGTCCATGCGGCGACCCTCGCGCACCAGCGACACAAAGCTCGACAGGCCGTTGCGCACCTTGGCGCTAAACATGCCGGTTTCGGCGCACGCGATCTCACAAGCCTGGAAGAACGAGCAACGGTTGTCGCGCGCCAGCTGTTCGATCTTTTGGATCGAGGTGGAGCCGATGCCGCGGCGCGGCGTGTTGATGACACGCTTGACGCTCATCTCGTCGGCCGGGTTCACGATCATCTTGAGGTAGGCCATGACGTCGCGGATCTCGGCACGGTCGAAGAATCGCGTGCCGCCCACAATCTTGTAGGGCACGCCTGCGCGCAGGAACATATCTTCGAGGATACGCGACTGGGCGTTGGTGCGGTAGAACACGGCGATATCGTCGTAACTCGTGCCCTTGGAGTGCAGCTTTTCGATCTCGCCGGCAATCCAGCGGCCCTCATCGCGCTCATCGCTTGCCTGGAAGGCCTGGATCTTCTCGCCGTCGCCCTCGGCCGTAAACAGGCGCTTGTCCTTGCGCTGCGAGTTGTGACGCACCACGGCGTTGGCGGCGCTCAGGATATGGCCCGTAGAGCGATAGTTCTGCTCCAGCTTGACGGTCTTGCAGTTTTTAAAGTCCTTCTCAAAGTCCAGGATGTTGGTGATGTCGGCGCCACGCCAGCTGTAAATGGACTGGTCATCGTCGCCCACGACCATGAGGTTTTGGTACTTGGCGGCCAGCAGGTTGGCGATCTCGTACTGGACGTGGTTGGTGTCCTGATACTCGTCGACGCTAATGTAGCGGAAACGCTCTTGGTACTTGTCGAGCACCTCGGGGCGGGTGCGCAGCAGCTCGAGCGTGCGCACGAGCAGGTCGTCGAAGTCCATCGCGTTGGCGGCGCGCAGGCGGCGCTCCAGCTCCAGGTAGACCTGCGCGGCCTTTTTGTCATTAGGGCTGTCGGCGGATTTGAGCATGTCCTCGGGCCCGATCATGGCGTTTTTAGCCGAGCTAATCTTGCTGCGGATCATGTTGATGGGGAACTGCTTTTGCTCGATACCGAGCGCCTGCATAATGTCGCGCACCATGCGCTTTGAGTCATCGTCGTCGTAGATGGTGAACTGACCGGTGTAGCCCAGCAGGTCGGCGTCCTCGCGCAGCATGCGCACACACATGGCATGGAATGTGCACACCCACATGCCGCGGGTGCCGCTGGGGATGAGCGCTGCCAGACGCTCGCGCATCTCGGCCGCGGCCTTGTTGGTAAACGTGATGGCCAGGACCTGCCAGGGCTTAACGCCCAGGTCGCCGAGCATATGTGCGATGCGGAAGGTCAAGACGCGGGTCTTGCCCGAGCCGGCGCCGGCAAGCACCAGCAACGGGCCCTCGGTGGTCAGAACTGCCTCGCGCTGGGCGGAATTAAGGCTGTCGATGTCGACGAGCGGCTTGGCGGGTTTGGGTGCCGGCGCGGGAGCGTCGTAGATGTCGAGCGGGACGAGCTCGGGCTCCGGCGCAGCGGGGGCAGTGTATGCATCGAGCGGCACGGGTTCCGGCGCGGGCGGCACGGGTACCGCGGCATTCTTTTCCCAGGGCAAGGGCTGGGTCATGGGCGACTCCTCATCTGACGGACGGCGCGCCTGCGGGCGGCGCCATAGTTTGAGCCGTACCAGTATACCGAGCCGCGCGGACACCGACGCAAATCACACCACGACTCCGTGCGTCACCGTCAGGCCCGCCCCAGCGGATCTGGCGCAATGGGGTCAGGTTACTTTGCACCAATCTATTGACAATCACGAAACCGCCGATGTCATGGCAGCAGCAGCGAGCGACGGTCAGGGCGAACAAATTGGCATGAAAAGGGGGTGGCATAGACCTTTTGGTCATGCCACCCCCTTTGAATGACAAGTTGTCGCCCAGACCGCCGCGCAGCGTCGACTAAGTTAGAGGCCGAGCATCGGCTCCAAGACGAAGAAGTACGCAAGCACCACGATGCCCAGAATGATGCGGTAGACGCCGAAGCACTTAAAGTCGTGACGGCGAACGAAGCCCATGAGCCACTTAATGGCGATGAGCGAAACCACAAAGGCCACAACGCAGCCCACGCCCAGGATGGCGATCTCGTTGGCGCCAAAGGTACCGCCCTTGATGAAGTACTTGACCAGCTTGAGCGCACTCGCGCCAAACATGACGGGGATGGCCAGGAAGAACGTAAACTTGGACGCCACCGAACGCGTGCAGCCCAAAAGCAGGCCGCCGATGATGGTGGAACCGGAGCGCGACGTGCCCGGAATCAGCGAGAGCACCTGGAAGCATCCGATGCCCAGGGCGGTCTTCCAACTCAGGTCCTCGAGCGTGGTGATGGAACCAAAGTCCAGATCCTCGTCATCGCCCTCATCCTCAGCGGCAGCCGCGGCGGGCGCCGCAAAGTGCGCACCGGCGGGACGTCCACCCGACACCACAGCACGCGAACCAAACGAACCGGCAACGGCCATTTCTTCGCGCTTGCTCGCGCGCCAGTTCTCGATCACGATAAACAGCACGCCGTACACAATGAGCGCCAGCGCCACGACGGGAGCATTGTAGAAATGCTCCTCCATCCAGTCGTTGAGCGGCAGGCCGATCGCCGCCGCAGGAATGCAGCCGAGCACAATCTTGCCCCACAGCACCCAGGTGTCGCGACGGCCCTCCTTGCCCTTGCTGGGCGAGAACGGATTGAGCTCATGGAAGAACAGCACACAGACGGCCAGAATGGCGCCGAGCTGAATCACGACCAGGAACATATTCCAGAACGTCTCGCTCACGTTCATCTTGACGAACTCGTCCACCAAGATCATGTGACCGGTCGACGAAACAGGCAGCCATTCGGTGATGCCCTCGACCAGGCCCATGAAGGCAGATTTTAGAAGCTCGATAATATCCAAAGGGACCCCCTCGTTAGACACCCGCCGATATTGTTCTGCGGACGGTGCGGGCGATGTCCCATTATCAACCGTTCGGGCGCGTCTACGCCTACCCTTACCAAAAAACTCGCCCGTTCACAGAATTGCGAGCGGTCAAACCCAAATCCTTGGGTATAACTGCAACAAGATAAAGTGTCCGGCGGCCAACGCGCCCGCGCCCGCCCGATGCACGAGCCCCGCGCCCGTGCGATAGACCAAGGAGGAAACCATGAACGAGGGCTACACCAAGGTATTTGTTTCACTCGACGGTACTGAGCAGCAGGATTTTGTGCTCGCACGCGCCATCAAGGTCGCCGCGAACAACGGCGCCAAGCTAATCATCGGCCACGTTATCGATTCCACGGCGCTCGAGAGCGCCGGTTCCTATCCGGTCGATCTGGTCAACGGCCTAGAGGAGGCATTTAAGAACTCCATCGCCAAGCAGCTCGAAGAGGCCAAGGCCAATCCCGATATTCCCGAGGTCGAGGTCATGATTCGCGCCGGCCGCATTCGCGAGACGCTCAAGGACGAGATGCTCGACGTGGTTAAGCCCGACCTGGTGCTCTGCGGCGCCCGCGGCCTGTCCTCGATCAAGTATGCGCTGCTGGGTTCGATTTCGACGTTCCTGCTGCGCAATACGGATTGCGACATTCTGGTCGTAAAGTAGCGTTGCTCCCACCGGCCGTGGGGCCTGCGGGGTTTCCACGGGCACGTCCTCGCCGCGTTGCGGCTGCGGGATGTGCCCTTAGGAAACCCCTCCCGGCCCCGCGGCCTTCGCAGCCTTACTTCAGCGAGTTGGCTGATAGAAAAATGGCGTGCCGCCCCAAACGGGACGGCACGTTTTGTTTGGGGCGGCACATTTTTGTTTGGGCGGACGTCTGCCGCATGCGCTACTCAAAGTATTGGAATTTGTTGGTCGAGAAGGCGAATGTTACGACGAAGCCTTCGCCAGGCTCGGATGCTGCGGTGACGTCGATGCCCATCTTGGAGCACAGACGCGCCACCAGGTAGAGGCCGATGCCCGTTGCGCGCTTGGTGGTGCGGCCGTTGTCGCCGATAAAGCCCTTCTCGAACACGCGAGGCAGGTCTGCCGCACACACGCCACAGCCGTTGTCCGCGACGGTAAGCTCGATGCGCTCGCTTGCCAGACCCTCGTCCAGCAACGCACCCGAAAACACGATCTTTGCGCCGTCCTCACGCGCATATTTAATGCTGTTCTGAATGAGCTGGCCCAGAATAAACTCGAGCCACTTCTCGTCGGTAAAGACCTCAAAGTCGAGGTTCTCGCACACCGGCGCCACGTGTGCCGCGATGAGCTCGCGCGCATTGGCCTTGATTGCGCCCGTCACCAGAGCCTTGAGGTTCCAACGTCGAATCAGATAATCGCGCTCCACAACCTCCGAGCGCGCATAGTAGAGCGCCTGGTCGATATAGCGCTCCACGCGGGCAAGCTCGCGACCGAGATCATCTACGCGCGACAGATCATCTTCGCTGCCGTCCAGGTTTTCCAAAATCAGATGGGCTGCCGCCAGAGGCAGCTTGGCCTCGTGGACCCAGCTCTCGATATAGTCGCGATAGTCATCGGTCTGGCGCCTGCCTTCGGCAACCTCGTCACAAGCGGCTTTGCCCACCCGGCGCAAGACCTCGTACTCGAGCTCGCCCTCGGCATAGGTCGGACATTGCACCATCTCCTGCACCCATGCGGGACTCTCGAGCTCCTCTGCCGCACGCTCCAGCTGGCGCAGAAAACGACGACGGCGCGCGTACTCGATCACGATGCCCAGCATGCCAAAGATAAAGGACACGCCGACCGCCACGACCACGATGGAAACGGGTGCGCCGGCGACCGTCAGCACAAAGCAGCTCAGCAGCACGCCGCACGTCCACACGGCGACGGGAAGCAGCGCATCTTTGAAGAATTTGGCGAACGACATAGCCGGCCCCTAGACCGAATAGCCCTGACCGCGGTGCGTCGTCAAATACCCCTTGATGCCGATTTTTTCGAGCGTGGTGCGCAGGCGGTTGATGTTGACGGTAAGCGTATTGTCGTCCACGAAGGCGTCGGAGTCCCACAGATCCTGCATGATGGCCGAGCGCGAAACAATCTTGCCCGCGCGGCTCAGAAGCAGTGAGAGAATACGCAGTTCGTTTTTTGTGAGCTCGGTGCTGGTGCCCGTTTGCGTGTTGGTGACCATGGAGCGTGCGAGGTCGAGCTCCAGTCCCTTGTGGACGAGCGTGCTGCGCTCGCCCGCCGCCGCGGTGCGACGCAGCAAGGCATTGATGCGCGCCACGAGCACACGGGCGCTGTAGGGCTTGGGAACAAAGTCGTCCGCGCCGAGCGTCATGGCCATGACCTCGTCAATCTCGGTCGCGCGCGACGTGAGGACGATGATGGGAACCTCGGATTCGCGGCGAACCTCATGGCAGATATGCTGGCCGTCCTTGACAGGGAGCGTGAGGTCGAGCAGCACCAGGTCGGGCGCGGCGGCGAGAATATCGCGCGAAACATGCTCGAACGATTCGCAGGCCTCGACCTCAAAACCGGCACGGGCAAGGATGTCGGCAAGCTCGCGACGAATGGGCTCGTCATCCTCAACGATATAGATTAGCGCCATGTGTCCTCCCATTTCGCGTAACTTGCACCTTCCACACCATTATGCCCACGGCGTCGCAGCGATACGACCCCGTGGGCACCTAATATGACAAAAGTGTTCGGTAGCCTTGAGAGAAAATAGGAGCCCTCGGGCCTGAGCCGATCGGCCCCATCACTTCGACCTCGAGTCTCTACTCGAGCGTACGCATGTACGCGGAGATGGCATCCAGGCCCTTCTGCAAGTCATCGGTGTTATCGGAGTATGCATAGCCGATGCGCATGCTCTTGGGCTCCTCGAAGCAATCGCCCGGAGTGACGAGCGCGCCGGACTTCTTAATCATGTCGATGCAGAACGTCCTGGAGTCGATGTCGTAGTCGTAATACACGAGTGCGGTGGTACCCGCCTCGGGCTTGACGAACGACAGGTGCGGCTCGCTCTCGACCCACTTCTCCAGAACAGCAAGGTTCTGACGGACGATGCGACGGCTGCGCTCAAGGATCACGGAAGCGTTGCCCAGAATCAGCTCCGCCACCGACTCGCTGAATATGCCGGCGGAAATCAGGTTGTAGTCGCGATGCGAGAGCAGCGCGCGACGGAGCTCCGGGCTCTTGGTGACCGCCCAGCCCAGACGCAGGCCGGCGAACGACCAGACCTTGGACATGGATGCGGTGACGATGGCCTTGTCGTACAGGTCGATCACGGACTCGGAGTACTCATCCGTCTGAGTAAGCAGACGGTAGACCTCGTCGCAGAGCACCCACGCGTCGTGTTTGCGTGCGACCTCGACAATCGCCTTGAGCGTTTCGGTGTCGAGCAGGGCGCCCGTGGGGTTGTCCGGATTATTGATGCAGATGAGCTTGGTATCGTCGGTCACCAGAGCATCGAGCGCGTCGACGTCGACGTGGTAGCCGTTCTTGCGGTCGAGCTGAAGGATATCGACCTTCGCGCCGCACATCTCGGGAATCGAGTAAAGCTGCTGGTAGGTGGGCTTGACGGAGACTACGTGATCGCCCGGTTCGACGAGCGTGGAAATAACCAGGGAGTTGGCACCGGTCGCGCCGTGCGTGGGCACGATATGCCCGGGCTCGACCGTCTTATAGAGACGCGCAACCCCCTCGAGGAAGCCGGGCTGCCCCTCGATGTCTCCGTAGGTGAATCGGCGCGAGCACAGGCTATCGAGCCACGCCTTCTTGTCGGTGTTCGTAAGCTCGAACAGCTGGTCGAGCGTGAGGGAGTAGACGCACGTCTCCGCAACGTTGTGGGTGCACTTGGTCTCCCACTCGTTCATCCACTGCTCGACGGCGAAATCCTTGATCTGCATTGTCGTTTCCTTTCCTTGACTTTCTTACAGTTCCACCACGGTGCCCAGCCCCGCCTCGATGGCGCGGTCGTAGGCGATTTTCGATGCCGAAAGGTCCTGAACGGCGATGCCCGACGTATCGAACACCGTCACCTGCTCGTCATCCGAACGCCCCGTAGCCGTGCCGGCGATGACTTCGCCGAGCTCCGCTCTGATGTCCTCGGGCGTGATGACACCCTCGGCAACCGGAATCTCCAGCTCACCGGACGCGACCGATTGCTCGCGGTCGTCGACGTAAACAGCGGCACGGGCGACAAGCGCCGAGGCGAGCTCCTGCTTGCCGGGCATGTCGGCACCGACGCAGGAGATATGCGTACCAGGACGCACCCATGAATCGGGAATGATGGGCTTGGTCGCCGGCGTGATCGTTACGATGATGTCGGCCTCTGCCGCGGCGCCTTGGCCGTCGGCCGTCGCCTCGATGGAATAGGTGGATGCCTCGCGAGCATGCTCGCAGGCGCCCAAGATATGGGCGACTTCGTCTCGCATGCGCTCGACGCGGGCCTCGGGCGCGGCATCGGAAACCGGCTCCCACACCTTGACCTCACTCACTTTGGGACAGGCGGCGAGCACGCCCGCCACCATATAGGTGCTCATGTGGCCGGCACCCGCAACAAGCAGTTTGGGCGCATCCGCCCGAGCCAGCCACTTGGCACCGAGTGCAGCGGCGGCGCCAGTGCGAAGTCCAGTGACGGCAGAGACATTGAGCAGCGCCAACGGCTCGCCCGTCGCGTTGTCGCACAGCAGCGTGGTGCCAAAGATCTCAGGCAGCTCCTTTTTGGGGTTCTGAGAGAACCAAGCAGTAAGCTTGAGACCGAAGAGGCCGCTTCCCGCCAACTCGCCCGAGCGGATATCCATATCGGCCACGCCGGGTTCGAATTGCTCATATACCATCGGCCACGCAACGCCCTTGCCCGTTGCCTTCTGGCGATATGCCTCCTCCACGGCAGCGATTGCATCCTCAATCGTCAGCACCTTGGAAACTTCCTCGGCCGATAGCACCACCATCTGCCCCATCATCGCTCCTCTCAGCGAAAGCTTTACGTTGCTTCACTGTACGGTTTAGGAACGATGCCGCCAAGGATCATTTCTTGTTGGTACCTACAACGATTCTCAATCTGATTTTTCGTTCTATCAGCAGGTATTCGAACTATTTATCGCATCAAAGGCATACGGATGTGCGATTATCCTATTTGTACAGGTACTTATTGTAATGATTTACAAGGTGATGCTAATGCTATACACCATCTCGGACTTCTCACGGGAATATGAGGGGTCGGTCCGTCTAATCGCCGGCAGCGATGGCGTCTCGCGTGCCGTCTCTGGCGTCGGGATCCTCGATTATGAACTCATGCCCGGCCTCAAGAACAAGTACCAGCGCGTCAACTTCAGCTCAGACGAGATCATCCTCAGCACTTTCCTCTATGCGAAGGACGATCCGTACCTCATCACTGAAGCCGTGAAATACCTCGTCGCCAAGGGAACGAGCGGTCTCATCATCAAAAACGTCCTGCACATCCCGATTCCCGACCAAGCCATCCGCTACGCCAACGCGCGGCACTACCCGGTCTTTCTCACGACCGACGACTCACTGTTCTTTGACAGCGTCATCTATGAGGTCAAACGGCATATCGAGCAGCTCGCGTCCATCGACTTCGCACAGCGCGAGATCGATGCCCTGAGGACAGATGTATCGCCCGAGTCCATCTGCCGACGCATCCGAAGCCTCAACCCGTCATTTCTGGACGAAGCGGTCGCCCTGTTCGCATCGTTTGCAGAACCCCTCGACCCGCGTGCGTTTTTGCAAATCGAACGTCTCTGTGCAAAATCGACCCTCGCCGGATGCCACAACATGCTGGCACCCTATGACGGAGGATTGCTATTCGTAGCGACAAGCGACTCGGAGCAGACGCTCGATGTGGAGCGAATCGTGCAGGCGCTCACGGAGCTCATCGAGGCAAGCGGCATCGATGGCGGAGCGGAAGGGCTCGGCATCAGCGATATTCTGTTTGGAGACGAGGCGGTGGCGCAGGCGATCTCGCAGGCGATTTACGCACAGCGCCTATCTTGTCAACGAGCCGAGGGTCCCGTCCGCTATACGCAGCTCGGCATCCTGAAAACCGTGATGCCTTTTGCGGAAACCCCGGAGATGCGATCGTTCTCGGAGGCGATTCTCTCGCCGATACGCGAGCACGACAGCGAGCATGGCAGCGAACTGGAATCAACACTCGCCGCATTCATCGAGAACGACCGACGTATCGAGCAAACCGCCAAGCAGACTGGCCAGCACCCGAACACAATTCGATATCGCCTCGATAAGGTGACAGCTCTCACCGGACTGAGCTACAAATGCGCCCCGGAGATGGAGCAGCTGTCGCTCGCCTACGCAATCGAACGCGCTCGCTCACTTCAGTAAGCCCACCCCGCCTTGAGGTTAGGAGCGGCGGGCGCGGAGCTTTTCGTAGCCGTCGGCAAAGAAGGCGACCGTGGCGGCGTCGGCCTCCGCAGCGTCCGTCTCGGTTGCGGGAACCACGCCGTGCTCGTCGCTCACCAGGAACAGCGCGCCCTTAAGCTGCGCGGGAATGTCTACGCGCGTGACCGGGATGCCCTTGGTCTGGGCCAGCTGCTCAATGAGCGTCGCCGTGCCGCACAGGCACTCGTCCGCCGGCGCCACAAAGGCAAGCTCGCCGTTATCGACGGCGGCGAGCAGCTCGGGCGCCACGCCGGTCTCGTCGGCCTCGGAGCGGGCCTCGGCGGAGCGGGCACGCAGCGCCTTGGCCGACGTATCGGTTAGCGGCTCGTACTCCCCCACCGTCATGGCGGCGTTGCCGTTGACGTCGATCACCAGCATGAGCACGCCGTCGCGTGCGGTGTAATCGCCCTCGGCAAGCGACCACTCAACGTGCTGCTTGGCCCAGCTGAGCATGTTATGGGTAAGCGGCTCGCCCTGCACCAAGCGCTCGGACAGTGCGCGAATGTGGCGGTTGAGCATGGGCACCTTTTTATTGGACATGCGCCAACGGCAGACAAGCGCGGGCTTGTCGAGCGTAAACTTCTCGACCGCCTCCTGATTGGCGCAAAAGTCCTCGTACGCACGCTGATCCTCGGCATTGCCAAACAGCTCGGCTTCATCAATCTGGGGCATGGTTGTACCTTTCGTGTTAGTCATTCCGTCCTCTTATACCAAAAAGACGGCCCTCCAAACGGAGCAGCCGTCTTTTGCGGAGATTATTTTGTCCCAAAGCGGAACTTAGTGGCGGAAGTGGCGAGCGCCCGTAAACACCATAGCAATATTGTGCTCATTGCAGGCCTGGATGCTCTCGTCGTCGCGCTTGGAGCCACCGGGCTGAATGATGCAGGTCACGCCGTGCGCAGCAAGCACATCGACGTTGTCGCGGAACGGGAAGAACGCGTCGCTTGCGCAGGCAAAGCCGCCCTTCTCAACGCCCTCGCGCTCGCAGAAGTCCTCGGCACGCTCGCAGGCCAGCAGTGCGGAATCAACGCGGTTGGGCTGACCCGGGCCCATGCCAATGCCGGCCTTGCCCTTGGAAACCAGGATGGCGTTGGACTTGACGCCCTTGCAGACCTTCCAGGCAAACTCGAGCTCGGCCATCTCAGCGTCGGTGGGCTTGCGGTCGGTGGGGAACGTAAAGGTCGCGGGGTCCTCGGTCACATGGTCGACCTCCTGCACCAGCATGCCGCCGTCGATGGAGCGCAGCTCCACCTGGGCGCCGTGGTCCACGCCGCCGGTGGCCAGCACGCGCAGGTTGGGGCGCTTGGCCATGCGCTCGAGCGCCTCGTCGGTGTAGCTCGGGGCGATGATGACCTCGACGAACTGCTTGTTCTGGTCGGCGAAGTGCTCAACCAGCTCAAAGGGGACCTCACGGTTGCAGGCGATGATGCCGCCGAAGGCGCTCTTGGGATCGCAGGCGAAGGCGCGATCGTAGGCGGACGTGATATCGTCGGCCACGGCAGAGCCACAGGGGTTCTGATGCTTGAGGATCACGCAAGCAGGCTCATCGAACTCGCGAACCAGGTTCCAGGCGGCGTCGGCGTCCAGGTAGTTGTTGTAGCTGAGCGGCTTGCCCTGGATCTGCTCGGAGCCCACAAGCGGGAACTGCGAGCTCGCGGTGTTCTCGCAGCCCTCGGCAAAGCGGTAGACCGTAGCCTTCTGCTGCGGGTTCTCACCATAGCGCAGGTCATCGACCTTCTCCAGCGAGATCTCGAGCTTGGCGGAGGTGTCCGCCACGTCGCTTGCCTGGGCGGCGAGCCAACGGGAGATTGCCGTGTCGTAGGCGGCGGTGGTCTGGTAGACCTTCACCTGCAGACGACGACGGGTGGAAAGCGTGGTGCAGCCGCCGGTCTCGTGCATCTCGGCAAGGACGGCGTCGTAGTCGGCCGGGTCGGAGATGACGGTGACGCTCGCGGCGTTCTTAGCGGCAGAGCGCAGCATGGAGGGACCACCGATATCGATGTGCTCGATGGCGTCCGCGAAGGTGACCTCGGGGTTGGCGACGGTCTTCTCAAACTCGTACAGGTTGACGACGACCAGATCAATCAGCTTAATGCCGTGCTGAGCGGCCTCCTGCATGTGCTGCTCGGAATCGCGGCGGGCAAGCAGCGCGCCGTGAACCTTGGGGTGCAGCGTCTTAACGCGGCCGTCCATCATCTCGGGATAGCCCGTGAACTCCTCGATGGGGGTTACGGGAACGCCCGCGTCCTCGATGGCACGAGCCGTGCCACCCGTAGAGATGATCTCGACGCCAAAGTCGTCAACCAGCGTCCGTGCGAAATCGACGACACCCGTCTTATCGGTAACCGAGATCAACGCGCGTGCGATCTTCACATCAGATCCCATGCAGTCCTCCTGTCTGGTACGCCGCCGTGCTCTGTGAGTCGGTGATACGTCGATCTGCAGCGCTCGCGCAGCGGCATTGAAAATACTGATTCAATGTAGCGCATCGAGCGTGCCGATGCACCCCGCAACATCCGCTTGTGCAGAAAAAGCTCGCGAGCGGAGGATACGGGCCGGCGGCGGGCGCGGTGAGTTGATGGAACACAGGGGCACCATATTTAGATGCCAACGGCGTGGTAGAACTGTGCTCGATATGCATCCGCAACAGAAAGAGGCACCATGGTCTCGCGGGTTCTCTACCGACCGTTTGATACCGAAGACTTCGACGCCATCGCGCTGATTCTGCAGCGCCTTTGGCACAACAATTCGGATAACGATGAGTACAACCGCCTCGAGGCCGCGTGCGATCTTGCCTATTGCCTTTCATCCTCGACGTTTTCACAGGTTGCCGTAATTGACGGCGAGGCGCGCGGCATTTCGCTTGCGCGTGCGGGACAGACCGCCAGCGCCAGCATCGACGAACATTGGATGGACGCCGAGCGCGCGCTACTATCCCAAATGCGCGAGCTGGAGCCCGATGCCTGCGCCGAGTATCTCTCGTTTGTGCGCGCAACCATCCGAACCAACAACCGCCTGCTCGAAAGCAGCCCGTTGCCCCACGACAACGAGGTCACGCTGCTTGCCGTGGATCGCGACGTCCATGGCCTGGGTGTAGGCTCAGTGTTGCTCGATGCCGCGGTCTCGTACCTGTCCTCGCTTGGAGCGACAAGGGCGCACCTGTACACCGACTCCAACTGCTCGTGGAAGTTCTACGAGTTGCACGGCTTTAAGCGCACGGCCACGCACCGCGCCAACCGCGAAGAGCGCCGTCACGACATGCCGCGCGAAAGCTTCCTCTACGAACTCGATCTAACAGCCTAAACCCGGCAGTTAGGGACGTTCCTTTTGTGCCGGCACCCCGGGACACTCCTTGGCAGCAACCACACCTAGTCATTGGGGACGTTCTTAAATGACTAGTCGCTGGGGGTAGCGCGCAGAGATGTGGTGTAAGAGGCGGGGCATGCCCCGCCTCTTCTCTTT
>NZ_JAHONA010000015.1 GCF_019131995.1 Collinsella aerofaciens | reverse complement strand
ACGCGCATAAAGAAAGCCTCCCATTTCTCATGTCCAAGAAATGGGAGGCAGTTCATTGCGCCCGGGAGGGCCGCATATGAAGTTTCCTGCTCTACAGTCCTGCGCAAGACGGAAAGCACATTAAGTGCTTTCCTTTGCGTGCGGAACTCGCGATAAACTTCATATGCGGCCCTCCCGGGCGCAAGCAAAAGGGCTGGTTAGTGCCGCTCGCTATTTAGTTAGACAGTCTATTCAGTAGTCAGATTTCAGATCAGTAGATAGACACAGCAGTATTTCCCCTGATAAAACCTACCAAAATAAACCTATCTCATATTGGCAGGTCAGGGCTCAGCGGCCCCGGCACGGGCTAAGTTTATCGCGAGTTCCGCACGAACAGGAGGCCACTTATGTGGCCTCCGTCGTGAGCAGGACTGTAGAGCAGGAAACTTAGCCCGCGCCGGGGCCGCTGAGCCCTGACCGGCGGGATACACAGGTTCAGATGGGGCTTTGATGCATGGGTGGTCTGTTGTTGTGCAAATGGGTATCATACTGTGGTTATTGCATCGACTCTGTGATGCATGTTTGTACGTTCCCGGCGGTCGGTTTGCCAGAAGCGCCCCGTCGGTTGTTTCAGACCCGTTTCGAAGAAAGGAAACAACACTAACCTATGGCAGCTAAAAAATCATCTCCCTTGAAGATCATCCCGCTCGGCGGCCTTGACGGCATCGGCAAGAACATGACGGTCTTCGAATGCGGCGACGACATGGTGCTCGTTGACGCTGGCCTCATGTTCCCCGACGATTCCCAGCCCGGTATTGACCTGGTGCTTCCCGACTACACCTATGTTCTGGAGAACGAGGAGAAGCTCCGCGGTATCGTCGTCACCCACGGCCACGAGGACCACACCGGTTCGCTTCCGTACCTGCTGCAGGACCTCAACAACAAGGTGCCCATCTTCTCGAGCAAGCTGACGCTTGGCTTTATCGAGGGTAAGCTCTCCGAGTTTCGTATTCGTGCACCCAAGTTCCGTGAGGTCAAGGGCGGCAGCCACGTCAATCTGGGTGGCATTTCGCTCGACTTCTTCTCGATGACGCACTCAATCCCGGGCGCTCTGGGTGTGTTCATCCGCACCAACCAGGGCACTGTTATGCACACCGGCGACTTTAAGCTCGACCAGACGCCCATCGACGGCGTCACGCCCGACTATGCCGCTATCAGCCGCTTTGCCAAGCAGGGCATCGACCTGCTGCTGTCCGATTCCACCAACGCCACGGTCCCCGGTTTTACCAAGTCCGAGGCCGAGGTTGGCCCCAATCTGCTGCATGCCATCAAGAATGCTCCGGGCCGCGTGTTCGTCGCGTCGTTCTCGAGCCACATCCATCGTCTGCAGCAGATCTGCGACGCCGCCCGCAAGTGCGGCCGCAAGGTTGTCGTGACCGGTCGTTCCATGCTCACCAACACCCGCGTGGCGCGCGAGCTCGGTTATCTCAACATCGATGACGCCGATATCATCGATGCCTTCGATATTGACAACCTGCCCGACGACAAGATCGTCGTCATGTGCACCGGTTCGCAGGGCGAGCCTCTGTCGGCCCTTTCGCGCATGGCTAACGGCGAGCACAAGACGCTCTCCATCCACGAGGGCGATACCGTCATCCTCTCGGCAACGCCGGTCCCCGGTAACGAGAAGGCCGTTCAGCAGGTCGTCAACAGCCTTGCCAAGCTTGGCTGCGACGTGTGGGATAAGAACCGCGCCCTCGTTCACGTCTCGGGTCACGGCAGCCAGGAGGAGCTCAAGCTCCTGATGGCCATGGCCAAGCCTACGTACTTTATGCCGGTCCACGGCGAGGCCGTGCATCTACGCGCCCATGCTCAGCTTGCACGCAAGATGGGCCTCAAGGACGATCACATCTTTATCCTCGACAACGGAGATACGCTTGAGATGCGTGGCGGTATCGTCAAGCGCGGTACGCCTGTCGAGTCTGGCGTCGTCTATGTCGACGGACTGCGCATCGGTGATACCGACCCCATCGTCCTGCGCGATCGTCAGAAGCTTGCCAACGACGGTATGGTCACGGCTGTCGCTATCGTTTCGCTCAAGCACAAGAAGATCGAGGCTATCGAGTTCTCGGGCCGCGGCGTCTCCTTTGCCATCGACGATCAGTTCTCCGAGGATGCCTCCGCATCCATTATGAAGACGATCGAGAAGGGCAAGTTCAGCTTCACCAGCAGCGGTTCCGATGCCATTCGCAAGGCCGTGCGCGACTCACTCTCTAACTTTATCTGGAGCCGTACGCGCACTCGTCCGATGATCATCCCGGTCGTCATGGAGGTTTAGTTTGGCGCGCGGATCTGCACAAAACGCCAAAGGCAATAAAGCCAACAACCAACCGGCATCTGCTAAGGGTGCCGGTTCCCATCTTCGTGCCAATAAAGGTCACGAGGCCGACTTCGACGATTTTGAGCCCCTGGTCGAGCCTTCGGCCAACCGCGATATCGCCGGCGTGGTCATTGCCGTTTTGGCGATTGCGTCCTTCATTGCCGTGATTTCGCCGGCGACCGCACCCGTTACGGCTGCGGTTGCCGGTTTCTACCACCTGGGCTTTGGTCTGGGCGCCTACGTGCTGCCGATTGTCATTTTGCTGTTTGCCGCCACGCTCTTTTTAGGCGAGGATTCGCCGCTCAACGTGCGCTCTGTTGCGGGCGGTGCCGTGGTCTTTATCGCCGTCGTCTCCATTCTTTCGCTGATGGTGCCGGGTACGAGCGACTCGTGCGACCTTATGTTCACGCTGCAAAACCTGTCCGCCTCGGGTGGCTACATCGGTGCGTTTATTGCGAGTGCATTGCAGAATGCCCTGGGTAAGCCTATCGCAATGGTGGTCCTATTGGGTCTGGCCGTCGTTGGCTTTGTCATCATCGGCTTTTCGGTGGGCGGCGTTTTGCGCTCTGCCCGCGACCGTGCGGCCGATTTTGCCGAGCGCCGTCGTGCCGACGTCAACGCGAGTCCGTGGGGTGACGACGAAGCCCTGTCGGTGCCCGGCGTTGCCCGTCCGCACCTGAGCATTCTTCGTCAAAAGGGCTCCGATATCGCCGTGACCACGGTGATGGGCAACGATGATGACCTGGTTTTGGACGATGACGACGAGGACGAGGATCCGTTTGTCGACGTGTCCGATGCCGTGGAGGCCGAGCGCGCCAAGACGACGCTGCTGCCGCGCCGTCATGCCAAGAAGAGCAAGACGGCTCCCAAGCTCAATACGAGTGAACCCGACCCGTCTTGGTCCGAGAGCGAGATTGAGCTTACCGAGGGCGATGACGAGGACGACGAGGCTCCGATCGAGACTGCCAAGACGACCTTGCTGCCGCGTCGCCATGCCAGGCGCGGCCAGGTGACCGGCCAGCTTTCGATGGAGGACGATCCGGACAAGGTCGACGAGTCCGAGCCGCCGTTTGCCGTGAATCCCGTCTCGGCCGCCCCTCAAATTCCTGATTTCCTCAAGCATCCCAAGGTTGCCGATGCGTCTGTTGCGAGCGCTGCCGAGGCGTCTACTTCGAGCGATGGGGGAGCGGACAATGCCCCCGCGGATAACGAGGGCGAAGAAGAGGACGGCCTTAAGCTTCCGCCGCTCGAAATCCTGCATGCAAACCCTCAGTCCGCTTCTGCCGCATCTTCGGACAAGGAGCTGGAACAGACCGCCGAGTCGCTGCAGTCCACGCTGCTTGAGTTTGGCCGTAGCGCTCGCGTTGTCGGCTGGATTGCCGGTCCCACGGTGACGACCTTTAAGCTGCAGCCCGGCGAGGGCGAGCGCGTGAGCAAGATTTCGAGCCTTGAGGACGACATCGCGCTGTCGCTTGCTGCTCAGTCCGTGCGTATCTTTGCGCCGATTCCCGGCACCTCGCTCGTGGGTATCGAGATTCCCAATCGCAAGCGTCAGAACGTCAACTTGGGCGACGTGCTGCCCTATGTTAAGGGCGGTCCGCTCGAGCTTGCCATCGGCCGCGACGCAGAGGGCACGCCGGTCGTCGCTGACCTCGCCAAGATGCCCCACCTGCTGATCGCCGGTACCACGGGTTCCGGTAAGTCGGTCATGATCAACTCCATCATCACGACCCTGCTCATGCGCGCGCTCCCCGAGGACGTTCGCTTGATCATGGTCGACCCCAAGCGCGTCGAGCTCGCAGGTTATAACGGCCTGCCGCATCTTTACGTGCCCGTAGTGACCGAGCCCAAGCAGGCCGCGAGTGCCTTGCAGTGGGCGGTGTCCGAGATGGAGCGCCGCCTGAAGGTCTTCGAGCGCCTGAACGTGCGCAAGATCTCGACCTATAACGAAAAGCAGGCCGCCGGCGAGTTTGAGCATTACGATAACCCGCCGCAAAAGATGCCCTACCTGGTCATCATCATCGACGAGCTTTCGGACCTGATGATGGTTGCCGGCAAGGACGTCGAGGCGTCGATTGTGCGTATCGCCCAGCTGGGCCGTGCCGCCGGTATCCACCTTATCGTGGCGACCCAGCGTCCGAGCTCTAACGTGGTGACGGGTCTCATCAAGGCAAACATTACCAACCGTATCGCCTTCAACGTCGCAACGGGCATCGACTCCCGCGTCATCATCGACCAGATGGGTGCCGAAAAGCTCACCGGCTTGGGTGACATGCTGTTCTCAAAGGTCGACTGGGGCAAGCCCCGCCGTATCCAGGGCTGCTTTGTTTCGGATGACGAGATCAACGAGATTGTCGAGTTCGTCAAGTCGCAAAGCGAGCCCGACTACCATGAGGAGATTCTGTCGGCTGTGGCACCTGCCTCCATGTCCATGGCAGGTGGCGGCGGGATCGTGCGCACCGGCGTTGCCGAGCCTCAGGACGACGATCCGCTTATCTGGGAAGCCGCCCATATTGTGGTGGAATCGCAGCTGGGCTCCACATCTGGCCTGCAACGCCGCCTGAAGGTTGGCTATGCGCGCGCCGGGCGTATTATGGACATGCTGGAAGAAAAGGGTGTCGTCGGACCGCCCGACGGTTCCAAGCCGCGCGAGGTCCTACTGGATGAAGAAGGCCTTGCCGCGCTGGAATCCGTCGACGCCGAGATGGCACGTGAAGATCGTGAGTTTGGAGGATTCTGATGGCTGCACGCTTTGGTGACATGCTGCTCGAGCAGCGTCGCCGAATGGGCCTTTCCATTCAGCAGGTCGCCAACACCATCAAAATCAGGCCGCAGATCATCGAGTTTTTCGAGAATGGCAATTTTGCATCGATGCCTCCGCGCGGCTATGCGCAGGGCATGATTTCGAGCTATGCGCGCTTTTTGGGCCTCAATCCGCGGGAGGTCGTCAACGCTTATTTTGACGATCTGATGGCATATGAGCGCGAGACGTCGCAGCAGGGCGGTCGTTTTCAGGACGCCGCCGGCTACGTCAATTCGCGTTCCTCGGTCGACAACGGCCGCTTCCTGATGGTTCAGGGTGGGCGTTCGACACGTTATGGCCAGCGCCCTCAGCAGGCTGGCTATGTTACCGAGACGGGTTCGAGCGAGGAGATTCGTTCCCAGCGCGATCGCTTTCGCAGCACGCCGGCGCCCGAGGAGCGCGCACTCCCCGCTGCCCGCGGTGTCGCACGTGACCCTCGTGCCGGCTACGGCGATGGTGGTTATTCCGATCGCGGGTACCGTGGCGCTTCTTCCGTTCGTCCGCGCGGCTGCTATGCAGACGCCGATACTACGCAGGTGACGCCTCGCCTTCGCTCTCAGTCGCAGACCTTTAGCCAGCGCTCCTCGGCGCCTCGTTCGGGCCAGCGTGGCTATCAAGGCCGCGGTGAACTTGCGCCCCGCTCGGGTCAGCGCAGCCTTCAGGGCCAGGGTGGCTATCGCGGCCGTTCCGATAGCAATCGTGGTCGTATGCCTCAGGGAGGCGGCCGCAGCAGTTCCAATCGTGGACGCGGCGGATCACGTACTCCTCAAAACAACGGGCTCGATCCGCGTATCGTCTACGCCGGCATCGGTGCCGTTGCGCTGTTGTTGATTGTGCTCATCGTGGTGCTTCTGCGCGGCTGCGCATCTTCGGCGCCCGAGACCACGCCCGAGACGCCCACTGCTACCAAGACGACGACCAAGAAGTCTTCTAAGAAGACCGAAACGGTCGACGAGGACGAAGACACCGATGAGGCGACGGATGAGTCGACTGACTCGGACGCTACCAAGACGACGGCCAAGAAGGAAGAGAACGAGGTCACGAAGGTCAAAGTCTCCGTTGCCAAGGGAAAGACCGCGTGGATTGAGGTCAAGGTCGACGGCAAGTCGGTCTATGGCGCCCAAGCGACTGGCCCCTTTGAGCAGGAGTACTCGCCCGAGTCCTCGATCGAGATCACCACGTCCAAGCCTTCCGATGTCACCGTTACCAAGAACGGTGAAAAGGTTCGTTACGATACCAAGACCTCGGGCGTGGCGCGTGTGACGATCACCGTTCCCAAGAAGGAGACGACTGATTCCGAGAATGGTGAAAGTTCTGATGGTACCGACACCACCGATGGTACCGACACCACCGACGGCACCGATGCCCAGTCCACGGATGGCGCCGATACCGCATCTGACGGTCAGACGCCCACCGATTCTACCGACTATTCGTACGATAGCTATTAAGCAGCTCGTACGCGAAAGGAAACATCATGGCTAAAGATTCCAGCTTCGACGTCGTGTCCGAGGTCAACATGCAAGAGGTCGACAACGCCTTCCAGCAGACCACGCGCGAGATTTCCCAGCGCTATGACCTTAAGGATTCCGGCGCCACGATCGAGCTTTCGAAGGGCGACAAGCTCTTTACGATCAACGCCCCGGCCGACTTTGTCTCCAAACAGATTGTCGACGTGCTGAGCTCCAAGCTCATCAAGCGCGGCATCGACCTCAAGGCTGTCTCGTGGGATGCTCCGCAGGCGGCATCGGGCGGCACCGTGCGCGTGCTCGGCCATATCGTCGAGGGTATCGACCAGGCGACCGCCAAGAAGATCAACAAGGACATCAAGGATCAAAAGCTCAAGGTCAAGGTGACCATCGAGGCCGATAAGCTGCGTGTTTCCTCTGCTTCGAAGGACGCGTTGCAGACCGTGATCCAGTTCCTGCGCGACCAGGACTACGGCCAGCCGCTGCAGTTCACCAACTACCGCTAATATCAATCGAAAGGACTGCTCTCCAACATGGATACACCGTTGGGCTCCGTGCTCTACATCACCCTCGGGTGCGCTAAGAACGAGGTTGACACCGACCGCATGCGTTCTCTTTTGACCGCCGCGGGCTACGAGGAGGCATTCGACCCGCAGGATGCCGATATCGCCATCGTCAATACTTGCTCGTTCCTCGCCTCCGCAACGTCCGAGAGCATCGAGACCACGCTCGAGCTCGCCAACGAGGTTCAGGACGGCGTTCGTTCTTGCCCCATCGTTATGTGCGGCTGTGTGCCGTCGCGCTATGGCGACGACCTGCCTGACGAGCTGCCCGAGGTCGCTGCCTTTGTGAAGGCCGACGAGGAGGACGGCATCGTGGCGGTCATCGATGGCGTGCTGGGTGTCGTGCGTGAGATCGCAGCCTATATCCCTCAGGTCAAGCGTACCGTCGAGGGCGCCGTTGCTTACGTCAAGATTTCCGATGGCTGCAACCGCTTCTGCAGCTTCTGCATGATCCCCTATATTCGCGGTCGCTATCATTCGCGCAATGCCGAGAGCATTATCTCCGAGGTACGCGACCTGGTTGCCGGCGGTGTGCGCGAGATCGTGCTGATCGGCCAGGACACGGGTATTTGGGGCACCGACTTTACTGACGAGGATGTCGCCGAGGGCTCGCCGCGCAATCTGGCGCAGCTGCTGCGTGCCGTCGCCGAGGCCGTGCGCCCGCACAACGTCTGGGTCCGCGTGCTCTATCTGCAGCCCGAGGGCATGACCGATGAGCTTATCGATACGATTCGCGATACGCCCGAGGTGCTGCCCTATATCGATATCCCCGTGCAGCACTGCGACGCGCGCATCCTCAAGGCTATGCGCCGTTCCGGTTCGCGCCAGGAGCTCGAGGACCTGTTCCGCGATCTGCGTGAGCGTATCCCCGGCATCGTGATCCGTTCCACGGCTATGGTCGGCTTCCCGACCGAGACCGACGACGAGTTCCGCGACCTTATCGACTTTATGGACACCGTCGGCTTTGACTACACGAGCGTCTTTGCCTACTCGCAGGAGGAGGGCAGCCTGGCCGCTAAGATGGAGGGTCAGGTCGACGAAGAGGTCAAGCTCGAGCGCGCCCAGGAGGCCATGGACCTGGCCGAGTCGCTCGGTTTTGCCGCCACCGCCGCACATGTGGGCGAGCGCGCCCAGGTGATCGTCGACGGTATCGAAGAAACCGAGGACGGCGCCGAGCTGATCGGCCATGCCTGGTTCCAGGCGCCCGATTCCGATGGCGCGGTCCACTTGGACGCCAGCGAGGCGTCCGTGGGCGATATTCTGACTGTCGAGTTTACCGATAGCTTCTGCTATGAGCTTATCGGCCATGTTGTGGAGTAGGAGAGCATCGTGGCAAACGAGAGCAATAAGGAACTGACGAGTGTTTGGACGCCCGCCAACATCGTGACGTGCGTTCGCATCGTCTTTATCCCGGTGTTCATGATCGTGTCGGCGCTTTCTCACACGAGTGTTGCCGGTACGGATTGGAGCACCTTCGACGGCCCGCTCGCCGCCGCTGCCTTCATTCTGTATGTGATCCTGTCGTGCACCGATAAGGTCGACGGTTATCTGGCGCGTTCGCGCAACGAGATCACCGACTTCGGTAAGTTCTTGGACCCCATCGCCGATAAGCTGCTCGTGTTCTCGGCCCTGCTGCTGTTCTTGGATTTTGGCGCGGTGACCGTGTGGTCCGTGTTCATTATCCTGTTCCGTGAGCTTCTGGTGAGCGCCCTTCGCATGGTCGCGAGTGCGGCCGGTGTGGTCGTTGCGGCTGATAAGCTCGGTAAGTACAAGACGGCAACCACGATGGTCTCCATTTGCGGTTACCTGTGCGTTTTTGCTATGGCCGGCTTGCACCTTGGCCCGGTGGCGCTGACGCTCGGCATCTACTCGGTGTCGCGCTTCCTGTACGCCGTTGCCGTTGTCCTGACCGTTATCTCGGGCGCCCAGTACTTCTGGAACTGCCGCAAGATCGTCTTTTCGGTCTAGGTCCTGTTGGGTATGACGGACTCTTTTGAGCAGATTTCCGCACATAACGAGGAGCTGGCGCGCGATATTGTCGAGCGTGCAAGTTTACGTGGCGTGACGGTTTCGACGGCTGAATCTCTGACAGCTGGCATGATCGCCTCGACGATCGCCGATATCCCTGGTGCCTCGGCGGTGCTGCGCGGTGGTGCGGTGACGTACTGCGATGAGATTAAGCATCGCGTGCTGGGTGTTGAGCAGGAGACGCTCGACCGCTACACCGCGGTGTCGCACCAAACTGCGCGCGAGATGGCGTCGGGTTCGCTGGAGTTGTACCAGAGCGATATTGCAGTGAGCGCAACGGGTTATGCCGGCCCCGGCGGTGGTACTGAGGACGATCCGGCGGGCACTTTCTATATTGGCTGGGCGCATCGTTCTGCCGATGGGGGCGTGCCGGTTGTGGACTCCATTCGTTGTCGCTATGAGGGCGATCGTTCGTGTGTTCGTGCCCATGCGGTCGCGGAGGCACTGGGTCGCATTGTCTGCGTGCTCGATTCTATGGAATAGACGTGTTTTAAGGGGCCTCCGGGCCCCTTAATTGTGGAGATAGGGACCTTAGGCTCATTTGGCGTTTGTGCTGGTTGTAGATGTAATTTTGCCTGCCTTGTTCATATTTGGTCCTTTGTGGTCAAGCATTTGGTCAGTGTTTGGTCGGCGTTTGGTTGGTTTTTGGAAAGACCGCCTGCATATGATTTATTTGAACGGTTGACCACGAACAGCCGTTCGTTTATTATCGATGCAGGTTGTTAAGAGGAGGGCTATTCATGGCCAAGAATTCAGGTCCCGTACGTACCGTTCATGCTCGCACGACGGGTAAAGAGCGCGATGAGATGATCGCCACCACCAAGGCCGAGATCGAGAAGAAATTCGGCCAGGGTTCCATCATGAGGTACGGCGACGGTGGCCCCGAGCTCGAGGTCGAGGCCATCCCTACGGGCGCTCTGGCACTCGATGCCGCTCTGGGTATCGGCGGTGTGCCGCGCGGCCGAATCGTCGAGATCTACGGTCCCGAGTCCTCCGGTAAGACGACGCTTTCGCTCGAGATCTTGGCCGAGGCCCAGGCAATGGGTGGCGTTGTGGCATTTATCGATGCCGAGCACGCGCTCGATCCCACGTATGCCGCGCGCATCGGTGTGGATATCGACGAGGTGCTCATTTCCCAGCCCGATACGGGTGAGCAGGCGCTCGAAATCGTTGACATGCTTGTGCGTTCTGGTGCCATCGATGCCATCGTCGTCGACTCCGTCGCCGCGCTGACCCCGCGTGCCGAGATCGAGGGAGAAATCGGCGACACTACGGTCGGTCTTCAGGCTCGCCTGATGAGCCAGGCGCTCCGCAAGCTCGCCGGCTCGCTGTCCAAGTCCAACACGACGTGCATCTTCATTAACCAGCTGCGTGAGAAGATCGGCGTCATGTTCGGCAACCCCGAGACTACGACGGGCGGCCGCGCCCTTAAGTTCTTCTCTTCGGTTCGTATCGACATTCGCCGCATCGACAGCATTAAGCTTAAGGACGAGGTTATCGGTAACCGCGTGCGCGCCAAGGTCGTTAAGAACAAGGTGGCGGCTCCGTTCCGTTCTGCTGAGTTCGACATCATGTACGGTACGGGCATCTCTAAGGAGGGCTCGATTCTGGACATGGCTGTCGAGTGCGGCATCTGCAAGAAGATGGGCTCCTGGTTTGCCTATGGCGAGGACAAGCTCGGCAACGGTCGCGAGGCCGCCAAGGCGTTCCTGCGCGAACACCCCGATTGTGCCGACGAGATTGAGCATAAGGTCCGCCTTGCCTGCGGACTTGAGTTTGATGACGATGCTCCGTCCGAGGTCGAGCTGACCGATCAGCCTGCGCCTGAGGAGTTTGACGAGCTTTACGCCATCGATGGTTCCGCCATGCTCGATGATGACGACGAGTAGCGGTTACGCTCATGTCGTATACGGTGACCGAGGCCACGGTCGTCTTTCCCGACAAGAAGGCGGCCTCCTCGTTCTCGAGCGGGTATGCGTCCAAAAAGCCTTGCGCACATATCGATTGTGAGCTTGAGGGCGGTTTTGAGCGGTCCATTTGGATTCCCGTGCGGGTCGCGCGGCTGTATGTCAAAAACCGCCCCGATCTTCCCTGTGATTGGGACAACTTTCGTGAGGCGGTGCAGCTCATCGAGCGTAAATGTGCGCTTACCATGGTGACCGAGATGTTATCGCGCCGCGACCATGCGACGGGTGAGGTCCGTGACAAGCTGGCTCGCTACGGCTTTCACCAGCCCGCGATCGATTTCGCCGTCGAGCGCGCCACCGAATATCACTTTTTAGACGAGAACCGCTTTTGCTCGTACTTTATCGAGGAGCGCAAGCGGCGCGGTTGGGGACAGCGCAAAATCGAGACCGAGCTCAAGCGCCGTCATGTCGTGCTCGATGACATTCCCGGTTATCCCGAGGATTATTTTGCCGTCGAAGACGATTTGGCGCGTGCGTCAGCCCTACTCGCCAAGCGGCGTGTTCCAGAGACGCGCGGATTCGAAAAACTGGTTCGGTTTTTGATGGGCAAGGGCTTCTCGTATCACATCGCCGCCGATGCCGTTAAGGCACGCCTCGATGCCGAACGCGAGGAATGTGCGGTTTAGGCGTATGCGTTTTGTGGCCCTGCCGTTCACCGCGTTTTAGCCGCCGTGCCGGGGCCATTTATTTGACAGTTGTTGTGGTTCAACGTACGATAAACACTGTCATTTGCTTTGTGATATGTGCTCATCTGTGATGAGTTTGTTTATATGTTTATCTGTATCCGACCCGCATAAGCTGCGCCCATATTACTCAAATGTCGCGAGCCGTTCGTAAGGACGGTTCGCTTTGTTGTGTAACGAATCCATAAAAAGGAGTGAGCATGCCTATCATCGCAGCGCTCGTTGGCATCGTTTTGGGTGCCATCGCCGCCATCGCCTACATGCGCACCGCCAAGCAGGGTAGTCTTCACGAGGCCGACGAAAAGATCCAGTCGGCACACGCACAGGCTGAGTCCCTGATCGGTGATGCTAAGCGTCAGGCCGAGACCCTCAAAAAAGAGGCTCTGCTCGAGGCTAAAGAGGAGATCATCAAGAACAAGCAGGCCGCCGAGGCCGAGGACAAGCAGCGTAAGAGCGAGATTCGTACGCTCGAGAACCGTGTGATGCAGCGCGAGGAGTCCCTCGATCGCCGAAACGACGCTCTTGACAAGCGTGAGCACCAGCTGTCCAGCCAGGCCGGTCAGGTCGAGAAGCGCTCCCGTGAGCTCGAGGAGCTCTGCGCAAAGCAGACCTCCGAGCTCGAGCGTATCGCCGACCTTACCCGCGAGGATGCCCACAAGGAGCTCCTCGATAAGGTTCGCGGCGAGGTCACCCACGAGGCCGCCACGATCATTCGCGAGTCCGAGCAGCAGGTTCGCGCAGAGTGCCACAAGACCGCCCAGGAGATTCTGTCCCTGGCGATTCAGCGCTGCGCTGCCGACCACACTGCCGAGGTCACCGTTACCTCCGTGCACATTCCCTCTGATGACCTCAAGGGCCGTATCATCGGTCGCGAGGGTCGCAACATCCGCACCTTCGAGCAGGTTTCCGGCGTCAACCTCGTGATCGACGACACGCCCGAGACCGTCGTTCTTTCGAGCTTCGATCCGGTCCGTCGTGAGACCGCCCGTGTTGCCCTCGAGAACCTCATTGCTGACGGCCGCATTCATCCCGCCCGCATTGAGGAGATGTATCACAAGGCTGCCGACCTGGTTCAGCAGCGCGTGCGCGAGGCTGGCGAGCAGGCTGCCTTCGATACCGGCATCCACGACCTGCACCCCGAGATCGTCAAGACCCTTGGTGCCTTGCGCTACCGTACTTCGTTTGGTCAGAACGTGCTTCAGCACTCCCTCGAGGTCTCTGATCTCTGCGGCGTGATGGCTTCCGAGCTTGGCCTGGACGTTGTGACCGCCAAGCGCGCCGGCCTGCTTCATGACCTGGGCAAGGCAATCGACCATGACGTCGAGGGGCCGCATGCCGTCATCGGCGCTGAGCTTGCCCGCCGTTATGGCGAGAAGCCCGTTATCGTCCACGCTATCGAGGCTCACCATGCCGATGTCGACCCCAACACGGTGCTCGATGTCCTGGTGCAGGCCGCCGATGCTGTCTCTGCCTCTCGCCCCGGTGCCCGTCGCGAGTCTGCCGAGAACTACATCAAGCGTCTTGAGAAGCTCGAGGAGATCGCCAACTCTCATGACGGCGTCGAGCGTACCTATGCCATGCAGGCCGGTCGCGAGGTCCACGTCATGGTTCAGCCGGACAAGATCTCCGATGCCCAGTCCACGGTTCTGGCTCACGATATCGCCCATCAGATCGAGGAAGAGATGGAGTATCCCGGTCAGGTGCGCGTCGTCGTGATTCGCGAGAGCCGCGCTGTCGATATCGCTAAATAATATGAGCGACGCGAACGAGCTCATCTCATTTATCGCGTCGATGTCGGGGGAGGGCAACCTTCGCGTCGAGGAGAACCTTGGCGAGGGGTATGTCCGCCTCCGCGTTTCGGAGGCCGAGCGGCGCCAGGCAAAGCACGACATTCAGCATGTCGAGGATATCGTCATCGAAATGCTCCGTAATGCTCGCGATGCCGGCGCCGACAAGGTCTATCTCGCCACGACCAAGGAAGATGGCGTCCGCACGCTTGTCTTTCTGGATAACGGCTCGGGTGTTCCGCAGGATATGCAAGAGCGAATCTTCGATGCTCGCGTTACCTCAAAGCTCGAGAGCATGAAGATGGACCGTTGGGGCGTTCACGGTCGTGGCATGGCATTGTTTTCGATCAAGCAGAACACCGACGAGGCCCGCGTGGTCACGTCTGGTGTCGATCTTGGCTCAGCCTTTAAGGTGAGCGTTGCGGCCGACCGCCTCAGCGAGCGTGCCGATCAGTCCAGCTGGCCCCAGGCCGTCAAGGATGAGGACGGACGTTATGTCTGTGCTCGCGGTCCGCATAATATTATTCGCGCTGCCTGTGAGTTTGCGCTCGAGGAGTTGCGTGGTTGCGATGTCTATCTTGGTTCTCCGTCTGAGATTGCCGCGACCCTTTATGCTCAGGCGTCAAGTCGGCTCGATACGTCTCGTCTCCTGTTTATTGATGATGAGAGCGAGCTTCCGGTTGTCGATCGTTTAGGCCTTGCCTCTGATGCCGAGGACTTTATTCGTATTTGTTCGGGTTTGGGTCTTGAAATGTCCGAGCGCACGGCCCATCGCATTTTGGCAGGGCAGATTAAGCCCGTTCGCGGTGTGACTGCGCGTCTGCTGCGCGAGCGTGACTCATCCTCGCATGCGCCGGCTCCTGTCGATCTCGCGAAGGATCGTCGTGGGCTGCGTATTGCCAAGGATGACATGGCACAGTTTTCGCGTGCTGTGGAGCGCGACTTTAATGACCTTGCCGCCCGGTACTATCTCAATCTTTGCGGCGACCCAAAGATCCGTGTTTCGCGTGATCGTATCACCGTGACCTTCGATCTTGCCAAAGAGGAATAGTGCCTTTACCGAGTCCACTCGGTACGATAAAGTTATTGCAGTTAAAACGTACTTTTAAACGCAGGAGTTTCTTCATGGATTGCCTGAAGGTATCAAGCAAATCATCGCCCGCGTCCGTTGCCGGCGCCATCGCCGGCATGGTCAAGGATGGTGTACCCGTCAACATCCAGTGTGTCGGTGCCGGTGCTGTCAACCAGGCCATTAAGGCCGTTGCTATCGCGCGCGGTTTTTTGATTCCAACCGGTTTTGATATTTCCTGCGCGCCTGTGTTCTCCGACATCCTCATTAACGGGGAGTCGCGCACGGCCATCCGCCTTTCTATCTACGTTCACCAGATCAATCGAGCTGCTATGGATAACGTCGTCATGGATGATGTTAAGCCTGTGGCATAGCTTCTGCTTGCCTCGTTTCGCTCCCCATCGTTAGGACTTATGCACATGGACCAGCGTTCCGTACGCGATATTCTTGCCGGTAAAACCTACTTTATCCGCACCTTTGGCTGTCAGATGAATCAGCACGACTCCGAGCGTGTGAGCGGTCTGCTCGATTCGCATGGTTGCCTCATGGCGCTCGATCCCGAGCATGCCGATATTGTTGTCTTCATGACATGCTGCGTGCGCGAGGCCGCCGATACTCGCCTGTACGGCCAGTGCAATTCCTGTAAAAGCCTGCCGCCTTCGCCTTCGGGCAAGCGTGTGGTTGCCGTTGGTGGTTGCATCGCGCAGCGCGATGGCGAGGGCCTGCTCACCAACGTCGATAACGTCAATGTCATCTTTGGTACGCATTCCATCGCACATGTGGCAGAGCTCATTGCCGAGGCGTTCCTTGATGGCAAGCGTCATATCCGCACCAATGAGCATGAGGATACGGATGCCATGAGCATGCCGTGGCATCGCGAGACCCAGTATCACGCTTGGGTGCCCATCATGACGGGCTGCAATAATTTCTGTACCTATTGCATCGTTCCGTACGTGCGCGGTCGCGAAAAGAGCCGCTCCTTCGAGGAGATTGTCGACGAGGTGACCGGTTTGGTGCGCCAGGGCGTGCGTGAGATTACGCTGCTGGGCCAAAACGTTAACTCATATGGTCGCGATCTGTTTGGCAAGCCGCGTTTTGCCGATCTGCTGCGTGCCGTGGGCGATACGGGTGTGGAGCGCATCTTCTTTACGTCTTCGCATCCCAAGGATCTGCTGCCCGAGACCATCGACGCCATGGCCGAGACGCCTGCTGTTATGCCGCAGCTGCACCTGGCCGTCCAGTCAGGTTCGACGCGGATCCTCAAAGAGATGAATCGCCGTTATACACGCGAGGACTATCTGGGCCTGGTCGATCGCATTCGCAACCGCATGCCCGATATCGCGCTCTCGACTGACATTATCGTTGGCTTCCCGGGCGAGACTGAAGAAGACTTTGAGCAGACGCTTTCACTTGCCGAGACGGTCCGCTATGCCCAGGCCTATACCTTCATCTATTCCAAGCGCGCCGGTACCCCGGCCGCAGAGATTGACGATCCTACGCCGCATGAGGTTATTCTCGGGCGTTTCAACCGCCTGGTTAAGGTTATCGAGACCACGGCACATGAGTATAACCAGGGTGAACTTCATACTGTGGTTCCGGCGCTCATTGAGGGAACGAGTAAAAAGAACGACGCGGTCCTGCTGGGCAAGAGTCCCAAGAATCAGACCGTGCATGCGCCTATCCCCGAGGGTTACAGCATCGATCAGCTTGTTGGCAAGATCGTTGATGTTGACGTTGACGTTGCCAAGACCTGGTATTTGTCCGGCTCCGTTGTGGGCGAGCCGCGCTAATGGTTTCTTCCGGGGCAGGTCTTTCCGCCGTTGCGATCGTCGGTCCGACGGCGGTTGGTAAGAGTGATGTTGCCGACCGTTTGGCCGCTCGTCTTTCGTCCGAAGTGCTGTCGTGCGATGCGATGCAAATCTATCGCGGCATGGACATCGGTACCGCAAAGATGACGCCCGATGAGTGTACGGCGCCGCTACGTCTCGTCGACATTGTAGAGCCGGGTGTGGCATATTCTGCTGCGCTTTATCAGGCTGACGCTCGCGCGCATGTTGAACGTCTCATTGGTTCGGGTTGTCTGCCGGTTTTTTGCGGAGGTACGGGGCTATATCTCAAGGCCGCCCTGGATGAGATGGATTTTCCCTCGGGCGAGCTTGAGGACGATCGTCGCGCGGGGTATCAGGAACTTGCCGAGCGCATAGGCGAGGAAGCGCTGCACGCGCTGCTTGCCGAGCGTGACCCCGAGTCCGCTGCGGTCATCCACCCCCATAATGTTCGTCGCGTGATTCGGGCGCTCGAAATGCACGATGATGGTGTGTCCTACGCGCAGCAAAAGTCGCAGTTTAGTGTTCCGCGCGAGCATTATCATGCTCTATGGTTTGGTCTGACGCGTAATCGCGAGGTTCTCTACGAGCGCATTAACCTGCGTGTCGATCTGATGTTTGAGCAGGGTCTTGTCGATGAGGTCCGCGGTCTTATGGACCAGGGGCTGGGAGATGCCCTGACGTCGATGCAGGCAATTGGTTATAAAGAGATCATTGATGCTTTCAATGGCGTGATTTCTATGGATGAGGCTCGCGAACTCATTAAGATGCGTTCGCGTCGCTATGCCAAACGTCAGCTTTCGTGGTTTAAACGCGATGACCGCGTCGTGTGGTTCGATATGGACGAGTTTACGATCGATGAGGTCGTTGAGGACATCCTGCATCGTATTGAGGCTGCCTAATGGCCCGTTTTCCCCTTGTTTCCACGGCACCCGAGCCCGAGCGTGCCATATTAGTTGGTGTTGAGTGGCGCGACAATGCGTGGCCGCTTGATCGTTCGCTTGACGAGCTTGAGCGCCTAGCCCATACGGCTGGCGCCCAGTGTGTGGCGCGTTTGTCACAGCGTCTGGTTAAGCCGTATCCAAAATCGTTTATCGGTTCCGGTAAGGTTGAAGAGCTGTGCGGCCTGGTGCATCGTATGGATGCCGATGTCGTTATTTTTGACGACGACCTGACGCCCTCGCAGCAATCCTATTTGGAGAAAGCCGTGGGCGAGCCGGTAAAGATTATCGATCGTACGGCACTGATCTTGGATATCTTTGGCCTTCATGCTCAGACGCGTGAGGGACGCCTACAGGTACAGCTGGCACAGCTTCAATATCTGTTGCCTCGTCTGCGTGGCATGTGGAGCCACCTCGCCAAGGAACAGACGCGCGGCGGCATCGGCTCACGCTTTGGTCAGGGCGAAAGTCAGCTCGAGGTCGACCGTCGCCTCATTCGTAATAAGATCGCTGCGCTTCGTCGTGAGCTCAAGCAGGTTGAACAGCGTCGCGATGTTCAATCCAAGAGCCGCATTGAGTCACCGGTGTTTCGCGTCGCGTTAGCCGGTTATACCAATGCCGGTAAATCGACGTTGCTCAATCGTCTGACCGGCTCTACGGTACTTTCGCAGGACAAGTTGTTTGCTACGCTCGACCCGACGACGCGTTCGTATCGCCTGCCCGGCGGTCGCGGCATGACGATCACCGATACCGTCGGCTTTATTCAAAAGCTGCCGCATGGTCTGGTCGATGCCTTTAAATCGACACTGTCCGAGGTGTTGGGTGCCGATCTAATTCTCAAAGTCGTAGATGCGTCTGACGAGGACTATGAGCGGCAGCTGGAGGCTGTCGACCGCGTGCTTGATGAGATCGGTGCCGGCGAGCGTTTGACGCTTACGGTGTTCAATAAAACCGATCTTCTCGATAGCGTTGATCGATTGAGTTTCCGTCGTCGCTATCCCGAGGCCGTTCTGTTCTCAGCCCAGACGGGCGAGGGACTCGACGATCTCGTCGATCGCATTGCTCGCGAGGCAGCTGCCACCGATGTACTGCTTTCAGCCGACATTCCGTATCGTGAAGGTGCGCTCATCACGCTCGTGCATGAGCAGGGGACCCTTTTGCACGAGGAATATCTTGAGGATGGCGTTCGTATTGTGGCGAAACTGCCGGCTCGTATTGCACCGCGGCTCGAGCGTTATCGCACCGAGTAGGCGAGCTCCAAAATGCCCAGTATGATGGGCTGATGCAGCAGATAAAAGGGGAGTGCATGACGTCCAAGGCTGGCGAGCGCCGGGACGGGATTGGCGTAGGCCCAGCTTGGGGCGGGATGTTCACATCTTTGAGCGGTGCGCGCAGCAAAGTATCCTGTGAGGTACATGAATATAAACGGGATGATTGGATAATAGTCGCCTGAAACGAACCAGGGGCCGGGAAATCCTAGCCACGCCAAATAGGAGAATGAATAGGTCGATTTCGGGATGCCCCATGTCGCTGCGAAGAGAGCGAGGCATATCGTAATGCCCCACGTGCTAGGCACTTTCTTAAGCATCGGTCGTGCTACGGCTGCCACAGCGGTACACGTCGCCATGCAATAAATGATGCCAAAGTTCACTGAATCGTCGACCGATACGAGCGTTGTTGCAATCCAGACGACCAAAGCTGCGGCAGCGTATTTGGCCGCTCGTTTAGCATTGTTGCGCGAAAGGGTGCACATCCAACCCGCGATAAACAAAAATACCCAGCTGATGCTGGCGCGCCAGATGTCTTGAAAGACAGTCTGGGTAAACCAGGGCATATCCCAGTCGTACAGGTAGGCGAGATCGTAGCAAGCGTGAAAACCTGCCATTGAAATCATCGTAAACCCGCGGACGGTATCAAAGATAGTGATGCGTTTTTGCATTACGAGAACCGGCGCATCAAGCCGACGACTTTGCCCAAGATAACGGGATTCGTTGCATAGATAGGCTCCATGGTGTCATTCTCGGGCTGCAGGCGTACGCGTCCCTGCTCCTTGTAGAACGTCTTGACGGTCGCTGAGCCATCAATCATGGCCACGACAATTTCGCCGTTCATGGCACTCTTTTGTTCACGGACGATGATGTAATCGCCATTGAAGATGCCGACATTGATCATTGAGCTCCCATGCACCTCAAGGATAAAGGAACCCTGATCGGTGGCGATTTCGGTCGGGATAGTAAAAGTGTCTTCGATATTCTGCTCGGCCAGAATGGGAATCCCAGCCGCGACGCGACCAACGAGCGGTAGCGAGACCGTTCCGCGAGGCGCGGTGGGCTCGTCAGATTTAGAAATTGAGACAGAGGAACCGTCCTCGTTAAAGAGTTCCAGGGCGCGCGGTTTGGTGGCATCGCGCTTGAGTAGCCCGCGCGCCTCCAGAGCAGATAGATGGGCGTGCACGGTGCTGGGGGAGGAAAGGCCCACGGCAGAAGCCATCTCGCGCACGCTGGGCGGATAACCCTTCTCCTGCTGATATTCCTTGATGAAGTCGTAAATTTGCTGCTGACGCTTGGTAATTTTGCGAGCCATCAGGGCATCCTCTCTACCCATGTCAAACAAATGTTCGAATTGTGCTTGACAGGAACAACTGTTCGAAGATAATAATAACCGAACATTCGTTCTCGCGCTAGACATTTTTGTCCGCGCGGCTTGATAAAACTGTTCTCAGCAAAACACGCGAGAGGAGAACATGATGAACGCAACGAATATGGTCCAGGGAAACCTCGCCCTTAAGCTCGAGACGCCTGCCGCGCCCGCTTTTACTGTTGTCAAGGGTGGACGTTCCGGTTATCAGCCTTTGCCCGTAAAGTCTGCTCGCACTCAGTATGCTGTTGCCGCGCCGACTCCCGCTGCCCTGAAGGTCTCGACGATTGTTGCCGTCGCCGTTTCGCTCACGCTCTTTTTTGTCCTCGCTACGTCGGTCTTTAGCGCTCGTCACGCCGCGTATGCCGAGTCCGTTTCCAACGTTACCTACGAGACCATTCGCGTTCAGCCTGGTGATTCTCTTTGGTCGCTTGCCGAGGAATATCCAATCGAAGGCCTTTCCACGCAAGAGACTTCCGACATGATCCGTAACGTCAATCATCTGGAGCATGGTTCGCTCGCCGCCGGTGCGCATCTTAAGGTTCCTGCTCGTTCGTAATCATTATCGCGCTGCGCATGCTACCCTTGTTATCGTTTAAGAGGAGGTACCATGCGCTGTCCTAAATGCGGCAAGGCACATACCCGCGTCGTTGATTCCCGTATGCAGGAGTCAAATAACACTATTAAGCGCCGTCGCGAATGTTGCTCGTGTAACTACCGCTTTACAACGTTCGAGCGATGCGAAGACCCAATTGAGGTCATTAAGTCGGACGGAACTAAGCAGCGGTTCGATCGCAATAAGCTGCTCGTCGGCTTGATGCGCGCCACCATCAAGCGTGATATCGACACTAAGAAGCTCAATGAGATTATCGACGACATCGAGGTCGAGCTGCGCTCTCGCACGCTGACGGCCGTCACGTCGCATGAGTTGGGTGACATGGTGCTCAAACGCTTGGCCAAGATCGACAAGGTGGCGTACATCCGCTTTGCCTCGGTCTACCGCGATTTCAAAGACGTCGATGAGTTTCTGCAAGAGCTCGACAAGCTAAGGTGATTCCATGTCCAACATTACCCTCAACATAAAGCGTCTCGATCCCACCGTCGAGCTTCCCAAATACGCCCATCCCACCGATGCCGGCTTGGATCTGCGCTCCAACGAGGACTGCGTCCTGAAGCCCTTCGAACGCCGTCTGGTCTCTACCGGGCTGGCCATCGCCCTGCCCGATGGCTACGCCGGCTTCGTCCAGCCCCGCAGCGGCTTGGCCATCAAGCAGGGCTTGTCTATAGTCAACACGCCGGGCCTCATCGACGCCCACTACCGAGGAGAACTCAAGGTTATCCTCATCAACCTGGATCCCTCCAACAACATTCAAATCAACAAAGGCGACCGCATAGCCCAACTCGTCATCCAAGAAGTCCCCACGGTCAACCTCATAGAAGTAGAAGAACTAGACGAAACCGACCGAGGCAACGGAGGCTTCGGCTCCTCCGGCGTCGCCTAGGGGCGCTCGTATCCCTCCCGCCCGCCTCTCACACATATCATTCCATGCTCAAACATTCTTGCTTCGCTTCGCTCGCTGCGAAACTGCGCGTGGAACGATATGTGTGAGAGGCGGGCGGGCGGCTACTCGCTTGAAACAATATTTACTTTTCTAGTAAGCCGACGCTACAAAGGGACCGTCCCCTTGTAGCGTCGGCTTACTGTATTTATATTTTTGGTTCCCCTTTGCAGATTTTACTGGTGGGGAATCTGGTATAGCTGCTAGTACGTTAACGCAGCTAGCCTGCGGGAGGCCCTATATATCGTCCCGCGCGCAGTTTCGCAGCGAAGCGAGAATGTTTGAGCACGGGATGATATATAGGGCCTCCCGCAGGCTAGCGGACATTAAGACCCTAGCGAATATGCGCGGGTTTATCGCCCCAGTAGAAGCGGCAGAAGGCTCGTTTGCGCTTTTGGGGTTTGCCTACGAGCTCCATGGTTGCGATGGCGATGTCCTCCGCTGCGCGTGGACGGCGTAGTACTTCGCCGTTGATGAGTAGGGCTTTGAGCGACTCAGGGTGGTCGTGCAGGTGACGAAGCGTCACGATGAGTTCTCGTGCGGTGGTGACATGCATGCTGGCGCCCATGCCGGTGAGCATTGTGGTGTTGGCCTTTTCCTGACCGTATGATTTGCCCAGCAGGATCATCGGCAGATGAGCGCACAGGCACTCGGTGACCGTGAGTCCGCCTGATTTGAGGATTGCCAGGTCGCAGCCGTGCATGAGGGCCGCCATGTCGTCCACGTAGTCCAGAACCGTGACGTTGTCGAGCTTCATGGCGTCGAAGAGCGTCTTGAGTCGGGCGGCGTATTCCTTATCTTTGCCCGGTAAAAAGACAAAGTGCATGTCTTCAAAGCTGCGTAAGAAGGGGAGCGTGTGGTCCATCGCGGCACGGAAACGCACGTATGGTTGGGGCAAACTGGCGCCGGCCATCACCAATACGACGGTTTTGTCTATGGGGAGATTGAACTTGCTCAGCTCATCCTCGCGTTTGTAATCGGTATCGAAACCGGCTCGGATGGGGATGCCCGTTATGCGGATCTTTGACTCGGGAACTTTGCGCGGACGCAGCGTTTCGGCCATAAACTCGTTGGCCACGCAGAACAGGTCAGTGTCCTTGTGGGGCCAAAAGCCTTCGACTTCATAGTCTGTTGGTACGCAGATGACCGGATAATCGATACCCGTAATTACGCGGGCGCCCACAGCGACGTTGGCTGCCGTAATGTGTGTTGCAACCACGGCTATGGGCCTGCGGGTGCGGACATATTCGTTGAAGGCAGGGAACATAATACGTGACCATGCTGTGCCGCCACCCCAGAGAAGATGTCCCGTAAGCGTATATCGCCAGGTCAGGTCGTAAATGGGACGCGTGGCGCCGGTAAATGACGCTGCTGTTTTATTACCATCGAACCTAATGCGTCCAAAATCGAGGATATCCAGGACTTCGATCTCAACATCCTCAGGGATTCCCTTGGTGCCGCGGATAAGGTCAAATGCTTGTGCAATTGCGTTGGCGGCGGCTTTATGGCCCGATCCAACCGATGCGTGCACAATGGTTACTAGGGGTTTTTGTGCAGGTGAAACGGTCATTTTCTCCGGTTGGGGAGTGGCTTGCATGGGCAGGGGAGCGCTATTGCCCGTCTGCGTTTGATCCATCGATAACTCCCCTTCAGCTTTGTTACGCGATTTATCATTGTAGTGCATGAGTGTCATGTTCACGTAAATTTGGGTATGAGCGCAAAGAACGTCAATGTATCGACGAGAGGATATTCCATGACTACCCATCATCCGATCGATGTTGCGATTATCGGTGGCGGCCCTGCGGGCTATGCTGCGGCCATTTATGCGGCGCGCTCCAACCTAACGACGACCGTGTTTGAACAGGGCATGTCGGGCGGACAGATCGCCACGACCAATGAAGTCGAGAACTATCCGGGCATTCCGCTCTTGAGTGGCGCCGAACTCGGCGAGCGTTTTCAGCAGCATGCAGAGGGCCTGGGAGCGCAGGTCGCATGGAGCATGGTTACGGGTATCGATTACGATGCCGATGCAGCGCTGTTTACGGTGCATCACGACATGGGCGATACGCTGGCCTCGAGCGTTATCGCTTGCATGGGTGCCACGCCGCGTCCGGCAGGTTTCGTTGGCGAGGATACGTATCGCGGTCGTGGCGTTTCGTATTGCGCAACATGTGACGGCATGTTCTTCCGCGGCAAACAGGTCTTTGTAATCGGTGGTGGCAATTCGGCATGTGAAGAGGCGCTGTTCCTGTCAGACATTGCCAGCAGTGTGACCATTGTGCTGCGCCGCGACCAGTTCCGTGCGCCTGATGGTGTTGTTCAGAAAGTACTCGAAAAGGACAATATTACAGTTAGGTACCAAACTAGTATTGTGGAGCTCTCGGGCGAAGCCATGCCAACGACGATCGCCTTTAAGGACAATTCATCCGGGGAAATTCATACCGAGTCATTTGAACCCGGCTCTTTTGGCATCTTTGTCTATACCGGGACGCAACCCCATACCGAACTTGTTGAGCATCTAGTCGATCTGGCGCCTGATGGCGGCATTCTGACTGATGAATCCATGGCGACCCGCACGCCAGGTCTATTTGCCGCTGGCGATATCCGTTCCAAGCGTTTACGCCAGGTTGTGACCGCCGTTTCTGACGGAGCCATAGCGGCAACCAGCGCATACGCGTTTCTCCGCGGATAAGTACGATAATATATCTTATGTAAGGTTGCTATCAATTAACTAAATGGCGGGATGATGCATCAGTGCACTATCCCGCCATTTATCTTGCCGGCTATATGGTATGCAAAACTAGATAACCTAGAATACAATATAGCTAATGAACGGAGGATCCTTATGAACCACGCCAAACGCGTTATCCCGATGTCCGATACATCGGTCAGCATTAAGCCTGAGGATATTCAGCCCACTGTGCTGCCCGATGCATTTATTCAGTCCGATATCGTGCGCAAACTTAATACGTTGAGTCTGCCGCGCTATAACCAGTTGCCCAATGTGACGCTCTACCGCGACCAGGTTATTGAGTATGTTGCGCTGTGGATGGAGCCGCTGTCCATTTGCGTTGAGCAGCCTGTCATTACGCCATCGATGATCAATAACTACGTGAAGGTCGGCCTGGTGCCTGCTCCGGTCAAAAAGCAATATGGCCGCGAGCAGATTGCCCGCCTGATCGCTATCTGCATCTTTAAGCAGGTGCTACCTATTGCTGCGGTGCAGGCACTCTTTAACATTCAGCGTTTGAGCTACGATGCCCCGACGGCCTTTGATTATGTGGTCGATCAGCTCGAGGCATCGATTCGTTCGGCGTTTTCCGTCGAGCAGACGCCGGTTCCCGATACGGCGCATCAGGTAACGCGTGAGTCGCTGCTTGTGCGCAGCGCGGTTTCATCCTTTGTTTCGAAGGCTTACTTGATGAGCTATCTCAAGTTCAACGGGTTTAATAGCTAGCCGACGTATAAAACGGGCGGGACAAAGAGCCATCTGTCGCTTTGTCCCGCCCGTTTTTTTGCTTGGTTGGACTTTATTTGCCCGAAGCTACGCCCATGCCGTAGCCGATGATCAGGCCGTGCATCTCGGCGTAATAGGAATCCAGGCCGTTGCAGGGCATGATGATGGTCTTGGAGCAGGGCCAATGTTCGACTATGCGATCAGTAAGCGCCTGGGCTCCAGCTTCGTTCTCAACGTGATCGATGATGACCTCACCGCCCGTAAAGCCCTCGGCTTCCATAGTGTCGATGATCTTGTTGAGCATCTTCTTTTCGCCACGCGTGTGTCCGACGAGTTCGATTTTACCGGCCTCACTCGCCGTGCCCAAAATGCGGATATTGAGCTTGTTGGCAATGACGCCGGCTGCCTTAGGGATACGTCCGGCTTTGGCGAGGTTTTCGTAATTGCACAAACTGAAGAGGATTTTGCTGTTCTGTTCAAGGCTATCGAAGTATGCGCAAGCATCCTCGAATGAGACATTCGGATTGCTTGCAAGATAGCGGTCGAACAGCAAGAAAATGAGGTCCATTTTGCCGCCAGCTGCGCGTGAATTGACTAGATGAATCTGTCGGTCGGGCTCCTCGGCAAGAACCATATCGCGAGCCGTGGCTGCCGCGTTGTAGCTGCCCGACACGCCCTCAGAGATCGGCATGCAGATGGTCTTGTCTGCCAATTTGAAGAGCTCGGCCCACTCCCCCACGCTGGGACAAGCGCTCGAAGAGGCATTCGTCTCCGCCTGAACAGCGCAGTTGAGCTCATGAACATCGAGCGAAAGGTCATCGACGAATTCACGCTCCCCCACTCGAATTTTGAGGGGAGCAAATGCAAAGGTGGTATGGGGTGCGATCGGTTGCCAATCGCGGAGGTTGCAGCTTGAATCGGAGATAAGTGCCCAGCTCATAGAGGGTCCTTTCTAATCGTTCCCATTCAATTATAGCCATCTTGCAGACCGATTGGGCCGCTATCTAGTATTCAAAACTAGATAGCGGACTGCACTAAAGGCAAAAGAATGGACCCCATGACTCAAAGCCACGAGGTCCATATCCGTTTGCTTTATCTGAATACTTAGTAGCGCACGAAAATGTAGTTGTTGTTCATGCCGGCGGCAACGGAGCTGATGATAACACCCGTGTTGTAGTCGGAAGCATGAATCATCTGACCACCACCGATGTAAATGCCGGTGTGGTACGAGTTGACCACAACGTCACCGGGCTGCGGATCGGACACACGCGTCCAGCCCATAAAGGTGCCCGTGGTGCCCAGGCGGCAATAGCGACCAGTGAGGCAATAGCTAACAAAACCAGAGCAGTCGAAACTGTTCGGGCCAATTCCGCCCCAGGAATAGGCGCAACCAAGCTTGCTGTATGCACGCGAGACAACAGAACCGCCATCGACGGACTGGCTCGGAGCAGAAGGCGTCGGAGCCGGGGCAGGCGTGGAGGGCTGCGGTGTCGGAGCAGGTGCCGGCGTAGGAGCCGGAGTGTTGCCGCCCTGGTTGTTGTTATTGCTGGTCTGGCCACCGTTGTTGGTGTTCTCGGTCGCACCGGCAGTCTCGTTGCTCACCGTGGCCTTCTCGGCGGTACTGGCGTTGATGCCGGCCTGCAGCGCGGCGTTGGCCTCGGCCTCAGCGGCAAGCTCAGCCTGCAGCTGTGAATCCAGAGAGTTTACGACGTTCTGTGCTTCAGCCTGCTGGGCGTTAAGCTCGTCGACCTTCTTTTGCGTGGTGGCGACGTTCTTTTCCTGCTCGGCCTGCTTATCGGTGAGCTGCTGTTTGAGCTCCTTGACCTCTTGAATGGTCTGAGCCTGCTTATCGGAAACTTTGCCGTAGTAGAACAGACGGTTGAGCATATCGCTCAGGTCATCGACGCCCGTCAGAACCTGAAGCAGGCTCAGACCGCCGGTTTTGTACTCGCCGGCGACATAGGTCGAGAGCTTGGCCTGACCATCGGCGATCTCCTGCTGCTTTTGCGTGATCTCGCCAGCAGTCTGATCGAGCGCCTGCGTCTGCGTGGCGAGCTCATCGTAAATCTGCTGAGTTTGGGTACCGATCTGCTCGAGCTTCGTACGAGCAGCGGCAAGGTCGGATGCGGTATCGGCGTAGGCAGGAGCCGCGAGGCCCAAGCCCAAAACACAAGCGAGGGTTGCCGTAGCAGCGCAGCGTGCCATGTTTTTGTGCGTGTTTGCTGTGCGCATGTAGCTTCCTTTCCAGTAACTAAGGGTAACGGCTAGTCCACCGTCACCAGGCTAAAGAGCTCCACATCGTCATTAGACGGTGTGAGCTTCTCGCGCGGGTTGAGAAACGCAAGCTCAAGGATACAACCGTAACCGACAAGCTTTGCGCCCATATCTCGCACCAGTTTACCTGTTGCCTCGACGGTTCCGCCCGTCGCGACCAAGTCGTCCAGAATCAACACGGTATCTTTAGAGCTGATAGCGTCGACATGGATCTCAATTGAATCGGTGCCGTACTCGAGCTCGTAGCTCTGACTTACGGTCTCGCGCGGTAGCTTGCCAGGTTTACGTGCGGGAACAAAGCCGGCGCCAAGGGCTACAGCCACCGGTACGCCAACCATAAAGCCGCGAGCCTCGGGACCCACGACCTTGGTGATTCCCATGCCGGCAAAGTGCTCGGCGAGGGCATCGGTCATGGCTTTGAGCGCCTCGGGATTGCCAAAGAGCGGCGTGATGTCTTTAAAGATGACTCCGGGCTCGGGATAGTCGGGGATGTCGACGATTTGAGATTCGAAGTCGTACATTGCATGACCTTTCAATGGGTTGCCGGATAAGCGGCAGCTGTTATTTGCCCGCGGTGGCGGTGCCGGATTGCGAAGGGGTGACGACCTTGAGCGGCTTTACGAGGGAATCCTCGTGCGAAGCCGGCGCGCCTATCTCTTCGTTTTTGGCCTTGGTTGACTCGGAGCGAGTGATTTCCTCATCGAGTGCATCGATGTCGGCGTCCTCGACCACGGCGTTGAGCGACTCAAAAACGCGGTTCTTGAGCAGCGCGGTGTGCACGCCCTCCGTCAGGTCGTGAAGCTTCTTAAACGCACGCTCGAGCTTGGCGTCGCGCTCGTCATCGGAGGTGTCCATGCCGAGCATGCTCACGAGCACCTGCTCAAACATCGAGGACTCGCGGTTGGCGGAAGACACGTACTGACGCAGGTTGCGCGGCTCGATATGGAAGCGTGACAGCTCGGAGCAGTAGCGGATGATCGGGAAATCGCGACCATCGACGAGCTCACGATTTTGCGGACTCTTGATGATGCGAATGAGGTCGTTCTCGGCGAGCGAGCGGATAAACGAAATCTCGACGCCCAGCATATCGGGAATGGTCTCGATAGGATGCAGCTTTTGCTTAGTCTCCTTGGGCTCCGTCTTGAGCGGAACATCGGACAGCAAGCCCACCTCGTAAGCGAGCGTTGACAGGTCCGTGGCGTTTTCCAAGCGCTGCTTAATCACGTTGAGTGGCATATAGCGGGTCTTCTGCAGGTGCAGAATGACCTCCAGGCGATCAACGTCCTCCTTGGAGTACTGACGGTATCCCTTAGGCGTACGATGAGGGGTAATGAGCCCCTCATCCTCTAGAAATCTAATTTTTGAGTTCGAAAGATCGGGGTATGCGCCTCGAAGTAGGTTGACGACTTGGCCGATACTCAGATAGTTGCGTTCGGCCATGCCCTACTCACCGGTTTCGATGCGCTCCGGCGTGCTCTCGTGGTAGATGAGCGTAAACGTACCGATCTGGACGGAAGAACCGTCGTGCAGCGGGGCTGCATTGACGATGGCACCGTCGACCCAGGTGCCATTGAGCGAGCCCAAGTCCTCGATGCGAGCGCCGAGGCCCTCGCGAATAATGCGCGCGTGGCTGCGCGAAACGGTCATGTCATTGAGGAAGATGCCGTTCGCGGGATCGCGGCCAATGGTGGTCACGTCATCCTCGAGCTCAAAAGCGGCACCAGTCTGCGGACCCTTGACGATGGACAGAACGGGGGCGGTGATGCGCACGTTGGCCATGAGGTCGGGAACGGTGACGTCGCTTGAAGGCACGCGGAATACGCAGGTAGCGTCAGCAGTCTTATCATTCTGAGGCATATTGTTAACCATGTTGTCCATGACAACCCCTAACTTATCGCGGACGTGCCGCAAATAATGAACCGTACGTAATCATACCCCAACGAATCAGTCTTCGATTTCAGGGTTCAGAAAGTCGATGTCCTCGTCCTCGGGATGCGTGAGAGCCTGTTTAATGGCCGCTCCGCCCTTAATGGAGTAGATGACAGCGGTGAGCATGGAGAAGATCACGCCGCCGTACACAAAGAAGATGCCGAGGGGCATCGAGCTTCCGTTGAGGCCCGGGAAGGCCGTAAGGGCTGAAGGTAAAAGATGCAGGCCGTCAATAACGGGGAACCCGAGCAGCATGAGCGAGAAGCCGGTCATGAGCAGCGCTGTGGCAATCTTTCCGGGGAAGACAACATCGATGGGGCGACGGTGATAATGGCGCACGATAAGCGTGCCGATGCCCAGATAGATGTCGCGGCCAATAATGAGCACGCAGACCCAGATGGGCAGCTCTCCGCGGACCACCAGCCCCAAGACGCCGGTGAACAGCAGCGCACGGTCGCAAATGGGATCCATGACCTTGCCGAGCCATGAGACCGTCTTAGTCATGCGAGCGATCTGACCGTCCATCCAGTCGGTGGAGGCGGCAACGGCGTAGATAACGATGGCGATGACGCGGTTGTTGTCCGTCACAAACAGGTACAGAAATACCAGGGTGAGGATCAGGCGCGTAAAGGTGATGAAATTGGAGATCGTAAAGATCTTATTCGACGGGTAATCGGAAGTGCCGATAAGCTCCTTTTTGATCTTCTTTTTGATGCCCACAGGACTCCCCGCTGGTTAACGACAAAACTTTCGATACTATACCCGTTCCGGCGATGTCTATCCAGCGTAAGCATAGAGAGTCCAGACATGTGGAGGGCGCTTTTAGGCGGCGGGGATTTCGCATTCGTGTACATCAGCCTCCAAACATGTCGAATATTGCATTGGTAAAACCATATTTTAAGACGATTTGCTTTACCCTGCTTCTGCCGATTGTGTTTGCCGCAATCAATCGTTCTTTACTGACAGGGGTATCATTTGCTATGTGCTTTATTGCCATGACGACGGGATATACCTTTTCCATCACAGAAAAAAACAGTATGGATCGGCTGTTTGGTATTTTTCCGAGTTCGTGAGAAGGGCCGCGTTCGAGAAGGCTGAGGACATGGCGGACATCGAGGCCTACAACGAGGCTTTGGACGGGGACGGCGGCACTCGCTACCCGATGGAAGAGGTCGTGCGCATGGCGGTGGAGGCTGAGTGATTGTCCACACGCGTTGTCTGTCTCGGCTCTAAAGGCTTCTCTTGGGCGGGGTTCGGCTTATAGCCGGGTCCCGCTTTTTTGCGGCTTTCAGTTGTCTTTCTGAAGGTATGAAATGGCTGCCTCGATATGAATACGGTCGGCATTCGAAGCGGACGTTATAGCCGCGCTAATAGCGCATGACTTTCTCCCCTGCCGTCATCGTTGCCGCAGCGTCAAGACCGTTGCAAATACTTGGAATAGCCCTACGCTCGGCTCGTATTGCAAACCCCGAGTGAAGGGAGCCGTATATGCATGCAGCGGCAATTAACCTTCGGGGGGGGGTCGCTCCTGAAACGACCCGCTTCCGAAGGCAATCAATTATCGAGTACGTCCTGATCATTGCCGTCATCGGCCTGGTCATCGTGTTCGCGGGACCCGGCGTGGCCGGAGCCATCCGAAACCAGTCCAACCTGGTCGGCAACACGGTGAACAATGGGACGGTCGGCGGCGTCGAGGGAGGCGCGTCCGGTGGCGGCTCCGCAGGCGCCGATTCCGCGGCCGTCTAGGTGGCCATCGCCAAGGATGCGAAGGACTGGACCCTCGACGAGCAGGAGGCGGTTGCCAAAGACATTGCCAAGAACGGTACATCGTCTATCGCCTACGCCAAGGCCAAGGCCGCCATGGATGCCGGCACCAAGTTCTCGATGAAGCTGACCAATGGCAAGACGCTCGAGTACCGTATCATCGGCATCAACCACGACGACTTGGCCGATGGTAGCGGCATGGCAGGCTTGACGTTCGAGGCGACCAACTCTGCCTTGGGTAGCCAGAGAATGAACGCTACGGACACCAATGCCGGTGGTTGGGATAAGTCCGAGCTCCGTACCCGCCTCAACAGCGGTGACCTCTGGTTGCTCCTGCCCAGCGAGCTCCAGTCAAAGGTGAAACCCGTCACAAAGACAACCGATAACGTTGGCGGTAACGGGGGCGGTGCCCCCTCGGCGACGACCGACAAGGTTTTTCTGCTCTCGGCAACCGAAGTATACGGGGATATGCAATCTGACGGCATCCAGTACGAGTGCTACAAATCCAAGGGCGTGACGAGGTCGAACTATTCCGGTGCATCAGGCTATAGCCACTGGACTCGTTCCGTGAGACCGCGCAGCTCCACATCCTTTCGCTATGTTCAAAGCGGCGGTATTTGCTACAGCTACAGCGCGACGGACTCGTTTTATGTCCTCCCCGCTTTCTGCTTCTGATCTCTTTCATCGCAAAGCCCTCGCAATCCTGCGAGGGCTTTTCTTTTGGCGATTACTCAAACAATTCGAGGTTCATTGTACAGGTAATCGGGTTGAGGAGAAATGGGGGCATACAGCGGCTCTCAGAGCGCCTGCCGCACTTCCCCGCCATTACCTTTGCGGCATCCTCGTATGGAGTCCATCCTGGTTGGCGTTTTGTTGTAACCGCTCACTTGTCCACAGATCAAGTGAACTGCTGGAATAAATACAGCGACACACTAGTTCGTTACAGTCGCCATATCTGCGTAAATCGCCGCGATAAATACAGCCTGTACTCGTCTGTATACCAGCTACGCGTATGTAGATTCATGTCGCGTTAATAAATCGGCTCAAGCGCGTGCAAAACGCGCAAGTAACCGCAAAAAGCGATTATCGCGCAGGTAGTTTTTTGGCACCCTGTTGCTTAATCAAAATTAAGCAATTGCTTAAAACAAAAAAGGTCAGGCACTAGGTGCCTGACCTGCAAACTTCTGGTCGGGACGACTGGATTCGAACCAGCGACCCCTTGACCCCCAGTCAAGTGCGCTACCAAGCTGCGCCACGTCCCGAAGCTTATGTTTGTTGCTCTGCTCTCGCTTGCAACAGGGAGTATATTAACCCGAAACTTTAGACTTGTGCAAGAACTTTTTTATAAATTTTGAAGCAAGTCCAAAATTGTATCTGCGAGCTGGGGTTTTGTTAGCACGGGAAGTTCTTGCGTCCCCGTTGTGCTCACAATCCAGGCCTTGTTAGTGTCGGTTCCAAAGCCCGAATCGGCGCGCGAGACATCGTTGGCGATAATGGCATCGCAGCCCTTGCGGGCCAATTTGCGCTCGGCGTACTCGACAACGTTATCGGTCTCGGCCGCAAATCCGATTACGCACCGCTTGCCCTTCTGGCGCGAGAGCTCGGCCAAAATATCGACCGTTTCGACAAGCTCGATGCGATCCAGGCGTTCGTTGGCCTTTTTGAGCTTATGGTCCGCAGGGGTGGCGGGGGTATAGTCGGCGACGGCGGCCGCACAAATTGCCGCATCGGCCGTCTGGAAGGCGCTGAGCGCTGCCTGCAGCATTTCAGCGGCGGTCTGCACGCGCACGCACTCCACGCCGCGGGGGACATCGAGCGATGTCGGTCCCAGCACAAGCTTGACCGCAGCACCGCGGCGAGCGGCCTCCCCTGCCAGGGCGATGCCCATCTTGCCTGATGAGCGGTTGCCAATGAATCGCACCGGGTCGATTGGTTCGTGCGTGGGGCCGGCAGTGATGACGACGCGCTTGCCTGCCAGGTACTGAGGCACGGGTTTGAGCACCTCACAGACAGCCTCGACGATGTCCTCGGGCTCGCTCATGCGTCCCGTGTCCACGTCGCCGCAGGCAAGGTAGCCGCTGCCGGGTCCCACAACATGGACACCGCGCTCGCGCAGCGTGGCCATGTTGGCCTGCGTCGCCGGCGCCTTCCACATGCCGTTGTTCATAGCGGGTGCGATCACGATGGGTCGCGGCGTCGCAAGCAGCGTGGTGGAAATAAGGTCATCGGCGATGCCGTTGGCCATCTTGGCGATGATATTGGCCGTCGCGGGCGCCACGACCACCAGATCGGGCTCCTGCGCAAGCGAGATATGGTGGATGGGGTCAGACGGGTCGTCGAATAGCCCAACCGCGACCGGCTCATTGGTGAGCGCGCGGAACGTGAGCGGGCCCACGAACTCCGTGGCATGCTCGCTCATAACGACTTTGACACGTGCGCCGCGCTTTTGCAGCAGGCGCACGATATTGCACGACTTATAGGCGGCGATCCCGCCGGTAATGCCCAGCAGGATCGTTTTTCCCTCAAGTTGCATTGAATTGTTGGATGCCGCCGTCATCGCTAGGCTTCCTTGCTCGGGAGCACCAGGAGGCGGTGGCAGTACGGGCAGTGCGTAATTGACCTACCGTCGTGGTTGAGGTCGCTCATGGACGATGCCTGCAGCGCGGTGTGGCAGACCGTGGGGATGTTGCCCTGGATGGTCTCGACGGCCAAGCCGCGGAACTGCTTGAGCAGACGCTCGTAGTCGGTGAGCACGTCGGCCGGCAGCGTGGCGGCAAGAGCGGTGCGCTCCTTAGTGGCGGCTTCGATCTGAGCCTGCAGGTCGGCAGCCTTGGCGCGGGCGGCGTTGGTATCGGCCTTCACGCCCTCCTCGAACTTGGCGATGATGGCCTGCGCGCGGGTCTCGCGGTCGAGCGCCTCCTTATGGGCGACAACGACATCCTTGCGGGTGTGCTCAATCTTGTCCAGGCGCTTGGCCAGGGTGGCGAGCTCGTTTTCCAGGTCCTGTACCTCGCGGTAGTCGGAGCCGTCAACGTGGCGCTTCTTAGCTGCCTCGATGGCGTTATTGGTCTGGATCTCGGTGGTGTTGAGATCGTCGAGCTCAATGTCCAGATCCTTGCGCTGGGCGTAGAGCTTGGTCATCTCGGACTTGAGCTTCACATAGGTCTTGCGCTTGGAAGCGAGCTCCTTGAGCTCCGGCATATTGGCAAGTTCGCTCTTGTTGCGGGCGAGCTCCAAATCGATCTGTTGCAGCTTGAGTAGCGTAGCGCCGGCGCTCATAAGTTCTCTCCTTTTGTCACAGTCCACCATTGGCAAGGGTTCTGTATTTTAATCGCATGACGGGGGTTGACCCCGGCGTCAACTGCAGAGTTCATCAATATATCAACGAACGGCTCCTCGGAGCGGTCGTGGCCGAGCAAGATGACGCCCAGACCGCGCAGAGCGAGGTCCTGCGCCACGTGATAGCCCGCCTCGCCCGTCACGACGACATCCGCACCCGCGGCGATGGCGAGCTCGCCAAAGTCGCCCAGGGAGCCGCCCAGAATGGCGACGGTGCGGCACGGGCGCTCGGCATCGCCCCATACGCGCGGGTCGCTTCCGAAGGCCGTGGCAGCACGGGCGGCAAGATCGCGCAGCGTATACGGGTCGTTGAGCGTTGCAAGCGCGCCCAGGCCGGTGGCTTCGGGGTCGTCCACGTGCTCCAGTGAGCTTACGGGTGCAGCACCCAGCAGCTTGCTCAGGCGGACACGGGCTTCGTGCGAGCGGTCCAGGTTGGTGTGGAGCGATATGATGCTCACGCCGCAACGCGCTGCCTCGTAGAGCGCCGCGCTGCATTGGGGACGTGTGGCATCCGCCGGACAAAAGGCCTCGGGTGCCTTGATGTATATGGGATGATGCGTCAGCAGCACGTTGGCGCTTGCTTCTTGGGCGCGGCGAACATTAGCCTCAGTCGCATCGAGTGCGCAGGCAACGCCGGTGATCTCCGCGGCCGGATCGCCAACGGAGAGTCCTACGTGGTCCCAGGGCTCGGTGTCCGTCTTGGGATAGCGTGCCAGTAGCGCGCGCTCGAGCTCGGCGACGATCATGCGGCACCTGCGATCGAGAGCAGCGTCTGGGCAAACTCGTCCAGATCGTCCGGATTCACGCGGTCGTCAAAGGAAATGCGCAGTGCACCTAGTGCCTGCTCGCGACCAATGCCCATGGCGCTGAGCACATGGCTCGGGTCCATGCTGCCGCTCGAGCACGCCGAGCCGGCCGAAACCTCAAAGCCGGCGGCATCGAGCTTGACGATGAGCTCCTCGGAGTCCATGCCATCAACGTAGATCGACACCATGCCCGGCAGGCGATCGGCCTGTGCGTAGTCGCCCATGGTGGCGTGAATGCGCTGGTGGGCCGTAAGCGTGGCGTAGAGCTTGTCGGAAAGGGCTTGCAGCTTCGCGCGCTCCTGAGCCACATGGGGCGTCAGAGACGAGGCGGCAGCGGCAAAGGCGAGCTGCGTTCGCAGGTCTTGCGTGCCGGCACGACGACCGGCCTCCTGTCCGCCGCCAAAGATGCGCGGGCGCAGCGGCGTGCGGTTCTTAAGGTAGAGTGCGCCAGATGCCACGGGACCGCCAATCTTGTGGGCTGCGACGGACATGGCGTCGACGCCCAGCTCGGTGACATCGAGCGGAATATGCAGATACCCCTGGATGGCATCGGTGTGGAACAGGGCGCCAACGGTATGCGTGGCCGCGGCAAGCTCGCGGATGGGCTGCACCACGCCGGTCTCGTTGTTGGCAACCATGATGCTCACGAGCGCCACGTCGTCGCCTAGCAGCTCGACAAGCGTGGCAGGCTCAATGTAGCCCATGCGGCAGGGCTGCACCAGGTCGACGGTAAAGCCGGCGGCACGCAGCAACGGCAGGTTGTCCAGAATCGAATCGTGCTCGATGGCCGAAACGATTACACGATCGCGCTTGCGATCGCGCTGACGAGCGCCCTCGGCAAGACCGAGCAGTGCCAGCTGGTTGGCTTCGGTGCCGCCGTTGGTCAGTACAATCTCGGACGGGCGGACGCGCGCGCCAAAGCTGCGGGCGATCTCGCGACGTGCAACCTCCAGACGCGCGGCAGCCTTGCGGCCGAGCGAATGCAGCGAGTTGGGGTTGACGCCGGCAAGCTCGCTGTCGTCGTACTCGCGCTGCGCAAGGAGCGCCTCGGCGCGCATAGGCGTCGAGGCGGCGAAGTCAAGATTCACGGGTATGCGGTTTTGACCTGCGGTCATAAGGGTTTATGCCTCCTGTGCGGCCTCGTTGCCCAGCTTCTGCAGCAGCGCAACCTCGGCGGCGGGATCTTCGGACTTAAATACGGCGGAGCCGGCAACGAGCACGTTGGCGCCGGCCTTGACGACCTCGGCAATGTTCTTGGAAGAGATGCCGCCGTCGACCTCGATGAGGGGCGAAACGCCGTGACGCTCGCACATCGCCTTGAGCTCGTGGAGCTTAGCGATGGTGCCCGGGATAAAGCTCTGGCCGCCAAAGCCGGGGTTCACGCTCATCAGCAGCACCATATCGACGACGTCGATGATGCTCTCGAGAACGCACACGGGGGTGGCGGGGTTGAGCACCACACCGGCCTTGACGCCGCGCTGCTGCAGATGCGTGAGCGTGCGGTGCAGGTGCGTGGAGGCCTCGTAGTGCACGGTGATCATATCGGCACCGGCGTCGGCGTACCAATCGACCGTTTCGTCGGGGTTCGACACCATCAGGTGCGCGTCGACCGGCACATCGGTGGAGCGCTTGATGGCCTTGAGGATATCGACGCCAAAGGTCAGGTTGCCGGTAAAGTGACCGTCCATGACGTCGAAGTGCACGTAGTCTGCACCGGCGATCTTGTCGAGCTCGCCCTTCAGGTTGGCCATGTCGGCCGAAAGGACGGACGGAGCGATTTTGATGGAACCCATGGTAGTAGCCTTTCTGCGCTAGTCGGCGAGTCCGTAGAACTCTTGAGAGGGGACGCGGTCGGTAAGGATCTCGAGCGCTCTATCCAAAGTAACACCGTTGTAGAGCGTTTGCTCCACGGCAAAGGTGAGCGGAATGTCTACGCCCAGTGAACGGGCAAGCTCGCTGACGCTGCGGGCCGCGACGGCGCCCTCGACCACCATATGCGTGCGTGCCTGGTACTCGTCGAGCGACACGCCATGGGCAAACTCGAAGCCAAAGGTGCGATTGCGCGAATGCTCGGAGGTACAGGTAGCGATAAGGTCACCCATGCCGGCAAGCCCCATGCAGGTCATGGCCTGGCCGCCGCGGGCGTGCACCAGGCGGCTGATCTCGGCCAGACCGCGCGTCATGATGAGGGCGAGCGTGTTATCGCCCGCACCCGAGCCGGCAGAGATGCCGCATACGATAGCGATGACGTTTTTCATGGCGCCGCAGACCTCGACGCCGGTCATGTCCTGCGACAGGTAGATGCGGAAGGCAGTGGAAAGCAGCAGTTCCTTAAAGGTCTCCCCTATCTGCGGATCTTCGCTGGCAATGACGGCTGCAGAAAGTCCGCCACGGCAGATTTCCTCGGCATGGTTGGGGCCCGAGAGTGCCGCCACGCGCGCCTCGTTGCCGATCTCGCTGGCGATGACCTCGCTCATGAGCAGGCCGGACTCGGGCTCGATGCCCTTGGTGAGACACAGAACCGGCGTCTCGTCCGCGATGAACGGCGCCGCCTGGTGGCAGACGTCGCGCAGGTGCGTCGAAGGCACGGCAAAGATGATGGCGTCGGCGCCGTCGAGCGCCTGGGCCAGGTCCGTCGTGGCGACAACGTTTTCCGGCAGCGTGTAGTCCACCAGATACCGGGGGTTGCGGTGCTCGCCGTTAATGCCGGCGGCCGTCTGCTCGCTATGGGCCCACATGGTCACGCGCGCAGCTCGCGCAGCGGCAAGGCCGGCGACGGCGGTTCCCCAGGAGCCGGAGCCAATCAGCGCAACATTCATGACTCTCTCCTACTTATCGTCGGGCTCGGTGACGCGCTTGGTAAACGAGAGCTTGGACTCCTTACCGGCCATGAGCTTTTGGATATTCGAGCGATGGGCCCACACCACGGTGATGCCGATCATCGCCATGCAAAACTTGAGCCCCAGGCTGCTGTACGGAAAGACCGCGCAGGCAGCGATGGGAAGACCGATGGCGGCGGCAAGTGAGCCCACCGACACGTACTTGGTAATGGCGACAGCCACGATAAACATTCCAAGCAGCGACAGGCCAATGGGCCAGTACCAAGCAAGAATCACGCCCAGGCCCACGGCGATACCCTTACCGCCGTGGAAGTTAAGGTAGGGCGAGAAGATGTGTCCCCAAACAGCAGCCAGGCAAATGACGCCGAGCATCCAGTCGCCGGCGGCACCGGGAGCCATGATGCTCACAGGGAAGCCATAGCCCACGCTCGCGATGAGCGGACGGGCGATAAGGACGCAGATAGCGCCCTTAAGGCAGTCGAGCAGCAGCGTGAGCGCGGCCACCTTGGGGCCGGCTACGCGCAGGGCGTTGGTGGTGCCGATGTTGCCGGAGCCCGCCTTGCGAATGTCCGTGTGGTTAAACACACGGCCCAGGATCAGGCCAAACGGAATCGCCCCGATAAAGAACGAGACCACGGCGCAGATGGCGGTCAGCAGGATCGGATTAAGCATCCTTTTGCTCCTTCTTCCTAAAGAAGAGTCGAATGGGCGTACCGGCGAAGTCGAAGGTCGAGCGCATGCGGTTCTCTACGTAACGCTGGTAGGTGTCGTTGACCAGGTCGCTGTGGTTGACGAAGAACGTGAACGTTGGCGGGTTGACGCCCGTCTGGGTCACGTAGTGCATGCGCAGGCGGCGCTTGCCGTCCACCACGGTGTGGCCAAACTCGCGCAGGTCGGTGAGGAATGTGTTAAGGCGCGAAGTGCTGATCTTTTGCGAACGCGTCTTCTCGGCGGCATCGACCATGCCCCAGATCTTTTCGATGCTGCGGCCGGTCAGGGCAGAGATGCGCAGGTACTGGGCCCAGGGAGCCATGACGCCCAGACGGCGGTCGATGGTCTCCATGCAGGCCTCGCGCTTACGGTCGTCGTCGAGCAGATCCCACTTGTTGAGCAGCACCACGATGGCGCAGCCGCGCTCGATGGCCAAGCCCATGACCTTCTGGTCCTGCTCAGTGACGCCCACGGAGGCATCGACGACGAGCAGCGCCACGTCGGCGCGGTCGATGGCACGCAGGCCGCGGACCATGGAGTAGTACTCGATGTTCTCGTACACAGTGCTCTTCTTGCGGATGCCCGCGGTATCGACCATGCGGTAGTGCTTACCGTTGCGCTCCACGACGGTGTCGATGGCGTCGCGCGTCGTGCCGGCGATGTTGGACACGATAGAGCGGTCGGCGCCCAGGATGCGGTTGAACAACGAGGACTTACCGGCGTTGGGGCGGCCGATGATGGCGACGTTCAGCGCGTCGGGGAACTCGTCGGCGATCTCGTCCTCCTCCTCGGGCAACAGGGCCACGATGTCGTCGAGCAGGTCGCCCGTGCCGTGGCCGTGCAGGGCCGAGAGCGGCGTGGGCTCACCGATGCCGAGCGAATAGAACTCCCAGATGCTGTCGTTCTCGCGATCGGGGTTGTCGAGCTTGTTCACCAGCAGAAAGACCGGCTTGTCGCAGCGCTTGAGCATGCGAGCGACCGACTCGTCCTCCTCGGTGACGCCGGTGCGGCCGTCGACCACAAACAGGATGACGGCGGCTTCCTCGGCGGCGGCGAGGGCCTGGTCGCGAATGGACGTGGCGAAGACGTCATCGCTCTTGAGCGGTTCGATGCCGCCCGTGTCGACGATGGTGAACTCGCGGCCGTTCCAATCGGCCGTGTGGTACGAGCGGTCGCGCGTGACGCCGCGGGACTCATGGACGATGGCGTCCGAGGTCTGGGCCAGGCGGTTAACGAGCGTGGACTTGCCCACGTTGGGGCGTCCGACGACGGCGACGATAGGTTTCATCTGCACTCCTTTAATGGGTAGGGTCAGTGGAAGTGTTAGAGTCGGCAGGCACAATGCCAAGGAAGTGCTCCAGGGTATCGAGCAGCTCATGCGGCATGGTCGACACCACATGAACCTCGGCGCCGCGACTGGTAAGGCTTGCGAGTAAATCGTCACGATGATACTCGTCAAGCGTCATGCCGTCAGCGTTGAACATGAGCTTAGGCACAAAGAGCATAACCCCCGAGAGGTCCTGCGGCAGCTGTTCCAGAATGTCGCAGGCGACGATGAGGCCGGTCACGTCCACGTTGCCGCCAAAGTAGCGATTCTTGATGGCCGTGACGGTGCCGGCGAGCCCCTGCGGCGATTCCACGAAACGTGCCACGGTGTCGCGTGCGCTGGCGCCCGAGAGGCACAGCAGGTGCTGGCTGCGAGCGGCGATGGCCTCGCGGACGCGGGCCAGTCGCTCGGCATCGGCGGCAAGCACATCGTCCGTCTCGTCTAGGTATGAGCGGATCATGCCGATACCGTCGTAGTACTGCGGATAGCCGTCGTAAAAGTCCGCCTCGGGCGGATCGATGCCGGCGTCCAGGTAGAACTCGTCGCTCATCTGGAAGGTGTGGCGGCCAAAACGCTCGAAGGCGCGGTCCTGGTAGGGACGGATCATGGCAATGGTCTCGCGCGCCAGTTCGGGCTTGTCGCTGTATGACCAGCTAAAGCGGTTTTGATGCTTGGTAAAACCGAGCGGCACAATGCCCAGGCTTGTGATTTGCTCGTGCTCCTCGCAAAAGCGCAGGGTCTTTTCCAGCTCCTCGCCGTCGTTCATGCCGGGGCACAACACGATCTGCGCGTGAATCTCGATGCCGGCGGCCATGATGGCCTCGAGTACGTCCATGCCGCGCTGGGCGTTGCGGCCCATCATACGACGGCGGACGTCGGGGCTCACGGCATGGACCGACACGTTCATAGGGCTCATGTTGCGTTGGATGACGTTTTGCACGTCCTCGTCGGTGAGGTTCGTAAGCGTGACAAAGTTGCCCTGCAAAAAGCTCAGGCGGTAGTCGTCGTCGCGAATATAGAGCGTGGAGCGGCCGCCCTTGGGGAGCATCGTCATAAAGCAGAACACGCAGGCGTTCACACAGGTACGCATGCCGTCGAAGATGGGGCCGTCGAACTCCAGACCCCAATCCTCTCCGGGAAATCGATCGAGCTCCACGGGGGTGACGGTGCCATCGCGCGGGTCGAAAACCTCGAGGTCGACCGTGTCGTCGTCTGCCTCCCAGAGCCACACGATCATGTCGGTAAGCTGCTCGCCGTTGACCGTGAGCACGCGCATGCCCGGCTCGATACCCACATCCCATGCGGGCGATTCGGGACGCACGTTCTTAACGAGCGCGCCCTCACCCGGCTCGGGGTCGCGGCTGCGCCCGTAATCGGCCACCTCGGCGGCGTATGCGGGTACGGTCTGGTCCATGGTTAGCAGCAAAGCTCCTTGATGCGCGTGACGGCGCGTTCGATGTGTTCTTGCGGGGTGGAGGCTCCGGCGGTGATACCGATGTGGTGAGCGTCGGTAAACCACGCGGCCTGGAGCTCGGAAGTTTCCTCGATGTGATACGTGCGCTCGCAGGCGTCTGCGCAAATCTGCGCCAGGCGGCGGGTGTTGCCCGAGTTCTTGCCGCCCACGACTACCATGCAGTCGCAGCGGTTGGCAAGTGCGGCTGCTGCCTGTTGACGCTCACTCGTGGCGGCGCAGATGGTGTTGATCACACGCAGCTCCTGCACGCGCGGGGTGATAGCTGCCACGACCTCGGCGAGGTTCTGCGCGGTCTGGGTGGTCTGCACGACGAGGCCTACCTTGCCCTTGAGCGACAAGGCATTGGCGTCGGCGGCACAGCTCACGACCTGTGCATCTTTGCCGGCGTGGCCAAGAATGCCCTCGACCTCGGGGTGACCCGGCTCGCCTACGACCACCACGCGGTAGCCCTCGCGCACCAGGCGCTCGGCTGCCATATGGACTTTCTTCACGTAGGGGCAGGTGGCGTCGACCACGTTTAGGCCGCGCTTGCGGGCAGCATCGATTACCTGCGGCACCACGCCGTGGGCGCGGATGATCACGGTGCCGGTTGCGGCGTCATCCAGGGTTTCGGCCAAGCCAACGCCTGCCTCAGCGAGCTCGCGTACCACGATGGGGTTATGGATGAGCGGACCCAAGGTATGAACCTGAGTGCACTCCCCTGCCTGCGGCGCGGCGGCCAGCGCCATATCGAGCGCACGCTGTACGCCGTAGCAAGTGCCGGCGTGTGCGGCGATCTCGATGGTAGGCGCTGTTGCCTGGTCGGACGCGGTCGCGGCAGTGTTCGTAACGTTCTCGCTCATGGCTAGAACCTGCCCGGATGCTCGGCGCACAGCTCGTCTCGCATAGCGTAGACGCGGTTCATGGCCTCGGACTCAAACCATTCCAGGCGCTCCGTGCGCTTAAGCCCAGCCGGTGCGTCGGAAAGCGAGACGGCCTTGCCGGCGCGGATCCAGCACTTCTTGGGACGCATGAGCTTTTTGCCTGCGGGCGTGATGTCGGACCAGCCGCAGATGGCGAGCGGGTTGACGGGCGCCTTGCCCATCTGGGCGATGAGCGCAAAGCCGCCGTGGACCTCGGGCTTGATCTCGCGCGAGCGGATGCGTGTGCCCTCGGGGAAGATCAGGACGTCCTCGCCGCGCTGCAGCGCATGCTGGGCGGCGCGCAGGCACTTCATATCGGCAGTACCACGCTCGACGGGGATGCCGCCAACGTGGCTAAAGGCCCAGCGCACAATCTTGCTCTTGGCGAACTCGGACTTAAAGATGGGACGAATGCGGCGGCCCCCAAAGAACAGCGCCGTCTCCACGGCCAAGAGCTCGGCCATCGAGGTGTGGTTGCAGATGACCACGCTGCCGCGGCCTTCCTGGCGCTCAAACAGAAGATCGGCGTCCTCGACCTTCCAGCGCCACATGAGCTTGGAGAAGGCCCAAAGGATGGCCATGACTACGACGACGGTGCCGCGGATGAGCGCTGGAAACTCGGCGTAGGGGGCGTTGTAATAGTCCTCGGGCGTCTGCTGAAACAGGCGCATGGGCTACCTCCTTTGGTTGATAAGGTCCTCGATTATCGAGACGACCTCGTCGATGGTGTGGGCGGTGGAGTCGACGTGCACGGCGTCCTCGGCGGGCACGAGCGGGGCGACCTCGCGGCTGCTGTCAAGCTTGTCGCGCTGCTTAAGGGCGTCGAGGGTCTCGTCGACCTCGGCCTCGAGCTGCGCTGTGCTGAGCGGCTGGGCGTCGTTTTGGTGACGCTGCAGCACGCGGCGGCGGGCGCGCTCACGCGGGTCGGCGGTCAGGAAGACCTTGACCTGCGCGTTAGGGAACACGACGGTGCCGATGTCGCGACCCTCGGCCACGATATCGCGGTCCTCGGCGGCGCGGCGCTGGTGGATGAGCATGGCGGCGCGCACGCCCGGATAGGCCGAGACCTTGGACACGTTGGCGTCGACCTGCGGGGTGCGGATGGCGGCCGAAGCGTCTTGGCCGTCGATGGTCAGGCGCGTGTCCTCGCCGGTGCCGTTGGTAAAGCAGATCTCAATCTGCTCGGCGAGAGCGTCGATGGCCGCCTCGTTATCCAGATCGATGCCGCGGTCGAGCGCGGCGAAGGTGACGGCGCGATACATGGCGCCCGTGTCGAGCTTGTTAAAGCCAAGCTGACGGGCGATCTCCTTGGCGATGGTGGACTTGCCGGATCCGGCGGGGCCGTCGATGGCGACGATCATGCAATGCTTCCTTTCGATGGTTGACGTGCTGGTATGGTTCGCGGGCGTTGGGGCGCGGCGGGTTTGCCTAGCCCGTGTAGCGCTCGCGGTAGGTGTTGCGCTTGGGTGCTGAGCCATGGCTGCCGTGGTGACGCGTGCGGCTGGCAGGCGTGTCTTGGGGCTTGCCGCCGTTGCGCTTGGAGCTCGCCTGCTTGGGCGGGATGCCGCCGGCCATGAGGATCTGCACCTCGCGGTCGGTGAGCTCGCGCCACGAGCCCTTGGCCACGTCCTTGAGCTCCAGGCCGGCAAAGTTGCAGCGGTGCAGGCGGATCACCGGGTGGTGGATCTTGCTCAGCATGCGCTTGACCTGGTTCTTGCGGCCTTCGCGGATGATGACCTCCACGGCGGTGGTACCGGGCTTCACACCCTGCGGGGCCACGGCTTCAGCCTCGCGCGCGTTGATGATGCGACAGATTGCCGGCTGGCACGGGCCGTCGTCGAGCTCGATGCCGCGGCGGAGTGGTTCCAAGTCTCGATCGGTCAGTTGGCCATCCACGAGTGCCTGGTAGGTCTTATAGACATGCTTGCTGGGATGCAGCAGGTCCTGCGAAAGGTCGCCGTCGGTCGTGAAGAGCAACAGTCCCGTGGTGTCGCGGTCCAGGCGGCCCACCGGAAAGAGCCCCGGAAAGCGGTCGCGCGGGACCAGGTCGGCCACACAAGGGCGCTCCTGCGGGTCGCTCATGGTGGTGAGGTAGCCGGTCGGCTTGTAGAGCATCAGGTATACGGCGCCCTGGTCGAGCTTGACGGGCATGCCGTCGACCTCAATGTGATCGTGGTCGACATCGACCTTGGTGCCCAGCTCGGTCGCGACCTGGCCGTTGACGGTCACGCGGCCAGCGGTCATCAGGTCCTCTGAGCCGCGACGGCTCGCCACGCCCGCGCGTGCCAAAAAGCGCTGCAGGCGCATGGTGTGCGGATAGACAGGCTGGGCGTCGGTTGCGGGTGCTGCGTTGCCCATGGCGCGCGTCTCCCCTACTTCGTTAGTCCTCGTCATGCAAATCCTCCGAGGTCTCGTCGACGACCAGGGTCTCCAAGTCCTCGACTGCCTCAACATCTTCAACATCGGTATCGAGCAGTTCACGCTCTTCGTCCAGGTCCTCGGCCTGCTCCTCGAGCGTAGACTGAATGCTGCGGCCGCTCAGGCGCTCGCGGATAAACTGGCGCGACTGCTCGTCGGGGGCAAACTGCTCCAGATCGGGCAGGTCGCGGGTGGAGCGCAGACCGAACTTTTCCAAGAAGGCGTTGGTCGTGCCGTAAATGATGGCCTGACCGCGCTGGGGGTCACGGCCGAGCTCGCGCACCAGACCCTTGTCCACGAGCGACGCGATGACGCCGTCTGAGTTGACGCCGCGGATGCCCTTGACCACCTCGCGCGTTACGGGCTGGTGGTATACGATGACGGCCAGGGTTTCGAGCGCCGCCTGGGACAGCTTTTGCGTGTCCCAGCTCAACACATAGGCCTCGACCACGTCGTGGTAGGCGGGGTGCGTGAACAGGCGCCAGCCGCCGGCGACCTCGCGCAGCTGAAAGCCGCGGTTGGCCTCCTCGTACTCAACCTTGAGCTCGGCGAGCAGCGACGCGCACTCGCCGGGGGCGATATCCAGTGCGCCGGCCAGCGCGGGCGCACTCACTGGGTCGCTTGACACCAGCAGCAGCGCCTCGAGGGCGCCTTTGAGGCTGTTTGCCTCCAGCGTGGAAAGGGTTGACATGGTTGCGGCTCCTATTCGGTGAGCTCGGGGCCCTCGCCGGGCACATAGGCCTCGGCGCCTTCGACGCGGTTGATACGGATGGTTCCAAAGATCTCGTCCTGGCTCAGCGTGAGCGAGCCGCGCTTGGCGAGCTCAAGCATAGCTAGGAAGGTGACGACGAGCTGCTCGGTGGTGGCATCGCCGTCCAGTAGCTCGCGGAAGGTGCAGGTTTGGTGCGCCATGGTAAAGCGGTCGACTGAGGCCACCGTCAGGTCGAGCGGAACGCGATGGGGTGCCACGTGCTCGGCCTCCAGCAAGAAGGTCTGTCGCTTCCCGTCCAGGTCGGCGCAGATGACGGCGAGGCCGCGCAGGGTGATGCCGGCCAGGTAGTCGGGCATGAGGCCCAAGAACTCGGGGTCGGGGCCGGCCACACGCGGGTGCATGCGGCTTTCGGCCTGCATGCGGGCACCGAGGGCCGCAGCCGCGCCTTTAAACTGTTTGTAGGCAATCAGGCGTTGGATCAGGACCTCGCGCAAGGCGTCGCCGTCGAGCGTGCTGAGCTCCTCGAGGTCTTCGTCGAACTCGTCATCGTCGTCATCGGCTTTGCGCGGGGCCTCCTGCGGCACCAGAGAGGCAGCCTTGATGTCCAAAAGGGTTGCCGCGACCAGCAAAAAGTCGCTCGCCACGTCAAGGTCCAGCGCCTCGATGCGCTCGGCCTCGGCAAGGTACTGCTCGGCCACCTCGCTGATGTAGATGGCGCCGATATCTACTTTTTGGCGGGTTACCAGCTGCAGCAGCAGGTCGAACGGTCCGCTGTAGACCTGCGTCGACACGCGATACGACATCTTCGACCTCCTTTGACGGCGCCTTCGCGGCGCGGTTTGGGTGCATGTTGCGACCGTTTTGCACGGTCGACCTGTAAGTTTACCTTAGATGCCGGCGATTGCGAAGTTGAGCATCTGCTCAGCGAGCGGATACACGGTAACGTCGAAATAGCGGCCGATCACATCGATGCCGGTCCACATGGGCAGCAGGTACAGCACTAGGATGAGGATGGGCATAGCGTATTGCTGCAGGTGGTAGTAGTTGGTCAGCGCCTTGCCTTTAAGGAACGGCACGATGATAGACGAGCCGTCAAGCGGCGGAATCGGAATAAGGTTAAAGAACGCAAGCGACAGGTTAACCACGATAAACGTGGCGCCGAAGTTCATGATATGAGACGCCACAGCAAAGGACATGCTGGCGTAGAGGTTGCCATAGGCCAGGTGCATGAGGGCTGCAGCCAGGCACGCGAGCGCGATATTCGATGCGGGGCCGGCCGCGCTCACCAGGACCTCGTCGCGCTTGGGGTGCTTGAGGTTGTTGAGGTAGACGGGCACGGGCTTGGCGAAGGCGAACACGGGACCGCCTGCGGCGAGCATGAGCAGCGGCAAGATGATGGTGCCAAACGGGTCGATATGGTTGAGCGGGTTGAGCGATACGCGTCCGCGCGAGCGCGCCGTTTTGTCGCCGAGAGCCCAGGCCGCGGCGGCGTGCGCGCTCTCGTGAATGACGATGCCAACGATGACGGCGACGGCGCTGGCGAGCAGGTTCATGATGTAGCTGCTGGACATGGCGCTCTCCTAGCGGACGCGGCGCGAGGCGCGCGTGAGCAGGTAATCGGCCACAAACAGGATCACAGCGACGATGGCGTAATCCGGGCGGAACACGCCGCCAAAGGGCGACGTGATGACGCCGTAGCCGGCGATGGCGCTCGGCAGCGCGCGCGAAAGCTCAACGACAAAGCCCACGATCTGCAGCTTGGCGGTCAGGCCGCTAAAGCACAGCAGCACGGTCATCGCGCTCATAAAGATGCCGCAGATGCGACAAGCGATAGCGATGATGCTCATCGCCACAGCAGTGGCCTTACGAGAGTTCACGCGCGGTCTCCTCTTCGATCTGGGTGGAAAGCTCCAGCCATTCGTCCTCGAGCTTGGGAAGCTCTTGCTTAAGGCCGTTATATTCCCCCAGCGCCGCGTTGAACTTGTCTTGATCGGCATAAAGCTCTTCGCTTGCCATCAATTCCATAAGCTCGTCATAGCGGGCGCGCTTTTTATCGAGCTCCGCCTCGATCTTCTTGAGCTGGTTGCGCACGCCCTTGAGCTTTTTGTTGAGTGCGGCGCGGGCCTGGGCCTCGGCGCGCTTTTGCTCCTTGGTCTTTTTGCCCTCGGCGGGCTTGGAGGCGGTGGCGGGGGTGTCGGGCTGGGCGGCGCTAGCTTTGGTGGGCTTGGCCGCGGCGGGCGCGCTCTCCCCTGCCGCCTCGGCGGCGGCGCGGGCTGCGAGGTCCTCGCGCTTGTAGAGGTAGTAGTCGTAGTCGCCGTCGTAGACTGTGACTTTGCCATCGCGGATGTCGATGATGCGGTTGGCAACGGCGCGCACCAGGTGCTCGTCGTGACTGATCAGCACAATGGTACCGGGGAAGTTCTGCAGGGCGTTCTCGAGCATGTCCACCGAGTCGATGTCCAGGTGGTTGGTGGGCTCGTCCAGGCACAGGAGCGCCTCGGGGGCCACGAGCATTTTGGCAAGCGCCAGGCGTGCCTTTTCGCCGCCGGAGAGGACGCGTACCTGCTTTTCGATTGCGTCGTTGTCGCTAAACAGGAAGGCGCCCAGCAGGCTGCGCTGCTGCGGCACGGTCCATTTGGGCGTAACGGTGTCGATCTCTTGTAGGACAGTGTTGGACTCGGTCATGCCCTCGAGCGCGTGCTGGGCGTAATAGGCCACGCCCACGTTGGTGCCCAGATCGCGGGTGCCGGTGGTGGGCGGCTCCAGGCCGGCGAGGATCTTCATGAGCGTGGACTTGCCGGCGCCGTTAGGGCCGACGAGCGCCACGTGTTCACCGCGGTAGAGTTTGAGGTCGATGCCGCTGTAGATGTGCTTGTCGCCGTAGGACTTGGAGACGCCCTCCAGGCCCACGACCATATCGCCGGAGCGCGGCGGATCGGGGAACTTAAAGTCGATGTGCTTGTGACCCTCGGGCAGGATGACGAGCTCCTTTTTGATCTGCTCGATCTTGCGAATGCGCTCCTGCGCCTGGGCGGCCTTGGTGGGCTTGTAGCGGAACTTGTCGACGAAGACCTGCATGTGGGCGATGTCGCGCTCCTGGGCGGCGCGCTTGGCGCGCATCTGCTCCAGGTTGTCCTCGCGCTGCTTGAGGTAGCTGCTGTAGTTGCCGGTGTAGGTGGTCACGCGACGGTTTTCGAGTGCGGCGACATGGTCGACGCAGGCGTCCATGAAGGCGCGGTCGTGGCTGACGATGAGGACGGCGCCGTCGTAGTTGGCGATAAAGCCGCGCAGCCACTGGACGCTTTCGAGGTCCAGGTGGTTGGTGGGCTCGTCCAGAAGCAGCAGGTCGGGGTGGCGCAGGAAGAGCTTGGCAAGCGCAATGCGCATCTGCCAGCCGCCCGAGAACTCGGAGCACGGGCGCTCAAAATCGGTGACCTTAAAGCCCAGGCCGGACAGGATTTTGCGCGCGTTGCTCTCGAGCTCGTAGCCGCCCAGGTGCTCAAAGCGGTCCTGGACCTGGCCATACTCGTTAAGGAGTGCGTCGACGTCCTTGCCCTGCTCGGAGAGCTCGGTGATCTGGGCCTGCAGCTCGTTGGCGCGCTCGCCCATGCGGCGGATTTCCTTGGCGGCAGCCATGACCTCGGCAAGGATGGTGGTGTCCTTCTGCTCAAGGTTGGTTTCCTGCTCCAGGTAGCCTACCTGGCAGTCCTTTGCATACTGGACCATGCCGGCGTCGGGGCTGTCGATGCCCATGATGATCTTGAGCATGGTGGTTTTGCCGGCGCCGTTGGGTCCCACGAGCGCAAAACGCTCGCCGGGGTTGATCTGGAAGGACGCGCCACTAAAGAGGACGCGCGCGCCGAAACTTTTTTCGATCTTGTCGACCAGGAGGATCATGGTGCCGCCTTTGACCTTGTGTGCCTATAT
>NZ_JAHONA010000088.1 GCF_019131995.1 Collinsella aerofaciens | reverse complement strand
CGCCCTCGGGGAGGACGCGTGCGCCGCGGCCTGGGAGATGGACACGGTCGAGGGCTCCCGCGCGGACTCCGCGTGCATCCTGACGCTGCTCCACCGCCCCAGCAGGCTCCAGCTCTACCTGCCACTGCCGGCGAAGGACGCCGCGTGCGTGGCGGCCGCGCTCGGGGGCGTGCGCTCGGCGCTGGGCCCCGACGGCATGGGTAGGGTCTTCCGCGCCGTGCTCACCGACAACGGCGCGGAGTTCTCCGACGAGGGCGCGATCGCGGCGCTCGTCGGCGAGGGGCCCGGCGAGACGAGGCTGTTCTACTGCGACCCGCGCCGCAGCGA
>NZ_JAHONA010000014.1 GCF_019131995.1 Collinsella aerofaciens | reverse complement strand
AAGACGAGGCGCGAGGCGATGGGGCTCTCCCAAGAACAGCTCGCCGAGAAACTCTACGTGTCGCGTCAGACGATCTCGAACTGGGAGCGGGACAAGACGTATCCGGACGTCCAGAGTCTGCTCATGCTGAGCATCCTATTCGACACCTCCATAGACACGCTCGTGAAGGGAGACGTGACCGTTATGGAAGAGGCAGTCGAAAGAGATCGCAAGCGCATGGGAACGCGGATGCTATGGCTGGCCGTGCTGATGCTCGCGTTGCTGGCGGTGGCGTTCGCACTGATACTGTCGCCGGCGTTTAACTGGATGGAGGGCACCTGGGGCGCCGGCGTCGCCGCGGCTGCGGCGTTCCTGCCGGCGATAGCGGCGCTTGTTGTCGCGACCGTCCTCGAGCGCATCAAGCGCGAGAACGACCTGGTGACATACCGCGAGATCCTCGCCTTCATGAACGGCGAGGCGGACATCGAGCGCGATCCGCGGGCACTCCCCCGCCGCGCGTGGCCGACGAAGCACCGACTGGCGTACGACTTGCTGACCTTCTTCGCCGCAGCCGCCATCGGCGGAGCACTCGGCTTTGCCGTGTGGGGGCTGCTGAACTAGAGGCAGCATCTGCCGAAGTCCGCATCACGCGCGTCAAGAATCAGCGCTTTGGGCGCCAGCGTTGCGCTCGTGATGCGGACTCGAAGGTGCTCGCAGCCGAAGACTTCAAATTGACGGCAAGCACTAGCTTGAGGCCCGCTCCACGCCGGCAATACAGCAGCGCCCAGCAAAATGCGGGCGGCCCCGGAACACCCGAGGCCGCCCGCTTCATTCAGACGGATGTCTTCGAACGCCTCTACTCCCTATCGCCGCATGCAGCCGCATCATTCTCATCGTCATCGTCGATAACGATAAGGGCGATAGCGGAGCCCAAGCTACCGACGACCCACGGGAGCCAGAACAGGCCGCCGATCCCCTCGGACGCATCCATGGCAGCACCGACGAACAGCCAGATGAGCGCGATGATGGTGGAGGCGAGCATGATCACGACGCAAGCCCTCTTCTTGCGCGCCGCTGTACGGCGATACTTGGGATTGCACGCGCGCAGATACGCCTCGCGGCTCTGGGGATCCAGCTGCGACAGCTCCTCCGCACTCAATTCGACCGTCTCGAGCCACTCCTTGTTGTACTCCGCGACATCCATGCGGCCCCACAGCATGCCCCAGTGGACAATCACCCCAACACCGACGGCGACCAGGACCATCATCAGCGTGTCGCCATATACCTGGACGTTCGCCTCCACCTCAAACAGCGCCGATACGGCGATGCCAAGAAGGATGATCGCGATACCCGAAACGATCGCGATCGAAGCACGACGACGCTCTGCCGCCTTTTGCTCTGCGGTGTAAAAGTCCGCAACATACGGATGGGCTTCCACAAAAGCCGCGTGCTCCATGCCGGATGGAATAAGGAATCCCAAGCCAGCGGCAACGAGCGCGAACAACGCCATGAGGACGATTCCGTCTGAGTGCAGGACCTCATCGGTGAAGACCGCGGCGGCGACCCCCAGGATGATGAGCGCCACACCGAGTGCGACCTTGCGGGCAAATGCGACCATGTGCTCGTCATAGCCGCATACATCCGTGTTGGGACCGACGGGGATCGCGGGCACAAAGGCGGATCCGATGTCGGACAACGAGTTCCGCCCGTGCGGAGCCTCGACGCGGACGACGGCGTTCCCATCGTTTTGCACGCCATCCGCGGCGCTCTGGCTCACGGCCGCGCGGCGCGACACGTCACCCTGCACCAGGTCATCGAGCGAGCACTCGAAAATCTGGCACATTTTGATGAGCTTATCCATCTCCGGGTAGGACTTCTCGGCCTCCCACTTGGTGACGGACTGGCGGGATACCCCAAGCAGCATGGCGAGTTGCTCCTGGGTCATATGGCGCTCGGCGCGCAGATACTGAAGGTTGGTACGGAAGCTCATAGTAGGTCCTCTCGTTGGCTGGAAGCGGGCACGCGGGCGTCGTGATCTTGGCTCACGGCGACGGCGCGGGCGCGGCATCCCAGCGTTCGGTGCTTTCCTGCCGGCGACTTACACACTACGGTAGCCACATGGCGGAAACCACCAACTTGAGGCTTCATTTTACGCAACCTGCAGGCACCCTATGGTTGCAAACCGCAGGTAGATTGAATGGACGTCAAATTATTAGGAGCTTGCATCACCTGTGAACTCAAACGGTCCCCGCCGATGTTACGACCCGTTGCTTGCGGCAACGGGCCATCTGCGGGCAGCATTGCGGTAACGTAGGAACCGGGCGAGAGAAAGGATCCGCCATGCTGAACGAGAACATCCAGGCCCTCAGGAAATCGAAAGGGCTATCGCAGGAGGAGCTCGCGCTCAAGCTGAACGTGGTGAGGCAGACGGTTTCCAAATGGGAACGCGGGCTCTCGGTGCCCGACGCGGAGATACTCGTCGCCCTCGGTGAGACGCTCGACGTGCCGGTGAGCAAAGACGAGGCGCGAGGCGATGGGGCTCTCCCAAGAACAGCTCGCCGAGAAACTCTACGTGTCGCGTCAGACGATCTCGAACTGGGAGCGGGACAAGACGTATCCGGACGTCCAGAGTCTGCTCATGCTGAGCATCCTATTCGACACCTCCATAGACACGCTCGTGAAGGGAGACGTGACCGTTATGGAAGAGGCAGTCGAAAGAGATCGCAAGCGCATGGGAACGCGGATGCTATGGCTGGCCGTGCTGATGCTCGCGTTGCTGGCGGTGGCGTTCGCACTGATACTGTCGCCGGCGTTTAACTGGATGGAGGGCACCTGGGGCGCCGGCGTCGCCGCGGCTGCGGCGTTCCTGCCGGCGATAGCGGCGCTTGTTGTCGCGACCGTCCTCGAGCGCATCAAGCGCGAGAACGACCTGGTGACATACCGCGAGATCCTCGCTGTCCGCAATGCAGACAGGTGCTTTACAGCCACAAGCGCGATAGTTTCAACAACAAGATGCAGTGCCCCAGAGCCCCTAGCAGTCGACGATGGTCTTGCCGATCATGATGTTGAGGATCTCGACGTCGGTATCCTTCATGCCAACGCGGCCCACATAGCCCATGCTGGCGATCGTCTCTTCCACCGTATCCTGGATCAGGCCCTCGCCGGCGCGGAAGCCGCGGCCTTGCATGGCCATATCGTGGCCCAGAATCGCCGCATCGACGGCAGCCGAGATCTTGGCGGCACAGCTCGCCTTGGCGCCGTCGCACACGATGCCGCCCACGTTGCCAAGCGTATTCGAGACCGTCGCGCCAATCTGTTCGCGCGTGCCACCGCACAGCCAGGTAATCGCAGCGCCGGCGCCGCACGCAGCGCAAATAGCACCGCAAAACGCCGAGAGCGCACCAATATAGCTCTTGATATGCACGGCGATAAGATCGGACAGCATCACGGCGCGCACCAGGCGCTCGTGGTCGCAACGCAGGTACTCGGCATACTCCATGACGGGCAATGCGCAGGTAATGCCCTGATTGCCCGAGCCGCACACAATGGCGACCGGCAGCGCGCAACCGTTCATGCGGGCGTCGGACCCGGCGGCCGCACGGGCACGGGCGCGGCAGGCGACGTCATCGGCACGAGCACCCAGCAGCGTACGGCCCACCTCGGCGCCCCAAGCGTGCGCGAGGCCCTCAGCACTGATCGCGCCATTCAGCTCAATCTGACGCTCAACGGCAGCGCGGGCGTCCTCAATGTCACCGTCCTCGATAAAGTCGATGATGGTCTCGATCGACATGGGCGTGTCGGCGTTATCTGCCGCACGCTCGGCCACCACGCGCTCGGCGCAGGCGGCGCACTCCCCCGCCGACTTACCGCATACCGGAATACCGTCGAGCGTATGGCACGTGACATTAGTGTGGTGATCGGTAATCTCGACGACCGCGGTATGGCCCCCGGCCGTCGCAGTCACCTTGATGTAGAGGTTGGGCACACCCTCGACAAGCGACACATCGCAGTAGTCCGCATCGGCAAGCAGCTCGGCCACGCGGGCGCGGTCCGCGTCATCGACGCTCTCGAGCACCTCGAGCGCGCTCTTGGCGTCGCCGCCCACGGCACCCAGCACGGCCGCGGCTTCAATACCATGCATGCCGCCCGAATTGGGCACGGTCACGCTCTTCACGTTCTTGATAATGTTGCCCGAACAGGCAATGTCCATATGCTCGGGTTCGCAACCGAGCGTCTGACTCGCGAGTGCCGCCGCATAGGCAACGGCAATGGGCTCGGTGCAGCCGAGCGCGCAGACAAGTTCGCGGTTCAAAACATCACAAAACGCGGCATCACGAAGGGAATCGGTAGGCATAGGTATCTCCTGCTTGCATAACGGGCTTGGCTCTCAAAAATAGTTAGCTCCTTTATTTGATAACAATGCATCAAAAACTGCAACCATGGTTCCGGCGGACGGCGCTCAAGCACAAACTGACAGCATTCATTCATGAGAAGCCGGTCTTGTTGCATGCTAAAGCGTTTGACCAAAAAACGCCCGAGCGTTTACGCAAAAGTCGCGCTATCATGCAGTCGAACGCGGTAAAACCTTTAGCATTTGCGCCGCACAGACCAGAGAGGAACCACTCATGAAGATTGGTATCGGCAACGACCACGCCGCCGTCGAGCTCAAGAACATCATCTCCGAGCACCTGAAGGAGCGCGGCTGCGAGGTCGTGAACTTTGGCACCGACACCTCCGAGAGCTTTGACTACCCCATCGCCGGCTACAAGGTGGGTAAGGCCGTTGCCAACGGCGACGTCGACCTGGGCATCCTCATCTGTGGCACCGGTGTCGGGATTAGCCTGGCTGCCAACAAGGTCGAGGGCGTACGCGCCGTCGTGTGCTCCGAGCCCTTCAGCGCCAAGCTCTCCCGCATGCACAACAACACCAACGTGCTCGCCTTTGGTGCCCGTGTCGTGGGCTCCGAGCTCGCTAAGATGATCGTCGACGAGTGGCTCGACGCCGAGTTTGAGGGCGGCCGTCACGAGCGTCGCGTTAACCTCCTCAACGAGATCGATCACACGCGCGGCCTCAAGGTCGTCGACGAGGCCTAAACCACTCAGTGCCACAAGCTAACAGCAGGGGCCCGCTCGGAACTCATGACCGAGCGGGCCCCTTCATAGATTTTGGAATAAAAGGGCGCCGCGGATGGAGTTCCGCGGCGCCCAAGCCACACGCTAACAGCATTAAGGAGTCAAAGCTGGTTTAGCCAAAGAAGCGCTTGATCTCAATCTCGGCGTTCTCCAGGCAGTCGGAGCCGTGGATCACGTTGGCGTTGACATCGACGGCAAAGTCGCCGCGGATGGTACCAGGAGCAGCGTCAAGCGGATTAGTAGCGCCCATGAGGGTGCGCATCTTAGCAACAGCGGAGAGACCGGAAACGACCATCTTGACGACCGGACCGCTCGTCATAAAGTCGCAGAGACCGCCAAAGAAGGGCTTGTCGGCCAGATGGGCGTAGTGCTCCTCGACGGTAGCGCGCTCGAGCGTGGTCATCTCCATGCGCTCGATGACAAGGCCGCTGCGCTCAATGCGAGCAACGATCTCGCCGATCTTGCGGTCGCGCACGGCGTCGGGCTTAATCATGATGAAGGTCTTCTCGATAGCCATAAAAGTAGCCTTTCAAGTAGGTTCGCGCGTGCCCAAGTCCCATTCCGGCACCCGCCTGGACTGCATCGTAACAGAGTTTTAGCTGCAGTTAAACAAAAAGCTGTTTATTGAAACGTTGCAATTTATTAAAGCGCTCCATATGTGTCACTTCTGTTTCGAAGCCCGATTAGAGTACCATCCGACCGCCCATCAACCGCGCCGAACAGAGCAGGCGGTCGGTTGCCGCCCGCGAACGTATCCCCTTCACAACCTGCCCAAAGGTCCTACAGAAGTTCTCGACAAGCCCTTCCCCCATAGCAACAAAATACGGGCTCCCACATCAGCAGGCGCCCGTAAAGCGAAAACGATTTATCAATAAATGGACAATACGTCTTCAGCCAAACCTCTACTTTGCCCCGTGACCCATCTCGACGACCTTGGTTAGCGATCCAAACACACCTTCGTCGACCACGAGCTGCGCCTCGGCACGCTGCAGCTGCACGGCAACGGCGGCAGGGGCGGTGCCGCCCTCGGTCGTGCGCGCAGCGACAATCGACGGGATGTCGAGCGCCTCGGTAATGTCGCGCTCAAAGAGCGGGCTTGCCTCCTGGAACACCTCAAACGGCAGGTCCTCAAGATTGCAGCCGCGCTTCTCGCACATCAGGACCAGATGGCCCACCACGGCATGTGCCTCGCGGAACGGCAGACCACGCTTAGCCAGGTAATCGGCAACATCGGTGGCGGCAAGGTGACCCACGCCGCACTCGCGCGCCATGGCATCCTCGTTGACGGTCCAAGTCGAAATCATACCGGCCATAACCGACAGGCACTGCATGAGCGTATGGGCGGTATCGAGCACGCCCTCCTTGTCCTCCTGCAAGTCCTTGTTATAAGCAAGCGGCAGGCCCTTCATGGTTACCAGCAGCTGCACCAGGTTGCCGTACACGCGACCGCTCTTGCCGCGGATAAGCTCGGCAAAGTCGGGGTTCTTCTTCTGCGGCATGATGGACGAGCCGGTGGAGTACGAGTCGGAAAGCGTGATAAAGCCAAATTCGGAGCTCGACCACAGCACGATCTCCTCGGAAAGACGCGACAGGTGCATCGCCATGACGGATCCGGCGTAATGCAGATCGAGCAGGAAATCACGGTCGGAAACAGCATCGAGTGAGTTAGGAATCACGCCCGCAAAGCCAAGTTCGGCAGCCGTCATCTGGCGATCGAGCGGATAGCTCGTACCAGCAAGCGCGGCAGCGCCCAGCGGGCAGTTGTCGGCGGCATCAAAGGCGGCCTTCAGGCGCGTAAAGTCACGCGCGAACATCCAGGAATATGCCAGCAGATGATGCGACAGCAGCACGGGCTGAGCGTGCTGCATATGCGTGTAACCCGGCAGAATCACCTTGTCGTACTTCTTAGCCGCATCCACCAGCACATGGCGCAGCTCAAGATTGGCCTCCATGAGCTCCTTGGCCAGTGCCTTGACGCCCAGGCGCGTGTCGGTCGCCACCTGGTCGTTGCGCGAACGTCCAGTATGCAAGCGCTTACCGGCCTCGCCGATGCGACGCGTCAGCTCGCTCTCGATGGACATATGGATGTCCTCGTCGTTGATATCGAAGGTAAAGTTGCCGGCATCGATATCCTGTTCGATTCCGGTCAGGCCCTCGGCGATCGCCTGCTCGTCCTCGGCACTGATGATGCCCTGGGCGGCCAGCATCTTGGCATGTGCCTTAGAGCCGGCGATATCCTGCTTATAGAGATGCTTGTCGACCGGCAACGACGCACCAAACTCCTGCGTGACCTCGGCCACGCCCGCCTCAAAACGACCGCCCCAAAGAGCCATGGAACCGTCTCCTTTCTCCAAATACCGAAACAAGCGCCCAAAGCAATGTGCCCTGTCGCTAAAGCGATTTACCAACAGCTAGTTTTGCACATTCCCCACTGCGTGCGGGACCATGTAGCTAATTTGCAAAGAAGTGACGCACCATGCACTTGGCGCCCACGGACTCCCTCCTGAGGTTACCCTGCGAACCGTCAATCCAAGCCTTCAGGCTCATGGGGACGTCCTCGACCTTTGCAGCATCGAGCTCGGGCGCGAGGGCAAGTAAAGCATGCACGACAGCATTGAACATAATGGATACTCCTCATATATATAGGCGCAGAGCCGCCAAATTGATAGAAGGAGCCCCGCCGGACAACCCCGGCGGGGCTCGGACTCAGCCGCAGTCGCGGCGTCATATATGCGGGCGGAACGTAGGGGCCACCGATGTTAAGAAGTGTCAGCAAGCATAACGAAAGGTAGGGACCCCATGCGCCCGTTATGTATCACGCGGATGGGCCGCGCGGATACCAAGGAAAGGAAGACCTAAGCCTGGGCAGCGGCAGAGCTGGGACCCTGGACCTTGGCCCACGTCTTGAGCGACAGCGTATCGATCTCGATAAAGCCGGCGCTGGCCTTCTCGTCAAACGTGGTGTCGCGGTCGTAGGTAGCCAGACCGTAGTCGTAGAGGCTGAAGGGGCTCTTGCGGCCGACGACGTGGCAGTTGCCCTTGAAGAACTTCAGGCGGACGGTGCCGGTCACGAACTTCTGGGTGTCGGCCATAAAGGCGTCGAGCGCGTTCTTGAGCGGGCTGTACCACTGGCCGTTGTACACGGCGGTGGCCCAATCCTGCTCGAGTTTGATCTTGGTCTTGAGCAGGTCGCCCTCGACGCAGATGTCCTCGAGTGCCTTATGGGCGGTGATGAGCGTCAGGGCGCCGGGAACCTCGTAGCACTCGCGGCTCTTGAGGCCCACCAGACGATCCTCGACCAGGTCGAGACGGCCAAAGCCGTTGTCGCCGGAAATCTTGTTGAGGGCGATGACGATCTCGGAGAGCTTCATCTTCTTGCCGTCGACGGCGACGGGCTTGCCCGCCTCAAACTCAATCTCGGTGTAAGTCGGGGTATCGGGCGTGTCCTCGGGATTCTTGGTCATAACCCAGGCGTCGTCGAGCGGCTCGTTCCAGGGATCCTCCAGGTGGCCGCACTCAATGGCACGACCCCACAGGTTGTCGTCAATGGAATAGGGGTTGTCGTTGGCACCCTCGGGAACCGGCACGTTGTGGGCGTGGGCATAGGCGACCTCGTCGGGACGGCACTTCAGGTCCCACTCGCGAACCGGGGCGATAACCTTAAGCTCGGGGTCGAGGGCCTTGACGGCAGCCTCAAAACGAACCTGGTCGTTACCCTTGCCGGTGCAGCCGTGGGCGACGTAGGTCGCGCCAAACTCGTGAGCGACCTCGACAAGCTTCTTGGCGAGCAGCGGGCGAGACAGGGCGGAAAGCAGCGGATACTTGTTCTCGTACATGGAGTTTGCGGCGATGGCCTTAGTCAAGAACTCATCGGAGAACTCGTCGCGCAGGTCGAGCACCTGGCAATCGAGAACGCCCAGGTCGAGGGCCTTCTGCTTCTTGGCGTCCAGGCCGGTCTCCTCCTGGCCCACGTTGCCGCAGACACAAACGACATCGAGATTCTTCTCGTCCTGGAGCCACTTGACACATACGGATGTATCAAGACCACCGGAATATGCGAGAACGACTTTTTCCTTGCTCATGGCTGTTTCCTTTCGCCCTTGGTAGCTAATTAGAACATCGGTCAGTTGCAAGTCATTTCAAGGTCATATACCGTGCAATATCAGGTTAAATAGCAAAAATCAGCACATACATGCCCTAGAAACATGCAGCAATGTCGTGCTAAAACCCAACGACCTCAAAATGACTCTGTTGAGGCAATTCGCCCCATGCGGACAGAGACGATTGTTATCGTCGTCGGGAAATTGCGCGCTGGCGTCGGATGGCATTGTCTGCAGTAGTGATGATCTTTACGAACTGCATCTGCCTCTCCTTTCACCTATCGCCGGGCGCAATTCAAATATCGTAAACGGTACCTTTTCCTCGGTAAGCGGCTCTTTTGCCGTCTCCGTTTTCGATGGTCGCTATATTACGCTAAAGTGCCCGCAGCACAAGCGACAAATTCAAATTTCTGAAAAGTTTTTTCATTAGTTTGTGAAATGCAGTGCAAATACGCTGCGTTCCTGCGAAAATACGCCTGACTACGAGTTGATGGTTATAACATCTGAAACAATTTCGAAACGAAAGGCTCGCTTTTATGCAAACTTACGAATCGGACGCCAATATCGGAAACATTAAGCTCATCGCCGTCGACATGGACAAAACGCTGCTGACCGACGAGCGCGTGTTGCCGCAGGGTCTTGATGAGCGCTTGGACAAGCTCGCCGACGCCGGCATCGTATTCTGCCCCGCTAGCGGACGTCCAGCCCCCAAACTCGAGGAGATGTTCGAGGACATCAAGAACCGCCTCGCCTTTTGTCCCGACAACGGAGCGTGCGTCATCTATCGCGGCAACTATATCTATAAGAGCAACATCGATGTGGCGCTGTATCAGCAGGTCTTGAGCCGTGCCTCGGAGGACCCGCGCGCTGTCCCCGTCCTGTGCTGCTTCGACGAGTTCTACGTGCTTGCCCGCGACCATCAGTACCACGACGAGATCAGCGTCTACTACAACACAATCAACTACGTCGACAGCTTTGAGGGCATTGATTTCGAGTCCAACAAGATTTCGGTCTTCTTCCCCGGCTACGACGCCGAGCCCGCTTTCCGCGAGACCTATAGCCCCGAGTTCTCGGACAAGCTCTACGTCACCAACGCCGGGCGCGAGTGGATCGACTTTATGAACCTGGGCGTTGACAAGGGCGCCGGCGTCGCTCATCTGTGCGAGCACCTGGGCATCGATATCGCTGACGCCGCCGCCGCGGGCGACACCTACAACGACATCCCCATGCTCGAGCGCGTCGGGCACAGCTTTATCGTGGACAATGCCGAGGAGCATATGAACGCGCATGCTAAATGGCGCATTCCGAGCAACAACGACGGGGGCGTACTGACGCTCATCGACGCCATCTTGGCGGCTCGTTAACGTTGCTCGTCGGACCTGGCCGGGTGGCATGGGTTAACTTTTCGCTCGGTCAGGTCCTGCGCAAGACGAAAGCCACATTAAGTGGCTTTCTTTGCGTGCGGAATCTACGAAAAGTTAACCCATGCCACCCGGCCAGGTCCTGCGGTGACTTGCTTGCCGCCTAGATGGCGTCTTGGCGTCTAGATACTTTGGCTGAATTTAATTGAACGAAGGACGCTCCTTGTTGATGAGGGGCGTCCTTCTGTTTTTTATTACTTTGGAACTGTGGTTGCTTTCCTATTTCGCGTCTGCCCAAGTTATGCCGGTGCTGGCTTCGGCGATCAACGGTACGCGGAGGTCTACTACGTGCTCCATGACGTCTTGGACCATGGCGGTCAGGCGCTCGACTTCGTCGACGGGACACTCAAAGTCCAGTTCGTCGTGTACCTGCAGGATCATGTGGGCGGCAAAGCCTTCTTCTTCCAGACGGCGGCTTACGCGGGCCATCGCGATCTTGATGATGTCGGCCGCGGTGCCCTGCATAGGATGGTTCATGGCCGTACGCTCACCAAAGCCGCGGAGCTGTGGGTTTTTGGCCTTGAGCTCGGGAATATGGCGACGGCGGCCATACATGGTCTCGGCATAGCCCGTCTGCTTGGCGCGCGCCACCACATTGTCGAGGAACGTGCGCACGCCCGGGTAGGCCTCGTAGTAGCGATCGATCATATCGCGCGCCTCGGCCATCGAGATATGCAGCGACTGCGACAGGCCGTAGGCCTGCTGGCCGTACACGATACCAAAGTTCACAGCCTTGGCGCGGCTGCGTAGGTCGGGCGTTACTTCGGACACGGGAACGCCAAACACGCGCGCGGCCGTCTCGGCGTGGAAGTCCTCGCCCTCGTTAAAGGCACGTACCAGATGTTCATCACCCGAAAGATGCGCCAGCAGACGCAGCTCGATCTGCGAGTAGTCCACCGCCAAAAAGACGCTTCCCTCGCCCGCCGAGAACGCCGTCTTGACGGTACGCCCCAGCTCCGAGCGAGTCGGGATGTTCTGCAGGTTCGGGTCGCTCGAAGACAGACGCCCCGTCGCGGTGATGGTCTGGTTGTACGTGGTGTGCACACGACCGTCACCACGGCGCAGCGGACCTAGCGTGTCCAGATAGGTCGACTTAATCTTGGACTTCTCACGCCAGTCCAAGATCAGGCGCACGATCTCGTGGTCGCGGGCAAGATCGCTCAACACCTTAGCATTGGTCGAATAATAGCCGCGCTTAGTCTTCTTGAGGCCCTTGGTCGGAAGCCCCATCACATCAAAGAGTACGTGCGACAGCTGCATGGGGCTGCCAATATTAAAGGTCTCGTCACCGGCAAGGTCGCGAATGCTTCGCTCGACCTCGGTGATCTGGGTCGCCAGGCCCTCGGACAGGCTGTGCAGGCGATCGGGATCCACGAGCATGCCCGCGCGCTCCATCTTGGCAAGTACCGGCACGAGCGGCATCTCGATGCCATCGAACACGTTGGCGGCGTTCTCGCGGGCCATGCGGTCGCGCAGCGGTGCGACTAGCACCAGCGTCAAGGCCGCCGTGCGAGCGGCAGGCGCCGGAGCGTCCTCACCAGCACCCTCTGCGCCGCGCGCCGCAGGCAGCGCCATCTGCAGATAGGTATCGGCAAGATATGCCTCATCGAACTCGGAGCGATCGGAATCCAACAGGTAGGCGGCAACAACGGTATCGAAGATGCGCGTGGAATCGACTGCCAGCGGATCCATGAGCTCGGGCTCGGAGGAATCGATAGGCGAAAGCTCGTGCAACAGCGTCTTCATATCCGGGCTCGCCACGCGACCCTCCATAAAGAGACGCGCGAGCACACCAGCGATCACGCCGTGGACGAAGTTGAAGCCCTCAACCTCAGCCGCCGCATCGCTGTCGCCCTCCTCGAGCGCGAACAGGCCCTTGGACGTCGCCAACCACAGCGTGCGCGTCAGCCCAAAGAGCGCGCCCTCTTCCTTGTCGTCGTCCACCACGGCGGCGACCCACTCGCCGGCATCAACCGCGCGGGAAACCTCAGCCGCAACGGCACCAAGCGCCTCAGCATCGCCGGCGGTTGCGCGAACTATCGCAGGTATCTCAAACGCACTGGAGGCAGCAGCAGCCCCGCCCTCGCCGCCGATCAGCGCCAAGAAACGGTTCTGCATAGCGGTGATACCAAGCGTACCCAGCGCCGCGGAAACCTCATCGGCAGAAAACGCCGGGAAGGACGTCGACTCAAAATCGAGCTCAACGGGCGCATCGGTGCGGATGGTCGCCACCTTACGGCTCAGCAGCGCGTCGTCGATGTGTGCGCGCAGGTTTTCGCCCATCTTGCCCTTGACCTCATCGGCGTGTGCGATGACCTCGTCCAGGCTACCGTACTGCGCAATGAGCGCGCTCGCCTTTTTGGGGCCTATGCCCGGCACGCCGGGGATGTTATCGGACGTGTCGCCCTTCAGACCATAAAAGTCGGGCACGAGCGCCGGCGTGATGCCGTGATACAGATCGTCCACGCTCTCGGGCGTCATGATCGCCACGTCGGACAGGCCCTTGCGGGTCGAGACCACGTTGACGTGCTCGGTCACGAGCTGATACATATCGCGATCACCGGTCACCAGCAGCATGTCACAGCCGGCCTGCTCGCCCAGACGCGCCATAGTGCCCAGGATGTCATCGCCTTCCCAGCCCTCGGACTGCAAAATCGGCACGTTGAGCGCGGCGAGCAGCTCCTTAATCATGGGAAACTGTGCGTGCAGATCGGGGTCCATGGGCGGGCGTTGGGCCTTGTACTGCGGCAGCATCTCCATGCGCACGCGCGGCTTGCCCTTGTCAAACGCCACGACAACGCCGTCGGGATTAAAGGCGTCAATCATCTTGAGGAACATATTCAAAAAGCCAAAGATCGCGTTGGTGGGACGACCGTCCGGCGCGTTCATGGTGGGCGGCACGGCGTGGAAGGCGCGGTGCATGAGCGAGTTGCCGTCGATAACGGCAAAGGTGCGGCGCTTATCAGACATATTGAATACCTCGCTTTGGGCTGGGCACGGTTTGCTCACCCCAGTTTACACGCTCCCCGCCCCGCGGCCACCGCACATCAAGCTCCGCCGCCATCTCACGCCCGTGCGTGATACGATGGCTCACGGTACATCAACCAGCACGATCGATCCGAAAGGAGCCTGCGTCATGGAGCGTCCCTGCGCATGGAAAAAGTACACGCCACAGCAAATCGAGGAGCTCGAGGAGCTTTGCCGCGGCTATAAGCAGTTTTTGAGCGAGAACAAGACCGAGCGCCTGTGCGTCAAGACCGGCATCAAGATGGCCGAGGAGGCGGGCTACGTCAATCTGGAGACCGTGATCGCCGAGGGCCGCGCGCTCAAGGCCGGCGACAAGGTGTACGCCGCCAATCACGGCAAGGACCTCATGCTCGTCAACCTGGGCACCGCCCCGCTCGAGCAGGGCTTTAACATCCTGGGCGCCCACGTGGACTCGCCGCGCCTGGACCTTAAACAGAACCCCGCCTTCGAAGCCGGCGACATGGCCTACCTCGACACGCACTACTACGGTGGCGTCAAGAGCTACCACTGGGTGGCCTCCCCGCTTGCACTCGTGGGCGTCATCTGCAAAAAGGACGGCACCACCGTCGACATCAACATCGGCGACAAGGCCGACGATCCGGTCTTTACCATCTCCGACTTGCTGATCCACCTCTCGAGCGAGCAGATGGCCAAGCCCGCCAAGGACGCCGTCGACGCCGAGATCCTTGACGTGATCGTAGGCGGCCGTCCCGTCAAGTTCGATGAGGACGACAAGGACGCCCCCAAGGAGCCCGTCAAGCAAATGTTCTTGGACATCCTCAAGGAGCAGTTCGACGTCGAGGAGGAGGACTTCCTCTCCGCCGAGATCGAGGTCGTGCCCGCCGGTCCCGCCCGTGACATGGGCCTGGACCGCTCCATGATTCTGGGCTATGGCCACGACGATCGCGTCTGCGCTTACCCCTCTATGCTTGCCCAGATCGACGTCGCAAACGTGGAGCGCACGAGCATCACGCTCATCGTCGACAAGGAGGAGATCGGCTCCGTGGGTGCCACCGGCATGACGAGCCGCTTCTTCGAGAACACCGTCGCCGAGATCATGACGCTCGCCGGCGAGGATAGCCCACTGGTTCTGCGCCGTGCACTCGCCCACAGCCGTATGCTCTCCTCTGACGTGTCCGCCGGCTTCGACCCGGGCTACGCCGGCAAGTTCGAGACCAAGAACGCAGCCTTTATGGGTCGCGGCCTGTGCTTTAACAAGTACACGGGCAGCCGCGGCAAGGGCGGCTCCAACGACGCCGACGCCGAGTACGTGGCCCTCGTCCGCGACATCATGGACGAGGCCGGCGTGGACTTCCAGACCTGCGAGCTCGGCCGCGTCAATGCAGGCGGCGGCGGCACCATCGCCTACATCATGGCCAAGTACGGTATGAACGTCATCGACTCCGGCGTTGCCGTCCTGTCCATGCACGCCCTGTGGGAGGTCGCCAACAAGGCCGACATCTACGAGGCCTACCGCGGCTACAAGGCCTTCCTCGAGCGCGCCTAACCAGCCCTTTATAACTTGCGGTGAAATACGGACTAAACTGGCCCATACACGGCCAAAACAGACCGTATTCCACCGCAACTTCTTTTTTGGCAGAGGAGAGTCTATGCTGCAGGTCATCATTTCGCCCGCCAAGCAAATGCGCGCGGCCCAAGATGCTTTTGAAGTCCTGGGCATTCCACCCTTTGTGCGCGAGACAGCTCGCCTCCACCGCGCACTGCTAGATATCGAGCGGAATGAAGGCAGCGGCGGCCTGCAGGTCCTTTGGAACGTGAGCGACAGGCTGCTTACAACGTGCCTGGATACGCTTCACGAATTTATGCCCGTCCTGAGCGATGCCGACCTCGCCGACCCCGATATCGCGCGTCGAATCTCCCCCGCCGTCATGTCCTACCACGGCATCCAATACCAAAGCATGGCGCCCGAGGTCATGGATGCCGCACAGCTCGACTGGCTGCAAAACCATCTCTGGATCCTCTCGGGCCTTTACGGATGCGTACGCCCCTTTCATGCCGTTGAACCGTATCGGCTGGAGATGGGCGCGAAGCTTGTCGTCGACGGCGCCCGAGACCTCTACGCGTTTTGGGGCGACAAGCTCGCACGGGCTATCGCTCCGGCAGGCTCCAACGCTACGATCGTCAACCTCGCCAGCGCGGAATACGCCAAAGCCGTTCTGCCCCACCTCGCGGGCGACGCCACAGCCGTCACATGCCTCTTTGGCGAAGGCATCCGCAACGGCAAGCCCATCCAGCGCTCGACCGCCAGCAAAAAGGCACGCGGCTCCATGGTGCGCTGGATGGCAGAAAACAAGCTCGAGGATGTAGGCGAACTCACCGCGTTCGACGTTGGTTATCGCCACTTTCCCGAGCTTTCAAATAAAAACACTTTGGTCTTCCTGAACGAACAGGCCTTGTAGGACCGCTGCTACTTTTGAATGTGCTGCCTAGGCACGGCGTTTATTCCGCCAAGCCGTCGGCTTTGGCAATTTCATTTGTCGAGCCGTCCTGATAGGTAATCTTGACATGCTCCACCTCGGACACCGTAACACCCGACGGAGGCTCAAGACGCCATTCCGTCAGTGCGATATCCATCGTCGTGGGCACATCCCCTTTATCTTTGAGCTCGACTGACAGCGTCTTAAGCGACGCATCGAAGGTCACGCGCTCGATCTCTTCACCAGGAATGGAACCACCGCTTAGCTGCAGCTGGACAAATCCATCGCACGGATACCAATAGTCGCCGGGAGCTGCCACCGTGTTACCGCCAGCGACCTTCACCGTCATGATCGGTAGGCTATCATCAGCCTCGAACTCCCAGGCAGCGCCGCCGCGACCGCCAAACGTCCAGATACAAAAGGCAATCACCAGCACGGCAAGCACCGCAAAACCAATCGCGACAAGGCCATGGTGCGCGCGGCTTTCCTCGGCCGATACATCCCATTGCGTCTCTCGATATAGATGCTTGTCTTCCATGTTCGCCTCCCCACAGGCACGCTCGTTGGCCCAATCGTACCCATTCAGGCTATACTTGAGCCCATGACATAATGGGGAGCTTGTAGGACAAGACGGCAGGCTGAGACTGGGCGCGCCCGCCCTGACCCGCAAACCTGATATGGGTAATGCCAACGAAGGGAGCCGTGCCAATGAGCACACAGACCGAGCCCAAGCTCGTCACGCAAATCGACTTCGCCCGCGCCGGGCAGATCACGCCGCAGATGAAGGAAGTCGCCGAGCGCGAGCATCGCGACCCCGAGTACATCCGCGAGCGTGTGGCCGACGGACGCATCGCCATTCCCGCCAACATCGTGCACATCAAAAAGGGCATGCGCGCCTTTGGTGTCGGTGAGGGCCTGTCCACCAAGGTCAACGTAAACCTGGGCATCTCGGGCGACAAAGCCGATGCCGCCGAGGAATGGAAGAAGGTCAAGATTGCCGAGGACTTTGGCGCCGACGCCATCATGGACCTCTCCAACTCGGGCAAGACGCGCCAGTTCCGCCAGCAGCTCATCGACGAGACGCCGCTCATGGTGGGCACCGTTCCCATGTACGACGCCATCGGCTACATGGAAAAGCCGCTGGTCAAGCTTACCAAGGACGACCTGTTCGAAGTCGTGCGCGCGCACGCCGAGGACGGCGTGGACTTTATGACCATCCACTGCGGCATCAACAAGTCGGTCACCAAGACCTTTAAGGAGACCGGCCGCCTGATGAACATCGTGAGCCGCGGCGGCTCGCTGCTGTTTGGCTGGATGGAGGTCACCGGTAACGAGAACCCGTTCTATGAGTTCTACGACGAGTTGCTCGAGATTTGCCACGAGTACGACGTGACGATCTCGCTCGGCGACTCCTGCCGCCCGGGCTGCCTCTACGACTCCAACGATGCCACCGAGACCGCCGAGATGATTGAGCTGGGCAAGCTGTGCAAGCGCGCCTGGGCCGCCGGCGTCCAGGTTATGGTCGAGGGTCCGGGCCACATGGCGCTCGACGAGATCGCCGCCAATATGAAGCTGCAGAAGCGCCTGTGCCACAACGCCCCGTTCTATGTGCTCGGGCCGTTGGTGACTGATATCGGCGTGGGTTACGACCACATCACCGCAGCCATCGGCGGCGCCATCTCCGCGAGCTCCGGCGCCGACTTTCTGTGCTACGTGACGCCGGCCGAGCACCTGTGCCTGCCCGACGCCCAAGACGTGCTCGACGGCCTCATGGCCACTAAGATTGCCGCGCACGCCGCCGATATCGCAAAGAAGGTGCCGCACGCCCGAGACATGGACGACAAGATGGGCCAGGCGCGCCGCAAGCTCGACTGGGATGCCATGTGGAAGTGTGCGCTCGACCCGATTACGGGCAAGAAGCGCTACGAGGAATCCCCCGCCGCCACCGAGGGCACCTGCACCATGTGCGGCAAGATGTGCGCCGTCCGCACCGTCAACAAGGTGTTCGAGGGCACGACGATCGATCTTGGCATGGAGGATTAGCCTTTACGAGGCAATCCAGCATGCCTGCTGCAACGCCCGTCTATTGTTGACTTGTGAACAATTGCTTACATTTGCGTAAAGATTGCATCGCCCGCCCGGGTTCGGAATACAGCCGACCCGGGCATCTTTATAATGCGGGGTAAAAGACCCATTTGAATCCGACCGGACAAGGGAGCGAACATGGATCGCAGTAAAGTACCCGCCGTTCTATCCATCGCAGGATCCGATTCCAGCGGTGGCGCCGGCATTCAGGCAGACATTAAGACCATCACGGCGCACCGTCTGTATGCCGAGACGGCCATCACCGCCATCACAGCGCAAAACACACTGGGCGTCACCGCCGTGCAGGATATCTCGCCAGATATCGTCGCTGCGCAAATTGACGCCGTCTTTGACGATATCCGCCCGAGCGCCGTCAAGATCGGCATGGTTTCGTCCACCGAGATTATCGAAGTTATCGCCGACCGCCTGAGCGCATGGAACGCAACCAACGTGGTCGTCGACCCCGTTATGGTCGCCACTTCGGGCGCTCGCCTCATTACCGAGAATGCCGCCGAGGCGCTCACGCGTCGCCTGTTCCCGCTGGCGACCGTCATCACGCCCAACATTCCCGAGGCCATGGCGCTGCTCGACTACGAGGTCGATTCCGAGCGCACACAGCAAAACGCTGCCATGCTCCTCACCCGCCGCTTTGGCTGCGCGTCCCTCGTTAAAGGCGGACATTTTGTCAACGAGGCCAACGATGTGCTAGCGGAGCCCGCGCCGCTCGATGACGAGGGCAACCACCTGGGCGATCCGCTCACCACGTGGTTCCGCCACAAGCGCATCGAGACCGGCAACACGCATGGCACCGGCTGCACGCTTTCGTCCGCCATCGCCTGCGCATTGGCACAGGGCATGGATCTTGCCGACGCCGTCAACGCCGGCAAGGCCTACCTAACCGGCGCTCTCGCCGCCGGCTTTGACATGGGCAAAGGTTCCGGCCCCGTCAACCACATGTGGCAGTACTAAGCCCCGTCCCAAAACCACCGCAAAGGGGACAGGCGCCTTTGCGGTGGTTCCCACAAACATCTCAGTCTGTAACAGTTAGAGCCCATTTTTCGGCCCACCTGTTACAGATCGAGACAAACGACCGATATCGACCTAAATAATCTCAATCTGTAACATCTAGCCCGTTTTCGGCCTTAGAACTGTTACAGATCAAGACAAACGAAACAAGCCACCGCAAAGGGAGCTTTTGTGGTGGCTTGGGCTCGCGCTACTCACCGAGCATGTCCTGGAGCTTGGTTGCCACGGCGTGGCCCAGGCTCTCGTGGCTTTCGGGCATCATATGCAGGTAGTCGATATCACCCGGCTCGGCGAAATCGGCGGCATTCAAAAAGTCGCAGCCAAACTGCTCTGCCACGTGCGCATAGTACTCGCCAAAATGCTCAGATGCCTCAACGGAATGCTCGTCAAAGTCGGTCATATACACATCGGCGATCTGCGGCTTGATCTTGATAGGAGCCATCAGCAGAATGCGCGGACAAGGCGCAGCGTCGGTCCACGGAAACGCGCGGACGGCACGAATCAGCGCCATGGCGCCGCGGGCGATATCGGAAGCTGTCACGTTAAAGACCGTCTTACAGTCGTTGGTGCCCAGCATGATCACAATGGCGTCCAGCGGCTTATGGGCCTCGAGCAGCATCGGAAGCGCACGAATGCCGTTGAGGTTAGTGTCCAGATGACACATATCGTCGCGCACCGTCGTGCGGCCGTTGAGCCCCTCCTCAATCACATGCCAGCCCTCGCCCAAGTCACGCTGTGCCACGCCGCACCAGCGCACATCCTGCGCATAGCGCACCGCGGTGCCATCGCGCATACCCGCCGGATCATAGCCATAGGTGTTGCTGTCACCAAAGCACAGAACGTTTTTCATCGTAAGCCCTTCCTTTAGTGAAAAGCCGACGGGGGCAGCCCTCCCGCCGGCTCAACCTATTTGTCAGCACGTACCGATTACAGGTACTTGCGCCAGTCGTCGTCATCCTCATCGTCCTCGGCAGCGGCCTGAGCCTGCTCGGCGGCGCGAGCAGCCGCAGCGCGTGCGGCAACCTGGGCATAGGACTCCTCGTTGCGCTCGGGGAAGTTTGCCAGCACGTGCTCGAACTTGGCAAAATCCTCATCCCATCGCGTAGAAGGCACGGCAAAGAACACCTGCTTGACCTTAAAGTCGCCCGATGCGAGCTCCTTGCGGAAGAGCTCGGCCGCGGCCTCGGCGTCGAAGCCGTTGTTGTCGCAACCCCAAGCACCCAGTACGAGCTTCTCGCGACCAAGCTCGTCGCAGATGGCAAGCACAAAGCGGATGCGATCGCGCAGAGCGTCAAGCAAGGCATCGTCGCTCACGCGATACTCCTGGCGGGCACGCTTGGCGTTGGGCGCGGCGGCCACGATTACGTCGGCATAGGCGTGCACATGGTTGCGATCGAAGCGTACGGCGGGCACCACCAGCTCACGGTTGCGGTAAAGCTCGCAGTTGATGTTGCGGCGACGGTTCTCGCCGTACCACTTGCGCTGCTTGTCGAGCACGTTGTACAGATACGAATCGGCGCAGAGCGTCGCCTCCTGGCCCAGATAGCCCTGGATATAGCCGCCGCCCGGATTGGTAAACGAGGCAAAGGCAAGCACGGCCATATCGCAGAACTGCGCATAGCCGCGGCCGTTATCGAGGATTGCCTGCGTGGCGGAGGTATCAAGCACAGTGACCTCGGGCAGGACCGGAGCAGCCTCCTCCGCGGGCTCGGACTCAGCCTCGTCGGCCGGCTCGGTGGACTCGAGCGCCACCTCGGGCTCGACCGCGGTCTCCACCTCGGCAACCTCAGCCTCGGCAGCGTCAGCCTCCACAACCTCCGCAGCCTGCTCCTCAGCAACCGCCGCCTTCTGGGCCTTGGCCTTCATCGCCGCGACAAAACCGGCAGGCATACCATCGAACTCGCGCACGCCGGCAAGCGAACGCTCGATGTCCTTGGCGCAGGCCTCGGACACAGCCGCCACATGGCGCTCGGCGGCCTTGGCACGCGCCTCGCGCTTGGGATTGGGCTGACCCGCTCGGTTAGACCTGCGGTTACGGTTCCTGTTGTCGACATCTGCCATACGTGGCCACCTTTCCTGTCGCTGCCGCTATCGGCTTTTTCCCATCCATCATACCCCGCCGCGCACAAAAAAGACGGCCCCGAAGGACCGCCTTTCGTATCGTTTTACCGTGTCCGGCAGGAAGCGTCGCAATGCCGCGCTTTAATCGCGACGGCCGAGGATGTTCAGGATGCGCAGGAACACGTTGATAATGTCCACGAACAGGTTGGACGCCATGAGCACCGCATTGGGCAGCGTGGGCGGCACCGTCGTGGCAACATAGGTGTCGTAGCCAATAAAGCCGGCGAACACCACGATCACGATCAGGTCGGTGATGGTCTGCGAGACACCCATGAACATCAGCACGATCTCAACCAGAATCGTGGCAAGCAGGATGCCAAAGCCGATGCCGTACACACGCTGGAAGAACTTGGGGAAGGTCACGCCCAGCGCACCGAAGACAAAGGTGATGGCAGCGGTGGCGATAAAGGCGGTGTTGATAGTGGGCAGGTCATAGTTGGCAAGGCCAAACGACGCGGTCAGGCCAAAGGTGCTCGCAAAGATCACGTAACCCACGAGCGACAGGCCCACGGACTGCTTGCCCGCAGCAGCCGACATCATGACGATACCGACAATAGTCAGGATAAACGAGCCAAAGACCAGCGGCAAGGCGGCGCCGCTCATCATCATGCGGGCAAACGCCATGGTGCTCGTAAAGTAAGCACCGGCGCCCATGGCGCAAAAGCCCAAGAAGATCAGGGCAGACATGGCGAGATTGTACGCGCGCGGCGACATCTCCTTGGCGCGACTTGCGCCGGTCTCGATGGGGCCGTTCTGATAGCCCTGGATATCGTTCATACTTCGTCCTTTCAAAAAGCGCACGACAGCGCCGTAGGTGACAAGATTCCTGCCATTGTACCCGAATGCCGCACGTCCTTACCTACGGCGCTCGCCCTCAAGCGTACGATCAAAGGCCCAGACCCACCAACGCATCACGTGCGCCTGCGAGCCGTCCGCCCGCTCGCGCGTCTGGTCCTCCAGATACAACTCGGTCGCGTGCCTGCCAAAACGCACCTTATATGTTGCTGTACGGATGCCGTGGACCATCAGGCCAAACCCAATGGTCGAGATAATTTCGTCGATCGTAAAACAACGGCCGTCGACCCAGCAGACGGTGACCGGCACGACCTGTCCGCCCGCGAGGATGCGAGCCACGACGTCCACATACTGCTTATGCACGCGCCGAGTTTTGCCGTCTGTCTGTCGATATTCCATGCCCTCTATTATCGAACGCATGTTTGTATGTTGTAAAGCGAACAGACTGTGGTTTTGGGGTGTTGGGGCGCGCACGCGTGTCCTCATGGCGTGTTAGCAAAAAGAATACCCGCGGTCAACAGGGCTAATATTCAATTTTAGTGCCAAAAAGTTCACTTCTCCCATCAGAACTCGGTAAAGAAACCCGCAGGAGGTGATACGATTTATCATGTTTTTGTAACGTGCCTGCAAACTTCGAGAAAGCCCATATATGGACGTAACGTTCTCAACCTTCCTCGGCCAAATTGTGTCGAACCCAGTCCTTGCCGTCACCGTGATCCTCGCGTTGGGCGCCATCTTCGTCAATGGATGGACCGACGCGCCCAACGCCATCGCGACCTGCGTCACTACGCGTTGCATGCCCGCCCGCGCCGCCATTCTCATGAGCGCCGCATTCAACTTCCTCGGCGTGCTCATCATGACGCACTTTAACGCGAGCGTCGCCAATACCATTTCACATATCGTCGACTTTGGCGGAAACAGCACCATGGCGCTCGCCTGCCTGTGCGCGGCCCTGTTCTCCATCGTCGTCTACGGCGCCACAGCGTCGCGTTTTGGCATCCCCACCTCGCAAAGCCACAGCCTTATCGCCGGCCTGACCGGTGCCGCTATCGCCCTCGGCGGCGCGAGCAGCGTCAACGTCCACGAGTGGATGAAGGTCATCTACGGCCTGGCGCTCTCCATCGGCCTGGGCTTTGTCATGGGCTGGGTCCTGTGCAAACTCGTCTCGATTCTTTTCGCCGCCGCCAACAGGCGACGTGCCAATGTCTTCTTTAAATACGCTCAGATCGCGAGCGCTGCGGCCATGAGCTTTATGCACGGCGCGCAGGATGGACAGAAGTTCATCGGCGTGCTCTTTTTAGGCGTGGCCTTCGCAAACGGCCAGACCAGCGTCGGCGATGCCGGCATCCCCATCTGGATTATGCTGCTGTGCTCGGCCACTATGGGTATCGGTACCAGCGTGGGCGGTGAGCGCATCATCAAGTCCGTCGGCCAGAGCATGGTTAAGCTCGAGAAGTATCAGGGCTTCTCCGCCGACCTCGCGGGCGCCGCGAACCTGCTGCTTGCCACCCTTACCGGCATCCCCGTGTCCTCCACACACATCAAGACCTGCGCCATCATGGGCGTCGGTGCCGTCAAGCGCCTCTCGGCCATCAACTTCGGAGTCGTCAAGGACATGATGTTCACCTGGTTCTTCACCTTCCCCGCCTGCGGACTCATCAGCTTTGTCATGGCCAAGCTGTTCATGATGTTCCTCTAATCAAACCGAACGTCCATCCGGACCGCAACACTTCGCCCACCCGTCTTCGCCTCGAAAGGACCCACCCATGGCAAAGAAACCCGATTCGTTCTACTTTGACAACTACGTCGCTTGCGCCGACCTCGCCGTCCAGGCCGCAGAGCTGCTCACCAAGATTTTTGAGAACTTCGATCCCTCGCAGATTCACGACATGCTCAATAAGATGCATGCGATTGAGCATGCGGCAGACAAGAAGCACCACGAGCTCGAAGACGCCCTGCTCACCGCCTTTATCACCCCGCTCGAGCGCGAGGATCTGGATCTGATGAGCTGCGCGCTCGACACCGTGCTCGACCGTATTGAGGGCGTCGTGCAGCGCGTCTACTTCACCAACATTCAGAGCATCCATCCCGACGCCATCGTCATCGCCCACAAGGTGACTGACGCCTGCCGCGCCATGAAAGACCTGATGGTCGAGCTTCCCAACTACCGCAAGTCCAAAACGCTGCGCGAGCTGGTCATCCAGATCAACACCATCGAGTCCGAGGCCGACGAGCTCTACATCAACGCCATGCGCAACCTGCACGTTAACGGCAAGGATCCGCTCGAGGTCATCGCTTGGCGTGACGTCTACGCCTTCCTGGAGTACTGCGCCGACTGCTGCGAGAATGTGGCCGATGTTGTGGATTCGATTGTCATGAAGAACAGTTAATTGGGGGTACGTGTCCCGGCGGTCGCGGGCCCGGCCACTAATAACCTTTTTCACTCCGGCTGCAAGCAGAGTCGTTCAAAAGGTTATTAGTGGCCGGGCCCGCTCCCTTACGTACCACCATTGGGAACTTTGGCTGATAGTTATAGCGCAATGGGGGTTTGGCTGAAGGGACCTTTGGTATCCGTTCGGACACTTTGGCCCTCGATGAGCGTTTGGCTGATTGCTGCTTTGGGTACTGTTTGAGTTACTTTGGGTTTGTTTGATTTATAATTGTTGGAGGGCTTGTATGTCTTATTTGGATCTGGCTCGGGGTCGGTATTCTTGTCGTGAGTTTGAAGATCGGGCTGTGGAGCAGGCTGTGGTGGATGCCATTGTTGAGGCTGGGCGGATTGCTCCTTCTGCTTGTAATAATCATCCTTCTCGTGTGATGGTGCTGGATACGCCTGAGCTTCTGGAGAAGGCTGCTGCTTGTCAGCCTCGGTTTGCTCGTGATGGATCTATCTTTGGCGCTCCGCTCATCTTCCTTATTTGTAGCGTTACCGAAGACGCTTGGGTGCGCCCGTATGACCAGATGAATTCCAGTGAAATCGATACGTCCATAGTGTGCGATCAGATGATGATGGAGGCCACCGAGCAGGGCCTGGGAACGTGTTGGGTATGCCATTTTAAGCCCGAGGTGGCACAGGAGCAGTTCAACCTGCCCGAGGGCGTCTATCCCTATCACATGCTCGTCTGCGGATATCCTGCCGACCACATCGCCGATTCCGAGCATCGCGAGGCCCGTACCATTCCCCTCTCCGACTTCCTCCTCAAGTAGATTTTGGGACATGCCCTAAAACCTATCCTTGACCGCTCACCGGTTCGCCGAGTTCTGCGCCACTATGTGCAGGGCTCGGTTTTTTATGTTGCGCGCCCCGGTACAGTCATAAAAAAGGACCCGCAAGCTGCGGGTCCTTTCTAGGCACTAAATTGTAGGCCGAATGTTAGTCCAGGTCGTCGGCAGCGAAGTTGTCGATCGGGGCGAAGGGATCGGCCACGGGGACAACCGGGTCAGCGACGGGCAGCGGCTCGGCGGGAAAAGTCACCGCAGGAGAAGCGGCAGAACCGACCGGCGTGGAGGCCATGAGGTCGGCCGGGAAGGAGTTCTGGGCATCGTCCATGAAGTGCTGGATGAGCTTGAGATACTCGGCCTTGAACTCCTCACGAGAAGCCTTGAGACGATCGATCTCCTCGAGCTCAGCCTGCTTTTCGGTCAGAGCCTGGCGGATAACCTCGCGGGCCTTGGCGTCAGCCTCGTTGCGAATACGCTCAGCGTTCTCATTGGCATCGTTGACGATGGTCTCAGCGGTCTGCTGGGCAGCGATCAGGGCAGCGGAAATCTGGCGCTCCTGAGCGGAGAAGTCAGGGGCGGGAGCAGCCACGGGGGCGGCAGGAACGGCCTGGGCGGGGGCATCCTGAGCCTGGGCAAGCTGAGCCTGCGCATCGGCAAGCTGCTGCTCGGTAGCAGTCAGACGACCCTTAAGGTCGACGATCTTAGCGAGCATAGCGTCAACCTCAGAGGACAGCGTCTCCAAGAAGACGTCGACCTCAGCAGGATCGTAGCCACGCTTGGCCTCAGAGAAAGTCTGAGCCTGGATGTCTGCAGGGGTAATAGCCATAACAAGTCTCCTTTTTCATCGCCTCGGCGCTACACGCCCGACGTAAGTTACTAAGACAGTTCTACACGAGTATACCTATAAGAAGCTGCAGAACCAGCCTCTGCACCAACTGCAACGCAATAATCGCAACGACCGGCGAAAAATCGATACCGCCCATCGGCGGGATGAAACGACGGAACAGGTTGAGCCACGGACCGCACACGCTATCAAGCACCGCGGCAATATCCTGAAGCAAACCACCCTGCTTCATGGGAATCCACGTCATAAAGCAGTAGACGACAATGAGCGTGGAATAGAAGTTGAACAGCGTATTGACCAGCTGGACGATAGTGTAGATGTTGATGGGAATCTCCTCGTCTTGTCTTTACTTAAGGTAGCCGTCGGCACGAAGCTTCTTGAGATCGGAATCTTTGACCTCGCAACCGGCGGGCAGCACCATGAACACGCGGTCGCCCACCTCCTTGACCGTGGCACCCAGACCGCAGGCAAAGCCGTAAGAGAAGTCCAAGACGCGCTTGGCAACTTCGGTGCGTACGCCCACAAAAATCAGTGCGACAGGCTGCTTGGTGCGAACGCGGCGCACCACGGTCTCCACGTCGTCATAGCTCTCGGGGCGCAGGACATAGGCCGGCAGCTGCGGTGTGGCGTTGATGATATTGCTCGCATAGGCCGAGGCATCGCTCGGTGCAGGCGCAGGCGCAGCGGCGGCACGGGCGCGGGTGTTCTCGGCGTAGCTCGACGGCGTGTCATAGGCACCAGGACGATAACCGCTCGCAACACTGTCCTGCGAGCGCGAAGGCGGGTTATACGTCGTGGCATGGCGGGAGTCATCGCCGACCAGCTGCCCGGAGCGTGTATACACGGCAACCGACTCAGCTTCACCACGGCGCGTCTGACCAAGCAGGCCGTTGCTCGGCTCGTCTTGGGTGTAGAAGCCCTCGCCCGAAGCACCGCTGTAGCCGTTGCCCTGATAGCCATCGTCATAGCCATCATCGTAGCCGTAGTCGTCGTCCTGGCCATAACCCTGGTCGTAACCCTGCTGGCCGCCCAGGTGCATCTTATTTTTAATCTCGTCAAGGAAGCCCATGGTTGTGTCCTCTCGCGGTTTAGTGCAGGCGCCCCGATAATCAGTGCGCACTTCAGAGCCTTATTTTACTGCAAACTCCGGGCTAAATACTACCCTGCCCAGGCGAACGAGCGTAGAGCCCTCCTCAAGGGCAGGCTCAAAGTCTTCGCTCATGCCGCAGGAAAGCTCAGGCAGGTTCAAATCGGGATGCGCCGCCTCCAGCTCATCCCTCAGCTCACGAAGCCCCGCAAAGGTGCGGCGTGCCACATCCTTATTCCCCCGGGGCGCCATAGTCATAAGCCCCTGTACGCAAATTCCCTCAAGTTCCGCAAGCTCACCCGCGGCGGCGCGAATCTCATCGGGCGAAAAGCCTCCCTTCGACTCCTCACCACTCACATTGACCTCAATGAGCACACGCTGGGGGCCGGCGAGTTCGCCTGCCTTAATCTTGCGGGCAGCACGGCTCGAGATCGCCTGCGCCAGATGCAGCGAACCCACCGAGTGAATCAGCTCGGCTGAGCCCAGCACCGCATTGATCTTATTGGTCTGCAGGTTGCCGATCATATCGAAGCGCACCTCGGGCAGCTCCGGATGCTCCGCCAAACCTGTGAGCTTGCGAACCAGCTCCTGCGGGCGATTCTCGGCAAAATGGCGATACCCCGCCTGGATGGCGGCAACGGTCTCATCGACACCAACGGTCTTGGACACGGCAATGAGGCGCGCGGCGTCGTGGGGACGGCCCGCGCGATCGAGCGCCGCATAAAAACGTTCCAGAATCTGCTCGCGGCGAGCGCGCATCAAGTCCAAATAGTTATCCATTGCCAATCGCCTCCGCTGACAGCCAAACAAGTAGTCCCATGCTAACGCAAGAGCGCGGCCCCGCATGTGCAAGGCCGCGCTCACTTAGGTATTTACAATCTTTCGACGAACGGGGTTACTTACTCCTCGTCGTCCTCGCCATCGTCCTCATCCTCAAGATGATCGAGCAGGTAGCGAAGACCCTCGCTGACCTCGTTAACGGGCACCTTGGCAACGTAGCGTGCATCGACGGCGGGCCTCATGATAACACCCTCGCCCGAAGGCACGCGCATGCTCTCGAGCTCATCCTCATCAGTGCAGGCGATATCACCGGCAGTCATACGCTGTCCGGTCAACAGGAAGGTCAGACGGCAGGCGGCATCGATGGAAATCGAGGCGATGCGATCGAGATAGCGCGATACCATGATGGCGCGGCGCAGGTCGTCATAGTTGCTGTCGTCGTCCATAAAATCGCCCGTGTCCATGCGGTTAAAGGTGCGGAAGAACTTCTCGTAGGCGGCGTGCACTGGCTCGTCCTCGACGGCCAAGTTGCAGATGATGGACATGTCGTTGGTGACGAGCGCAGAAAGCGAAGAGCCCAGCACCTGGTAGACGGCCTCAGCCTCGGCCTCGACCGTGCCGACAAGCTCCTTGGGCAGCGAGATGTCGGCCTTGATCATATGACGCGTGGCGCGGCAAATCTGGCGAACCTTATCGGTCATGCGCTGCAGGTTAAAGTCGACGTAGATGATCGTCTGCAGCAAGCGGAAGTCGGAGGCGACCGGTGACTGCGTGGCAATCAGGTTGTAGCAGACGGCCTCCAGGTTGGCGCAGCGTGCGTCAATCGAAAGCGTACGCTTCTTGGTCTTGGTGGCGAGCTTGCGGTCGTCGGTCACATAGGCCTTCACGGCATCGTGGAGGGCCAGATCGACGGCCTCGTAGATGCTCAGCATCTCGTGACGGGCCTCGATGAGCTGACGGGAAAACAGTTTGCGCATGGTTCACTCCAATCAGTTGGGTGCGGTCATGCCGCCCGCACAGTGAATACGCACCGGACCAGATCCGATCGGCTTGGGACTAGTCGCACCGATCAGCCAAAGCGGCCGGTGATATAGTCTTCCGTCCGCGAGTCCACCGGGCTGGTGAAAATCGCGTCGGTTTGACCATACTCGATGAGCGTAGCGGGCTCGCCGGCAACTTCCTGCAAGAAGAACGCGGTGTAGTCACTGATACGAGCTGCCTGCTGCATTGAATGCGTGACGATGATAATCGTCATCTCGGGCGCCAGCTCGGCCATCAGATCCTCGACCTTAGAGACGGAAGTGGGGTCGATGGCGGAGCAGGGCTCGTCCATCAGGAGGACATCGGGTTGCACCGCAAGCACGCGCGCGATGCACAGACGCTGCTGCTGACCGCCCGAGAGCGCCAAACCATCCTTGTTGAGCTGATTGGATACCTCTTTCCAGAGGTTGGCGCGCTTGAGCGATTCTTCCACGATGTCATCGAGGTCGCTTTTGCTAGTCACGCCCTGCAGACGAGGGCCAAAGGCGACATTCTCGTAGATGGATTTGGGAAAAGGGTTGGGCTGCTGAAAGATCATGCCCACGCGACGACGGAGATCGACCGGATCGACACCCTCGGCATAGATATCGTTGCCGTCGAGCGTCATGGTGCCCTCGACGCGCGTGCCCTCAATCAGGTCATTCATGCGGTTGATGCAGCGCAAAAACGTCGACTTGCCGCAGCCCGAAGGGCCAATGAAGGAGGTGATGGCGTTTTTGGCGATGTTGAGGTCAAGCCCCGTCAGCGCATGAAAGTCACCGTACCAAAAGTTGAAATCCTTGGCCGTAATGGCCGCTTGCTCCAACGCGGGAGCGGACTGATAAACGGACATGGGACTCCTTAACTAGCGACGCTTGCGCGACAGGAAGCGCGCAAACAGGTTGAAAGCCAAAATGATCACCATCAGCAAGAGCGCGGTGCCGTAGGCTGCGTTCATGTTGATGCCGTCGTTGGCAAGCAGGTACAGGTGAACGGTCATGGGACGACCGGAATCGAGCGGCGAAATAGGTAGATTGATGGCCTGGCCCATGGTGTAGAGCACCACGGCGGTCTCGCCGATGGCACGGCCGATGGCAAGGACGATGCCCGTGGCAATGCGGCCAAAGGCCGAAGGAAGCACGATCTTGGAGACGACCTGCCACTTGGTAGCGCCCAGGCCGTACGCACCCCAACGGATATAGCGCGGAACGGCGCGAATGGCTTCTTCGGTGGTGCGCATGACGATGGGAAGCATCAAGAGCGCGAGCGCCAGAGCGGCCGAGACCATCGAAAGGCCCAGGCCCATAGCCTCGACAAACAAGGCGTAGCCAAACAGGCCCATAACGATGGAGGGCACCGAGGCCAAAGCGTCAGCAGCGTAGCGAATGAGCTCGACGACCTTGCCCTGCTTGGCGTACTCGGCCAGATAGACGGCTGCCAGCACAGCGATCGGCGTGCAGATAAGCATGGCGAGCGCCGTCACGTAGACGGTCGAGACGATCGTGGGCCAAATTCCGCCCTCGGCGTTGACGCCCTGGGGCCAACCGAAGATAAAGTCGAGCGAGATGTGTGGCAGGCCGTTGATGACCACGTAGGCGATGATAGCGACCAGCACCAGCGTGGTGATGTAGGCAGCGGCACGAAACACGCCAAGCATGATCTTGTTGGACAGGTCCTTGTTGATGCGGCCCTTCTTGCCGTGGGAAAGGGCACGCTTGATGCGCTCGCGCGACGAGGTCGTATCGACCGTCGTGTCAACGGAATCGGACATAGCCTGCCCCCTCTTCTTCTTGGAAATCAGACGGACGATACCCACCAGCGTGGCGGAGATGATAAACAGGACCACACCCATGCCGAACAGCGCCGAGCGGTGCAGACCCGAGGAATAGCTCATGTCGAGCGCAATCTGGCTCGTGAGCGTCGAGATGGGGCTCGCAATGCTGTCGGGAATAACCGGGGCGTTACCTACGACCATGAGCACGGCCATGGTCTCGCCGATGGCACGGCCCATACCCAGCACGATGGCATCAACGATACCCAGCTTCGCGGCAGGTAGCACGACCTTATAGATGGTCTGCCACTTTGTGGCGCCCATGGCATACGATGCCTCGCGAATGCCCATGGGAATGGAATTGAGAGCATCGATGGTGAGCGTGGTGATGGTAGGGACGATCATGATGGCGAGCACAAACCACGCCGTCAGCGCACCAAAACCAAGGCCGCCGGTCAGTTGTGCGATAAACGGGCGGATGATGATCATGCCAAAGAAGCCGTAGATGATGGAGGGTATGCCCGCCAGCAGGTCAACGGCGGGGCTGATGAGCTTGCGCACGCGCTTGCTGGCAATCTCGACCAGGTAAACGGCCGTACCCACGCCCAGCGGCACGCCCATGGCGAGCGCACCGACGGTCACCAGACCCGAGCCGGCAAGCAGCGACAAGATGCCGTAGTGGCCCTCGGAAGGCGCCCACGTAAAGCTAAAGAAGTCAGCCAGACCGATGTCAGTAAAGACGGGCAGCGCCGAGTACGTGGTAAAGACAAAAATCAGGATGACGGTAACGACCGCCAAGAACGCGCAGGCAAAGAAGATCCACTGCAGCGCCTTCTCCTTGATATAGGTACTGCGCGATACGAGCGCCAGCTCGCGCTTCTTGGGCGTCTGAACATTCTGCTCAGTCTGGGAGTTTTCCTGTGCTTCCATGCTACTCACTCCCCTTCTCGTCGTTGGTGACGGGAATAAAGCCCGCCTCGCGAATCTGCTTGTCCATCTTTTCGGACGTCACGTAGTCGATGTAATCCTGCGCCTGCTGCGAAGGCGCACCCTTCACAAAGAAGTAAAGGTCGCGCGAGATGGGATAGCCGCCACTCGCGACCGTCTTCTCGGACGCCTCAACATGATTGACCGAGACAGCCTTGACCGAGGTCTTGGCGTTGAGGCTATCGACGAAGCCCAGCGAAATGTAGCCGATGGCCCCACGCGAACGAGATACCACGTCGCGCACCTGGCCCGTACCCGAAAGAACAGCCGAGCGGCGATCGAACGGCGTGCCATCCATCACGATGGTACGGAAGGCCTCGCGCGTACCGGACGCCTCGTCTCGGTTGATGACCTGAATCCTCAGGTCCTCGCCACCGACCTCTTTCCAATTGGTAATCTTGCCGGCGTAGATATCGCGGAGCTGCTCGGTCGAGAGGTTATCGACGGGGTTGTCGTCGTTCACGATGACCGCAATACCGTCGTGGGCAATGACGATGGGAGTCAGGCCCAGATCCTGTTCGTCGGCATTGAGTCCACGGGAGGAGCTGGCGATATCGGCCGTGCCGGCGCTGACGGCCTCGATCCCAGCGGAAGAACCCAAACCGGAAACGAGCACGTCGATGCCGGTCTCCTCCTTAAAGCCCTCGGCCGCAATCTCGGCGATAGGAAGGCAGGTCGTGGAGCCGGCCACGGTAATGGAAGAGGTAGAAGATCCCGAAGAACAGGCGCACAGCGTAAGCGTAAGCACAGCGGCGCTCAGGACCGATACGATCTTTCTCATAGCATCACGCCGATCGCAGCATGGCGCCCACAGGTGCCGTCCTCGTTACGGTAGGAATAAAAGCGGTCGTTCTGACGCACGGTCGAAAGCTGGGTATCCACGATATTATCCGCGTCGACACCGACATCTACCAGCGCCTCGCGAATGGCAGCGGAAAGATCAAGCATGCGAGAGGTATTCGCATCGATGCAAGAGAACTCGGCGGCAAAGCGATCCATGAGTTCCTGGGATACCTCATATTCGTCACCCAAGATATGGGGGCCGATATAGGCGGAAACGTCGCTCGCATCGCAACCGGCAGCATCGCAAAGCGCCTGGCACGCCTTGGCGGAAATACGTGCAATCGTGCCCTTCCAACCGGAGTGCACCACGGCAAATCCGCCGGGGGCCACCAGCACCACGGGAACGCAGTCGGCAAAGCAGAGCAGCACGGGCACGTTATACGCCGTGCAGACGATGGCATCACAGCCCTCGGCAATCTGCTCGCGAACGTCCTCAAGGTCATCGGCGCCGTTCGAGGTCACCGCAACGATATGATCACCATGGACCTGATTGGGAACGAGCAGGTTGTGCTCGCACTCGGCGGCACCCATAGCCTCGAGCGCACGACGACGATTTTCTTGAACAGCAAAGGGGTCATCGCCAACATGCGAGCCCAAGTTGAGTGAGGAGTACGCATCTTCGGAAACGCCACCGGCGCGCTCGGTGAAGGCAAAGCGAACATCGGATGTCGCGCCCTCCACCAACGTAACTCCATCATGGTCGACACGCGAAACTTTGTCCGCACGTGCTGCCATACTAAAGCCTCCTAATAACACAAGTACCGCGGCATCGCCGCTACAGCCCGCGTTTATACGGCTGTCATACTTCTCTAAAAGGATACCTGCTGCGCTGGAGGCAATCGTAAAGGGAACGTAAAGAGATTGGAGGTTCTAGTTTACAAAGTCGAAATAAAAAGGGCGCGTCCATACGGACACGCCCCTGCGCACAACAATGCAAAGAACGACTTAGAAGCTACCGCGCTTCAGGAAGTCGGGAAGCTCGAACTGATCGTTGCCGAAGTTAGGAAGCTCGGTGCCACCGACGTTGCGGGTCGGAGCGGCCTGAGCCGGGCTCGTGGCAGGAGCGGTGCGCTGCGGCTCAGCGGAGGCAGCGGCCTTGCTCTGAGACTGCTGAGCAGCAAAGAGCTCGTCCTGACGGTTGACGTTGGAGTCGGAGAAGCCCGTAGCGATGACGGTGATACGCACCTGATCGCCCAGGGACTCGTCGACAACGGTACCGAAGATGATGTTGGCCTCGGGGTCGACGGCGTTGGCGACAACGTCGGCGGCGTCGCTGATCTCCTGGATGCCCAGGTCCTTGGAACCGGCGATGGAGAGCAGCACGCGCGTGGCACCATCGATGGAGCTCTCGAGCAGCGGGCTGGAGATGGCCTGCTGGGCAGCGTCGACGGCACGGGTGTCCCCAGAAGAGGTACCGATACCCATCATGGCGGTACCGGCCTGCTTCATGATGGTCTTAACATCGGCGAAGTCCAGGTTGATGATACCGGGGACGGTGATGAGGTCGGTGATGCCCTGGGTGCCCTGGGAAAGGACGCCATCGGCAATCGCGAAGGCCTCGAGCATGGTGGTCTTCTTCTCGGCGATGTCGAGCAGCTTATCGTTAGGGATGACGATCATGGTGTCGACGCAATCGGAGAGGGTCTTAATGCCCTCCTCGGCGCTCTTCTTGCGCTTGCGGCCCTCGAAGGTGAAGGGCTTGGTCACGACGGCGACGGTCAGCGCACCGACCTCGTTCATCGCGATATCGGCAACGATGGGAGCAGCGCCGGTACCGGTGCCACCGCCCTCGCCGCAGGTGATGAACACCATGTCGGCACCAGCGAGCGCCTCGGCAATGTCGTCGCGGGACTCATCGGCAGCCTTGCGGCCAACCTCGGGGTTGGCGCCGGCGCCCAGGCCGCGGGTAAGGTCGGTGCCGATGTGCACCTTGATATCGGCATCAGAGATCGCGAGTGCCTGAGCATCGGTGTTGATGGCAACAAACTCGACGCCGCGGATGCCCTCTTCGATCATTCGATTGACCGCGTTGGTACCGCCGCCGCCGACGCCGACCACCTTAATGACGGCAAGGTAGTTGTTGATCTCTGTCTCGTGCATGTCGGTCCTCCGAACAAAGGTTATAGCCATAGCATGGGTCGACCCCTGCGCACATTAACCTTCAGGTTGAAAGTAAATGCAAAGGTAAACCGTATTATGTTTGCACATTATGAACGTATCAGTCAAATAATTGACCGTGAAAACCAAACAAACCAGATAAACGGCGTGGTATGGCCCCTCAACAAAGCATCAACCAGCGCTACGAGGTCGGAGCGTTCCTAAATGTATAGTTACCCGGAGAGCGCACATTGATATACGTTACGCCCTCTACCTGCGAAAGCAGCTTGGTGACTACGCGCTCCTTCTTGACGATATCGTTCGAATCGCCCAGCGACACCTCAATGCCGTTATTAAGGTTTGCCGAGATGGCTTCGACCGAAGGCGTGGAAATATCCTTGACTTGTCCCAAGAACTCGCTCGAAAAACCACGCACATAATCCAAGCCAGCCTTAACGGCCTTGGAGCTCACTGCCTGGCCGGAAACCGGAGCGACATCCGCCGAGACATCAGTCAACAACACCGCGCCATAGTGCTTAGCGAGCGCCAGCGCGGCATCAATGCCGGTCAGGGTATTTGAGCCCTGCCCCGTCGTGATGACGTTGCCCTGGTCATCCACTTCGACCGACGTCGACAGCGGGGCGATCCAGGTGTCATCATCCCCGATGGCCCAGGCAAGGTCATCGGAGCTGATATAGGCAATTGCAATGACCTTGCGCTCCATCGGCGTAATGATGAGCGTATGTGGGAACTGACGCTGGACATCCACGCCCGAGACCCACGGGTTCTGCTTGAGGTCCTCGGTAATCTGGTCGGGATCGACGTTAAAAAGCGACGTTCCCTCGGGCAAATCGATCAGCTGGATAGCATCGTGCTTCGTCACATGCTCGCTGCCTTGAATCTGAATATCAGTGGCGGTAAACAATCCAGAGTTAATCACCACGATAGCAACGACGACGAGCACGGCCAAGACGGCCAAAACGCCGCCCACGATTTTGCCTTTGCCTGTAACGACAGAAGCGGCGTCTGATGTTTTATTTGCCATCGCCCTAAGTAAAGACAACGGGTTGACGCCTTTTTTACCCGAAGGCTTCTTGGCGGTAGCCGGCACCGATGTCAGCGAGCGCGGTTTCGATGCGCCCAGCGTGCGACTCGGACGCGCCGCCTTAGTTCCTGTCGAGGGCTTAGGAGTTGCCATAGGACGGGCAGGCTTGGCGCCCATAACAGGCTTTGACGTCACCGAGGGACGCGAGGACTTTTTTGCGGCCGGACGATTACCGAGCTGCGAGCCGACAACCGGACGACTGGTCTGTCGAGCATGCCCGACAGGCTTAGAGTGCGCGACGATATTGCGTTGAGGTTTGGCAGGCGCGCCGGAACGCCCTCCGGCGCGGCGGAAGGTGGGTTTCGATGCTCTAGAAGCCGAGGAATTTAACTTCCGGTCTGAGCTCGATGCCATACGCCTCCCTCACCTTTCCGTGCACATGTCTGATAACCGCGGCAACGTCATCGGCCGAGGCAGTTCCGTTATTAACGATAAAATTAGCGTGAACGGGCGAAACTTCCGCGCCGCCAATCGAAAAACCCTTTAATCCACAATCCTCGATAAGCTTGCCCACGCTCGCATCGGGCGGGTTGCGAAAGACCGACCCGCAGGATGCGCGACCCATGGGCTGTGTACGCTTGCGCCTCGTCAGGTACCGCTCCATGCGCTCGCGAATGTCGGCCTTGGGCGCCGGTTTAAGCTTGAGCACGCACTCGAGGATGATCTCATTGCGGGGAAGGCTACATTCGCGGTAGCCCCAAGTGATCTCGGACCCCGCATAATGTTTGATACCGGATGCCGGGTCAAACGTTACGACATCCTCAACCAGCGAGCCAATCCACTCGGTCCGTGTGCCGGCATTCATAGATATAGCACCGCCAACCGAACCAGGGATGCCAACGGCAAACTCAAGGCCCGAGAGGCTACGCGACAGGGCATCGTTGACCAGGCGCGCAAACATCACGCCCGCACCGACCGTCAGCGTACAACCGTCATCGGCAACAACCGTGCGCTGAAACTCACGTCCGAGCGAAATGACGGCGCCGCGATAACCGCCATCGGCAACCAGCAGATTGGAGCCCTTGCCGATGATGACCCACGGCACCTGCTCGCGATCGAGCACCGCCACGGCGCGGCGGAGGGCATGATAGCTATGGCACGTCACAAAGAGGTCGGCCTTGCCGCCGATACGATAGCTCGTATGACGCGCAAGGCGCTCGTCCTCGATCACATCCGTGTCGATCATGCCCGAGAGCGCCATGACGGCGTTAAACAGACCCATTAGACTTAAGCGTCTTTCTTGGCAGTCAGATACTCAATGAACTCGGGACCGACGGTCGTAACGTCACCGGCACCCATAGTGAGCAGCAGGTCGCCCTCGCCCACCATCTGCTCGAGCTCCTGATTGAGCTCAAGACGGCTGGAGCAGTACACGACCTCCTTGCCAGGATGCTTGGCGCGCACGGTATCGGCGAGCATCTTAGAGGTGACACCCGGAATGGGCATCTCGCCAGCCGAGAACACATCAATCAGCAGCAGTTTATCGGCATTGGCAAATGCATCGGCAAAGTCGTCGCACAGGGCCTGCAGGCGCGAATAGCGGTGCGGCTGGAACACGACGTCGACGTGCTTGTAGCCCAGCGACGAAGCAGCAGCAAGCGTCGCCTTGATCTCGGTGGGGTGATGGCCGTAATCATCGACCACGGTGATGCCATCGATATCGCCCACGTGGGTAAAGCGACGGCGGACGCCCTCAAAGCTCGAGAGCGCCTTGGCGGCGGCGTCGATGTCAAGGCCCAGGACATGGGCGACGGTGAGCACCGCCGTGGCGTTGAGCATGTTGTGGCGACCGGGATTGCTCTTGATCTCCACAGCGTGCTCAGTGCCGTCCTCAAAGCGAACGATAAAATCGCTCTGGATGCCCTTGACATCCGGGTGCATGCAGACGATGTCGTTGCTCTCGGCAAAGCCGTAGGAAAGCACGTGACGACCCGTCGACTTGGCGAGCTCGACCAGATGCGGGTCCTCACCGCAGACGATGACGGTGCCGTCCTCGCCCACCAGGCTCATGAATTTGGCGAAAGTTGCCTCGATCTCCTCGATACCCGAGTAGTGATCGAGGTGGTCGGCCTCGACGTTGGTCACGATGACCACGTTGGGGTTCAGGAACAGGAAGGAGCTGTCGGACTCGTCGGCCTCAGCGACAAAGTAGTCGCCCGAGCCGTTCTTGCCGTTCGTGTCATAGCCCTCGACGATGCCACCGATCAAGAAGCTCGGATCCAGACCCATGCGGTCGAGCATGGTGGCGCACATCGAAGACGTGGTGGTCTTGCCATGCGTGCCGGCAACAGCGACGGTGGTGTAGCCGTGGCCCAAAGCAGAGAGCATCTTGGCACGGGGCCACACGGGAATACCAAGCTCGCGAGCGCGCACGAGTTCAGGGTTGGACTCCGGAATAGCGGTGGAGACAACAACCACGTCGGGCTTGACCTCGTCGATCGTGGCGGCCTCATGGCCCACATGCACCTTCACACCAGCGCGGGTAAGCTGGCGGATATAACGTGACGTCTTAAGGTCGGAGCCGGTAACGGCATAACCGCGCTCGTGAAGAACGAGGGCGATGCCGCTCATGCCGGCGCCGCCGATACCGATAAAGTGGGCGCTCTTAAACTCGGGCGCGGAGGTTGCAGTCTGGGAATCAGCCATGTGCTCGTGTACTCCTTGCGTAAACACTGCCTGTAACCCGTTAACTGTACCGCACCTACCGCATCAGCGCGAGGGCGACCGACGATATCCCGTCTAACTAACGCAAACCCTCTACCGCATCCGCCAGAAGAGCGGCGGCCCTATCCTGAGCCAGACCACGCGCCGCCTGACGCATGGCGTCGCGCGCTGCCGCGTCATCGACCAGGTGCAGCAGTTCATCGGCAAAGGCAGAACCGTCGATATCGGCATCGGCGCAGAGCACGCCGGCCCCAGCGTCGACCAGATAACGGGCATTGGTGGTTTGGTGGTCGGCCGTCGCATGCGGGTACGGCACGAGCACCGAAGGCACGGCGAGTGCAGCGATCTCGGCCACGCTCGATGCGCCCGAACGCGAGAGCACCAAATCGGCAGCAGCCAGCATATCGCCCATGTTGTCGATGTAAGGCTGGACGCGGTAACGCTTCGCCTCCTCGGGCGTCAGCGCCAAAGCGCGCTCGGTCTCCTCAAAGCCGTCGGCACCCGTCGAATGCAACACATAGAGGTTCTTGCGCGAAAGCAGCTCGTTTTTGAGCGAAGCCACACGCTCGTTGAGGTGCTGGGCGCCAAGTGAACCGCCAAAGACGAGCAGCAGCGTAGCGTCCTCGGGAACGCCAAGTGCCTTGCGGCCGCGAGCGCGATCGCCCTCGATCACCGAGCGACGTACGGGGTTGCCGGTCATGAGCACGTGGTCAGGGTCACCTTCGCGCTCAAAGACCGAACGCGCTGCCGGCACCGAGATGCACACGCGGGCGGCGTGGGAGTTCATCATCTTGTTGGCCAGGCCCGGAACAGAGTTCTGCTCATGCAGCAGATACGGAACGCCCGCGCCCTTGCACCACCCCAGCAGCGGAACCTCGACATAGGCACCAAAACCAATGGCGGCATCGGGCTTGCCGACCTTTGAGAAATGACTGGCGAGCGCACGCTTGGCTTTGTTGACACGCCACAGCGAGGTCAGCGCCGTCCAAGGACGGGAGCGGTCGAAGCCCGTGACCGTAATGGGCACAAAATCAAACCCAGCCTCGGGGACCAGACGACCCTCGAGCTTGCGCGACTGGCCCACGAACACAACGTGGTGGCCACGGTCACGCAGCTCTTCGGCCAAGGCGAGCGCGGGGTTGATGTGCCCGGCCGTGCCGCCGGCTGCAATAGCAACGGTCATTTTATCGGTCATGGTAGTCCCTTCGTACACGCGGTCCCTGGTCGTCGGTACGCAGACGCGCCGACGGGTCCGAGTTCAAATCGATTCGATTATATCCGCCGCCCGCGTTGCGAGGGCTGGGGCGCTGAGGACGACCTTGCGGCGCCGTTCGCTGACGCGGGCGGGCTGCCGGCTCGGTCGCAGAGCCATCCAGGACGGTAAAACCGTTACGCGAAGATCGCTCGCCGCGCACGTGGGGCACGCCGGCGGTACTCTCATCCATAACGGCAAAGCTCTCGCGGCGGCGGTCATACTCATCGCGGCGGGCGCTCTCGTACGAAACGCGCAGGATCAACCCGGCAAGCATGAGCGACACAATAATCGACGAACCGCCGTAGCTAATAAACGGCAACGGTTTGCCCGTCATGGGAAACACGTTGAGGATGCCCAGCGCGTTAATCAAAAACTGCACTGCGAGAATGACCGCGGAGCCAGACGCCATAAGCGCGCCCCGGCGATCGGTCGCCTGCTCGGCAATGCGAAACGCCGAGTAGATCAGCATCGCAAACACCAAGAAGAACAGCACGGTTCCGACAAAACCGACTTCCTCGCCAATGATGGCCAGGATGTAGTCATTGTGCGCCTCGGGCAGATACGAGTACTTCATGGTTGAGTTGCCGATGCCACGGCCGAACAGACCGCCCGAGGCAAAGGCCATAATGGCAAGCGTGGCCTGATAGCCGTCACCATACTCGTCGGCCCAAGGGTTCAAGGCAACCTGAATACGCACCATACGGTACGGCTCTGCGACAAGCGCAATCACGATCACGAGAATGCCGAAGATTAGCACGCCGATGATAAATCTGGGGTCGAGACCCGCAAACAACGCCATGCACATGAGGGTCAACAGGATGATCAGGACAGTACCGAAATCGGGCTGGATAAAGATCAGAAAGAGCGAAATGCCCAGGTAGATGCCCATCTTGCGAAGGAATTCGTTGATGTTGCCACCGGGCGAAAAGAAGCGATCAAGCATGATGGCCGAATACGCAATGGCAAATGGCTTTAAAAACTCGGAAGGCTGGAACTGAATACCGGCGATGTTAAGCCAGCGCGTGGCGCCACGGCTGCCGCTGCCCACCAAGAACACCAGAAACAGTAGCCCTATCATGCCTATGAGGAAGATCCTGAGCACATCCTCCCCAAACCAGCTGTCCGGCAAAACGCGCACGATGGCAATCAGCGCCAGAACACCGACCACGGCAAACGCGGCCTGTCGACCCAGAAAAAACGTCGCCGAGCCATTCTCGTGCAGCGCCTCGACCGAAGACGCCGAGTACACCATCAGCAGGCCAAAGCATACCAAGGTAAACAAGCAGGCCATGAATATCAAACGGGGGCGCATGATACGGGCGGGAACGCCGGCAATATAGCGTTCGCTAAACGACTGCCCGCCGCGGCTGGAACGCGGTGTGATACGACGTGAGGAAGCACGGTCCGAGTCGGGCCTCCTCATACCTTGTCGGGGGCTCTCCTCTCTCACCGCAACCCCTATTCCATTTGTGATTTCGCTGCAGCGGCAAGCTGGGCCACGTAGTCCTTAAACACGCGGCCGCGCTCCTCATAGCCCGAGAACTCATCGAACGAAGAGCAGGCAGGAGAAAGTAAGATCACGTCACCACGGCTCGACAGCGAACGGGCGACGTCCACGGCGTCGCGTAGGTCATCCGCCTGGGCGATATCCACATCGCCATCGACATCGGCCTCGTCCATAGCGGCGGTGAAGCGCTCGCGCGCATCGCCAAAGCAGACGACCGAGCGCACGTTGTCCATAACGACGCGCGCGAAGTCCGTGAGCGGCGTGCCCTTATCGTGGCCGCCGAGCAGCAAGATCACGTCGTCATCGGGAAATGCCGTCAGTGCCTTCTCGACCGCATCGGTGTTGGTCGCCTTGGAATCGTTGACGTAGCGCACGCCGTCAATCTCGCCACACGGCTCCACGCGGTGCTCGAGCGGCTGGAACGAGGCAAGACCGTGGCAGACACCATCGACATCGGCACCGACCGCCAAGGCAGCCGTGGCGGCGCACAGGGCATTGATAACATTGTGATGGCCCGAGATCTTGAGCTCGGATGTAGCGATGAGCGGGGTCTCGACGCCCTTCAGGCGCACGACCATCTTGCCGTCGCGCACAAAGGCGGCATCCTCGCCCTCAGGCTCGTCAAAGGCAACCTTGCAGATGCGACGACCCGGCGTGTAGATGTACTCATCGAACTCGTGAATGCCGGCGTCTTCGACGTCGACAACCGCCAGATCGTCATCGACCATATTGTCAAACAGTTTGATCTTGGCAAGCGCGTAGTTCTTATGGCTCTTATGCCAGCCCAAGTGGTCGGGAGTGATGTTGAGCAGCACCGCCACGCGGGGGTGGAGCTCGGTTGTCGTAGCAATCTGATAGCTTGAGAGCTCAGCCACAAACCACTCGTTGTGGGCTCGGCCGTCAATCTCGTTGACCGGCGGCTCGCCGATGTTGCCGACAGCAACGCTGGCCTCGCCGGCAGCCTTAAGCAGATAATCAGCCAGCGACGTGGTGGTCGTCTTGCCGTTGGTGCCCGTGATGGCAATCCAGTTATCGGGCGACAGGCGATAGGCAAACTCGGGCTCACCCATAATCTGGGCGGCATGCTCGCGCCCGGCCTTAAAGAAGCCCGAGAACTCCGAGATGCCCGGGCACGTCACGCATACGTCATAGGCGCCCTCGACCTGTTCGGTCCCATAGACAAACGACGCACCAGCAGCCTCGAGCGCACGCGTGGCGTCATTGGGCTCAGAGGTGCCACCGCCATACACGGTAACGGCACTTACGCGCTCGGGATGTGCCAACGCCCAGCGGGCGACATCGAGACCGGATTTGCCCTGACCCAAAACGAGCAGGCTAAAGACATCAGCAAGAGACATGAAAGACCACTATCCCAACTGGAAGAACAGAGCAAGGCCAACGGCACCAAAGGCCGCAGCGATAATCCAAAAACGGATGACGACCTTGGTCTCGGCCCAGCCCTTCTTTTCGAAATGATGATGGATGGGCGCCATAAGGAAGACGCGCTTGTGCGTAAAGTGGAAGTAGACAACCTGAATCATGACCGACAGGGTCTCAACGATAAACAGGCCGCCGATGATGAGGGAGACGACCTCGGTGTTGGTCATGATGGACGTGCAGGCAAACGCGGCGCCCAGGGCAAGCGAGCCGGTATCGCCCATAAAGATGCTCGCCGGATAGCAGTTGAACCACAGAAAGCCCAAGCAGGCACCGGCACACGCGGTGCAGAAGATGGACAGGTTCACGTCTCCGTGCAAAAACGCCATGGCAGCCATGGCGAGCATGGCAATCATGGAGGTGCCGCCAGCAAGACCGTCAAGGCCATCGGTCAGGTTCACGGCATTAGAAAGACCGGCGATCATCAGCCAGCAAAAGACAATGTAGAGCCACGGGAACGAAAGGCCACAGATGGTGGTCGAAAGAACACCGAGGTCAATCGTCAGGCCGCCGGGAAAACGAATCTCGGGGGCGACGCCGCACCAGTTGACGGCAAGTACCGTAAAGGTGACACAGATAATGGTTAGGCCGATCATCTTGGCATGAGGCGTCAGACCGAGCGAGCGCCCATGCGTAACGGAGGTCAGGTCGTCGATCAGGCCCAGCACGCCGGTCGCCAGCGTGGCGAGCAGCACGAGCACGAGCTCGGTGGTGAGCTTGCCCATCAGCAGGCAGGTCAGCGAGATCGCGACGAGGATGACAACGCCACCCATGGTGGGCGTTCCCTGCTTAACCAAATGACGCTTGGGGCCGTCGGCACGAACCTGCTGGCCGATACCCTCGACCTTGAGCAGCTTGATCCACCACGGCATGAGCAGCAGCGCAATGGCAGCGGCGATGCCAAGCCCCAAAAAAGCCTGATACGTTGGATACGAGGGATTGCCGAACATGGGCTAGCACACACCTTCCACAAAGCGGTCGAGCTCAACAAAGCGGGAACCCTTGACCAGTACAACATCATGTTTTTCAAGCGCGCCGCCCATGCGGTCGAGCACCTGCTGATAATCGGAGAACACCTGGATGCGGTCCTCGTCCATACCCATCATGCGCGCGGCATCGGCCATAAGCTGGGCCAGCTCACCACCCACGCACGCCAGCATGTCGAGCTTCTTGGCGGCGGCATAGGCGCCCACGAGCTCATGCATGCGAGGAGCCTCATCGCCCATCTCGCCCATCTCGCCCAGGATCGCCATGCGAGACCCCGTGCACGAAAGCGAGCACAGCAGATCGAGACCAGCAGCCATGGATTCGGCGCTGGCGTTATAGGAGTCATCGATGACGCGGGCACCGCTCTTGGCGCGCTTGATCTCCTGGCGGTGACCGGTGATCGTGAGGCCCCTAAAGGCAGCATCGACCTGCTCGGGCGTCACGCCCAGGCGATAGGCAACTGCGGCGGCCTTAACGGCATTTGGGACGGACTGCACGCCGGGGATGGCAAGCATGGTATCGATCGTCTCACCCTGGCCAAAATCGAGCGTAAAGACCGGACGGCCCTCGTCATCAACACGAATGTCGCGGGCGCGGACCTCATCATCGTCCGAGACGCCGGCCAGCATCACGTCGATACCAGCAGGCTGGGCGAACGTATCGCGAATGAACGGCGTAAAGTCGTCCTCGCCGCCCAAAACCAGCAGCGGCAAGAAGTCGCCGGCGGCGCACATACCCTGGACAATCTCGGCCTTAGCGCGGGCGATGTTCTCGCGGCTGCCCATAATGCCGATATGAGAGGTGCCGATCTTGCTCACGATGGCAAGGTTGGGATTGGCGGACTGGGACAGGCGCTCAATCTCGTGGAAATGGTTCATGCCCATCTCGAGCACCAGGACCTCGGTATCGGCCGGAGCGGAAAGCACCGTGAGCGGCATGCCGATCAGGTTATTGAAATTGCCCTTGGTGGCCCAGACACGATAGCGCTTGGCGAGCACGGCGGCGAGCACGTCCTTGGTCGTCGTCTTGCCGATGGAACCGGTAATGCCAACGACCAGGCAGCCAAGCTCCAGGCGATACGTGTGCGCCAAACGCAGCAGAAACTCCTCGGGATCATCGGTCAGCAGGATGGCGCATCCCTTGTCCTGTGCCAGCGAGACCAGCTCGGCCTCGGGCTCACGCGTCATCACGACGGCGCCGGCACCCGACTGGACGGCACGGGAAGCAAAATCATTGCCGTCAACGTTTTCACCGGGAAAGGCGACGAAAATCGTCCCTTCCTCGACCTGGCGCGAGTCGATAACGCACCCGCGGCATACCCGATCGGCTTCTCCCGTCACGGTTCGGGCCCCTGTTGCGGCCGCGAGGTTGTTGACGGCGATCTCTATCATTGCAGCTCCCCTGTAAACCTAATAATGCTATCGGCGTATTGTATCCCAGCGCCGCACATGCGTGGTGCAGGGCATGTGAACACCCTCATATGGGACAACAAACCACGCCCCAAAGATTGTAACCCCCTACTTCGTGTGCGGGATACCCAGCACGTCGAGCGCGTTGGCCATAATGGACTGGAACGGCACCGCAGCGGCATCTGAGCCGCTCGGCGTTCCGTCGAGCGTGATATAGCACAGCACCTTGGGCGATTGTGCCGGTGCAAAGCCCATAAAGGACGACATGTAGTTCTCCTTGAGGTAGCCGCCGTTCTCGTCGGCACGTTCGGCCGTACCGGTCTTACCCGCCACGTCATAGCCGTCAACCGCGCCGCCAACGCCCGTTCCCTCGGACACGACCGTCTGCATGCACGATGTCACCTGGGATGCGGCGTCCTCCGAAATCGCGCGCTCGCCTTCGCCCCAGTCCTTCTCGTCGCCTTTGCTGGACTTATAGAAGTGCGGTGTCATCATCACGCCGCCGTTGGCGATGCCGCCCACGGCACGTGCGATCTCAATCGGCGAGACGGACAGTGCCTGTCCAAAGCTCATCGAGCCCAGCGTGGCGCCGTCATACTGGTCACGCTCCTTGACGATACCCAGGCTCTCTCCCGGAAAATCGACACCCGAGCTGTGACCGATGCCCCACTTGTCCACATAGGTGGCAAAGTCGTCGGCACCGATCTTGCGCCCCACCAGGACAAAGCCCACGTTGGACGAACGGCGCATCATCTCGCGCACATCCATGGTCATGGCATAGTCGCGCTTGTCGGCATCGGTGACGGTATCGTCGCCCACCTTGATGCTCGCCGGCACCTCAAACGACGTACTCGATCGCACGACGCCCAAGTCGAAGCCGGCGCCCGCCACGAGCGTCTTAAAAACCGAGCCGGGCTCGTAGGCGTCGGTGACCAGGCGCAAGTTCATATCCTCGGTCTTGGCATTCTCCAGATCGGTCTGGTCGTAGGTCGGGTACGAGCAGGCTGCCAAGATCTCGCCTGTCGTAGGATCGGTGACCAGCGCCGAGCCGTTCTTGGCCTTAGTCTTCTCAACTGCCTCTGCCAGGGCATCCTCGGCCGCACGCTGGATATTGACGTCGAGCGTCGTCACGATATCAACGCCGTCGACCGCAGCCACCTTTTTATAGGCACCGCCCGCGATATAGCTGCCGTCCCTCGCGCGCTCGCGTACGAGAGAACCGTTCGTGCCGGTCAGAAACTTGTTGTATTGCTTTTCGAGACCCGTCAAGCCGTCGTTGTCTACATTCACTACACCCAGCACCTGCGATGCCAGATTGCCGTATGGATATACGCGCTTCATGGCCTGCTCAAAAAGCACGCCGGGCAGGTTCTTCTTCTCCAGCGCCGCAACATCGTCTTCGTCCACCTGGCGCTTGATATACACCCAGGTTCCATCGGACTCAACGAGCTTGCGGCAGGTCTTTTTATCGATTCCAGTTGCCTTGACCAGCGCCGACACCGTCTTGTCAACATCCTCGACAAGCTGCGGGTTCACGGCGATGTTGCGACATTCGACCGACGACGCCAACACGTTGCCGTTGCGGTCGTAGATGGTGCCGCGTTTGGCATAGAGGGTCTGCGCAAGCAGGCGGCGCGCATCGGCACGCTCGCGCAGTTTATCGGCTTCGACAATTTGATAGTCGGCAAGGCGAAAGACGCCCAAGCCCAAGCCAAGCCCGATGAAGCCCATGACGGCTTTGCGGCGAGGCAGAGGCGCGCCTGTGAGCCATTCGGTCGACGAACTCTTGCGCGACCTGGTGTTATGCACTTGAGGGCCGCCCGAGCCGCGAAGTCGCGACGCCGGGTCGTTGCCACGGGACTGCTCGGCGTTGTAAGATTGCCGACCCGTTCCTTGATAACCAGAACGTCCCCGCGACGAGGGACGTCCAGAACCGCGGCCCCCATCGGAACCGCGGCGATAGTCATTTGTCATACTCAGCTACCGTCTTGCTACTGAGCGGTCGCGGTCGCGTTGGCGCCCGCGGCTGCATCCTGCGAAAAGTCAAGTGTAACGCTCTCGCTGGGCTCCACCATGCCATAAGCGCCCGCAAAGTCGCGAATGCGCGTGTCGGCGCCATAGACCGAATGCATGACCTCCAGGTCGGAGCTCTCATCGGTCGCTTTTTCGAGCGTGTTGGTAAGCTCGGCGTTGCTGTTGAGCACTTGGGCCGTAACGCCGGCGAGCGCCACGCGGGCGACGCCGATCGTCATGAAGATAGCCGCAATGATGCAAAACGTTTTAAGAACGCTCATGAAAACCGGGCTTACCGCCTGGTTTGCCTGACGGCCCGCGCCCGTGTAGACATCAAAGCGCGGCGTGCGCTGCTCACGGGGAGCAACGGGGGCCTGCGGCGTCTCACGATAGGCGGGCATGGCGTTCATATCATAGGCGAGTGCTGCGCTTGAAGTGTTGTAGCCCATGATATGCCGCCTCCCATCCCGAGTACGTTGGTAGTGTGTTTAAGCTTCGTTTATGGTGCGAGCGGGAGGTCCAATATCGCGCGGTCGCGCCTACAGACGCTGCGCCACGCGGATTTTGGCTGATCTCGCCCGAGGGTTGCGCTCAACCTCATCAGGCTGGGCAACCAAGGGTTTGCGGGTGATGACCTTGAGTATCGGCACGTTGCCGCACACGCACACCGGAATCTCCGGCGGACACGTGCACCCCTGGCTCATCTCCTTAAAGTGGTTCTTTACGATACGGTCCTCGAGCGAGTGATACGAGATGACGCAGATACGTCCGCCCGGGTTGAGCCACCTGGTGGCGGCATCAAGCCCTCGTTCGAGCACATCGAGCTCGTGATTGACCTCGATGCGAATGGCCTGGAAACTTTTCTTGGCCGGGTGTCCGCCATGCCGACGAGCGGCAGCCGGGATACCCGCCTTGATGATCTCGACAAATTGGCCGGTGGTTTCGATCGGTTCTTGCTCGCGGCGGCGCACGATCTCGCGCGCGATCTGCGAGGCGAACTTCTCTTCGCCGTAGACGCGTAGAATCCGGGCGAGGTCGTGTTCGTTATAGGTGTTGATGACCTCAGCTGCGTTTAAGGTGTTATTACCCGGATCCATCCGCATGTCCAATGGGGCGTCCTCGTTATACGAAAAGCCCCTGCCAGGGATATCGAGTTGCGGTGACGAAACGCCCAAATCGAACAGGAAGCCATCGACCCCGGGCACCTCGGCCGAGCAAAGCAGCTCGTCCAAGTCGCCGAAGTTGCCCTTCAGCAGCTGGTGCGGAACGCCGGGAACCTCGCGGTCCAGACGGGCGCCAGCGGCCTCGAGGGCCATGTCGTCCTGATCGACGCCGAGCAAAAGGCCCGTCTCCCCCACCTGCGCGGCCATCTTTACCGAATGGCCGGCACCGCCAAGGGTGCAATCGCAGACAACGGAGCCGCTCTTTAGCCGCAGCGACTCAAGCACTTCGCCGAGCATGACAGGTTCATGCCGATATTCTTGTGTCAAGATCCCACGCTCCATCCGTTACCCGTGCCTTGCCCTTACGAGAAGAAGAGGTCCAGCAGGGCCTCATCGTCATCGTCCTCATCGGCCGCGGCGCGATCCCAAACCTCAAGGTGGTCGTAGTTGCCCACAACCGTGACCTCGCGGTCAAGGTTCGCCTGCTTGCGGAGAGACTCGGAAAGACCGATACGACCGGCGCTGTCCACGTCCATCGACGTGGTGCGCTTGTTGATCGCCCTCATGAGCTTCTGGTCATTAATGTCACGCGGGTTAAAACCCTCGTGGCCCTCACGACCCGCGAAGAGTCCTTCGACCCACTTATCGAAGGCCTCGGCAGAGAACACGTACAGAGCATCGACATCCAGGGCTTTGAACACGCGAACGTGCTCTCCAAGCTCCTCGCGAAGGGGTGCAGGCAGGGACAGACGACCTTTTGCATCGAGATTGCGCTCGTATGCACCAGTCATTCCCATGTGCGCCCTCCCCTCGGTTACTCAGATGGCACGTACGCGGGGAACCACCCCGCCTGTCGACGTCATTAATAATATGGGGAACCGCCCCATTTTTCAACACCTTTCCCCACCCCTTCCCCCACCCCGCCCCACTACTCCACCCACCATATATTGCAAAACACCCCCAAGCATATGTTCGAAAACACAATATGTTGTGTTTACAGCAACAGCGGGATGCCACCTGTAGAACCACGCCCGCGAACCTCAACCTTCAAGTTGACGTTGAGGCGATTTTTACGTCCCTTTACACGCCGTTCACATCGCCCCCAAACTCCCCTGCCCACGGTACACACGGCCCACCACCGCGTCGGTGTCTGGCGAAAAATGGGACGGGCCCCAGATTGCCCATGCGCGCAAAAGTGCGTCTCGGCAATCTGGGGCCCGTCCCATTTAATATTTATAAATATGCAGGTCAGCGAGGTGCTAGCGATGTGCTAGCGGATGCGCCGCCAGATAGACCTCGGTCAGTTGCGTTCGGTCGACATGCGTGTAGACCTGCGTGGTCGATATATCGGCATGTCCCAAGATCTCCTGTAGCACACGGAGGTCTGCGCCGCCCGCAAGCATATGGGTGGCAAAGGAGTGACGCAGCGTGTGGGGATGGAGTCCCACCAGCCCCACCTGGCGCCCGTAGCGCTCACAGATGGCATGAATGCCCTGGCGCGACAGACGGCGGCCGTTCTTATTTAAAAAGACCGCCGAGGTCTCGGTTCCGCGGGCATGGGCCGCCAAGCGAGAACGCCCCTCAGTTACATAAAGCGTCAGAGCTCGCGCCGCGCTTCCCACCAGCGGTGACAGGCGTTCCTTTGAGCCCTTACCGCGAACGAGCACAAAGCCATCGTCGATATGGATATCGCCCACATCGAGCCCCACCAACTCGCTCACACGTAAACCGCATCCGTAGAGCACTTCCAAGATGGCATGGTCGCGCAAGCCCATCTCGCCCTCGGGGAAGTCTTGATCGAGCAGCGCCGAGACATCCTCCACCGATAGATACTCCGGCAAACGCTCAGCCTTTTTAGGCAGGCGCAACGCCGCCGTTGGATTTTGGGCCACAGCCCCATCGCGCACCAAAAAGGCATGCAGGCCCTTCACGGCCGCAAGCGCACGCTCCACCGAGGCATCGGAATAGCCCCCATCGCGACGGTCGGCGACAAAGCCCTCCACGACCTGACGGGTCACCTCTTCAAAAGACACAATACCCGCCCGCTCCAGATAGGCGCAGTACGTCGTCAGGTCACGACGATAGGCCGCAATCGTGTTGCGCGCCAAACCCCGCTCGACCGCGAGGTAATCGAGATACTCCCCCGCCGCCACGGCGAGCGACGAGGGAGTAGCTTCGGTATGTTCCTTATTCGCCGGCACCCTTAGTCCGTAGCGAGGTTCATGGGCGTCACCTGCAGACGGTCGACACCCTCGTGCTGGCCGATCGAAGCGCGCACGAACTCGCGGAACAGCGGCTGCGGGTTGGTCGGGCGGCTCTTGAACTCGGGATGAGCCTGGGTTGCCACATACCACGGATGCACGTCGCGCGGCAGCTCGACCATCTCGACCAGGCGCTCGTCGGGCGACAGACCCGAGATAACCAAACCGGCGTCCTCGAGCTGGTCACGGAAGGCGTTGTTGAACTCAAAGCGGTGACGGTGACGCTCGTAGACGAGCTCCTCGCCATATGCCTCGCGAGCAAGGGTATCGGCGGCGAGCTTGCACGGATAGGCGCCCAGGCGCATGGTGCCGCCCTTCTCGGTCACGTCCTCCTGCGAGCTCATCAGATCGATGACACTATACGGGCCGTCCGGATCGAACTCGGAGGAGCTGGCGCCGGCAAGGCCGACGACGTTGCGGGCGAACTCGCACACGGCCACCTGCATACCCAGGCAAATGCCCAGATACGGAATCTTGTGCTCACGGGCAAACTCGGCCGCGAGGATCTTGCCCTCCAGGGCGCGCTTGCCAAAGCCGCCGGGGACCAGGATGCCCGAGGCGTCGCCCAAAACCTCAGAGACATTCTGCTCGTCGAGGCTCTCGCCGTCGACCAGCTGGACGTCCACATGGCGATCGTAGAAGACGCCCGCATGGTGCAGGGCCTCGATAACCGACAGGTACGCATCGGGCAGCTGCGTGTACTTACCCACGACGGCGATCTTCACCTTGTCGGCGTGATGATTGGCGTGATTCTGTTTGCGCAGGAACTCGTTCCACTCGCTCATGTCGCGCTCACGCGGATCCAGACCCAGGCGTTCGCAAATGCGCAGGTCAAAGTCCTGCTCGGCAAGCAGCTGCGGAACATCGTAAATGCTCGCGCAGTCCTCGTTGGTAAAGACGCAATCGGTGTCGACGTCGCAGAAGCTTGCGATCTTTCCGCGGATAGCGTCATCGATATGGTGGTCGGAGCGCAGCACGATGATATCGGGCTGGATGCCAAAGCTGCGGAGCTCCTTGACGGAATGCTGCGTGGGCTTGGTCTTGACCTCGTGGGCGGCGGCGATATAGGGAACGAGCGACACGTGGATGTAGCAGACGTTCTCGGGGCCGGCCTCCTTGCGGTACTGGCGGATGGCCTCGACAAACGGCTGCGACTCGATGTCGCCGATCGTGCCGCCCAGCTCGGTGATGACTACATCGGAGCCGGTCTGCTCCTCAATGCGGCGGAACTTGTCCTTAATGGCATTGGTGACGTGAGGAATCACCTGCACGGTACCGCCCAAAAAGTCGCCGCGACGCTCGCGGGCGATCAAGCTCTTATAGATGGCGCCGGTCGTAAAGTTGGAATCGCGGGTCAGGTTCTCATCAATAAAGCGCTCGTAATGACCCAGGTCCAGGTCGGACTCGTAACCATCCTCGGTAACGAAGACCTCACCATGCTGGAAGGGGCTCATGGTACCGGGGTCGACGTTCAGATACGGATCGGCCTTCTGCATCGTTACTTTGTAGCCACGCGACTTGAGCAGACGGCCCAGCGAGGCCGCGGTGATACCCTTGCCCAAGGACGAAACCACGCCACCGGTTACGAACACATGCTTGGTCATATTGAGTTACCTGCGCTTCCCGTAGAAGTTGTTTATCCACATCTTACGGGTCTTCATTGTAATACTCGCGCCGCGGACCGTTCGCAATTTTTCTCGCGTGCGATTGCATTTCTCAATCTCCTTGATTATCAACTTCATCCGAACACCTCCCACATTCATCCGTACATGTGCGGA
>NZ_JAHONA010000013.1 GCF_019131995.1 Collinsella aerofaciens | reverse complement strand
ACGCGCATAAAGAAAGCCTCCCATTTCTCATGTCCAAGAAATGGGAGGCAGTTCAGTAGTGGCAAAGAGGGGCTTTTTCGTTTCCCTCTTGCGGCGGAGGGGGACACCATGCGCCTATACAGGACGACCTGCGCGCTTTCGTCGGATGACGGGCTATGTGTCGAGATGGGGGTCTCGGGTGGAGGCCGCGTCGCGGTCGCGGTCGGCCAGCGACCATCGGTACGGCTCAATCGTATTACCAGAACTAGTAAGGAGCCGCCCTTTCGGACGACTCAAACTGTAATGGGGCTTTTTTAGCTACCCCGGCCGTTACTCCGCCAAAGCATTCGCGCTATCTGCCGGGGTGGCTAAAATAGCCCCGTCCCAAATTAGCTACTCTGACCAAAATCCCTGGGACAAATACTTCTGATAGATTTTGTCTTTCTTGGCTATTGCGTAGTTTAAGAGATTCCATTCCAATAATTACAGCTTTTTGCTAAAGCGTTTTAGCAGTTTATACCGCTTTTGACCTGCGACTACGTTGTACTGGTATCTTCATAAGGTAACCACCTTTACCTACCGTTTACCGCCAGTTTTAGCACGTTTACCAAACCGCGCAGCCTCTGCTCAAGCCCGCCCAAAACCCGCCGTATAGTTCCCTCACGGTCCGCATCCGGCGGGTCGATTCGTTACCACGGTCGTGTGTGCGAACACATAGAAGGGGAAGTATCGTGAGCGATTGCAAGAGGGTTTACCGTTTTGGAACCGACGCCCAGGGCACTTGTGTCACCGAGGGCGACAAGTCTATGAACTTTGTGCTTGGCGGCAAGGGCGCTAACCTTGCCGAGATGAGCCGTATCGGCCTGCCGGTCCCCGGTGGCTTTACCATTACCTGCCAGACCTGCGTTGAGTACTCCGGTGCCGGCAATGTTTGGCCTGCCGGCGCGCTTGACGAGATCGTTGCCGCCGAGGCCGACCTCGAAGCCCGCTGCGGCAAGAAGCTCGGAGATGCCAACGATCCGCTGCTCGTCTCGGTGCGCTCTGGCGCTCCGTTCTCCATGCCCGGCATGATGGACACGGTCCTCAATCTGGGCCTCAACGACGATTCCGTCCTGGGCCTCATCGCCCAGACGCAGAACCCGCGCTTTGCTTGGGACAGCTATCGCCGCTTTATCCAGATGTTCTCCAACGTCGTCATGGGCGTCGACGCCGACCTGTTCGAGAACGCCCTGACCCAGGCCCGCCTGGTTGCCGGCGTCCGCGTCGATTCCGAGCTTTCGGCCGAGGACCTGCAGGAGCTCGTCGAGACCTTCAAGGGCATCTTCTCCGCCAACGTCGAGGCCGCCCTGTACCCCGAGCTCGAGGTCGCCGATGGTAAGCCCGTCTTTCCGCACGATCCGGAGCTCCAGCTTCGCCTTGCCATCCAGGCCGTCTTTGGCAGCTGGATGAACGAGCGCGCCTGCATTTACCGCAAGCAGCACGGCATCTCCGACGAGCTCGGCACCGCCGTCAACGTCCAGGCCATGGCTTTTGGCAACAAGGGCGAGACCTCTGCGACCGGCGTCGCCTTCACCCGCAACCCGGCCGACGGCACCAAGGAGTTCTACGGCGACTTTCTGGTCAACGCCCAGGGCGAGGACGTCGTCGCCGGCATTCGCAACACCGAGCCCATCGCCGATCTCAAGACCACTCCGGGGCTTGAGTCCGCAGGCGAGGAGCTCGAGCGCGTCTTCCTGACGCTCGAGGATCACTATCGCGACATGTGCGACATCGAGTTCACCATCGAGCAGGGCAAGCTCTGGATGCTCCAGACCCGCGTGGGCAAGCGTACCGCCACCGCGGCCCTGCGCATTGCCATCGAGATGGTCGAGGAGGGACTGATCACCCGTGAGGAGGCTGTGAGCCGCATCGACCCTGCACAGCTCGACCAGCTCCTGCATCCGCAGTTTGATTCCTCCAAGAAGTATGAGGCGCTCGCATGCGGCCTTAATGCCAGCCCTGGTGCCGCCGTGGGTGAGGTCGTGTTCTCGAGCGATGACGCCGTCGCGCGTTCCGCCGAAGGCCACAAGGTCATCCTGGTCCGCTGGGAGACCAACCCCGACGACCTGAAGGGCATGGTTGCCGCCGAGGGCATCCTGACGAGCCATGGTGGCAAGACGAGCCACGCCGCCGTTATCGCCCGCGGCATGGGTACGCCCTGCGTCTGCGGTGTCGAGCGCTTCCATATCGATGCCGCCGAGAAGGTCGTGCGCATCGAGGGCAGCGATCGCGTATTGCACGAGGGCGACATCATTTCCATCGACGGTACCCAGGGCATTGTTGTCGATGGCGCGATCGACCTGGTCTCCGCCGAGCTCACCGGCGACCTGGATGCCATTCTGTCCTGGGCCGACGAGATTCGTCTGGAGGAGAGCGACGGGCACGCCAACCACGTGCGCGTCAACGCCGACAACCCCGAGGACGCCGCGCTCGCACTCGAGTTTGGCGCCGAGGCTATTGGCCTGTGCCGCACCGAGCACATGTTCCTGGGCGATCGCAAGAACATCATCCAGAGCTTTATCCTTTCTGACGATGAGGCCGTGAAGCAGCAGGCCCTGGCCGACCTGCTCAAGGTTCAGACCGAGGACTTCCTGGCGATGTTTAAGACCATGTCCGGTCGCGATGTGGTCGTCCGCCTGCTCGATCCGCCGCTTCATGAGTTCCTGGATAATCCTCGCGAGCTTGAGGTCGCCATCACCAAGAAGGAAGCCGCTGGCGCCAGCGAGGAAGAGCTTGCCGTCTTGCGCGCCCGCCTGCGTCGCATTGACGGCATGGTCGAGTCCAACCCGATGCTCGGCCTGCGCGGCGTGCGCCTGTCCGTCGTCTTTGGCGATCTGCCGCTCATGCAGGTCCGCGCTGTGGCCACGGCTGCTGCCCGCCTTCTCAAGGATGGTGTCGACCCACGCCCCGAGATCATGGTTCCGCTCGTTTCCATCACGGCAGAGCATGTCCAGACCCGCGAGGTCATTGAGCGTGTCATCGCCGAGGTTTCCTCCGAGGAAGGTGTCGAGCTCAACATTCCCGTGGGCACGATGCTCGAGCTGCCGCGCGCCTGCATGGTCGCCGACGAGATCGCCCATCATGCCGACTTCTTCTGCTTTGGCACCAACGACCTCACCCAGACGACCTTCGGCTTCTCCCGCGACGATGCCGAGGCCAAGTTCATTCCGCTGTACCTGCACAAGAAGATCCTGAAGGACAACCCCTTCGAGACCATCGACACGGCGGTGCTGGAGCTCGTGCGCTTGGCCGTCGAGAAGGGCCGCGCCACCAATCCCGACATGCACTTTGGCGTGTGCGGCGAACACGGCGGCGACCCCAAGTCCATCAAGGGCCTGTTTAACGTGGCCGACGTGGACTACGTGTCCTGCTCGCCCTATCGTGTGCCCCTCGCACGTCTGGCTGCCGCCCAGGCCAAGCTCGAGGCCAAGCGTTCCGCCTAGCGTTTAGCGTTTAGACGCCTAGCGTAGCCCCCCTTCATACCGCCCGTCTCATTCGTGAGGCGGGCGGTTATCATGTGCGGGTTTTGTCTTTTTGTCTGCGCAAAAAATTGTTCTTGCAGCAGAAACCCGCGCGTGTATACTCGAATACGTTTGTTCAACTACGTGCCGGCCAAGGTGGTACGGCACCTCTAGAAGAGTAAGGAATTGCACATGGATTACATCCGCGCAATCGAGCGTCAGCAGATCCGCGAGGACATTCCTCAGGTTCGCGTCGCCGACAACGTCAAGGTTCACTACCGCATTAAGGAAGGCGACCGCGAGCGCATCCAGGTCTTCCAGGGCGACGTCATCCGCATGGCCGGCGCCGGTGCCCGCGAGACCTTCACCGTCCGCAAGATGTCCTTCGGTGTCGGTGTTGAGCGTACCTTCCCGCTTCACAGCCCCAAGATCGCCAAGCTCGAGGTCGTTCGTCATGGTCGCGTCCGTCGCGCCAAGCTGTACTACCTCCGCGACAAGGTGGGCAAGGCTGCTCGCATCCCCGAGAAGCGCTAAGAAGATCGCAGCGTCTGTCCACTCGTTTGGACACAAGGGTCACCTTCGGGTGGCCCTTCTTTTTATCTGATTTGCATGCAAGGAGGGCCTGGTATGGCCAACATGACGAGCTCGGTTTCGGCATCGCAGGTTGCCGGTGAGTTGGCGAGCGCTACGTTTGAGGAGATTCCTGCCCTCGTGGAGCATTATCGCGAGGATCCGCGCCAGCAGGTGATCAAGGCTTGTGAACGCGCCCTCAAACGCCATTCCAAAGAGGTCGCCGAGCGCGAGCGCGTCAATGGCATGTACGAGCTTATGCATGAGCTTGGCGGCGATGGGGTGGTCGTTGGTGTCGACGAGGTGGGTCGCGGATCGGTGGCCGGTCCCCTGACGGTGTGTGCCGTGTGCCTTCCCATGGAGCCGCGCATCTGGGGCATCAACGATTCCAAAAAGCTCACGCCGGCGCGCCGCGAGCTGCTCTCCGTGAAGATTGCCGAGGTGGCGACGGCGATCGGTTTTTGCCATATCGCGCCGAAGGATATCGATGAGATGGGCATGGCCCGTGCTATCCGTACCGCCGTTGCGGGCGCCGTGGCCGATACGGGACTTGAACCCGACTGCGTCCTCATGGATGGCAACCCCTTGGGCGCCGTTCCTAACGAGCGTGACGTGGTGAAGGGCGATGCCAAGATCGCCTGTATCGCCGCGGCGTCCATCATGGCCAAGGTCACGCGTGATGAGATGATGGTCGAGTACGATGCCGAGTATCCCGAGTACCATTTGGCCGAATCGAAAGGCTACGCAAGCCCCGAGCACATCGAGGCCATTCGCAAACATGGACTTTGTCCTCTGCACCGCGTGAGCTTTTGCGGAAACTTTCTGCAGACTGAGCGCCTTTTCTAGGTCAATTGTGGAGACAGGGACCTCTGGGGTTTTATAAACCTGCTGGTAGCGGGCCGTATGCAACACCATTGCTGCATACGGCCCGTTTTTTGACGGCATTTGGTTAGCTTTTGGTTTGCTTCCGGTACTTACCCGCATGAAAGGTGCCCTCATCATCGGGGCAATTCAGTGTGCGGGAAAGGAGACCCTATGAGTGCCGCAAGCAAAAAGAGCAAGACGCAGCAGCTCAAGGAGCGTTGGGAAAACGGCGAGCTCGACTGCGGGGCGATGACGCCCGAGTTTATCAAGGGACTCAGTCCCCGCGAGCTGGGCATGCTGGGCGAGCTGATCACCATCGACTATTTTAACGAGCGCGGCTACACCTTGCTGGAGCAGGGTTATCGTTGCACTGAGGGCGAGGCCGATCTGGTGCTGCTCGATGAGCTCGACGATGTCGTGGTGATGGCCGAGGTCAAGACCAGACGCGTTGCACTGGATTGCGACACGCGGGTCTTTCCCGAGGAGGCCGTGGACGCCCAAAAGCAACGCCGTTACCGCCGCATCGCAAGTTGCTACCTCATGGAGCATTATCCGCTCAAGGCGATTCGCTTCGATGCCGTGGGTGTCACCATTCGTGGCGGGCATATTGCCGAGATCGAGCATCAGTACAACGCGTTCGATTGGCAGGTGTCGTGATGGCGTTCGAGACGTTTGCCGTTCACGCGGCCTGCATCCGCGGCGTCGAGGCGATTCACGTCACGGTCGAGGTCTCGCTTGCCGGTGGCGTTCCGGGCATCCAGATGCTCGGCATCCCGAGTATGGAGGTGATGGAGTCACGCGGTCGTATTCGCTGCGCGATGCGCTCCGCCGGGTTCGAGATCCCGCGCTCGGGCATTACGGTCAATCTGGCGCCCGGCGATATTCGCAAGACCGGTAGCGGCTTTGATCTGCCCATCGCCATCGCGGTATTGGCGGCCGATGGTCAGATTCCCCGCGACAACCTCGATCGTTGTCTTATTGCTGGTGAGCTTGGCTTGGACGGTACGGTGCTTCCCGTCAAGGGCGAGGTGGCGTTTCAGCTATTGGCGCGTGATATGGGGCTGTCTTTTATCGCCGGCAGGTCCGACCAGCATGTGCCACTCGCGGGCGTGGATTGCGGCTTTATCGATCATTTGTCTCAGCTTGCTCATGGTATGGGCGATGCCGCGCGGCGCTACTTGGATTCTGAGGGCGTCGAGGCGACCTTTGAGCCCGAGCTCGACTATGCCGACGTACTGGGGCAGGAGGTTGCCAAACGCGGCATGGCGCTGGCGGCAGCGGGTGAGCTCGGTTTGCTTATGATCGGGTCCCCGGGATCGGGCAAGACGATGCTCGCCCGTCGTATGACCGGCATCCTGCCCGAGCTTTCCGTTGAGGACCAGCAGGAGGCGCTGTGCATCCATTCGGTCTTGGGCGAGAACATCGATGGATTATTGGCAGGTCATCGGCCCTTCCGCAGTCCCCACCACAGTATTTCAACGGCGGGCCTCATTGGCGGAGGACGCCCGGTGCATCCGGGTGAGATCAGCCTTGCTCATGGCGGCGTGCTCTTTTTGGACGAGCTTGCCGAGTTTCCCACGGGTGTGCTGCAGACGCTGCGTCAGCCCATCGAGCGCGGCTATGTGAGGATCGTACGCGTCGACGGGGCCTTTACCTTCCCGTCGCGCTTTCAGCTGCTGGCTGCGAGCAATCCCTGCCCCTGCGGTTTTTTGGGCGATCGCGAGGTACCGTGTCGCTGCTCAGCGGCGATGGTCGAGCGCTATCGGTCTAAACTGCGCGGCCCTTTGGCCGACCGCATCGACATGATGATCGATGTGACCCGTCCCGACCCCCAGGTGATTATCGAGGGCGCAGAGGGTATGTCGTCGGCCGAGTTACGTGACTACGTTGTGCGCGGTCGCGCTTTTCGCGCTTGGCGCGAATCCCGTATGGACGATGCAGATGCCGAGGCCGAGGATGACGAGACGCGGTCCATTGACGGCGTCGTTTCGACCTTTGAGCTTGATGATGCTGCCGAGAAATGCGTACTCGGCCTATCCAAACGCACGCATCTCACAGGGCGTGGCATCGTGCGCCTGGTTCGCATTGCGCGTACGATCGCAGATGTCGCCGAGAGCGAGCAAGTGACGCAGGACCACGTGCTCGAGGCGGCGATGTACCAGGGAAGGAGGGACCAATGATGGCCGAGGGGACCTTCGAGCTGCATCCAGGTGATGCGTTGTATCCCGAGACCGTTTTGGAGCTTTCTGATTTACCCCAGACGCTTTATGTGCGCGGCAACCCCGAGGTGCTTTCGACGCCCGCGCTCTCCATCATCGGCGCGCGCAAGGCCTCGCCGTATGGTCTTGCCGTGGCAGAGCTTGCGGCGAAGGTGGCGGTTGAGGCGGGAGTGACGGTAGTTTCGGGCGGTGCGGTCGGTTGTGACCAGGCCTCGGGTTGGGCTGCGGTCAACGCCGGCGGCAAACACGTTGTGGTGCTGGGGACGGGCGCCGACGTGGTCTACCCGCGTTCGAGCGCGGGGCTGATTACGCGCACGCTTGATACGGGTGGCGCGGTCGTGTCGATCTCTCCGTGGGGCATGGGTCCGCGCAAGTTCGCCTTTCCGCGCCGCAATCGCGTGATCGCGGCCCTGTCGCAAGCCCTCTTTGTATCCGAGGCGGGTATGCCTTCCGGGACGTTTTCTACAGCCGAGGCTGCTATGGATTTGGGGCGCGAACTTCTTGCCGTGCCGGGGTCGATCCTATCGCCCGAGTCGCGTGGCACGAATTACCTCATTGCGAACGGTGCCTGCTGCATCGTCGACGAGGAATCTATCGAGATGGCTATCTCACGCATCTACGGAACCCTGCGCTACTCGCGCCCCGATGCTCCCGGCATTGCCGACCTGGATCCAACGCAGCAGACCGTGATGCATGCGCTCATCGCCTCTCCGCTCAAGGTCGACGACATCGCGGCGCTCGTCTCGCTCGATGCTGTCGGCGTACTCAAACTCTTGGGTTCGCTTGAACTCGAGGGTCTTATCGAGCGCATGATGGATGGAAGGTATGCGCCCTCCAAGTTTGCCCTTCACGCCCAGACACCCTTCGGTCACAATGGAAAACGTGTCAATTAGAAAGGTGTTTGCAGATGCAGTTCGATCAGGTGACAGTTATCGGTGGCGGTCTGGCGGGTTCGGAGTGCGCGATCCAGCTGGCAGATCGCGGGTTTGCCGTAAAGCTGTGCGAGATGCGCCCCCAGGTGAGCTCCCCGGCCCACCATACCGATCACCTGGCAGAGCTCGTCTGCTCCAATTCGTTTAAGTCGACCCGTCCGGATTCCGCGGCTGGTTTGCTGAAGGCCGAGCTTGAGCGCATGGGTTCAGTTCTGCTCGATTGCGCCCATCGCGCGGCTGTTCCCGCCGGTGGCGCCTTAGCGGTCGATCGCGTCAAGTTTTCCGAGCTTGTCGAGGCCGAAGTTGCCGCTCGTCCCAATATCGAGGTCGTGCACGGCGAGGTCACGCAGATTCCCGAGGGCCACGTGGTCATTGCCGCGGGCCCGCTGTGTTCACCTGCGCTGAGCGAAGAGGTCATGAAGCTCGTCGGTGGCGACGCCCTTGCGTTCTTCGATGCCGCGGCGCCGATCGTCGATGCCTCCACGCTCGATATGGACGTGCTGTTCTCGCAGTCGCGCTACGAGGAGCAGGGGAGCGGCGACTATCTCAACGCTCCGCTCAACAAGGAGGAGTACGAGGCCTTTATCGAGGCGCTTACCACGGCCGACCGCGTGGTGCTCAAAGACTTTGAGGGCGGCGATCTGTTCCAGGCCTGCCAGCCCGCCGAGGAGGTCGCGCGCACGGGCAAGGATGCCATCCGCTTTGGTGCCATGAAGCCCGTCGGCCTCACCGACCCGCGTACCGGACGTCGCCCCTGGGCGGCGATTCAGCTGCGTGCCGAGAACAAGGAGAAGACCGCCTATAACCTGGTGGGCTTCCAGACCAACCTGACCTTTGGCGAGCAGAAGCGCGTCTTCCATATGGTGCCGGGCCTGGAGAACGCTGAGTTCTTCCGCTACGGTGTCATGCACCGCAATACCTTTGTCGACGCCCCGCACGTGCTCGATGGCACCTTTGCCGTGCCCGGTACCGGCGTGCGCCTGGCCGGTCAGATCACCGGCACCGAGGGGTACATGGAAGCCGTGGCGACAGGTCTGCTCGCGGCGCTCAACACCTATGCCGAGGCTATCGGTGCCTCGGGCGTCGAGTTGCCGCGTGTGGGCGCCCTGGGTGCGCTCGTGGGTTATGCGACCGATCCTGCCACCGTGGGCTATCAGCCTATGCATGTCAACTTTGGCCTGGTGCCGCCGCTCGAGGACGGTAAGCGCCGCAGCAAGCGCGACCGCTACCAGGCCTATGCGGACCGTGCGCTCGAGGCCCTTGATGCCTATCTGGCCACTCGCTCCGATCTGTTTGGAGGCGACCGGTCATAGCCTTTGACCTGTACGACACCGTTGACTCGTTTATCGCCTATATCTCACGTGTCGAGGGGCTTTCTCCCAACACGGTGACGGCCTATGGCTCGAGGCTGGAGCGCTTTGCTGCCTGGTGCGAGCGCGAGGATATAGATGCTTTCGCTGCCGACGTGCGCACCATTCGTCGCTATCTTGCCGAGCTTTCGCGTGAGCAGGTGGCTCCCCGAACGCTTGCGGCACACCTGTCTGCCGTTCGCTCGCTTTATCGGTGGATGGCTGCCGAGGGGGTCGTGGAGGGCGATGCGGTCTCGGCAATTTCCTCGCCCAAGCTCCCGCGCGATCTACCCGGTGTGCTGACGACCCAACAGGTGGAGGCGCTGCTCAAGACGCCTGATACCTCAACACCCGCGGGACTGCGCGATGCGGCGATGCTCGAGCTGCTCTATGCCTCGGGCGCCCGTATCTCTGAGCTCGCAGCACTCAATGTGGAGTCCATTGCGTGGTCCGAACGCACGCTGCGCCTGTGGGGCAAGGGGAGCAAAGAACGTATCGTCCCTCTGTATCGTCGTGCGCTCGAGGCGACGCGTCTCTATATTGAGGAGGGGAGGCCGGAGTTGCTCGCTCGGGCAAAGCGCCGTGACCCCGCTACCGGGGCGCATCCGCTGCTTATATCGGCGCGCGGCAATCGCATGAGTGCCGCCATGCTCAGGCGGCGGTTCCATACGCTGGCGACACTTGCCGGCATTCCGGCCGACATCGCCCCGCATGCGATGCGCCATACCTTTGCGACCGACTTGCTCGAGGGCGGTGCGGACCTGCGCTCGGTTCAAGAGCTGCTAGGCCATGCGAGCCTGTCCACGACGCAAATCTACACGCACCTCACGCCCGATCGGCTCAAACGTGCCGTGTCTCAAGCCCATCCCCGCGGCGAATAGTGGCTGGGACGTCCCGCGCCGCACTCAGGTGTGTGGTTTTGATTGCGGGTTGGCAGGAAGAAGCATTCCTGCTATCATTCATCGGGTTGCTTCACGGCAACATGTTTTTATCACGCACGCGCGGCTACTTCATACCGTGGTGCCCGGGCTTTGGTAGCACATGTCCGGGTTGGTTTTGGAGGATGACCCCGCGCGGAGGCAAACCACAGGAGGTTTAACATGGCTACCAAGATTAATATCCGCACCCTGCTCGAGGCCGGCTGCCACTTCGGTCACCAGACCCGTCGCTGGAACCCCAAGATGAAGCCGTTCATCTTCGGTGAGCGCAACGGCATCTACATCCTCGACCTCAAGCAGACCATCCTCGACGCCGACCAGGCCTACACCTTCGTCAAGAACGTCGCTAAGGGCGGCAACGTGCTGTTCGTCGGCACCAAGAAGCAGGCTCAGGAGGCCGTCAAGAACGCTGCTGAGCGCGCCAACATGCCTTACATCAACCAGCGTTGGCTCGGCGGTATGCTGACCAACTTCGTCACCATCCGCTCCCGCATCAACCGCATGGAGGAGCTCGAGGCCATGGTCGAGGACGGCCGCATGGCAGTGCTCCCCAAGAAGGAGCAGGCTGTTCTCGGCAAGGAGCTCACCAAGCTCCAGACCAACCTCGGTGGCGCCCGCGACATGAAGGGTCTGCCCCAGGCTCTCTTCGTCATCGACACCAAGCGCGAGGAGAACGCCATCAAGGAGGCTCAGCGCCTGAACATCCCCGTCGTCGCCCTGATCGACACCAACTCCGATCCCGACGAGGTCGAGTACGGCATCCCCTGCAACGATGACGCTATCTCCGCTGTCACCCTTATGTGCGAGCTCATGGCTGACGCCTGCCTCGCTGGCTCTGGTAAGGAGCAGGTCTCCGAGGCCGAGATGGCCGCTGAGCCCAAGGCCGAGTAAATCAGTCTTAGTTAATTCTTTTTCATCTCTTTGAAAGGAACCACAATGGCCCAGATTACCGCCGCTATGGTCAAGCAGCTCCGCGAGATGACCGACTCCCCGATGATGGAGTGCAAGAAGGCTCTCGTCGAGGCTGACGGCGACATGGACGCCGCTGTCGACGTTCTGCGTAAGAACGGCCTTGCCAAGGCTGCCAAGAAGGCTGGCCGTGAGACCAACGAGGGCGCTGTCGCCGCGTTCGTCTCCGAGGATGGCAAGACCGGCGCTCTGCTCGAGCTCTCCTGCGAGACCGACTTCGTTGGCTCTAACGCCAAGTTCACCGGCTTTGCTTCCAAGGTCGCTGAGGTTGTCGCTACCACCGAGCCTGCTGACGTCGACGCTCTGCTCGAGAAGCCGATGGGCGAGGAGACCGTTTCCTCCGAGCTCACCGAGATGATTCACATCATGGGCGAGAACATGAAGATCTCCCGCTTCGCTGCCCGCAAGGCTGAGAACGGCGCGCTCGCTTCTTACATCCACATGGGTGGTAAGATCGGCGTCCTCGTCGAGTTCGCCTTCGAGAAGGCTGAGACCGCTCAGGCTGAATCCTTCAAGACCTTCGCTCACGACGTTGCCCTTCAGGTTGCCGCCGTCGCCCCGATCTGCGCTACCCGCGATCAGGTTCCGGCCGAGACCGTCGAGCACGAGAAGCAGATCTACATGGCTCAGGCTGCCGAGTCCGGTAAGCCCGAGGCTATCCAGGAGAAGATGGCTGTCGGCCGTCTGGAGAAGTTCTACAAGCAGTCCGTGCTCACCGAGCAGGAGTTCATCAAGGACAGCTCCCTCACCATCAAGAAGTACGCTGAGAAGGTCTCCAAGGAGCTCGGCGACACCATTACCGTCGTTGCCTTTGACCGTCTGGTCCGTGGCGAGTAAATAAGCTCTTGTAGCTGGTAATGAGCAGGCTGTGGGTTTTACTCACAGCCTGCTTTTTCATGGCTCTTCTTAGAGCCTTTGATAGAATGTTGAGAGTTCAATCTAAAGGAGGATCGCTTTGTCCGACATCCGATATAAACGCGTGCTTCTTAAGCTTTCCGGCGAAGCGCTGATGGGCGACGGCCAATATGGCATCGACCCCAAGGTTACCGACCATCTTGCTAAGCAGGTCAAGGAGCTGCTCGCCGTTGGCCATGAGGTCGGCGTCGTTGTCGGCGGCGGCAATATTTTCCGTGGCATGGGCGGCGCTGCCGGTGGCATGGAGCGTGCTCAGGCCGACTACATGGGCATGCTGGCAACCGTTATGAACGCGCTCGCCCTGCAGGATGCCTTCGAGCATAACGATGTTCCCTGCCGCGTGATGAGCGCTATCCAGATGAACGAGATCTGCGAGCCCTATATTCGCCGTCGCGCCATCAACCACCTTTCCAAGGGCAACGTCGTTATTTTTGCCGCCGGTTCGGGCAATCCGTACTTTACGACCGACACCGCCGCGGCTCTTCGTGCGTGCGAGATCGGCGCCGAGATTCTGATTAAAGCCACCAAGGTTGACGGCATCTACGACAAGGATCCCGTCAAGTGCGCCGACGCCGTCCGTTTTGACAAGATTACCTATCACGAGGTTCTCGTCCGCGGTCTGCAGGTTATGGATTCCACGGCTACGGCACTGTGCCAGGACAACCGTATGCCGATTTTGGTCCTCAACATCGATGGCGAGGACACCGTCAAGCGCGCGCTTTCGGGTGAGCCCGTCGGCACGCTCGTCTATCAGGAGGATTAAGCATGGCAGAGAACATCACCGCCCATATGGACAAGTCGCTCGAGTCCCTCAAGCATAACTTCTCCAAGGTTCGTACCGGCCGCGCCAATGCCAACATTCTGTCCGACATCACCGTCGATTATTACGGTGTTCCCACGCCGGTCACGCAGGTTGCCGCCGTCAAGACCCCCGAGGCCCACATGCTGCTCATCGAGCCGTGGGACAAGGCACTCATCAACGCTATCGTCAAGGCCATCGGCGCTTCCGATCTGGGTATTACCCCCAACTCCGATGGCACCGTCGTTCGTCTGCCGTTCCCGGCTCCCACCGAGGAGCGCCGTCGCGAGCTCGTCAAGGAGTGCCGCGAGTACGCCGAGCAGGCCAAGGTGTCTATCCGTAACATCCGTCGCGACTTCAACAACAAGCTCGAGCGCGATGAGGAGCTCACCGAGGATGATGTCCGTCGCGAGCAGGCCAAGGTCCAGAAGCACACCGATGAGTATGTCGCCAAGGTCGAGGAGCTTCTGAAGGAAAAAGAAGCCGAGGTCATGGAGATCTAAGGTGCAATACGACGAGCATAAACTGGTCGAGTACTTTGCCGACGCCCCTGCGGGCGTCGGTTTTTCCGACCTTGACCTCAATAACATTCCGCACCATATCTCGTGCATTATGGACGGCAACGGTCGTTGGGCCACATCGCGCGGTCTTGCACGCACCGAGGGCCACAAGGCGGGTATCGTCTCCCTTCGCGAGATTATTACCGCTTGCGTGCGTCTGGGCGTCGACGTGCTTTCGGCCTATGCGTTTTCTACCGAAAACTGGAACCGCCCGCAGCATGAGGTCAACGTCTTGATGCACCTGTTTGCCAAGACGTTCATCGACGAGCTGCCGCTTCTGAAGCGCGAAAACGTGCGCGTTGTCTTTTTGGGTGACATTTCCGCGCTGCCCAAGAAGACCCGCGACGTTTTTGAACGCGGTCTTGCCGAGTGCGCCGATCACACTGGCATGACGCTGGCGCTTGCCGTCAACTACGGCGCGCGTGCCGAGATTACCCGCGCTGTCCGTCAGATCGCACTCGACGCTGCCGCCGGTAAGATCGATCCTGCCGCAATTGATGACGACATGGTGGCTTCCCACCTCTATACCGCCGGCCTTCCCGATCCTGAGCTTGTGATTCGCACCTCTGGTGAGCTGCGCCTTTCGAACTATCTGCTGTGGCAGGTGGCTTATTCCGAATTCTACGTCACCGATACCTATTGGCCCGACTTTGATCGTTGGGGCCTTGTCGACGCCATTTTGGCCTATCAGGGCCGTGACCGTAGGTTTGGTGGTCTGAGCAAGACCGAGGAGGCTTAATCGTGTCCGATCGTCCCAAGGCAACTGCTCCCAAGACATCTGAGCGCAAGGCTGTCGCTGCTGGAGCGCCTGCAGCGAAGAATGGCACCGGTTCGTGGCTTGCGGGCTTTATCACCCGTGCCGCCGCCGGTATCGTCTACGCCGTTGTCTTTATCCTGTGCCTGGTTTTGGGTATCGTGCCCACGGCCATCTTTGTTTCTGTCATGAGCGGTCTGTGCTGCTATGAGTTTTTCCGTATGACAAGGCTCGATGGCAAGATGGCTAACGAGCGCATGGGTATCGCTGCTGCCGTACTCTTTCCGCTGTCGGCGTTGGGCGATTCGATGTTGCTGAATGCCCTGCTTTTTGCCCTGATGCTCGCTGTGGGCATTTGGTATGTCTGGTCGCCGCGTACCCGCATCTCTGATGTGGCCGTGACGCTCATGGGCCCCATCTACACTGGCTTTATGCTGTCGGCTATCGTGCTGCTGCGCGATGCCGTGCCCGGTTTTGCCGGCGCCCTGCTTTCGGTGGGCGTTTGCGCGTCCCTTTGGGTCTCCGACTCGTTTGCCTACATCGTAGGTAGCCGTATCGGCAAGCACAAGATGGTTCCCAAGATCTCTCCCAAAAAGAGCTGGGAGGGGTTTGCCGGCGGCATCCTGGGCTCGGTTTTGATTTGGATCATCCTGTGGGCGACGCATTTCTACAAGCTCAGCCTGCCCTATGCGCTGCTGTGCGGCGTGGTCGTGTCCATTCTGGGCGTTATCGGCGACCTTATCGAGTCGCGCATCAAGCGCGGCGTGGGCGTCAAGGATTCCGGCAACCTTATCCCGGGCCACGGCGGCATGCTCGATCGTAGCGATTCGCTTATCTTCGGCTGCATCACCGCGCAGCTGATGCTGATGATCGGAGGCGTGCTGTAATGTCCTTCCAGACGACGTATGGCTCCGATGGACGTCTCCGTGTTGCCATCCTGGGCTGTACGGGCTCTATCGGCACCCAGGCGCTCGATGTGTGCCGTCAGCATGCCGATCGCTTGCAGGTGACGGCGCTGTCCGTTAACTCCAGTACTTCCGAGCTCGTTGCCGCTGCCCGCGAGTTCTCGGTTCCGGCGGTTGCCGTGGCCGATGTCGCTCATGGCGATGACGCCGTGCTGCAGGAGTTGCCCGAGGGAACGAAGCTCGGCGTAGGCGCGCAGGCGGTTTGCGAGCTCGCGCGTCGCGACGATGTCGACTGCGTACTCGTCGCTATTGTGGGTGCCGCCGGTCTCGAGGCGAGCCATGCGGCCTTGACCTCAAATAAGCGCCTTGCCCTTGCCAACAAGGAGTCCCTCGTCGTCGGTGGCGACTTGCTTATGCCGTTGGCGCAACCGGGCCAGCTTATTCCAGTCGACTCTGAGCACTCCGCCATCTTCCAGTGCTATCTGGGGGAGAACCCACGCGAGGCTCATTGTATTTGGCTCACCTGCTCGGGCGGTCCGTTTTTTGGCCGCACGCGCGACGAGCTCGACCGCGTGACGCGTGCCGATGCCCTCGCACATCCCACGTGGGCCATGGGCGCCAAGATCACCATCGACTCCGCCACCCTCATGAACAAGGGCCTGGAGCGCATTGAGGCCATGCATCTGTTTAACTGCGACCTCGATTTCATTAACGTGGTCGTGCAGCGTCAGTCCAAGATTCACTCTATGGTCGAGTTCTCCGACGGCTCCGTGATGGCGCATCTCGGTGCTTCCGACATGCGTATTCCCATCCAGTTCGCGTTCTCGTATCCCGAGCGTTGGGATACTCCGGCGCCTCGTATCGATTTTCGCGAGTTGGGGCAGCTCACGTTTGATGCTGCCGACATGGATACCTTCCGCTGTCTGGCACTGGCCGAGCGTGCCGGCAAGACGGGTGGCACCATGCCGTGCGTGCTCAATGCCGCCAACGAGGTCGCCGTCGATGCCTTCCTGCGCGATGGCTGCAGCTTTACCGATATCGATCGCATTGTGGAATCCTGCATGGATGCCCACGATGTGCAGGCGGTCGATTCGTTTGAGCAACTTCACGATATCGATGCGTGGGCGCGTGAAAAGGCTGCGCAGGTACTCGTCGCAACCCGTTCCTAACCCATAAGGATTGCTTTTTCGTTTTATGGATACTGTTCTGAGCGTTCTTTCATCGGTCTTTTGGGGCCTGCTGATGCTTTCCGTCCTCGTGTTTTTGCACGAGGGTGGCCACTTTTTGGCGGCGCGTGCCTGCGGCGTCCGTGTGACCGAGTTCTTTTTGGGCCTGCCGTGCCGCTTTGACATCCATTACACGTCGCGTCGCATTGGAACCAAGTTTGGCGTGACCCCGCTGCTGCTGGGTGGCTACGCTGCCATCTGCGGTATGGATCCGACCGATGTCTCGTGCGCCGATCGCGTGCTCGCGGCTATCTACCGTCATGGTCGCGTGACCGTGGCCGACCTTGCTGTCGAGCTCGAGCTTTCCGAGGAGGATGTGCTCGAGGCTTGTGCTCTGTTGCTGGGCTGGGGCTCCATCGCACCTTGGTATGAGGAAGGGGAGAAGCCCTCACCGAGCTACTATCCCACTAAGTATCAGACACTGCCTCGAGACGCTGCGGGTTACACCACCTTTGACGGCCGCCGGTTCGATCGAGAGCATGCGACTGCCGAGGGCGATGTGTGGGAGCTGCCGTGCGGCGAGGCTGATTTCTTGGCGCAAGAGCGCTCGCACACTTATCTTGGCCAGGGCTTTCTCAAGCGCGCCTTTATGCTGCTCGCGGGCATTCTCGTCAATATCCTGACGGGTTTTTTGCTCCTTATGAGCATCTATTCCATTACGGGTGTCACCGTGCCGATGGATACCAACGTGATCGGTCAGGTTGACGAGGGGTCTATTGCCGCCAAGGCGGGTATCGAGGGCGGCGACGCGATCCTTTCGGTTGACGGAGTATCGTGCTCTACCTGGATGGACGTTTACGATGCCATCGGCAAGGCTGCCGGTAAGGACGATATCGCCATCGAGTACGAGCGTGACGGCAAGCAGCATTCGACCACGGTTGCGCTCAAAGAGGATGAGCGCCTAGGTGTGTATGCCTCTACGCAGGTGGTCCGTTTAGACCTCATCACGTCGGCTCGCCTGTCTTTCTCCTATGTCGTGCAGACAGCGGAGGGCGTGATGCGCCTACTCCAGCCGCAGCATACGATGGAGATTCTCGACCAGTCCTCGTCGATCGTGGGTATTAGCGTTATGTCCTCACAGGCTGCTGCTGCCGGCCCTGCCACGTTCCTTTCGTTTGCCGCCCTCATTTCGTTCTCGCTTGGCTTTATGAACCTGCTGCCCATCCCACCACTCGATGGCGGCAAGCTGGTCATCGAGATCATTCAAAAGATTGCGGACCGCGAGCTTCCGCTCAAGGTCCAGACGATTGTGAGCTATGTGGGCATCGCGCTCTTTGCGCTGCTGTTTGTCTATATGCTTCGTTCCGACATCCTTCGATTTATTCTGTAGGGGAGTGTTTGGATTGTCTTTATCCCATCCTTTGCCGCGCGAGTTGACGCGCCCCGTGCATGTGGGCGGTGTGCAGATCGGTGGCGGCGCGCCGGTGGTGGTCCAATCCATGACCTGCACCGATACCGCTGATGCCCAGGCAACGCTTGCGCAAGTGTGCGCGTTGGCGCAGGCTGGCTGCGATATCGTGCGTGTGAGCGTGCCCACCGAGGCCGCGCTTGAGGGTTTCCGCACCATCTGTGCCGAGTCTCCGGTGCCAATCGTTGCCGATATCCACTTTAACCACAAGCTGGCCATTGGCGCTGTGGAGGCCGGTGCCGCCAAGCTCCGCATCAATCCCGGTAATATCGGCGATTGGGCCAAGGTCGATGCTGTCATCGATGCCGCGGGTGCTGCGGGCTGCGCAATTCGCATCGGTGTCAACGCTGGTTCGCTTGAGCAGGATATCGCCGAGCGCGAAGACCTCACGCAGCCCGAAAAGCTCGTGATGTCGAGCGAGCGCTTCGTCAAGCACTTTGAGGACCGCGGCTTTACGAACATTGTGCTTTCGGCCAAGGCCCATAGCGTGCAAACGACGCTCGATACCTATCGAGCCCTGTCGCGTGAGATTCCCCACGTTCCGCTTCACCTGGGCGTAACCGAGGCGGGTACCAAGCTTCAGGGCACCATTAAGAGCTCGGTGGGCCTTGGTATTCTGCTGTCTGAGGGTATCGGTGACACCATGCGCGTCTCTCTCACGGCCGATCCGGTTGAGGAGCCGCCGGTCGCCTGGGGAATTTTGCAGTCGCTGGGCCTGCGTCGTCGTGGTCCCGAGATTGTCTCGTGCCCCACGTGCGCCCGCTGCCAGGTTAACCTCATTCCCATCGCCGAGGAGGTCACCGAGCGGCTTAAGAACTACTCCGCGCCGCTTTCGATCGCCGTTATGGGATGCGCGGTCAATGGCCCCGGCGAGGCTTCTGATGCCGACCTGGGCGTTGCTTGCGGACGTGGTCAGGCCTTGCTCTTTTCGCATGGCCAGATCATTGGTAAAGTAGCTGAGGACCAAATTGTCGACGCGCTTATGGCAGAGGTCGACAAGCTTATTGAGGAGAAATAAATGACCCGAGCAATGTATATGTCTAAGCTCTATGCGCCGACGCTTAAAGAGGATCCGGCGGACGCTGAGCTCGCCAGTCACCGCCTGCTGCTCCGTGCCGGCATGATCCGCAAGGAGGCCGCCGGCCTGTATTCCTACCTGCCGCTTGCCTGGCGCTCGATCCGTAAGATCGAGAACATCGTGCGCGACGAGATGGACGCTGCCGGCGCCCAGGAGCTTATGATGCCTATCATGGTCGACGCCGAGTTGTGGCGCGAGTCCGGCCGCATCGACGCCTATGGCAAGGAGCTTGTGCGCTTTGACGACCGTCATGGTCGCGAGTTCGTCCTGGGCCCCACGCACGAGGAGACCGTCACGGCCCTGGTGCGCAACGAGCTACGCTCCTATAAGCAGCTGCCCGTCAACCTGTATCACATTCAGGACAAGTTCCGCGACGAGTTCCGTCCCCGCTTTGGCCTGATGCGCGGCCGCGAGTTCATCATGAAGGACGCCTACAGCTTCTCCGCCACGCAGGAGAGCCTGCAGGAGGAGTACGACAAGATGAAGCAGGCGTACGCCAATATCTGCGAGCGCTGCTACATCAAGGCTCTGCCCGTCGTCGCCGATTCTGGCGAGATCGGTGGCGATACCTCCGTCGAGTACATGGCTTTGGCTGACGCCGGCGAGGCTTCGCTCGTCTACTGCGACGATTGCGGCTTCGCTGCCGATGACGAGGCTGCAAGCACCAAGGTCGTCGTGACCGAGGGTCCTGGTGACGGTACGCTCACCAAGGTTGAGACTCCGGGCATGGGCACCATTGAGGCTGTTGCTAAGTTCTTTGGGTTCCCCGAGAACGGCACGCGCAAGTCGCTGGCACTCATCGACGCCGAGGGCAAGCCGGTCGTGGCCATTGTTCCGGGCGATCACGAGCTCAACGATTGCAAGGCCGAGCACGTCTTTGGCAAGGGCTATCGCATGATGACCGACGAGGAGCTTCAGGCGAACGGTCTGCACAAGGGCTTTATCGGACCGGTTAACCTGCCCGATGGCATTCGTCTGGTCTGCGACGAGAGCCTGCGCGAGTCCAAACAGTGGGCCTGCGGTGCCAACGAGGTCGATTATCACTTTACCGGTGCCTGCCCCGAGCGCGACTTTACCGTCGATGAGTGGGCCGATCTGGTCACCGTTGTCGCCGGCGACCCCTGCCCGCACTGCGGCAAGCCGCTCTCCGCTGCCCGCGGCATCGAGGTCTCTCAGGTCTTCCAGCTGGGCACCAAGTACTCCGAGGCCATGGGTGCCACCTTTATGGATGAGGACGGCAAGGAGAAGCCGCTCATCATGGGTTGCTACGGCGTGGGCGTGTCCCGCTCGCTTGCTGCCGTCGTGGAGCAGCACAACGACGAGCACGGTATCGTCTGGCCGGTCTCCGTTGCCCCGTACGAGGTCGCGGTGATTCCGCTTGATCCCAAGAAGGAAGAGTGCGCTACCGTCTGCGAGCAGATTGTTGATGGCCTGTGTGCCGAGGGTATCGAGGTCGTCGTCGACGATCGCGATGAGCGTCCGGGCTTTAAGTTTGCCGATAACGACCTCATGGGCTTCCCGTATCAGGTGGTTCTGGGCAAGCGCGGCCTTAAGAATGGCACCGTTGAGCTCAAGGACCGTGCTACGGGCGAGCGCGAGGACGTGGCGATCGACGAGGTCGTTGCCAAGGTTGCCGAGCTTGTTAAGGCAGCCCGCCGTTAATCGACGATTTCGCTTGTAGTTCGATATGTGGGACGGCCCCGCATTTCTCCAATCGGGGAGATGCGGGGCCGTCCTATTATCTTGTAGCATCCTCGATATCTAAAAGGAAAACCCCACAGCCCATGCGAGCTGCGGGGTTTTCCATTATGCCTCCGATGCGAAATAAATCGCTCAGATATTACTGATAATCGACGACGTCGATCCAGTTCTTCAGGAACTCATCGTTCACGTTGCGCTTACGAGCGAGCTCGGAAGCGGCGACGATGCTCGTCCACTGACGCACGACCTGCATGGGCATGTCGGCACGGTCGCAGTAGAGCTCCAGGTAGGCCTCGGCCTGGTCCTTGCTGTTGAGGGCAAAGAGCAGGTAGGTGGTGGCAACGTCGGCAGCAGGGGAGCCCTGGGTGGCGTGTGCCCAGTCGCACACATAGAGCTGGCCGTCGTCGCCGACGATGACGTTGGAGGGGTTGAAGTCGCCGTGGCAGACCTTGAACTCCTTGGTCATGCCGTCCAGACGCTCCTGAAGGTTGTAGCGCGTGGTGGCATTGAGCTGATCAAGGCTGTCGATCATGCGGGCGAACTTGTCGCGCTGACGGTTGAGCAGCGGGGAGGTGTAGCCGTGGATCTCGATCTGGAGGTCGACGAACATCTCGAGGTACTCACCAAAGCGCTGGGGCTCGGCAGTCATCTTCTCGGCAAGGGTGGTGCCCGGAACCTTCTCGGTCACGAGCGCCCAGCCGTTGGCGTTCTCGAGCTGGGAAACCTCGAGAGCCTTGGGGCTGCGGATGCCGCACTCATTGATGCGGGCAAGATTCAAAGCCTCGTTGAACACGTCGGAGACAGGCTTGGTCTCGTTAAAGACCTTGACGATCTTGTCGCCCAGGTCGTAAACGACCTTGTTGCCACGGCGGACGAGCTCGGTCTTGGAATCGGGTAGCAGCATGGTTGCATCCTTTCAACGATGCGATAGAAGCGACGGCGGGGGTGTGTGAAACACCCGTGCACCCCCGCCGCAAAAAACCGTGCTAAAAACTAGCAGACGGCGTAGTCCTGGGGCTCGCGGCCGTAGTAGGCGTCCAGGTAGAGCTCCTTGATCTCGCTCATGAGCGGGTAGCGCGGGTTAGCGCCGGTGCACTGGTCGTTGAATGCCTGCTCGGTCATCTCGTCGAGGGTGTCGAGGAAGTACTGCTCGTCAACACCGTAGTCGGCGATGGTCTTCTTGACACCGATGAAGTCCTTGAGCTCCTCGAGCTTCGTGATGAAGTTCTCGAAGACCTCCTTGTCGTCCTTGCCCTCGATGCCGCAGTACTTGGCCATCTCGGCGTAGTTGTGCAGCGCGTTGGGGTAAGGATACTGGGAGAAGGTACCCATCTTGACGGGAGCCTCGGCGGCGTTGTAGCGCATGACGCGGGTCAGGATGACGGCGTTAGCGATGCCGTGGGGCAGGTGATGGAAAGCGCCGAGCTTGTGAGCCATGGAGTGGTTGAGGCCCAGGAAGGCGTTGGCGAAGGCCATACCGGCCATGCAGGAGGCGTTGTGCATCTCCTCGCGGGCGTGCGGGTCCTTGGCGCCGTTCGTGAAGCTGGAGGGCAGGTTCTCAAAGACGAGCTTGGCAGCGCGCTCGGAGAGGCCCTTGGTGTAGTCGGAAGCCATGATGGAGACGTAGGACTCGATGGCGTGGGTCATGACGTCGATGCCGGAGGCAGCGGTCAGGCCGCGCGGGGCGGTCATGCAGTTGTCGGCGTCGACGATGGCCATGTTGGGGAGCAGCGCGTAGTCGGCGAGCGGCCACTTGATGCCGGTCTCCTTGTCGGTGATGATGGCGAACGGCGTGCACTCGGAGCCGGTACCCGAGGAGGTCGGGACGGCGACGAAGTAGGCCTTCTTGCCCATCTCGGGGAAGGTGAAGATACGCTTGCGGATGTCCATGAAGTCCATGGCCATGTCCTCAAACTTGCACTCGGGGTGCTCGTACATCATCCACATGATCTTGCCGGCGTCCATAGCGGAGCCACCGCCGACGGCGATGATGACGTCCGGCTCAAAGAGAGCCATCTGCTTGGCGCCGCGACGTGCGCACTGCAGCGACGGATCGGGCTCGACGTCGTAGAAGCAGTCGTGGGCGATGCCCATCTCGTCGAGCTTGGCCTCGATGGCGCGGGTGTTGCCATTCTTGAAGAGGAACTGGTCGGTAACGATGAAGGCGCGCTTCTTGCCCATGACGTTGCCCAGCTCGTCGAGGGCGACGGGCGTGGAACCCTTCTTGAAGTAGACCTTCTCGGGAGCGCGGAACCACAGCATGTTCTCACGGCGCTCGGCCACAGTCTTAACGTTGATCAAGTGCTTCACCCCAACGTTCTCGGAGACGGAGTTGCCGCCCCAGGAGCCGCAGCCCAGGGTCAGAGACGGCTTCATGCCAAAGTTGTACAGGTCACCGATGCCACCGTGCGAGGACGGGGTGTTGATGACGATGCGGCAGGCCTTCATGACGTGCTCGAACAGGCTGATCTTCTCGGCCTGGGCGGGGTGCACGTACAGAGAGGCGGTGTGGCCCGGGCCACCGGCGAGCACCAGGTGCTCGGCCTTGTCGACGGCCTCCTGGAAGTCCTTGGCGTGGTACATGGCCAGGACCGGGGAGAGCTTCTCGTGGGAGAACTCCTCCTTGGCGGGGTCGGTGGAGGTGACCTCGGCGATCAGGATCTTAGTCTTGGCGGGAACCTCGATGCCGGCGAGCTCGGCGATCTTGGCGGCAGCCATGCCGGGGATGCGGTGATCGAGGGCGCCGTTCTTGAACATGGCGGCACGCAGGGCCTCCATCTCGGCACCCTGCTTGACGAAGTAGCAGCCGCGCTTCTGGAACTCGGCCTTGACCTGGTCGTAGATGGTGTCGATGACGGTCACGGACTGCTCGGAAGCGCAGATCATGCCGTTGTCGAAGGTCTTGGAGTGGATGATGGAGTTGACTGCGAGCAGAACGTCGGCGGTGTCGTCGATGACGACCGGGGTGTTACCGGCGCCAACGCCCAGGGCGGGCTTGCCCGAGGAGTAAGCGGCCTTGACCATGCCCGGGCCACCGGTGGCGAGGATGATGTCGACGTCGCGCATGACCATGTTGGTCAGCTCGATGGAGGGGACATCGACCCAGCCGATGATACCCTCGGGGGCGCCGGCCTTGACGGCGGCGTCAAGCACGAGCTTGGCGGCGGCGATGGTGCACTTGGCGGCAGCCGGGTGCGGGGAGATGATGATGGCGTTGCGGGTCTTCAGGCTGATCAGCGTCTTGAAGATCGCGGTGGAGGTGGGGTTGGTCGTCGGGATGACGGCGCCCACGATGCCGATGGGCTCGGCGATCTTGGTGATGCCGTAAGCCTCGTCGCGCTCCAGGACACCACAGGTCTTGGTGTTCTTGTAAGCGTTGTAGATGTACTCTGCGGCGTAGTGGTTCTTGATGACCTTGTCTTCAAGAACGCCGCGGCCGGTCTCCTCGATGGCCATCTTCGCCAACGGGATACGAGCCTTGTTGGCGGCCATGGCGGCCTCATAGAAGATCTTGTCGACCTGCTCCTGCGTGTACGTAGCAAAAAGCGCCTGGGCCTCTCGCATCTGAGCGAGCTTAGCCTCAAGCGCCTCTACGTTGTCCACAATTGCGGGAGTAGTGTTTTCCGGTGACTTTTTCACCATTTGTGTCTCCTTGCGATCGGAGATTTACCCTACGCCTTGCATGATAGCAAGAAATTATTCGGCGAACGGTAAGATTCCCGTAAAAGGCACACTAAAACGCTTCAATAAACTGAAACGTTTCAACTAATTATCTGCCTGCTGCATCGCCCCGCTCATTGGGGACAGACTTACATGAGTGGTTTCACTCATTTGGGACAGACATCGATTTGCGATTTTGTCGTTTTGGGCCTGTTTTTGTTGCTGATTGGATATAAATAGGTCACAGGCTCAGCATTTCGCGTTCCTTCTCTCCTTTTAGGTGTTGCCTGTACGGCTTTGAAAGGAGAGACCATGCCCCGATGCGCCCGCGAAATTTCGCTCACCGGCTATTACCACGTCTTTGACCGCGGTAACTCCAAACAGATCATTTTTGAAGATGATTCCGACCGCTATCGTTTCCTATCGGACATATCGGACAGGTTTGCGTGCCATGACGTGGCGGTGTTGGCCTGGTGTCTTATGGACAACCACTTCCATTTGATGGTTGATGACCCATATGACAACCTTTCAAAGGCAATGCAGTGCGCGCTGACGGCGTATGCCAAGTATTTCAATGGGAAAACGGGAAGAACGGGCCATCTGTTTGACAATCGCTATTCGCGGGTCGCGGTTGAGTCGGACACGCAGGCAGTGCAGCTGCTCGACTATATTCATCTCAATCCCGTGAAGGGTGCGCTTGACTCGCTCGAGGCGTACCGCTGGTCAAGCTATAAGGCGTATCAGCTGGGCTATGATCCCTTTGACATCTGTGATGCGGCCCCTATGCTTGATGTTGTCGGAGGCTCCCGTCGCTATTGCGAGCATCTCAAGAAAGTTGTCGGGCGCATCTGGTCAGTGGAGGTTCTTCCGCGCCGGCGGATCCCCGATGAGGAGGCCCTTTCCGTTGCGCGCGAAGTTCTGCCGAGCATAGATCCTGCACTGCTCAAAGCCCTGCCACGCCCCGAACGCGATGCCTGCCTGCTGAGGCTCAGGCGGGCACATCTCACGGTCAAGCAAATTGCCCGTATCACCGGTATCGGCGCCACAAGCGTGACCAAGGCTACTGCAGGCTGGAACGAGGCGGCCTGAGGTATGGATTGGGGCCGATCGATGCACTGTGAGCTTAGGAAAGCATTCATCTAAGTCTGTCCCCAATGCGTGCAAACACTCATGTAAGTCTGTCCCCAATGAGTGCTCATATAAGTCTGTCCCCAATGAGTGCAAAAAGGCGCCCTCCGTAGGGGAGGGCTCCTTTGGTAAGTTCTATGTGAACGCGAGGTCTTTGACCCGGAGAGTCCGAGGTACTTGTTGGTAAGACCTTATTTAGGAGCGCGCAACCTTGCCAGACTTGAGGCAGGTGGAGCAAACGTTCATCTTGCGACGGTGACCATCGACGACGACGTAGACGCGCTGGATGTTGGGGCGGAACTTACGGTTGGTGACGCGGTGAGAGTGGCTGATGGAGCGACCGGCAACGGGGTGCTTACCGCAAACTTCGCAAACTTTGGACATAACTGACCCTCCTTGGGCGACAAACGAACATGTCGCGTTAACAAACAAGCCTGAACTATAGCACAGAAGCAGCTCCCTGTGCGTAATCTACACAGAGATATTCCTCTTTTGGCGATAGTGCTCACGCCACGGCCCTGGACGTAGATCCGATTTGCGTGCAGCAGAGGGGATTATGCCAGCTCGTGCGTGTGTTTTCAAGCTCGTTCCACAAATATATATAGGTTTATTGAGCATTGGGCTCCGTTTACGGATTGCTCTGTATTAATGCTCGCAATTAAGCTCGAGGTTGGCTACACTATCCCATGACCATTAAAGGGGTACGAGATACCCACATGGAATTACATAGCTGCCAAAGAGCAGCCCTTCCTGTGGGTGTCTGGTCCGCTTTAAGCGGTCGGGCATCTATTTTTTTTGACTGTGTCAGCAGTCAAGACATGTGAGGAAGGAGATCGATGGGCACGACTTCCCCCAAGGCGGTCATCATGGACGAGACCGCCGTCAATCGAGCGATGACCCGCATCGCGCACGAGATTCTCGAGCGCAACGAGGGCTGTGAAGACCTCGCTCTGGTCGGCATCGTCACGCGCGGCGACCTTCTGGCAAAGAAGCTCGCCGAGGAGATCAAGGAGATCGAGGGCGTCGACGTTCCGCTCGGCAGCCTCGACATCAGCTTCTACCGCGATGACTACGCGACCAATTTCGCTCCCGCGATCCACGCTACCAACATTCCCTTCAGCGTCGACGGCAAGCGCGTCGTGCTGGTGGACGACATCCTGTATACGGGCCGTACCATCCGCGCCGCTCTCGACGCCGTCATGGACCTGGGCCGTCCGAGCCGCATTGAGCTGGCAGTCCTCGTTGACCGCGGCCACCGCGAGCTCCCCATCTCGCCGGACTTTGTCGGCAAGAACGTTCCCTCGTCGCATGAGGAGAACGTGCACCTATATATGAAGGAAGTCGACGGCCACACCGCTGTCGAGATTAATGACGTCGCGCCGGGTTCCCACGTGGGCTCCGCGCCGCTGGGAGGTGAGTAGTACCGTGGCGTTCAACCATAAGCACCTGATCGACATTACCGAGTACTCCGAAGAGGATATCAAGCTCATCCTCGAGACCGCCAAGGCGTTCTCCGAGGTCAACGAGCGTGCCATCAAGAAGGTCCCCACGCTCAAGGGCAAGACCATCGTCAACATGTTCAACGAGCCCTCGACGCGCACCCGCAGCTCTTTCGAGCTCGCCGAGAAGCGTCTTTCGGCCGACAGTCTTAACTTTGGCGGCTCCTCGACCTCCACGGTCAAGGGCGAGAGCCTCGTCGACACCGTTGAGACCCTCAACGCTTATAAGATCGACTGCATTGTCGTGCGCGACAAGCACGCCGGCGCTCCCTACATCGTCACGCAGAACTCGCCCGCAAGCGTCATCTGCGCCGGTGACGGCAAGCACAACCATCCTACGCAGGCCCTGCTCGACCTGTACACCATCTGGGAGCACAAGGGTGACTTCCACGGTCTGAAGGTCGCCGTCGTCGGCGATATCGCCCACTCCCGCGTTTGCGGCTCGCTGATCCCCGCCCTTAAGATCATGGGCTGTGAGACCTACGCCGTCGCCCCCGGCACGCTGCTGCCGCCGTCGCCCGAGGTCCTGGGCTGCGACCACGTGACGAGCGACCTCGATTCCGTCCTGCCCGAGCTGGACGTCGTCTACATGCTGCGCGTGCAGCAGGAGCGCCTCGAGGGTGCCCCGTTCCCGACCATTCGTGAGTACCACAGGCTCTTCGGCCTGACCAAGGACCGCGAGAAGCTCATGAAGCCCGATGCGATCATCTGCCACCCGGGTCCCATCAACCGCGGCGTCGAGTTCGACTCCTATATGGCCGACCACCCGCAACGCTCCGTCATCCTGGAGCAGGTCTACGCCGGTATCTGCGTGCGTATGGCTATCCTGTATCTGCTGCTTGGAGGTGCCGATAATGGCCTTGCTTCTTAAGAATGCCCACGTCGTCGACCCGTCCGTCGAGCTTGACGGTGTCGTTGACGTCCTGATTGACGGCGACAAGATCGCCGAGGTCGGCGAGAATCTCGCCGTCGAGGGAGCCGAGGTCCGCGACCTTTCCGGCAAGTACCTCGTCCCCGGCCTGGTGGATATGCACGTTCACCTTCGCGAGCCCGGCTACGAGGTCAAAGAGGACATCGAGAGCGGTACCCGCGCGGCTGCCAAGGGCGGCTTTACCGGCGTGTGCTCCATGCCCAACACCGATCCCGTCACCGATAACGGCACCGTCGTGGAGTTCGTCAAGTCCCGTGCTGCCGAGGTCGGTCACTGCCGCGTCTATCCTTCGGGCGCCATGACCCGCGGTCTTAAGGGCGAGGCCATGTCCGAGATGGGCGATATGGTCGCCCACGGCGCCGTCGCCTTCACCGACGATGGTCGCGGCGTGCAGGGCGCGGGCATGCTCCGTCGCTGCATGGACTACGGCAAGATGTTCGGCAAGGTCTTTATGAGCCACTGCCAGGACGAGGATCTGGTCGGCCACGGCCAGATCAACGAGGGCAAGGTTTCGACCCGTCTGGCTCTCGAGGGCTGGCCGGCTGCCGGCGAGGAGCTCCAGATCGCCCGCGACATCGAGATCGCCAAGCTGACCGGTGCCAAGCTGCACATCCAGCACATCTCCACTGCCCATGGCCTGGAGCTCGTGCGTGCCGGCAAGGCCGCGGGCGTTCAGGTTACCTGCGAGGCCACCCCGCACCACATGTTCCTGACCGAGAACGACCTGGACGAGACCTACAACACCTCGCTCAAGGTCAATCCGCCGTTGCGTACCGAGGAGGATGCCGAGGCCATCCGTCAGGGCGTCATCGACGGCACCGTCGACGCTATCGTCACCGATCACGCTCCCCACACCCCGTGGGAGAAGGCCCGCGAGTTCGAGCTTGCGCCCTTTGGCATGATCGGCCTCGAGACCTCGCTGTCGCTCGTACTCACCGAGCTGGTCAACACGGGCAAGATGAGCATGGGCCGTATGGTCGAGCTCATGGCCATCAAGCCGCGTGAGATCCTGGGCCTCGACCAGGTTCAGGTCAAGGCGGGCTCCGTTGCCGACCTGACCGTGTTCGACCCCTCTGCCACCTGGACGGTCGGCGAGGACGGTTACGAGTCGCGCGCCGAGAACTCCGGTTTTGCCGGCCGCACGCTTACCGGTCGTGCTACCGATGTGTTTGTCGGCGGTAAGCAGACGCTCGCCGACGGCTGCATCTGCTAGCATAGCCTTATCGCTTTTGTGCGCGGTGCCCTTGCGGTGCCGCGCTTTCTGTTCGTTTTGACCATGCAACCGCATGGGGGATTGGAGCGTCTATGCCCACACCTTCCACTGCACGCATGCACGACTTCGAGGTCGTCTCGAACCAGGAGATCGCCGATGGCATCTTCTCGCTCGTCATCTCGGCCCCCAAGCTTGCAAGTGCGCTCAAGCCCGGCCAGTTTGTGAACATTGCCGTGCCCGGCGATGCGTCCTCGCTGCTTCGCGTGCCCTTGAGCTTCTATCGCGCTGACGCCGAGGCCGGTACCGTCGAGCTGTGGTACGCCGTCGTGGGTGACGACACCCGTCGTCTGTCGCAGATGGGTCCCGGCTCCAAGTCCAACCTGTTGGGCCCTGGCGGCCGCGGCTGGCTTGTTCCCGAGGGCACCAGGAAGGCGCTGCTCGTCGCCGGTGGCATCGGCGTTCCGCCTGTGCTGTGTCTTGCCGGTATGCTTGCCGAGCAGGGCGTGGATGTTGACGTGTGCCTGGGCTTTGGCACCGCTTCCAAGGCCGTGGGTGTCGATGAGTTCCGCGCGCTGGGCGCCACGGTCAACGTTTGCACCGACGACGGCTCGCTCGGCACGCACGGTTTTTGCACCGATCCTGCCGCCGAGCTGCTCGGCGAGGGCGGCTACGACTACGTCGCCAGCTGCGGCCCCGCTGTCATGATGAAGAAAGTCGCCGCCGCTGCCGCCGAGGCCGGTGCGTACTGCGAGGTGTCGCTTGAGCGCATGATGAGCTGTGGCTTTGGCGCCTGCAACACCTGCAATGTCGAGACGGTCGACGGTATGAAGGGTGCTTGCATGTGCGGCCCCGTGTTCGATGCTTCCAAGGTGGTGGTCTTCTAGTGGGTACCGTGAACATGGCCGTCGATTTCGGCGGCGTCAAGATGCAGAACCCCATCAACACCGCAGCCGGTACTTTTGGTTACGGTTGGCAGTTCCAGAACTTCTTTGATGTTTCCCAGCTGGGCGCCATCACCACCAAGGGTTGCGCTGCCGAGCCCTGGCCCGGCAACCCCGCGCCCCGCATGGCCGAGATCCCCGGCGGTATGATCAACTCCGTGGGCCTTCAGAACCCCGGCGTGGCCGCCTTTGCTCGCGAGTCCGGTCCGTGGCTCGAACAGCTGTCCAAGGACGGCTGCCAGGTCATCTGTCAGGTTGCCGGCCACTCCGTTGACGAGTTTGTCCGCGCGCTCGAGATGTATGTCGAACTGTGCCCCTGGGCTGCCGGCTACGAGATCAACGTGAGCTGCCCTAATATCGCCGCCGGCGGTGCCGCCATGGGCTCTACGCCCGAGGGCGCCTCATCCGTTATGGCTGCCTGCCGCAAGGTGACCGATAAGCCGCTGTTCGTGAAGATGGCGCCGGTCAACGTCGCCGAGATTGCCAAGGCCCTCGAGGCTGCCGGCGCCGACGGCCTTTCGGTCATCAACTCCATTCAGGGCATGGCCATCGACGTCCATACCCGCAAGTCCCGCGTGGCCAAGCCCAAGGGCGGCCTTTCGGGCCCGCTGTGCCACCACATCGCCGTGCGCATGGTCTGGGAGATTGCCCAGGCCGTCGATATCCCCATCAACGGCGTCGGCGGTGTCATGACCGGCGAGGATGCGGCCGAGTTTATCCTGGCCGGCGCCACCTGCGTGTCGGTCGGCATGGCCAACTTCGTCGATCCGTGCGCTTCGCTCAAGATCGCGCACGAGCTCGAGGCCTGGGCTGAGTCCCAAGGCGTGAAGGACATCAACGAACTGGTAGGTGCTTTCGAATGCTAGAGACCGATGCCCGCGACCGCGTAATCGTCGCTCTCGACTGCGACCGCGAGCGTGCGCTCGAGCTCGCCCACGAGCTTTCGGGCCATGCCGCCTGGCTTAAAGTTGGTATGACGCTCTATTACGCTGAGGGCCCCGAGATCGTCAAGACCTTTAAGGACCTGGGCTTTAAGGTTTTCCTTGACCTTAAGTTCCATGACATTCCGCATCAGGTTCGCGGTGCCGCCCGCTCGGCCTCGCTTGCCGGTGCCGACCTGCTCTCGGTTCACGGCTTGGGTTCGGGCGCCATGCTCGCTGCCTGCCGCGAGGGTGCCGAGGAAGCACGCGAGGACCGCGCCAAGCTCGTCGCCATCACCGTGCTCACGAGCATGAATCAGGATGCCTTGAGCGAGATTGGCGTCGAGTCGCCGGTGGCCGAGGAGGCCGCCCGCCTGGCAAAGCTCGCTCAGGCCAGTGGCATCGATGGCATCGTGTGCTCGCCGATGGAGGCTCACGACATGCGTGAGCTGCTGGGTCCTGATGCCCTGATCGTGACTCCGGGTGTGCGTCCGGTGGGCGCCGCCTTAGGCGACCAGTCCCGCGTGGCGACGCCTTCCCAGGCTATCGAGCGCGGCGCAAGCCACATTGTGGTGGGCCGTCCCATCACCGGCGCCGACGATCCGGTTGCCGCCTTTGACGCCATCGTCGCCGAGCTGGTCGAAAACGTCGCGTAAAAGATTCCCCTAAGTCACCACTTTTGGGTCTCATTAGCACAAAATAGCCCCTGTGCCTGCGTAAACTTTCCCATCCTTTGTGTGGAATCGCAGGTCAGGGGCTTAACTTTGGGCGCAGTATATTGCACTTTTTGCGGGTATCGTCTAACCTATGGAGTCGCGATTGGGCATTTTGCACGTTCTACGTGCTAAAATGCCAATTATTGAATCAGATATAACCCAACTATTTGGAGGTACGAATGGCACTCCCTCAGCTTACCGATGAGCAGCGCAAGCAGGCTCTTGAGAAGGCTGCTGCCGCACGTCACGCCCGCGCTGAGCTTCGCGAGCAGATCAAGAAGGGCGAGAAGTCCCTCGAGTCCGTGCTCAACTCCGATGACCCCATCGCTTCCCGCATGAAGGTTTCCACCCTCATCGAGTCTCTTCCTGGTTATGGTAAGGCCAAGGCCGCCAAGATCATGGAGGAGCTCGGTATCTCCGCTACCCGTCGCGTCCAGGGCCTCGGCGTCCGTCAGCGCGAGCAGCTCCTCGAGCAGCTGACCAAATAAGTGAGCGCTCAGGATTCCAAGCTCTTTGTGATTTCTGGACCGTCAGGCGCAGGCAAGGGTACGCTCGTCACTCGTGTGCGCGAGCGCCGCTCGAACCTGGGCCTGACGGTTTCGGCTACCACGCGAGCACCACGCAAAGGTGAGGTCGACGGCGTCAACTACTTTTTTCTGACGCGCGAGGAGTTCGACCGCCGCGTGGCAAACGGTGAGTTTGTTGAGTGGGCCGAGGTCCACGGTAACTGCTACGGCACGTTGGTGAGCGAGGTCACATCCAAGCTCGCCTCGGGCGCGTCTCTGATTTTGGAGATCGATGTCCAGGGCGCCCTGCAGGTGAAGGAGCGTTTCCCCGAGGCCGTGCTGATCTTTATCAAGCCACCTTCGCTTGAGGTGCTCCGCGAGCGTCTAGTCGGTCGCGGTACCGAGACGCCCGAGACGATTGAGCTGCGTATGGCAAACGCCGCCGATGAGCTTGCCCTTGCCGACCGCTACGACGACGTCGTGGTGAATGACGATCTCGACCGCGCGACCGATGAGCTCGTTCGCGTTCTCGATATGCATGAAAGGATCTGAGGTCCGTGTCCGTTGTAAAGCCTTGCATTGACGATCTTCTGGAGAAGACCGATCACAACCGCTTCCTGCTTGCTTCGCTTGCCTCCAAGCGCGCCTGCGACATTAACAGCATGCTGCGTGGCCAGCACAACCGCGTGCTTGCCGTCCAGGATGTCGATGACATCACCATCGGGCTTTCCGGTGCCGACACTATCTCGATGGCTATGGACGAGATTGTCGACGGTGACATCTCTTACGACGAGGCCCGTTACGAGAAGGCGCTCGGCCACAAGGTTGCTGAAGCCTAAATGGCGGCTCGCGTCTGCCTGGTCCACTATCACGAGGTTGGACTGAAGGGCAAGAACCGCGCACATTTTGAGCATATCCTCATGGATAACATCAAGGCGGCCTTGGCCGCCTTTTCCGTGAATGCCGTGTCTCGAATTTCCGGTTATATCCTCGTGACCTTTAACGAGCATCAGGCCGACGAGGCGGCGCGTGTCATTCGCACCGTTCCCGGCGTTGCCCGTGTGTCTTTGGCGTACCACACCAACCGCGACCCGCAGGAGTACTGCGCCGCCGCCGTGAAGGCGCTGCGCGAGTTTGGTTCCTTCGATTCGTTTAAGGTGCACGCCAAGCGCTCCAATACCGACTATGAGCTCACCTCGATTGACATCAATCGTCAGGTGGGCGAGGTGCTGTGTGAGGCCTTCCCCGATAAAAAGGTTCAAATGCACGACCCCGATGCGATGGTGCACGTACTGGTGGTCCAGGGTAGCGTTTATGTGTACGCGCGCTCCGAGCGCGGCGTGGGCGGTCTGCCGGTGGGTTCTGCCGGCAAGGTCGTGACGCTGCTGTCGTCGGGTATTGATTCTCCGGTGGCAACCTGGATGCTCGCGCGTCGCGGCGCGGTGTGCGTGCCGGTACATTTCTCAGGTCGTCCGCAGACGCCCGACACGAGCGAGTATTTGGTGCAGGACATCATCCGTGCGCTTGAGCCGGGTGTCCAGATCGGCCGCCTGTACGTGGTGCCGTTTGGCGACTGCCAGCGTGAGATTTCGGTCACCTGTCCCAGCAACCTGCGCGTGATCATGTATCGCCGCATTATGTATTCGGTTGCCGAGCGCATTGCGCACATCGAGGGTGCCAAGGCCATCGTTACGGGCGAATCGCTTGGGCAGGTTGCCTCCCAAACGCTTGAGAATATCATGGCCGTCAACGAGGCCGTGAAGATCCCCGTGTTCCGCCCTCTCATCGGTTCGGATAAGCAGGAGATCATCGCGCGCGCCGAGGAGATCGGTACGTTCGATATCTCCACTGAGGCCGCTCCCGACTGCTGCACGCTGTTTATGCCGCGCCGTCCCGAGACGCACGCTAAACTCGATGCCATGCATGAGGCCTGGGAGTTGTTCGATCACGAGGAGATGATCGAGCGCCTGCTCAAGCAGACCGAGTACATCGACTTTGAGAGCAACACGTATAAGGCCCCTAAGACCTTAAAACGCAAACATTCGGAGCTTGCTCCGCGTGAGATTTACCAAGATCACGAGTAAATTTGTGCATAGACCGACGATGCGTCTGCATCGTCGGTCTTTTGCTATCTGGGCATTTTGTGGCTAAGTGTTCATTTGCTGACGTGTGCCTGAATAAATGGACGGATTTGTGCAAGGTTTTGGTCGGCTTTTGGTTTGACCGCTAAAACCGGTTTTGGGGCGTGGCTGTTACAGGGCTCCTTTCCTGACACGATGGTGTTGGGAGGTTTTGCTATGGCGCAGCGCGAACAACACGAACGGGTCAAAAAGATGGACCGCTTGGCGGACAAGCTGCTCGGTCATAAGGCAGTGGTGATGGCGATATTGGTCGTCATTGCGATGTCGAGCGGCTTGGCGATGGCGAACCTTGGCGGCGGTGCCGGCGCCGTGTCGTTTGAGCGCACTGACGGTTCGGGCTCGTTGGTGGAGCCGGGATCCAGTGATGCCTCGAGCGGAAAGACATCCGAAGGTTCTTCGACTAAGGCTTCTGCCGCGGCAGAGGTCTATGTCGATGTCGATGGCGCCGTTGTGTCGCCCGGTGTATATCGTCTCAAGGACGGCGCGCGGGTGGCTCAGGCGATTGATGCCGCCGGCGGGCTGGCGCCCGAGGCAGACGTTACGGGGCTCAATCGGGCATCCAAGGTCGTCGATGGACAAAAAATCCACGTTCCAACGGAAGGGGAGCAGCAGGCGCCCATTGCGGAAGCCGATGTTGATGGTGGGGCTTCCGCGTCATCGGGCGTGAGTAGCGCAACAGGCCTAGTAAACATTAATACGGCAAGCTCGGCAGAGCTACAGACGCTTTCGGGCATCGGTCCCTCCATGGCCCGGTCGATTATCGACGAGCGGACAAAGAACGGTGCTTTTGCCTCGGTTGACGATCTGATGCGTGTGTCGGGAATCGGCGAGAAGAAGCTTGCCAAAATCAAAGATTGCATCTGCGTATGAGTGCGACCAAGCGCGAACATGTGATGCCTCCGCGGCCCCTGATGCCATGGACGATGGCCCTGTGTGCCGGCATGTGCATGAGCTGCGCCTTGGTGCTCAACGTGGCCGCTGATGCGCTGCTGAGGGAGCAGGCGTCGGCGGTCGGGCTGCTATGGGCCATTCCCGTTGCGGCGGCGGTATTCGTTGTGCTGGCTCAATCTTGTGCGTGGCTTGCCCCTTGGAAGTGGTGGCTGTATGCCGCGTCCGTCGGTCTCGTGGCGGGAGCGGTCGTCTCGGCGTGGTGGGCTGTGGGCACGCTAGGCGCCTCGAAGGCGCTCGACGGTCGAGCGGCAAGCAGCCTCGAGTTTGTCGTGCAGGGTGATCCATCCATAAACGACGACGTGTATTCCTATACCTGCGAGGCACGCGCGGACGGTAAGAACCTGGCAACGGTTCGCCTATCGTGTGACCGCGAGCTCAAGGTCGGGGCGCACGTGCGTGTTATCGGTCGCGTTTCACGTTTTGAGAACGATGCATATGGACGATCGCGCGTGCTCCGAGGCGAGGTGCGCAAGGTTCAAGCCGTTCGGATTGTGCCGGTCGATGAGGGCTCTCCGGGGCCGCTGCTTCGGCTGCGAAATGGGCTGCTTGCGTCCATTGCGCCTGCGACCGACTCGGCGCGTGCGCTCATAGCCGGTGTCGCCTGTGGTCGTTCGGCCGAGCTGCGCGCCCAGCCGGCGGGCGATTGGTTTTCGGTGACGGGGACGGCGCATCTTATCGCCGTCTCGGGCAGCCATTTGGCTATCGTGGGGTTTGTAATCGAGGGCGCATTGCAAAAGACTCGGTGCTCACGTGGTCTTCAGCGGGCGATATTGGCGATAACGCTTGTTGGCTACGCTGCCTTTACGGGCGCGTCTCCTTCGGCCGTGCGCGCGTGCTGCATGGTGTTCGCGACGCTTGTCGTAAACGGCGCGGGGCGTCGCCGGCACGGCGAATCGGCACTCTTCGTAACCATGTCCATCTTTGTGCTACTGCGGCCGACGGTGCTGTTCGAGATGGGCTTTCAGCTTTCATGTGCCAGCGTCTTAGCCATTCTGTGCTTTTGCCCCTATGCGACCTACGCTTTGGGTGAGCTGGGTGTGCCATCGGGCGTCGCCAGCATGCTTTCCGCCACGCTGTGCTCGCAATTGGCGACACTTCCCATTACCATTCCCGCCTTTGGTACGTTATCGCTCATTGCTCCGCTGGCAAATGCGGTCATCGGTCCGGTGGTGAGCGTACTGCTTGCTGTGTCGATTGTGCTGGTTCCCTTTTCGCTCGTGGCACCTTTGCGGACTTGGGCGCTCATTGTGCCCATGATTGCCGCCCGTTGCGCACTGTTCTTCGAGCAGCTGTTTGCCGCCGTGCCGGGTGCATCCGTGAGTTTGCCGCCCGATAGCATGTGGATTTACCTAGTGCCGTGTTTGCTGGCGGTTCTGCTGGTCTGGTGGCCGCGTCCCCGTGCACGTCCTATGGCGGTGGGGCTTGCATGCTTGGTACTCCTGGCTGCGATTCCGTACGTCTACTGGGATCGATTCGCTCCGCCTTCGGTGACGGTGCTCGATGTGGGCCAGGCCGATGCGATTCTTATCCGCCAGGGCGGCGCAGTAGCACTCGTCGACTGCGGGCTCGACGAGCGCATGGTGGCGGCGTTGGTTCGCAATAACGTGCGCCATATCGATGCCGTCTTTGTGACGCATTGGGATGAGGACCACTGGGGTGGTCTGCCTGCCGTGCTCGAACAGTTTTCGGTTGGAACGATTGCCGTGGCGGCGGATGCGCTGGAGGATGCTCCTGCCGAGGTATTGAACCGACCTGGCGTTGAGTATCGGCAGGTGCGCCGTGGGGATACGGTCGATATCGGCTCATTTTGCGCCCGCGTGATGTGGCCATTCGAGTCCGTGGATGGCGAGGGAAATGAGGACTCGCTTGTCCTGCTGCTCTCCTATGTTCAGGAAGGCAGGGGCCTGCGTATGCTCCTCACCGGTGATGCCGAGCTCGACCAAGAACGGGAATTCGTGCAGGAGGTGGGGGAAATCGATGTACTTAAACTTGGGCATCACGGCTCTAAGGTTTCAGTCGATGGTGAGTTGCTGGACGTCTTGAAGCCTGAGCTTTCCCTTGCGAGTGCGGGCGAGGGGAATCGATACGGCCATCCGTCCGATGCCTGCATCGATGCCGTTAAGGAAGCGGGCGGTGTGTTCGCGTGCACTATCGAACACGGCGACATTACCGTCACGCCAACTGCGAATGGCTTTGCGATGCGATGCCAGCGACCGTGACGACGTCGTTGGCGTGTGGTGGGCCCTTGGGCTAGAATCGCACGGAACGAATACGAAGGCCTGCGGGAGGGGAGCGCAATGTCCGAAACCAGTCTGTTGCCGGCATATCTGATCGTCGGTACCGACGGCGTCAAGCGCGATCACGCCGTCTCGCGTATGAAAGCGCGTCTGGAAAAGTCGGGTATGGTCGAGTTCAACCTCGACGAGCGCGATATGACCAAAGACCCCGATATCGAGTCGATTATCGGATCGCTCAACACCTTTCCCATGGGCAGCGAGTTTCGCCTGGTAATCCTTGACGGCTGCTCAAAACTCGCCAAAGCGATCTCCGAGCCGCTTGTCGACTATCTGGCGAGTCCCAGCCCCACGACGGTTTGTCTCATCATCGCCGACTCGCTTGCCAAGAACACGCGCCTGTATAAGGCGATCGCCAAGATCGACAAGAAGGCGGTGATCGATTGCTCCGGTACCAAGCGCTGGGAGCTACCGCGCCGCGTGCAGCAGATGGCGACGCAGCACGGCAAGTCGATCTCGACGGCGGCCGCCGAAGAGCTCGTTTCGCGCTCGGGCGAGAACACCCGCATGCTCGATAACGACTTGGCTAAGCTTGCCCAGATGGTCGAGGCGCCCCAGATTGAGCTTGCCGACGTTGAGCGCTGGATTGTACGTACGGCAGAGGTCCAACCCTGGGACTTTCTCAATGCGGTCTCGGCCCGTGACATGCGCCGCTCGCTCGAGCTCTTCAATCTACTGCCCGCCAAGAGCTACGTGTGGACTTACACATTGCTGTGCGGCCGCATTCGCGAGCTTATCGTCGCCAAGGCGCTCGATGCGCGCGGACAGGGTCGTGAGCTGGCCGCAACGCTCAAGCTCCAGTCCTGGCAGGTCAAGAATCACCTGACCTGGGCACGTCGCTTTTCGATGGCAGAGCTCGTCGCAGCGCTCGAGGGTGCGGTCGATGTGGAGCTCGCGCTCAAGGGTTCGGCCGATTCTCAGACCGCGCTTTTGCTCTGGATTACGAACATCTTGAGAAAATCGTGATGATACCTGCCTATTTGACAAATTCGTTCTATCCCTTTGAGGGGGAGCGTGCTATAGTAGGCGCTTGCATGACCTCACCGTGTCTCAGAGGTGTCATACATTTTTTGCAAGGAACTCGAAAGGAACTCCAGAAGTGGCAAACATCAAGTCTCAGAAGAAGCGTATCCGCACCAATGAGGCAGCTCGCATGCGTAACAAGGCTGTCAAGTCCGAGCTCAAGACGCTGACCAAGCACGTCCAGTCCGCCGTCGCCGAGGGCGACGCCGAGAAGGCCCAGGCTGCCCTCAAGACCGTCACCAAGCGTCTCGACATGGCTGCCGCCAAGCATGTTATCCACAAGAACCAGGCTTCCAACCGCAAGTCCGGTCTTGCCAAGCTCGTGAACAGCATCAACGCCTAAGTTGTAAATTTCACACCACACAGATTACGCGCATAAATGGAGCCTGTTTTATGGAACAGGCTCCATTTTTTGTATCGCTCGGGTAAGATAGTCCGCATGAATACTTCAAATGACATTTCCCACATCCGCAACTTCTCAATCGTTGCGCACATCGACCATGGCAAGTCCACGATCAGTGACCGTATCCTCGAACTCACCCATACAGTCGACGAACGCGACATGGAGTCGCAGCTGCTCGACACCATGGATATCGAGCGCGAGCGCGGCATCACGATCAAGTCCAATGCCGTTCGCGTGTCCTATGACGCCGACGATGGCGAGACGTATCAGTTCAATCTGATCGATACGCCGGGCCACGTGGACTTTACCTATGAGGTCTCGCGCTCGCTGGCAGCCTGTGAGGGCGCGGTGCTCGTTGTCGACGCCACGCAGGGCGTTGAGGCGCAGACCGTTTCTAACGCGACGCTCGCCATGAACGCCAATCTGGACATTGTGCCGGCCATCAACAAGATTGACCTGCCCTCGGCTCATCCCGACGAGGTTAAGACCGAGATCGAGGATGACCTGGCGATCCCTGCCGATGATGCCGTGTGTGTCTCGGGCAAGACCGGCGAGGGCATCCACGATCTGCTGGAGTCCATTGTCTTTTTGATCTCTCCGCCCAAGGGCGATGCGAACGCGCCGCTCAAGGCGCTCATCCTGGATTCGTACTTCGACGAGTATCGTGGCGTCGTCGCCACGGTGCGCATCTTTGACGGCTCCATCAAAAAGGGCGATACCCTGCGCATGATGCAGGCAAAGGGCGACTTTTTGGTCGATGGTGTGGGCGTCAAGCGTCCCGCCGAGACCCCGGTCGACGCGCTGACGGTCGGCGAGGTGGGCTACGTGGTCACGGGCCTGAAGGACCCCGAGGCCGTTCACGTGGGCGATACCCTCACGTGGGCGTCGAATCCCTGCCTCGAGCCGCTTCCCGGCTACCGCGAGGCTAAGCCCATGGTCTATACGGGCCTGTTCCCGATCGATAACAAGGACTACGAGAACCTGCGTGACGCGCTCGATAAGCTGCACGTCAACGACCCGTCGTTGGTGTGGGAGCCCGAGACCTCGGTGGCGCTCGGCTTTGGCTTCCGCGTGGGCTTCTTGGGCCTGCTGCATATGGAGGTCGTCAAGGAGCGCTTGGAGCGCGAGTTCAATCTTGACCTCATTGCCACGAGCCCCTCGGTGGACTATCACGTCTACAAGACTGACGGCGAGATGATTGATGTCCGCAGCCCGCAGGATCTGCCCGAGGCTACGCGCATCGAGCGCATTGAGGAGCCCTACCTCAAGGCAAAGATCATCTGCCCGCCCGAGTATACGGGTGCCGTCATGCAGCTCGCTATCGAGCACCGCGGCGTTACGACCGACATGATCCATCTCACGAGCAAGTCGGTCGAGATGCGCTTTGATATGCCGCTCGCCGAGCTCATTTTGGACTTCTTTGACCAGCTCAAGAGCCGTACCAAGGGCTATGCCTCGCTCGACTACGAGTTCAACGAGTACCGTCCCTCCGAGCTCGTGAAGCTCGATATCTTGCTTTCGGGTGATGAGGTGGACGCGCTGTCGTTTATCGTCCATAAGGACAAGGCCTATGGCCTGGCCCGTGGTCTGTGCGACAAACTTAAGGAGATCATCCCGCGTCAGCTGTTCGAGGTGCCCATCCAGGGTGCTATCGGCAACAAGATCATCGCCCGCTCCACCGTCAAGGCGCGTCGCAAGGACGTGCTTGCTAAGTGCTACGGCGGCGATATTTCGCGTAAGCGTAAGCTGCTCGAGAAGCAGAAAGAGGGCAAGAAACGCATGAAGGCCATCGGCTCGGTCGAGGTCCCGCAGGAAGCCTTTATGGCGATCCTCAAGGTGGACGAGTAGGTCTATGGCGCTTTCTGAATACAGCAAGCGGCTGCTGGGCGCCTATGCCGAGCAGCCGTTCCTTATGGCTCCCATGGCGGGCGTGACCGACCCTGCCTACCGCATCATGTGTCGTCGCCGCGGTGCCAACCTTGCCTACAGCGAGATGGTGAGCGTGGCGGGCCTTGCCTATGCCAGCAACAAGACCTGGCGCCTGGTGCTACCGGCCGACGAGGAGCAGCAGATTTGCGTGCAGCTCTTTGGCTCCAAGCCCGATCAGTTTGCGAGTGCCGTCGCTGCTGTCGAGGAACGCGTGGGCGATCGCCTGTCATTGATTGATATCAACATGGCTTGTCCGGCGCGCAAGGTCGTTACCAAGGGCGAGGGCTCGGCGCTTATGCGCACGCCCGATCTGGCCGAGAAGATCGTCGAGGCGGCGGTGGGCGCGGCACATGTGCCCGTGACTGTAAAGATCCGCAAGGGCTTTTATGCCGAGGACCGTAATGCCGCGACGTTTGCCCAGATGCTCGAAGGCGCCGGTGCCGCCGCAGTCGCCGTGCACGGTCGTTGTGCCACGCAGCTCTATACGGGCCAGGCCGATTGGTCTGTCGTCGATGAGGTTGCCGACGCTGTCGAGATTCCCGTGATTGGTTCGGGTGATGTGTTCTCGGCCGAGGACGCTGCTGAGCATCTGCAAGGCTCGGGTGCCAGCGCGGTGTTTATCGCGCGCGGCATCTACGGCAATCCGTGGGTGTTCGGTGATGCTCGCGCCCTTGCGCTCGATGGCACGCCGGTTCCTTCTCGCTCCTCGGTCGAGCGCCTGGAGGCTCTGCGTGAGCACCTGACGTTGACGCACGAGCTTCTGCCGCTTATGTCGCGCGCCCGTACGTACGCGAGCTGGTATCTAAAGGGCATGCCCCATGCCGCCGCCTGGCGCGCTCAGGTGGTGCGCTGCTCCACGTACGAGGAGTTTATGGCACTGGTCGATGATATCGAGCGCGATGTGGTGGCCTGCGAGGCTGCCCTTGCCGCCGGCGAATCGGTGCCCCCTCATCCGCTGGAGGCTTAAGGGTGGCCGTTACCGCGCTGTACGTGCACGTGCCGTTTTGCGCCCAAAAGTGCCGGTACTGCGACTTTGACTCGCGCAGTTTTTCTCCGTGCGACCTGAGTGCTGCGCTCGATGTCTATTTTGAGCAGTTGTTCGCGCGCCTCGATGCTTTTGGCAAGGCTGGGGCCCTTGACCATATCCGCACCGTCTATGTTGGCGGCGGTACGCCGTCGCTGGCGGGGGAGCGCCTGGTGGAGCTGGCGCGGCGTATTCGTGCGTGGTGCGCCCCCGTTGAGTTTACCTGCGAGGCCAATCCCGAGTCGCTGACCGCCGAGCTTGCCACTGCGCTTGCCAAGGTTGGTGTCACACGCGTCTCTCTGGGCGTGCAAACGCTCGATAACACCGAACTTACCGCCATCGGCCGTATTCACGATGCCGATCGGGCGTTTGCCGCCATCGCGACGGTCAAGAACTCTGGGCTTGACGTGTCGTGCGACCTTATGTGCGGACTTCCCGGGCAGACCGCAGCGAGTTGGAAGCGCACGCTCGATGGCGTGCTGGCGGCGGCTCCGCATCATGTGTCGGTCTACCCGCTCACGCTTGAGGAGGGGACTCCCCTTTATCGCATGGCGTGCCGCGACGAGTCGGTCGAGCCCGACGAGGATTTTCAAGCTTCGTGCATGGATGTGGCGCGTGAGCGTCTGGGTGCGGCCGGCTATCACCCGTATGAGGTGGCAAGCTATGCGCTCGACGGACATGAGTGCGCCCATAACATTGCCTACTGGACCGGCCAGGGCTATTTGGGCCTGGGTCGTTCCGCCGCGGGCATGCTCGACGCCGAGGATTTCGACCGTCTTGCAGGTTTGTTCCCCGGCGTGTCTTCTCGAGGCGATTCGTACCGCGTGCGTCTGGTGCAACGTGACGATGACGCGACGGCGTTTGAGGCCGAATATCTGTCGCAGCGTGAGGCTGCGGCTGAAGACCTGATGCTGTCTTGTCGCATGACGGGCGGTGTTGCGTCCGACCTGTTGGTTCGTGCAGCTTGCGTCATCCCGGCCGATGAGCTGGCAGCTGCCTGCGATCGCGCGCTCGAATTGGGTCTTGCCACTTGGGTGCCCGAGACGCTCGGGGTCCATGAGGGACCTTTCACTTCGGCAGATGTCGTCGCGGGCTATGTTCGAGCTCGTCTGGCGCCGACGCACTTGGGCTGGCTCGATGGAAATGTTCTGTTCGAGCTGTTTTGGGATCTAGCTTAGGCCGCTCGTGTAGAATTACCGGAATATATACGCTGCTGTGAGCAGGAGGTTGCCGCGCATGGCGACGATGAACGAAAAAGATTACTACGAGATTCTGGGTGTCTCCAAGGACGCCACCTCGCGTGATATTCAAAAGGCCTTTCAGCAAAAGGCCCGCAAGCTCCATCCGGACGTCAACAAAGAGCCGGATGCCGAGGAAAAGTTTAAAGAGGTTTCCGAGGCCTACGCCGTGCTTTCGGATGAGCAAAAACGTGCGCGCTTCGACGCCATGCGCTCGGGCAATCCCTTTGCCGGTGCTCCTACGGCTTCGCCCTATGGTGGCGGCTACGCCGGCAACACAGGCTATGGCAATCCCTTTGAGGGCGGTTTTCCCTTTGGCGGCGCTTGGGGCCAGCAGCGTCGTGGGCAGGCTGCTTACAATCCCGAGAACGGCGCCAATGTGGTCGTCGATATCAAACTCGACGCCAAGGAGGCCAAGGGCGGTGCCCGCAAGACCGTCCGCTATACGCGCTTCGATACCTGTGGTCACTGCGGTGGTTCGGGCTCTGTTTCGTCCGAGCATGCACATACCTGTCCGAGCTGCGGCGGTCGCGGTCACATCGATGTCGACCTGTCCTTTCTGTTTGGTGCCGGCACGTTCCAGTCGGTCTGCCCTGAGTGCGGTGGCTCCGGTAAGGTCGTCGCCGACCCCTGTCCCGATTGCGGCGGCAGCGGGCGGACCCGTGTGACCTCCGAGCAGACGATTGAGTTTCCCGCCGGCACGCACGATGGCGACGAGGTCCGTATTGGCGGCATGGGTCACGCCGGCACCAACGGCGCCTCTGGCGGTGATCTGGTCGGTCGCGCCCATGTTGAGGCCGAGCGCCTGGAAGGCAAGGCCCGTACCGGTTTTTACCTGATGGGCATCGTGGCGCCGTTTTTGGTGCTCTCGGCCATCTCGGGCGTGTTCTCGGCCTTTGCCGTGATGTGCTTTATTCCGTTTGCCATGGGCCTGTTCATGGTGCTCTCGGACGGCGTGCTGCACCGCAGCCTGCTGTGGTGGAAGCGCGGCGCGATGCAGTTTGCCAACGGTTTTGCCAACGGATTTATGTTTGCGCTCGTGTCGGTTTGGTTTGCGAGCTGCTCGCAACGTGCCATGCTTTCACCCTACGCAATGCAATAACATCAAACCCTCTGTTTGCGGCCGGCCCAGCTTGGGTATAGGACGCACTGTGACAATAATGAAAGTCGGAAGGATTCGGTCGTGTCGGAAAATAGGGATTACTACGAGGTGCTTGGCGTCGACAAGGATGCCGACGCGCGGACGATTAAGCGCGCGTTTCTAAAGAAGGCCCGTACCGTACACCCGGACGTTTCGGACGACCCCGAGGCCGAGGCCAAGTTCAAAGAGCTCAACGAGGCATATTCCGTTCTTTCCGATGAGCAGAAGCGTGCTAACTACGACCGTTACGGCATTGCCGACGGCCCTGGTGGTTCGGGCTACGTCGACATTAACGATATCTTTGGCGGCATGGGCATGGACGACCTCTTCTCGTCGTTCTTTGGCGGCGGTGCCGGCGGTGGCGCCCGAAATCGCCGTGAGCGTCGTCGCGGCCGCGACATGGCCATCTCCCTTTCGGTGACGCTCGAGGAGGCGGCACTCGGGTGCAAAAAGACGATCAGCTATGACCGCCTTGCTCCCTGTGAGGATTGCAATGGCACCGGTAGGGCCGAGGGCGCGCAGGAAAAGCAGTGCAGCCGCTGCCACGGCACGGGCTATGTCACGACGGTCCAGCGTTCGTTCCTGGGCCAGGTTCAGTCCTCTTCGCCTTGTCCCGACTGCCACGGCGAGGGCACGGTCATCGATCATCCCTGCGAGACCTGCGACGGTCAGGGCCGCACGCCTTCGCATGAAAAGATCGACATCGATATCCCCGCCGGCGTTTCGACCGGTCGCCAGCTGCGCGTGAGCGGCTTTGGCGAGGCTGGCCTTCGCGGCGAGCCCTCGGGCGACCTGATCGTCAACGTGCGCGTCGCCGACCACGAGCGTTTTAAGCGCAACGGTGACGACCTGTACCTCGTGAGCGATATTTCGATTGCGCAGGCAGCGCTCGGCTGCGAGATCGAGGTCGAGGGCATTATGCCCGATGAGGTCGTCAAGGTGACGGTCCCTGCTGGTACACAGTACGGCGACACCGTGAGCGTCAATAATTACGGCATGCCGCGCATTGGCGGTGGCGGTTCGCGTGGTCGCCTGATCGTGCAACTGCGCGTGGTCGTTCCCACCAATCTTTCCAATAAGCAACACGAGCTGCTCCGTGCTTTTGCCGATGAGATGGGCGATGACGTCGCTTCCGGTAAGAAGTCGGTGACCGACCGTATCAAGAGTGCCCTCGACGATATCCTCGATTAAGGAGCCCGCGTGCTCGCACCCCATATTTCCGTCGTCAACCTCGGCTGCCGCGTCAACCGGGTTGAGTCTGACCGTATCACTGCCGATCTTATGCGCCTGGGCTTTGCTATTGTGGATCCCCAGGATGCCGATCTGATCGTCATTAACACCTGTGCCGTTACGGGCGAGGCCGAGGCCAAGACCCGCAAGGCCGTCCGTCACGCCCTGGCCTATCCCGGCGAGCCTTACGTGGTCGTAACCGGCTGCGTCGTCAACCTGCATCCCGAGGAGCTGCTGGAGCTTTCCGATCGCGTGATCGCCGAACCGTCCAAGATTGACGTCGCCGAGCGCGTCTGCGAGGTGCTGGGCGTCGAATCCGATAGCGTGCCCGCCTGCAGCGATGGCGACGTGGTCGATGCGCTCGGTCGTTCGCGGCTGGGCGTGAAGATCCAGGATGGCTGCAACCACCGCTGTACCTATTGCATCGTGTGGAAGGCCCGCGGCCCCGAGCGTTCCGTGCCCGTTGAGTCCGTGCTCGAACAGGTGCGTGAAGCTCAGGAGGCCGGCGTGCCCGAGGTCGTGCTGACCGGCGTGAATCTGGGTGCCTATGACGGCAAGAGCGCGACCGACGAACATGTCGAGATCGATGAGCTGCTCCAGGCCATTATGGAGCGCACCGAGATCGCCCACGTGCGTATCTCCTCGGTGGAACCCATGGATATTTCCGAGCGCTTGCTCAAGGTGATGGCTCGCTATCCGAAGCGTATCGCGCCGTTTTTGCACCTTCCCGTGCAGTCTGGCTGCACGGCGACGCTGCATCGCATGGGTCGTCCCTATAGTGCCGAGGCCTTTGAGGATACGGTGCGCATGATTCGCGCTAACCTGCCACAAGCGTCTCTTTCGTGTGATGTCATCGTCGGTTTTCCTGGCGAGACGGACGAGGAGTTCGAGGAGTCGCTGGCGCTGTGCCGTCGCGTGGGCTTTTCGCGCATGCATGTGTTCCGCTATAGCAAGCGCCCCGGCACCCTCGCCGCCGACATGCCCGACCAGGTACCGCCCGAGATTATGGCCGAGCGCAGCCGTCGCATGCGCGCGACGGCTCAGGAGCTCGCGGTTGCCGATGCCCGCCGTCGCGTGGGCACCGTCGAGCGCGCCGTGCTTGAGTACGGTGACAATTTGACGCTCGGCTCGTTCCATCATGCCCGTCTTGATGATACCTGTGGACTCACAGCCCCGTGCCTGCTCGATGTTGCTATCATCGGAGTCGATGATTCCGGCTTGGTCCATGCACGCAGGGAGGTTCATGGAAGCCTCGAAGATTAGACTTACCGTTCCCGAGGGTATCGACCCCTCGCGCGTTTTGGGCGCCGGCGACGGCGTCCTTCGTGCACTCGAGAACTTGGTGCGCGCCCATGTGGTTGCCCGCGGTGACAGCGTTGCCGTGAGCGGCGATCCGGACGAGGTTGAGCTGGTCGCGCGTTTTTTCGAACATGCCTTTCGTGAGGCTGCTGCGGGGCGCACGCTTTCTGCCGATGATGTCTCGCGCTGTCTGGCCGTTCTGCGCGACGGCGAGCATGATGCCTCATCGCTGCGCGATGACGTGCTGCTATCGTATCGCGGTCGCGTCATCCGCCCCAAGACGCTCGGCCAAAAGCGCTATGTGGATGCCATCCGCTCTTCTACCATCACGTTTGGCCTCGGTCCCGCCGGTACCGGTAAAACCTATCTGGCTATGGCGCTCGCCGTCGCCGCGCTCAAGCGCCATGAGGTAGGCCGCCTGATCCTGACGCGCCCGGTTGTCGAGGCGGGGGAGAACCTGGGCTTTTTGCCCGGCACCCTCGAGGAAAAGATCGATCCGTATATGCGCCCGCTCTATGATGCTCTCTTTGACATGATGGATCGCGAACGCACCGATGAGCTTATGGAGCGTGGTGTGATCGAGATCGCACCGCTCGCCTACATGCGCGGTCGAACGCTAAGTGATGCCTTTGTGGTGCTCGATGAGGCACAAAACACGACGCCCGAGCAGATGAAGATGTTCCTGACGCGCCTGGGTTTTAATTCCAAGTTCGTGATTACCGGCGACCTGAGCCAGCGTGACCTGGTAGGTCGTCGCGGCGGTCTTGCCGACGTTGAGAAGATTTTGGGCCGTGTCGACGATGTGACGTTTTCTCACCTGGAGCGCGCCGATGTGGTGCGCCATGCCCTGGTGGGCCGTATCGTTGAGGCCTATGATGCATACGACGATGCGCGCGAGCAGCGCGCACACGATCGAAAGGAGTCCCGTTGAGTGTATTGATCAGCAACGATGCCGAGCTCGATACGCTGCTCGATGCCCAGGAGGTGGAGCACATCTGCGGAGTTGTGCTTGCCGCCGAGGGTGTTGAGCGTGAGGTCGAGATTTCCCTTTCGTATGTCGATGAGGACGAGATGCACGAGCTCAACCACGAGTGGCGCGGTATCGACCGCACCACCGATGTCCTCTCGTTTGAATGCGACTCGGCCTTTGACGAGGACATTCCCGCCGACGAGACGCTCGAGCTCGGTGATATTATCCTGGCTCCGCAGGTTATTGCCCGTCAGGCCCCTGGCTTTGGCAATAGTCCTGCCGACGAGTGTCGCCTGATGCTCGTGCATGGCATGCTGCACCTGCTGGGGTATGACCATATCGAGGACGACGAGGCCGAGGTCATGGAGGCACGCGAGGACGCCATCCTGCGCGATTTGGCGCTCGAGCGCGGCGAGGACCCCAAGCTCGTCCACGTCGGCCCCATCACCAACCACGCCCACGACTAGGAGCCGTCTATGATTCCCGGATCGAACAAGGACCATCCCTCCTTTTTAAAGTCGTTCTCATACGCGATGGAGGGCTTCGTCACCGCCGTCAAGACCGAGCGTAATATCAAGGTCATGCTCGTGGCGGGTGTGTGTACCGTCATTGCCGGCTGCATCGTGGGGCTTGATATTGCCGAGTGGGCTACGGTCATCATCTGCTGCGGCCTGGTGATTCACGGCGAGTTGTGCAATACCGCCATGGAGGCGATTGTCGACCTGGCGACCCAGGAGCTGCATCCGCTGGCCAAGCGCGCGAAGGATATCGCCGCTGCCTCTGTATACGTTCTTTCCATTACCGCCGCGATCGTGGGCTTGCTTGTCTTTGCCCACGCGCTCGACTTTATTTAGAAAGGGATTCCCATGTCCGACAATATGCAGCCTACCGGTGAAGTTTTGGATGACGAGGTCCTGGACGAGGCTGAAGGTGCCGATTCGTTTGACGAGGTCGAGGAGTTCGATCCGTTTGAGGGCATGAGCGACGAGGAACTCGATGCTCTGTGCGACGAGGATGAGGGCCTCGCGGGCTTTGGCGACGTGGAACCCGGTTTCCGCAGCGGCTTTGTGGCCCTGGTCGGTCGCCCCAACGCCGGCAAGTCCACGCTGCTCAACGCCTGTTACGGCAAGAAGGTCGCCATCACCTCTCCGGTGGCCCAGACGACCCGCCGCCGTATGCGCGCCGTCGTCAACCGCCCCGGTTATCAGCTGGTTTTTGTCGATACCCCGGGTATTCATAAGCCCAAGGATGGCTTAGGTTCCGAGCTCAACAAGAGCGCGTTGTTCGAACTGAACGATGTCGATGTCGTCGCGTTTCTGATCGACGCCACCAAACCCATCGGCAGGGGAGACGCCTGGGTTGCCGAGCGCGTCAAGAACGCTCGTTCCAAAAAGGTCCTGGTGCTTACCAAGGCCGATGAGGCCGATCCCGCCCAGGTTATGGAGCAGCTCAAGGCCGCTCACGAGCTTATGGAATACGACGATGAGATCGTGACGTCGTCAGTCAAGAACTTCAACGTCGATGCGTTTATCGAGACCGTCGCTCGCTTCTTGCCCGAGGGCCCGCGTTGGTTCCCCGAGGACATGGGCACCGACGCGTCCGACGAGACCCTCGTGGCTGAGTTTGTGCGCGAGAAGGTCCTGCGTCGCACCCGCGACGAGATCCCTCACTCCGTGGGCGTCATCTGTGACGCGCTCGAGCAGACTAAGAAGGTCCTGCGCGTGCACGCCACGATTTACGTCGAGCGCGAGGGGCAGAAGGGCATCATCATCGGCAAGGGCGGCGAGATGATCAAGCATATCGGCATCGATGCCCGTCGTGACCTTGAGCGCATCTTTGGCACTCAGGTCTTTTTGGAGCTCGACGTAAAGGTCAAGGCCGGCTGGCGCGATGACGAGGCGCAAATCCGCCGCTTTGGCTATAATGCCGAAGATTAAGCCTCGGCGTTCATGGCAGGCTCTCGCACATATCGCACAAAGGTGCTCGTCCTCGACAAGACGAAGCTCAAGGAAACCGACCTGATCTTGACGATGCTCGACGAACGGGGACGGCAGGTGCGTGCCGTGGCTAAGGGCGCACGTAAGCCCGGCGGTCGCCTTGCGGCCCGCTGCGAGCTCTTCTGCACCGTTGATATGCTGTTGGCGCATGGTCGCTCGCTCGACGTGGTTTCTCAGGCGGAGCTTATGGAGGCGCCGCTCGGTGCCTCTCCTGACTACGAGACGACCTGTGCCGCCAGCGCGATTGCCGAGGTTGCGCATGTGTGCTCGTTCGAGGATGCCGAGGATCCATTTACCTTTGCCATCACGCAGCGGGCGCTCACGCTTATCGGCAGCGGGCTCGACTCGGCACATATGGACCTGCTCGTGGCGGCTTTTGTCTTTAAGCTGCTGTCGCACGTTGGCTATCGACCCGATTTCTCGGCATGCGTCTCGTGCGGCGATCCCATGTTGTCGTATTTTTCGCCCCAGGCGGGCGGGCTTCTGTGCGGGTCGTGCGCCTCGAGCGTGCCTGGCGCCGAGTTGGTATCAGTCGGCGAGGTCGCATGGCTGCGCGCTCTGATGTCCATGACGTTCGATGCCCTTATGGACGAGCGGATCGATCCGCATACGGCTGCTTTTTTGCTGGGGCTTTCGCATGTTTGGGCCGCCACGCACACCGACCAGCGGCTCCGTGCGATGGAATTCATGTTGGGTCGGTGATGATGCGCAGGCGCACGCCGCTTGTGGTAACATACCGACTTGTTGGTACCTCGACCTTGGATGCCCGCTCCACCGGCGGCTTCCCAGTCCGAGGCGAATAGAGTCGCCCGCGGGCGACGCGAAACGAAAGGTGAAACAATGACTGTTTCCAAAGAGCGCAAGGCGGAGCTGACCGCCCAGTTCGGTAACTCCCCGGTCGATACCGGTAACCCCAAGGTTCAGGTCGCCATCCTGTCCGAGCGCATCAAGGAGCTGACCGAGCACATGAAGTCCCACCAGAAGGACTTCCACACCCGTCGTGGCCTGCTCATGCTCGTTGGCCGTCGTCGTCGTCTTCTCTCCTACATCAAGAAGAACGACATCGTCGAGTACCGTGAGCTCATCAAGGCTCTGGGCATCCGCGACAACATCCAGTAAGGATTTGTACATGCTAAGAGCGTCCTGCGCAGCGGGGCGCTCTTTTTGTGTAAGGGCGTGAACAATCACGCTCTACAGCGTGGCGGGGGCAGGGGGCCCGCGTCACATGAGAAGCCCGCAGGCAAGGGGCCTGTGGGGTAAAGGAGAACAATGACACTCGTATCCAAGACCTTTGAGCTGTACGGCAAGACCTACACCTTTGAGTCCGGCGAGCTTGCCAAGCAGGCCACCGGCGCTTGTCTGGTCAAGCAGGGTGACACCACGATGCTCGATACCGTGGTCGTCTCCAAGGAGCGCAAGAATTACGATTTCTTCCCGCTGACTGTCGACTTCAACGAGAAGATGTACGCTGCCGGCCGTATCCCGGGTGGTTACCTCAAGCGTGAGGGCCGTCCCAGCGAGAAGGCCACGCTCACGGCTCGTATGATCGACCGCCCGATCCGCCCGAGCTTCCCGGACGGCTTCCGCAACGAGGTGCATATCGTCGCCACCTCGCTCGTCGCCGACCAGGTCAACCCCTTCGACGTCATCAATGTCATGGGTGCCTCTTTGGCTATGACGCTCGGCGGCGTGCCCTTCGAGGGCCCGCTTGCCTGCGTGCGCATCGGCCGCAACGTGGAGACCGGCGAGTTTATCGTCAACCCCACCTATGAGGAGCGCGAGAGCTCCGACCTGGACCTGGAGCTGGGCGGCTCTGCCGACTTCATCTCGATGGTCGAGGCCGGCGCCGAGGAGATCTCCGAGGACGACATGCTCGCCGCTATGAAGTTTGGTCAGGAGGCCCTCGCTGCCTTCTGCCAGGCCCAAGACGAGTTTGTCGCCGAGTGGGAGCAGGTCAACGGCGCTATCGTCAAGAAGGAGTACCCGCTCGACCAGCCCGTCGAGGAGGTCCAGGAGCGCATCTTCGCCCACTACGACGAGATGGCCGCTGCCCTGCGCGACGCCGACAAGCTTTCCCGCATCGGCAAGGTCGAGGCTCTGAAGGAGTCCATCCGCGCCGAGTTCTCCGACGAGGAGCAGGCCGCATGGGAGCGCGAGATCCCCGTGGCGCTCAAGAAGCTCGAGAAGAAGGCCATGCGCACCATGGTCGTCGAGACCGGCGAGCGCGTCGACGGTCGTGCCGCCGACGAGATCCGTCCCATCATGGTGAAGGACAACTACCTGCCGCTCGTTCACGGCTCCGGCCTGTTCCAGCGTGGTCAGACCCAGGTGCTCTCCGTGCTTTCGCTTGGCATGCTCAACGAGGGCCAGCGTCTGGATACCATCGAGCCCACCGAGGGCAAGCGCTATATGCACCACTACAACTTCCCGCCGTTCTGCACCGGCGAGACCGGCCGCATGGGCAGTCCCAAGCGCCGCGAGATTGGTCACGGCAACCTGGCCGAGCGCGCTCTGCTCCCGGTGCTCCCCGACGAGAACGAGTTCCCCTACGCCATCCGCGTGGTCTCCGAGGTCATGGAGTCCAACGGCTCCTCTTCGATGGCTTCGACCTGCGGCTCCACGCTCGCCCTTATGGACGGCGGCGTGCCCATTAAGCGCCCGGTCTCCGGCATCGCCATGGGCCTGATCCAGGAGGAGGGCAAGACCGTGGTCCTGTCCGACATTCAGGGTCTCGAGGACTTCCTGGGCGACATGGACTTTAAGGTCACCGGCACCACCGAGGGCATCACCGCCCTGCAGATGGACAACAAGGCCACCGGCCTCACCTTCGACATCCTGGCCCGCGCCCTGCAGCAGGCCAAGGAGGGCCGCGCCTTCATCCTGCAGAAGATGCTCGATGTGATCCCTGAGCCGCGCCACACCACGCGCAGCACCGCCCCGCGCATCGTCTCCATCCAGGTTCCGACCGACAAGATCCGCGACGTCATCGGCTCTGGCGGCAAGGTCATCCGCGGCATCCAGGACGAGACCGGCGCTTCGGTCGACATCCAGGAGGACGGCACCGTCTTTGTCGGCGGCACCGGCGAGTCCGTCGATCAGGCCGTCGAGCGCATCAAGCTCATCATCAAGGTTCCCGAGCCGGGCGAGGAGTACACCGGTCGCGTGGTCTCCATCCAGCCGTTCGGCGCCTTCGTGAACCTGCTGCCCGGTAAGGACGGCCTGCTGCATATCTCCCGCGTCGCCAAGGGTCGTGTGGAGAAGGTCGAGGACGTCCTCAACGTTGGCGACGAGGTCAAGGTCGTCGTGATCGAGGTCGACGATCGCGGCAAGATCTCGCTCGATCGTCTCGACAAGCCCGAGGCCCCGGCTCGCGCCGAGGGTGCCTCCGAGGGCGACGGCGAGCACTTCCAGCGCCGTGAGCGTCCGCGTCGCGAGCGCTCCGAGCGCAGCGACCGTCCGCGCCGTCCCGGCGACAACGGAGGCCGCAAGCCCCGCCGTCACCACGACGCCGAGTAATAGCTACACATAAGCAGCTCAACAAGGGCGACTCCGTACAGGGGTCGCCCTTTTGCTTGTGAACTGCGCCCCAAATCTTGGACGCCCTAAATAGCGACTAGGCCGCGAGGGCCTGATTCCGGTACTCCTCCGGGGTCAGGCCCTTCAATCTTACCTGCCTCC
>NZ_JAHONA010000087.1 GCF_019131995.1 Collinsella aerofaciens | reverse complement strand
CTTCGTTAAACGGGCGCTAGGGTGTCACCCTTACACCAACATTTTCGACGCGATCCGCTGCGTGCAATTGCGTTTCCAAATGGCCAGACCTTTGTTGGGCCGCAGGGGACATACCATTGGCAAAAAGACTCATAGACCTTGGATTGGCCAAAAATCGAATCGAGCATGCTGACTGCAGCGGAAACTGCTGGATTTGGATTAACATGACGGCAAGAAGGCCCTAAGTCGAGATGCGAAATGCTAAAGATTAATTAAATAGCGGCTCGCCAGGTTTCCCGACGAGCCGCTAATCTGCTAGAGCGTCTTAAGGTACTCCCCCAGCTCTTCCTCCCAGTCGGGCATGTGGAACCCGACCGACTCGA
>NZ_JAHONA010000012.1 GCF_019131995.1 Collinsella aerofaciens | reverse complement strand
GGCCCGTGGGTTATACCCTAAGAGCAAACCACCCTTTTTAAGGGTGGTTCTGATTTCACGTCACCTTGTCTCAAATGCGACCCGCTCGCTGTCCGTTCTCTACCTGCGGCGTCGTCTTGCTCCGAATGCGGCTCGCTCGCTGTCGTTGCCGAAACATCGGCGTTGCCGGACTAGTCATTGGGGACGTTCATAAATGACTACTCAGGAATGAGCGTGGATAATCTCCCGTTTTTGGCCTGTGTGCGGGCTCAAAGTGGGAGATTATCCGCGCTCGTTAGATAGACGTCCGAAAATCCACGCTCATTCGGTTAGCGCAGGGGCAAGCTGCTTTTCGCCATGGTGCCACACGTGAGCCTGGCCTCCTGTGTCAGATTCTAATAACGAGTTTCCGGAATAAATAGTTATTAGAGTTGAAACGGCCGACCTAATGACGAGAAGTTGTTATTAGGTCGGCCGTTAGTCATTGGGGATGTTCTTAAATGACTACTTGAGTCCCGGGAGGCGGGTGTGGGGGAACGAGCGCTCCAGGAATTCGGAGCAGTGGGCGTAGTCTTTGGCGAAGTAGCTGCTGTAGAGCGAATCGAGTACGTATTGCACGGCGATGTGGCTTGCGAACTGCGTGATACGATGCGTCATGCTCTCGTGATCGCTCACCGTAAGGTAGGCGGCAAAGCCGGGGTGAATGCGCGCGCAGTAGGGCGTGCCGATGACGATGACTGGGACGTTCCGGCTGCTGAGGATCGGCAAGATTTCCTTGAGGTTGGGCGCAAGGCCGCTGTAGGAGATAACGATCGCCGCGCGGTCTGAATCCGAGGTAAGCGCCGTGCGCACCTGTGCCTCGATGTTGCCGTAGCATGTGGCGCTCTTGCCGGCCGAGAGCAGGCGGTCGCGGAACATTCCCGCTGGATAGAGGTTGTGCGAGCCCGTGTAGATGTCGACCTGTCGGGCGTTCGCGATGAGCTTGGCGGCATGGTCAAGTTGCGTGGGGTCGAGCAGCTCCTGCGTTTCGGCCAGCGTGGTCTGGTAGAGCCCCTCCATGCGCTCCACGACCTGCGCAGGGGTGGACGTAGCGTCGAAGGGAAAGTTGATGTCCACGTCGCGGCGGTTTCCTGCCTCGGTCGCCAGGCGGATGAGCTCGACCTTGAGATCTTTGAATCCCTCGAGGCCGAGCTTTTTGCAAAAACGGTGCACGCTCGCAACAGAAACGTTGGTGCGCGCGGCAAATTCCTTAATAGAAAGCCCGCGGATGTCCTCGCCGATGGCAAGGGCTGCAATGCCGAGTTGTTGCTCGGTGGGGGTGAGGCCCTGCGCCTCGGTAATCTTGCGTTTGATATCCATGCGAACTCCCGCATTCGCTAAACCGGCTAAAAGGGGACAGGCTTATTCTGGCACGTTTCGGTCGGTGTCAGGAAGTGTTAGGGACAAGGCGGCGGCAGGACTCGAGAGCGAAAAGAAGTATCGGGTTTGGTGCACCCGCTTCTGCCCGTCCCGTGCGCAGGCGATACTCGGCTTATCGACCAGCGATGCAAAGGAGATGCTCGTCCCACGAGCACTACCGGGAAGGGCTCGCGATTCGAGTCCCCACCTTAGCAATTTGGCCATTTGGCACTATAATCACCATAGGCATGCGCATAACGTTGCGCTTAATCAAGAGGAGAAAACGTATGGGTCTGTTTGACATGTTCAAGAAGAAGGCTGAGCCCGCGGCTGCCGCTGCTCCTGCCTCCATCTCTACTTCTGCCGGCGCCGACGTGCTGTGCTCGCCCGTCAAGGGCAAGGTCATCAAGATGGCCGACGTGCCCGATCCCGTCTTTAGCGGCGAGGTGCTGGGCAAGGGCTGTGCCGTGTGGCCCGAGGACGATCTGGTCTACGCTCCCTGCGACGGCAAGGTGACCGTCACCATGGGTCACGCCGTGGGCCTGCAGTCTGATAGCGGCATCGAGGTTTTGGTGCACGTTGGCGTCGATACCGTCAACATGAACGGCGACGGCTTCGAGGGCTTCGTCAAGGCTGACGATGTCGTTAAGGCTGGCCAGCCCATGCTCAAGATCGACCGCGCCAAGATCGCCGCTGCCGGCTACAAGGACTGCGTCGTCGTGGCCGTGTCCAATACCGCCGAGTTCGCCGACGTCGAGCTCGCCGTCGAGGCTGAGTCTGCCGTTGCTGCTGGTGACGCCATCGTTAAGGTCGTTCGCAAGTAAACTGCGGCATCCAAAGGATGTGCAAGGGTGGTCGGGTTTTCCGGCCACCTTTTTTATTGCATCGCGGGGAAGCGTTTTATTGTACGTTGGGCGGGCTTGCAAACCGTTCGGACGCTAAAACGAACCGACCACGCCTTCGCGTTGCCGAGGGTGTTCATAAGTGGATAGTATGGGCTTACTTATTACAACGTGTGCCGCGTCCGGGAAGCGCGGTGCCGCTCATTGGGAGGAACAACATGAAAAAGAAGCTGCTGCTTGCGCCCCTCATGGCCGTCTTGGTTGCATGCGTGGTCGTGCTTTCCGGCTGTGGAGGTCCTTCGGTTGAGGAGCTCATCACCGAGGATCTTACGACGCAGTTTGACGAGGTCAAGAACGGTGGCGACGACTTCCTCTCTGGTCTGGAGGAGGCTTCGGGCGACGAGTTCGAGCAGCTGGGTATCGATCCCAAGGAGTACGCCAAGACCTATCTTGAGGGCTTTGACTACAAGATCGGCGACGTGACGGTCGACGAGGACAAGGGTGTCGCGACCGCCGAGGTCTCTATTACATGCAAATCTATGAACAAGATCGTCGAGGACTTCTCCACCCAGTATCAGGAGAAGGTCGCTGCGCTTGACACGGTTCCTTCCGATGACGAGCTGTACAAGATGGCCGGTCAGGTTATGGTCGATGTGACCAAGGCCACCGAGCCCAGGAAGACCACGGTTATCTTCAAGTACACCTGCAACGACGATGGCGAGTGGTCTGCCGACGACTCCGTCAACTCCGAGATGATGGATGCAATGCTGAACTAGGGGGTTACGCGGTAGTTCGTTACGGCGTTTTACCAAACGCCGTAACTGCTCGACGCTGCAAACGCCCCTAAGCGGCAATCTGACGTTCAATTTCAAGGGCGCGACCAGAAGGTCAGCGCCCTTTCATTTCACGTCACCTTGCTCGCTTAGGGGCGTTTTCGCTGTCCGTTCTCTACCTGCGGCGTTGCCATGGTGGTCATTGGGGCGGCACTTGGGGACGTTCCTTTTCTGCCGGCAGTTGGGGACATTCCTTGTGCTAGCGTTGCATCGAGTGCTTGGGAAACCGCGACCCGGTTTTTGGCCGAATAGTGGGTCGCATTTTCCGGATGGGGTGGATTGCGGAAAGTGCGACCCGGAATATTGCTCTGAAACGGGATGCGGTTTCCCTGATGCGCCTCAAACGGAAAGCGCATCCCATTCCGGAGCTCCAAAACGGGATGCGCTTTCTGCGCGGAAGAATTGTCGCAGCTGCGTTAAGCAGTGTCGCTCGTTACTCGCTCAGGATCAGCGCTGCGAGCTCGTCCTGGGTGTCCACCACGTAGTCGGCGCCGGCGGCTTCCAGCTCTGCGCGGCCGCGGAAGCCCCAGCTGACGCCCGCACTCTTAAGGCCGGCGTTGTGACCGGTCAGGATATCGACATTGGAATCGCCCACATAGAGCGTGGTCGACGGATCGGCGCCTAGCTCTTCCATCACATGCAGTGTGACGGGCGCTTCGGGCTTGGGCGGAAACGCATCGACGCGGCCCTGCACCAGCGCAAAGCGCTCGGAACCAAAATACTTCTCGATAAGCGGAGCCGCCGAGACGTGGTCCTTGTTAGTGAGCACGGCAAGCTGCACGCCCGCGGCGCGCAGGCGGTCGAGCATCTCGATCGTACCGGCATAGGGGGCGGTGTGGTCCTCCTTGTGCTCGCCGTAGTAAGCCCTAAACTCGGCAAGCGTTTGCTCAAACATACGGCTGTCGCCCGCATACTCGGCAGGCATAAAGCGTTCGACCAGCTTGAGCATGCCGTTTCCCACCTTGTAGCGGTACTCGTCTACGGCGAACGTGGGCCAGCCGTGCATCTCGCAGGTATGGTTGCCGGCGGCCGCCAGGTCCTCGAGCGTGTTGAGGATGGTGCCGTCCAGATCAAAGATCACATGGGAAAAAGCTGCTGCCATGGGTGCTCCTGCCGCTTGAGTTGTAAAACGCACCTCATAATACTGGGCATGCGTGCCGGGCATGTTTGGAATCTGAATATCTTTAATAGCCCTGAGCCTTTGTCGTTAGCAAATCCTCGGCAGCTGCTCTCCCACGAGCATGTCGAGGATGCGGGTCGAGCCCCAGCCGGTGCGTACGCGCACGGCGGGACGGGCGCCCTTGGCAAGTGGCAGCACGCGACCGATGACGGCGGCATTCTCGCCGTAGCGGGCGGCGCGCATGGCGGCCAGCGCGGCATCGGCCTGCTCGGCCGGCACGACGGCGACCATCTTGCCCTCGTTTGCCACCTGCAACACATCGTAGCCGAGCATCTCGCAGGCTGCCTGCACGTCGGGGCGCACGGGCACAGCTTCCTCGTCGATCTCCATGGCAACGCCGCTGGCCTGGGCAAACTCGTTGAGTGTGGACGCCAAGCCACCGCGCGTGGGGTCGCGGAAGCAGCGTGTGTCGGGTGCTGCGGCAAGCACATCGGCAATCAGGTGGTTGAGCGGCGCGGCATCGCTTTCGATGGTGCTCGAAAACGCCAGACCCTCGCGTTGGCTCATGATGGCGATGCCGTGGTCGCCCAGCGTACCCGATACCAGGATGACATCGCCGGGCTGGCAGTTTGCGCCGCTGAGCGCCACGCCCGCAGGCACCTCGCCCACGCCGGCGGTATTGATGTAGACGCCGTCGGCCCCGCCGCGCTCGACCACCTTGGTGTCGCCCGTGATTATGGACACGCCCGCTTCGCGCGCCGTCTCGGCCATCGTCTGCACAATCTGGCGGAGCCTATCCATGGGATAGCCCTCTTCGAGGATAAAGCCGCACGATAGGTAGCGCACGTTGGCGCCCGAGGTCGCGACGTCGTTGACGGTTCCGCATACAGCGAGGCGGCCGATGTTGCCACCGGGGAAGAACTGCGGCGAGACTACAAAGCTGTCGGTCGACATGGCGATGCGCCCGCCCGCGGGCAGCGTAGCGACGCCGGCGTCGTTGCCCTCGAGCAGCTCGGGCGACCCAAAGGCATCTAAAAAGACTTCGTCGATGATGCGTTTCATCATCTGGCCGCCGGAGCCGTGACCCAGCAGGACGGTGCTATCGGTAACGCTATGGGACATATCGAAAACTCCAATCGTGGGTGGAATTATATGGGTGAGGCGCAGCGTCGACCGGTCCGCCGTTCGTTAGAACGGCGGAACCCATTAGCCTCGGTAGCGGAAATATGCTGCGCAGCTGCCCTCGGAGCTCACCATGCAGGGGCCGACGGGATGCTCGGGCGTACAAGCGTGGCCGAACAGGGGGCAGTCGCTTGGCGTAATGGCTCCGCGCAGCACGTCGCCGCAGCGGCATCCGCGCGGCTCAACCGTCGGCTCGATGGGCACGTCAAAGCGCATGCTGGCATCAAAGTGCGAAAACTCGGGACGAATGGCGAGTCCCGAAGCCGCAATCGGCCCCAGCCCGCGCCACGTGGTGCCGCATGGCTCAAACACCTGCTCGACCAGCTGGCGCGCCACGGGGTTGCCGTCTGCGTTGACGCCACGGCGGTAGGCGTTGCCAATCGCGGGCCTGCCCTCGACAACCATCTGGACCAGCATGCAGATGCCCTGCAGGATATCGACCGGCTCAAATCCCGTGACCACGCCCGGGGTATCGAACTCGTCGACCAAAAAGCTAAAGGGCGCCAAGCCCGTGATGGTGGCGACGTGGCCCGGCAGGATAAAGCCGTCGATGGCGGTCTCGGGGTCGTTGGCGATGGCACGCAACGCCGGCGGCGTGGTCTTGTGGGCGCAATAGACCGAGAAGTTCAAAAGCCCGCGCGCCTCGGCCTCCAAGATGGCGGCGGCGATGGTGGGCGTCGTAGTCTCAAAGCCCACGCCCATAAAAATGACCGGGCGATCAGGGTTTTGCTCGGCGATATCGAGTGCATCGAGCGGGGAGTAGACGATGCGAATATCGTGCCCCGCCGCCTTTTGCGCAGCGAGCGAGGTGGATGATCCGGGCACGCGCATCATGTCGCCAAAGGTGGTGATGATGGCGCCGTCTATGTTGGCGAGCGCGATCGCATGGTCGATATCGCGGTTGGCGGTAACGCAGACGGGGCAACCCGGGCCGCTCAGCAGCTTGAGCCCCGCCGGCATAATGGAGCGAAAGCCATAGCGCCCGATGCTCACAGTATGCGTGCCGCAGACTTCCATAAGGTTGATGGCGCGGTCGCCGACAAGCTCATGAATGCGCTCGATGAGCTCGCGAGCCAGCTTGGGATCGCGGAATGCCGAGAAATCGATACCGGAGCGCGCCGGCTGCTCGGCCGCCACTAGTATGCCTCGGCCGGGTTGGTGGCAAGCTGGTCTTCTTCGACCAGCTCGGACATGGCATTAACAAGCTCGAGCGTCTCTTGCGCTTCCTGCTCGTCGACAATCTGGATGCCAAAGCCGGCGTGCACGAGAACATAGTCTCCTACCTGCGCCGTCGGCACGAGTCTCAGCGAAACAGGGCGCTCGATGCCCATCATGTTGACGGTGGCCTTGAGGCCATCGTTGCGTTTGACTACTTTACCGGGAACGGCAAGGCACATAATGTTCCCCTTTTAGACGCTTTGCGCTGGATAGGCGCTCAATAATCCATCAGTTGATGGTAGCGCTCGCGGGGTTCGCGGGCAAACGCGTTACGCCTGTGAGACGACTGGGCGCGGCGGCGTGCGAGGGCGAGCTACTGCGACGCAATCTGCGCAAGACGAGCGCGCGCGACCGCCGTCTGACCGTAGGCGATGCAGCCGTCGTTGACGGGTACGGTGTGGGGGACCAAGATAGCAAGGCCCGCGCTTTTGAGCTCGCGGGTGAGGAGCTGGAGCAAAAGTCGGTTCATGAACACGCCGCCCGAGAGCGCGACGGTATCGACGCCTTCGCGCGCACAGATTTCGCGTGCGATTCGTGCCGAAGAGCGCGCGATGGCGATATGGAAGTCGAGCGCGAGCCTGCCGGCGGGTACGCCGGCCCTGATTCCCTCCAAAAGCGCCTCAATAAGCGATCTGGAGTTTAGAACATGGCAGGCGTCCGGACGGGATGATTCGGTTACGGAAAAGCCCGCTATATTTCCGGTGGGGCAGGCACTTTCACTGCTGAGCGCGCGCCAGGCGGCGGCCTCAAGCTCGATGGCGGGTTCGCCCTCGTAGGTTGCCTTGTCGCAGATGCCCAGAATTGCTGCCGCGCCATCAAAGAGACGTCCCATACTGCTGGTACGCGGGCTGTTGATGCCGCGCTCGATCATGGTGGCTGTCACGCTGCGCGTTTGCTCGTCGAGGCTGTCCAAAAGCCGAGCGGCACCTGGGTGCTCGAGCAGGCCGAGCTCACTGAGCAGGGCGAAGGCGTTGCGGCGGGCGTCGCGCACGGAGGCCGCCCCGCCGGGGAGCGCCCAGGTGCGCAAATGCGCGGCGCGCTCAAAGCCGCCAAGGCCGGCGACAAGAAACTCGCCGCCCCAAATGGTCCCATCGGTGCCGGCGCCGGTGCCGTCAAAGGCGATGCCAAGGACGCGCGCGTCGGTTGTAAGCTGGCCCGCGGCGATGGCCTCGGCCATTACGCTCGCGATATGCGCATGATGGTGCTGCACCTCGACGAGCGGCAGATTGCATTTTCGCGCCTGCTCGCGCGCCCACTGGCCCGATAGATAGCTGGGGTGTAAATCGCAGGCCAAGGCAGTGGGCGCCAAGTCAAAGAGATCTTCCAAGCGCGTGCGCGCGGCGTTCCAGGCATCGAAGGCCCCGCCGTTTTCAACATCGCCGATATGCTGCGACACAAAACAGGTTGCCTCGCCGTTCGCCCCTTCACGCGTGAGCGCAATCGTGGCCTTTTGTTGTGGCCCGCAGGCGAGCATGCAGGACGGAGCGCCGTCGAGCGCCGGCAACGGCAGCGGCTGGGGTGCATATCCGCGGGCACGGCGCACGGGCATAACGGCGCCGTCGACCACGCGCACTACAGAGTCGTCGTAGCGCGAGAGGATCGCGCGGTCGTTACCGAGCAACGCGTCGGCAATGCCGGCGGCAACGAGGCGCTCCCAGGCAAGATCGTCATCGGTCTCGATGGGCTCTTCGCTCAGGTTTCCGCTGGTCATGACGAGCGCGTACATACCGCGGGCTTCTGCCGCGGCAAGCAACAGATGCTGAAGCGGCGTATAGGGGAGCATGACGCCGAGCTCGGGCAAGTCGTGCGCGACAGATGGCGCGAGGGCGAGGATGTCGGGGGAACCGCCGTTGCCCTCGCCAACAGTGCGCCGGCGCAGCAGCACAATGGGGCGGATACTGCCGGCGAGAAGCTCGCGTTCAGCATCGTCGATATGACACAGGCGCCCGGCATCGGCAAGACTGCGCACCATGACGGCAAGCGGCTTATTGCTGCGGCGTTTGCGACGGCGCAACTCGGCCACCGCCTGCTCGTTGGCAGCGTCACAGGCTAGATGGAATCCGCCCAGGCCCTTGATGGCGACGATGCCACCGCTGGCCAGCAGCTCAACGCAGCGCTCGATGATAGCGTCGCTGGCCTCGCGTGTGGTGCCGACGGCCGGTGTCGCGGACGAATTCCCGCACGCATCGCCGTTCACAGCCTCGCGCCACGTAATATGCGGCCCGCAATCAAAGCAGGCATCGGGCTGCGCGTGAAAACGCCGGTCGAGTGGGTCGGCATACTCCGCGGCGCACTTGGGACACATGGGAAAGCAATCCATCGACGTGGCCGCTCGGTCATAAGGCAGCGACCGGATGATGGTAAAGCGTGGGCCGCAGTTGGTGCAGTTGATAAAGGGGTAGTGATAGCGTCGGTCGGCGGGATCGAACAACTCGCGCAGACAATCGTCGCAGGTGGCGATATCGGGCGAGACGAGCGTCGTGTGCGCGGTCTGGTCCTGCGACGCCACAATGTGAAAGCCCTGCTCATCGGCAGCGCTCCAGCCGCCAGGCTCCAAATCCGCAATATCGACTCGCTCAACGCGGGCTGCCGCAGGCGCATGCTCAGAAAGCGCGGCAACAAAAGTATCGAGCGCATCGGCCGGAGCGTGCGCCTCGATGTGCACGCCGTCGCCTGCATTGAGCACCCAGCCGCAAATGCCATGCGCCATGGCCTCGCGATACACAAACGGTCGCATGCCAACGCCCTGCACAATGCCCGTCACATGAATATGCACATGCCGCATGCGACACCCCTCATCAAAACCGACCAAAAAGGGACAGGTCTATTTTGGTAGGTAAAACTTCTAAACCTGCCAAAACAAACCTGTCCCTTTTTGGCAGGTGCGCTGCGGGAAATCCCGCTATAGCCCCAGGCTTTGCTTGGTGGCGGCGCAGGTGAGCTCGCCGTGCTTAACGCCGCGCAGGCCCAGCAGGCGGTCGGCCAGTTCGTAGACGCGCTCGCCGCGACCCTTGAGCGCCAGAATCTCCAAGCAGTTGTGGTGATCCAGATGCACATGCATGGTCGATACGATCTCGTCGGTGTAGTCGTGCTGCACTTCGTCCAGACGGCGCGTCAGGTCGCCGGTATGGTGGTCGTAAATCATGGTGAGCGACCCGATAACATGCTCATCGGGCGTGCGCATCTGCTCCTTGGCGATCGAGGCGCGAATCAGGTCGCGCACGGCCTCGGAGCGGTTGGCCACGTCGCCGCGGCGCGCGATCTGCTCGTCAAAACGGCGCAGCAGGTCGTCGGGTGCGGTAACCGAAAAGCGGACCAGCTCGGAGCCGGAGCCACTACAGTGGCAGCCCGCGTCACCATCCGCCCCGTGCGGATGCTCGTGCTCGTACCCGCTGCCATGCTCGTGTTCGGCCACGTTACACCAGCTTCACGGAGCCGACGGAGTTGTGGTCGGCCTCGATGGCTTCCTCGTAGCCCTCGAGCGCGTCATGCGCCTCGTGCAGCGCGGCCATGGCGGCCTCGAGCTTGGCGCCGATGCGCTCCATGTCAAAATTCTCGGTCGCATGCAGCAGCTGATGGCTCCACTCATGAGCGAGCTCGATGGTGTCGTCGACCTGTTTGACGCTCATGGCAAGCTGGCTCATGTTCATTCCAACATCATGCATGGAAAATCTCCTTTTGTATGGGGCAGTTCAGTGGTTCAGATTTTACTACGCCCGCTCTGCGCGCAGCTGCATAAGAAAACGGGTACGAGTCTGTGCGACCCGCACCCGTTCACTGGGGGCTGTTTGTGACTACCATACTATCCGTGGTTGCACTCGGTGCATCCAGAAGTCCGGCGAGCGGTGCAAAAGCGCTCATGGACGGCGGGTAAGTAACAAGCGTATTACAGATGCTTCTCCAGCAGCGCCTGCAGCCTCGTCTTGGGCAGAGCGCCAACCGAGCGGTCAATCTCCTCGCCGTTCTTAAACACAATCAGCGTGGGGATGCTCATGACGCCATACTTCATGGCCAGGTCCTGGTTGTCGTCGACGTTGCATTTGGCAACGGCAAGCTTGCCCGCCAGCTCATCGGCAACCTCGTCAACGATGGGCGAGAGGGAGCGGCAGGGACCGCACCACGGTGCCCAAAAATCGACCAGCACGGGCAGGCTGTCGTTAACGACGGAATCGAAGTTCTCGGGGGTAATCTGCTTAATGTCAGCCATGGTGACCTCCATAATGTGACGCGGCTCAGCCGCGTAAAACTCAGTACGACCGTGCTTATACCCAGCCGCCCGCAAAGCAACCACTCGCGGGCAGCTCTTTTATATAATGGTGGGCACGCAAACGATTGGAGAGCGCATGTCCACGTCACAAAGCCAGAAAAAAGAAGCCATCGCCCAGGCGGCCGAGCAGGAGCTCACATCGCTTGCGGTCCGTGGCGTGCGTATCGCGGGCAACGCGTGCTCGCCGATCGTGCTGGTCAAAGGCGATTTGGACGAGGCCGAGCGTTCGGGTGGCGAGCTTGCCGCCGGCCCGGATGGCGCGGCGTTGCGCAAGGCGCTTGGGGCCATCGGCTACGCGCCCGAGGATTTTTGCGTGCTGGCAAGCGTCGCCGGCGTGGGTGACGGAGCGGTCGCGGTGGGCGAGACTCTGCCGTGCGAGCTGTTCCGCGAGGCGCTCGAGGCCTTGGACCCCGAGGCGGTGCTACTGCTCGACAACAACGCGGCCGATGCCATGCGCGAGACCTACGCCGATATGCTCGTGGCGATCGATGACTTCGACACCGCCATGCTCAAGCCCGGCCTGGTCGCCCATGTGCAGGGCCGCCGCGTGCTCGCGCTCGACGGCTTTGAGGCGGCGCTCACTGACAAAGCCGCCAAGCAGCGCATGTGGGCATACATCAAGCAGCTGACCCCGGCAGCCGCTCCGCTGTAGCGAGGCTGGCGGCAGCCCCTACATCACAGCGCGCAGCTCAAACCGATCGCCGTTAATGCGGAACTGGCAGTTACCATTCATGCGTTCGACGGCAAGCTTAATGCTCTTGGTTCCAAAGCCGTGTCCGGTGTGCCCGGCTACGGGCGTGCCGTCGACCATGCGCGGCGCGCGGTCAAACGTGTTGGAAACTAACAGCAGCAGCTGGCCGTCCTCTAATCGCAGGTCAAAGTCGACGAATCGCTTTCCTTGGGGTGTGGCGCTTGCAGCGGTGATAGCGTTTTCCAAGGCATTTGAGAGCACGCTAAACAGGTCGGCGTCACCTACGTGGATGGTTTCGGGTACGGCGGCGCGCAGGTTGGCGGTAATGCCGTTTCTATTGATATCCGAGTTAAATGACGAAAGCGCGATGTTTACGGTCTCGTTGGCGCAGAAGCGGCGTACGGCGGTGCGATCGCCGGCTTCGCAGAGTTCATCGATGCGTTTGAGCGCCTCGTCGGTGTGGCCCTCCTCAATTAAAGCGGCCAGGCCGCGTAGGAAGTGGCGCATATCGTGGCGAAGAATCGACAGCTCGCGCCCAGATTGACGCCAAGCCTCGAGCTCTTTGATGGCGGCGCTGTCGCGGGTTTCGAGCATCCAGCGCTCTCGCTCGGCGGTTTCCTTTTCTTCGTATTCGCGCAGGTAAACGGCAAGAAACATAAGATAGAAGGCACAGAGCGCAAATGCCAAAAACTCAACCGTTACCACCGAGCCCGAGTGGAACAGCGTGGTGTAGACGTTGGTGGCATAGTCAAAGACGTAATAGACGAGCGGCAGGATTAAAAGGATGCCCAGCTCGGTGGTGCTTTTAATCGCCAAGCGTGGACCGATGTCGCCGGCCCAATGCAACAGGACGGCAAAGACGGCGAGTGTGGTCGCGATGCGCGCCAGATAGTACGCGATCTGAGAATCGGTTGCGGCAAATGCGGCGATGCCCATCCAATTGCTGAACTGGCAGCTCAGATAGGCACTCGTAATGCCGAGCACGGCAAGCAGCGGGCTCAGGCGGTAGCGCGCGCACAAATAGATGACGAGCGGCAGATGCACGACGAGTGGATATACCTGGCGGGCAAAAAGCTCGCCGCCGACGGCATTGGCGATCGAGAAGGCGGCACCGGTCACGACGCCGACCCCCAGCAGCTCAAGCGCATGACGCCGGTTGATCTCGACACCGCACAGCGCCGCCGAGGCAAAGACGCCAAAGAGCAGCGTCGTGGCGTGGTGGATTGCCCAAAGGACCATTTCGACCGAGGAGACCATCAGTGTCTCCCACCCCCAAAGCGCACCGCAAAGTAGGCGTCTTGGAATCCCTGCTTGCAGCTGCGCGAAAGCGGGATGCACGCGCCCGAGCGCATGACGATGTCCGTGCGGTCAAAGTGATCGATATTGCGCAGGTTGACCTGGTAGCTGCGGTGGCATTTAAAGAAGACCGCGTTTTGCTCCAAGCGGTCCTCGACGCTGCGGAACGACTCGAGTGCCTCGATATCGCGTCCGTCGCGCAGGTGGAAGACCACGTGCTTGTTGCGCGCCTCGGCATATTCGATGTCGGACAGGCGCAGGGCGTGGTAGCCAAAGGAAGTTTTGATCACGAGCTCGTCGGTTGCCGCCGGGCGCATGCTCGAAAGCTCGTCGAGTAATCGCGCCAGGCGTTCGTAAGTCACGGGCTTGAGCAGATAGTCGAAGGCGCGGACCTCGTAGGATTCCAGCGCGAACTCGGGCGACGAGGTGAGGAACACCAGGCGCACGGCGGTGTCGGCCTGGCGCAGTTCGCGTGCGGTGTCCATGCCGTTGACGAGCGGCATGATCATATCGAGCAAGATGATGTCGGCGCGCGATGCGGCATGGCGGGCCAGCAGGTCCTCGCCGCGCGTGACGAGCGCAACATCGACCGCCGTGCCCGTCTCGGTCGACCAACGGTCGATCATCCGGTGCAGTCTATCTAGAAAAGCGACATCATCGTCGCAGGCAATAATCTTGAGCATTCGGCCCCCTTAAGTAGTTCGATTTTGCCACATCGGGCACGCGCCGCTTGCGGGGGTGCGGACCGTTTGCGCCCCACGGCGTGCAGCTCGCGCCAAGCGGTGTTGCGGTGGCGAAAGATGCCTCCTGCGCCATCGAGAGCTTAGCTATCCTCAGCTTGCCAGTTCGAAAATGGACCTGCCGCATGATTGAATCTTTATTTCAACTTTACACCTAGGTTTACAGCTGTCTTGTCAGCTGTAAACCTAGGTGTCATACTAAAGCCCCAAGATTCGCCAAAAGAGAGGGGCCTTGATGGCACAGAGCGCGAACATGGATGCATCGGAGCTTGCACGCGATATTGCGGCCGGCCTGGCATCGGCAACGACGGCAACGGAGCGCGCGGCGCTGGTGCCCGCAGAGCTCGTCGAGGCCATTCAGCAACTAAAAATCCAACGCGACGCGGTGATTCTGGCGCACTATTACGTGGCGCCCGAGGTCCAAGCCGTTGCCGATTACGTCGGCGACAGCTTCTACCTGGCTAAGCTCGCTAAAAGCCTGCCGCAGCAGACCATCGTGCTGTGCGGCGTGGAGTTTATGGGCGAGAGCGCCAAACTGCTCAATCCCACTAAGACCGTGCTGCTGCCCGAGCCGGGCGCGGACTGCCCCATGGCTCACATGGTCAAGCGCGAGACGGTCGACGCCGCCCGCGCCGAGTACGGTGACGACCTTGCCGTGGTCTGCTACGTCAACTCGACGGTCGAGATCAAGAGCTGGAGTGACGTGTGCGTCACCAGCTCCAACGCCGTCAAGATTGTGTCCGAGCTGCCGCAGCAGCATATCCTGTTCATTCCCGACCAAAACCTGGGCCGCTTCGTAGCCGAGCAGGTGCCGCAAAAGCACGTCATCCTCAACAACGGCTACTGCCCGCGCCATCACATCATCACCGTCGAGCAGATCGTCGACGCGACGGAGGCCCACCCCGACGCGCTCGTGCTGGCGCACCCCGAGTGCAAGGCCGACGTTCTGGCCGAGGCCGACTACATCGGCTCCACCGCCGGCATCATCAAGTATGCCGAGGAGTCGGACGCGAGCGAGTTCATCATCGTGACGGTCCGCGGCGTGCTCTACGAGCTCGAGCGCCGCTGCCAGGGCACCGGCAAGAAGTTCTATTTCCCCGCGGTGCAGCCCACCTGCGTCAACATGGATCTCATCACGCTCGAGAAGCTCGTGCGCTGCCTGGAGACGGGCGAGGGCGAGGTGCAGATCGGCGTCTCGGACGAGGCGGCAGACCAGGCCAAGCTCACGCTCGACCGTATGCTCGAGTACGCAGCGCGCTAGAACAATGTTGCATGAGGGACGGTCCCTTATGTCACATTACAAGGGAGAGGATTCCTGTGGAAACCAAGCAATACCCCGATATGGAGTGCGACGTCGTCATTGCCGGCTGCGGCGTGGCGGGCCTGTACGCGGCCCTCAATCTGCCGACGAGCACGCGCGTGATCATGCTTTCCAAGGGCGCGGTCGACGAGTGCGATTCGATGCTCGCGCAGGGCGGCATCTGCGTGCTGCCCGAGGGCTCGGACTACGATGCCTTCTTTGAGGACACCATGCACGCCGGCCACTACGAGAACCGCCGCGAGAGCGTCGACATCATGATCCGCTCGAGCCGCTCGGTCATCAACGACCTGCTGGCCATGGGCGTGGACTTTGAGCGCAAGGCCGACGGTAGCCTCGACTTTACCCGCGAGGGCGCGCACAGCCGTCCGCGAATTGCCTTCCATGCCGACATTACGGGCAAGGAGATCACGACCAAGCTGCTCCAGGCCGTTCGCAAGCTGGATAACGTGCAGATTTTGGAGCACGTGGCCATGACCGACATTCTAACGGGCGAGCGTGACGGCGCCACGGTGTGCACCGGCGTCGTCGCCGTTCCCGTGGACGAGGACAACTCGCTTCGTCCCGCCGACGAGCTGGCAAATGTCGCCGAGGGCGTGCATGCCGGCGAGCTGTTTAAGATCCATGCCCGCCACACGCTGTGGGCAACGGGCGGCATCGGCGGCGTATACGACCACTCGACCAACTATCCGCAGCTCACGGGCGATGCCTGCTACATCGCTCAGGAGCATGGCATTAAGATGGAGCACCTGGACTACGTGCAGATCCACCCCACGGGACTGTTCTCGCCGCAGCCGGGCCGCACCTTCCTGATCAGCGAGAGCTGCCGCGGCGAGGGCGCGATTCTGCTCAACGCTGCCGGCGAGCGCTTTACCGACGAGCTGCAGCCGCGCGACGTAGTCGCCGCCGCTATTCGCGAGCAGATGAAGCAGGACGGCACCGAGCACGAGTGGCTGAGCTTTGCCCCCGTCGAGCGCGACGTGGTGACCGGGCATTTCGCCAACATCCGCGCGCGCTGCCTTGAGGACGGTCGCGACATCCTGGATGAGCCCATTCCCGTTACGCCCACGCAGCACTACTTTATGGGCGGCGTGTGGGTCGACAAGGATGGCCGCACCTCGATGCCCGAGCTCTATGCCGCGGGCGAGACGGCTTGCAACGGCGTTCACGGCAAGAACCGCCTAGCTTCCAACAGCCTGCTCGAGTCCCTAGTCTGGGGTCGTCGCGCTGCTTGGCGTATGCGCACCGGCGAGTCGCTGGCCGTGGAGCAGGCGGGCGAGCCCGCGCTCGATGGCCGTCATCGCGCCCTGAGCGCCGACACCCTGGCAATCGATGATTTGGCCCGTGCCGCCAGCACGCAGGCCGTGGAGGAGTAGACCATGAATCCCATTACCATGAAGCTCGTCGTCGATGATCTGATTTTGCAGGCCCTGCGCGAGGACATTACCTTTGAGGACGTGAGCACGGCGAGCGTGTGCCCCACGGCGCGCCCCGCCACGGTGGAGCTCATCGCCAAGGCCGACGGCATCATCGCCGGCCTGGATGTGTTCGCTCGCACCTTTGAGCTGCTGGATTCGCAGAGCTCGGTGCTGTTTGATGTCGTCGACGGCGACGAGGTGCACGCCGGCGACCACGTGGGCCAGGTGCGCGGCGACGCGCGCGTGTTGCTTTCGGGCGAGCGCGTGGCGCTCAACTATCTGCAGCGTATGAGCGGTATCGCCACCTACACGCACAACATGGCGGCGGCGCTCGAGGGTACCAAGACCGTGCTTGTCGACACGCGCAAGACCACGCCGGGCATGCGCGTCTTCGAGAAGGCCGCGGTCGAGATCGGCGGCGGCAGCAACCACCGTTACAACCTGTCGACGGCTGTCATGCTCAAGGACAACCACATCGACGCCGCCGGTGGTGTGACGCGTGCGATCGAGATGGCGCGCGCCCATGCATCGTTTACCACGACGGTCGAGATCGAGTGCGAGAACCTGGACATGGTGCGCGAGGCCGTGGAGGCCGGCGCCGATATCATCATGTTCGACAACATGACCCACGACGACATGGCTGCCGCGATTGAGCTTATCGCCGGCCGTGCCAAGACCGAGTGCTCGGGCAACGTGGATGCCAGCAATATCCGCGCGCTTGCCGACCTAGGCGTTGACTTTATTAGCTCGGGCGCCCTGACGCACTCTGCGCCGATTCTCGACCTCTCGCTCAAGCACCTGCGTCTGCTGGACGGTAAATAATGGACGCCCGCGAGCGTCGCCGTGCCATCATGGCCGTGCTCGAGAGCGCCAAAGATCCTGTCTCGGGCAGTGCGCTTGCCCGCGAGGTGGGCGTGAGCCGTCAGGTCGTGGTGCAGGACATCGCCCTGCTGCGCGCCGACGGGCACGATATCGTCGCCACCAATCGCGGCTATGTACTACAGGAGGCGGCGAGCAGCCCGGCTGTGCCCACGCGTCTGGTCAAGGTTCGCCACGGCGTGGAGCAAGCGGGCGATGAGCTTACGAGCATCGTCGACGCGGGCGGCGCCGTGCTCAACGTGATCGTCAACCACCGCGTGTACGGCAAGATTACGGCCGACCTGGACATCCGCAATCGTCGCGATGTTGAGCGCTACCTGCACGATATCGAGAGCGGTAAGAGCTTTCCGCTGCTGACGGTAACCAGCGGCTATCACTTCCACCGCATTGCGGCAGAAGACGAGCAAACTCTCGACGAGATCGAGACCATGCTCAAAGAGAAAGGCTACCTTGCCGATTTAATGCCCTACGAGGATGATTTGTCCTAGCACACATGCAAAAGGAGGCCTCCGCGGCGATGCGGAGGCCTCCTTTATTTGTGCACGGTGTACTTGTGAGTGTGCAAGTGGGGGAGTTGTTACTCCTCGACGATCTCGGTGATCGCGCCGGCGGGGCAAGCGTCCTGGCAAGCGCCACAGGCGACGCAGGAATCCTCGTCAGCGACGGTAGCGACGTCCTGGAGCTCCAGAACGCCAGCGGGGCAGGAGTCGACGCAAACGCCACAAGCGATGCACTCGTCGGCATCAATTACGGGATGAGCCATGGTAGTTTCCTCTCTGTTGACCGACGCTACAGGCGATGCGCGTCGGTTTGATTCGGGCAAAAACATACCACGGGAGCGACCGTTTGCAATACCCTCTGGCCGGCATCTTCATACCGTTCGCCGAGTATGCCACGGCTTACTAAAAAACATGCAGGTGAGGCCGTTGAGCTGCGCAAATGTTAGCTATAGGTGACTTGAAATATAGGGCGATTGAGCGTGCTTGCGGAAACCGCATCCCGTAATCCACGTCCAAAACGGGACACGGCTTCAGACCCGCACCTCAGCCAACTCTACATAGATCTCAATAGATCTGCCGAGAATTCAAACAACGCATCTACCTGCGCATTTAAGAACCTAAACTCTCAGCAATAAGAAATCTTATATGAATTGACTTAGATTTTGTATATTCCGGCCCATAAGGGGATACACTACATCCTGAAAGACAAGCCGAAGCGCCGCGCGACATATCGTCGAGTCGGTGCAAACGCACAAGAGAGAGGGAATTTCTAATGAGCAAGATTCTTGGTATCGACCTTGGTACTACTAACTCCGCAATGGCCGTTCTCGAGGGCGGTTCTCCGACCATTATCGTGAACGCCGAGGGCGACCGCACCACCCCGTCCGTCGTGGGCTTCCGTGCCGACGGCGACCGCGTCGTGGGTAAGGCCGCTAAGAACCAGGCTGTCACCAACCCCAAGAACACCGTGTTCTCCATCAAGCGCTTCATGGGCCGCAAGTACTCCGAGTGCACCTCCGAGATCAAGACCGTGCCGTATGAGGTCAAGGAGGGCCAGGGTGGCCGTGCCGTCGTCGACATCGAGGGCAAGGATTACACCGCCGAGCAGGTGAGCGCCATGACGCTCGCAAAGATGAAGGCCGACGCCGAGAAGTATCTGGGCGAGACCGTCACCGACGCCGTCATCACCGTCCCGGCCTACTTCAACGACGCCCAGCGTCAGGCCACCAAGGACGCCGGTAAGATCGCTGGCCTCAACGTCAAGCGTATCGTCAACGAGCCGACCGCTGCTGCTCTGGCCTATGGCCTGGACAAGCAGGGCACCGACCAGCGCATCCTGGTCTTCGACCTGGGCGGCGGCACCTTCGACGTCTCCATCCTCGACCTCGCCGACGGCGTGTTTGAGGTTCTGTCCACCTCGGGCGACAACCACCTGGGCGGCGACGACTGGGATCAGCGCGTCATCGATTGGATGGCCGATAAGTTCCAGCAGGAGAACGGTGTCGATCTGCGTCAGGACCCCATGGCCCTGCAGCGTCTGAAGGAGGCCGCCGAGAACGCCAAGAAGGAGCTCTCTGCCGCCCAGCAGACCACCATCAACCTGCCGTTCATTACCATGAACCAGTCCGGCCCGCTGCACCTCAACTACACGCTGACCCGCGCCGAGTTCGAGAAGATCACCCGCGACCTGCTCGAGCGCTGCAAGCAGCCTGTCACCAACGCCCTGCGCGACGCCAAGCTTAAGCTCTCCGATCTGACCGAGGTCATCCTCGTCGGCGGCTCCACCCGTATGCCCGCCGTTCAGGAGCTCGTCAAGACCATGACCGGCAAGCAGCCCAACATGTCCGTGAACCCCGACGAGGTCGTTGCCGACGGCGCTGCCGTCCAGGGCGGCGTGCTCACCGGCGACGTCGAGGGCATCCTGCTGCTCGACGTTACCCCGCTGTCGCTGGGCGTCGAGACCATGGGCGGCATCATGACCAAGATGATCGACCGCAACACCACGATCCCGACCTCCAAGACCGAGGTCTACTCCACCGCTGCCGACAACCAGACCAGCGTCGAGATCAACGTGCTCCAGGGCGAGCGCGAGCTTGCTCGCGACAACAAGTCGCTCGGTAAGTTCCAGCTGACCGGCATCCCGGCTGCCCGCCGCGGCGTGCCGCAGATCGAGGTCACCTTCGACATCGACGCCAACGGCATCGTCAAGGTCTCCGCTAAGGACAAGGGCACCGGCAAGGAGCAGCAGATCACCATTTCCGGCTCCACCGCTCTGTCCGACGACGAAGTCGATCGTATGGTCAAGGACGCCGAGGCTCATGCCGAGGAGGATAAGAAGCAGAAGGAAGAGGTCGAGGTCCGCAACCAGACCGACAGCCTGTGCTACTCCACCGAGCAGACCCTCAACGAGCTGGGCGACAAGGTTTCCGCCGACGTGAAGTCCAAGGCCGAGGCCGCTATCGCCGACGCCAAGAAGGCGCTCGAGGGCTCTGACGTCGAGGCCATCAAGGCCGCCGGCGAGTCCCTGCAGTCTGTGGCCTACGAGCTGGCCCAGGTTGTCTACGCCGACGCTCAGCAGCAGACCGACGGTGCCGCCGGTGCCCAGCCTGCCGACGATGACGTCGTCGACGCCGACTACGAGGTTGTGGACGACGAGGACAAGTAATCATGTCCGCCCGTAAAGCTCGCACGGAGGCGGCTGCCGCTGGCGCCGCCCCCGTTGACTCTGAGGAGAAGGACGTGAAGATTCCCGTAGAGGCCGCAGACGATACCGAGGCCAACGAGGCCGCGGCCGCCGAGGCTGTCGAGAACCAGGTAGAGGATTCCAACAAGGAGGCGACGATGACCGAGGACGAGATGGTGGAAGCTGCTATCCGCGCCGGTGAGGAAGCCGCCGACAACGACTTTAAGCTCAAGTTCGAGCAGGCTCAGAAAGAGCTTGCCGACGTGCGCAACGAGCTCGATGCTGCGGCAGAGGCCCAGAAGGCCGCCGAGGACAAGGCGAAGGACGCTACCGAGCGCACCGCCCGTCTGCAGGCCGACTGGGAGAACTTCCGTCGCCGCACCGCCAGCGAGCGTATCGCCGAGCGCGAGCGCGCGACCGAGAAGCTCGTCACCGCGCTGTTGCCGGTGGTCGACGATATCGAGCGTGCGATCGACCATGCCCGTAGCCAGGAGCTTGCCGACGACTTTAAGCAGTTCGTCGACGGCGTCGACGCGGTGCATGCCAAGCTGCTCGATGTGTTTGCGCACGAGGGCGTTGAGCCCATCGACCCCAAGGGCGAGGCGTTCGATCCGCTCGAGCACCAGGCCGTGGGTCGCGTCGAGGACGCGTCGCAGTACGACGAGACCGTCAACGACGTGTACCAGAAGGGCTACCGCATGGCGGACCGCATCCTGCGTTCCGCGATGGTGACGGTGACCTACGGTGGCGAGAAGCGCCCCGCACCGGAGCCCGAAGCGGCGCCCGAGGATGCTGCGGCCGATACGGCCGAGAGCACCGAGGAGTAATTGAGAAGGGCCCCGGGGCAACACCCGGGGCCCTTTCTGGCCTAGTGCCATATGAAAGTATGAGCCGCCGCCCGCTGGGCGACGGATGAAACAGGAGAGGAGCTACGATGGCTGCAGGCAAAACCTTCTATGACATCCTGGGCGTATCCAAGAGCGCCTCCGACAAAGAGATCAAGAGCGCGTTTCGCAAGCTCGCGCAAAAATATCACCCCGATGCCGGCGGCGACGAGGCCAAGTTCAAGGAGATCAGCGAGGCCTACGAGACGCTTTCGGACGAGAAGAAGCGCAAAGAGTACGACCAGATGCTCATGTTTGGCGGTATGCCGGGCGCAGGCGGCGCGTATGGCGGCGGCTACGGTGCCGGCGCGGGTGCCAGCGGCTGGGGCGACATCTTCGACAGCATCTTTAGCGGCAACGGCGCCTGGGGCGGCGATTGGGGCTCGGGCTTTGCCGGGGCTGCGGGCGCTGCCGGTGCCGGCGCGGGTCGCAGCCGCGCTCGCAAGGGCGGCGACCTGTCGCTGACCGTCGATGTAACGGCCGAGGACGCGTTTCGCGGCGTGACGCACAAGGTTACCTATCGCATTCCTTCGACAGGCGAGCAGCAGACCATTACGGTCTCGGTGCCTGCAGGCGCGGTCGACGGCGGCAAGCTGCGTTACAAACGTCGCGGCGAGTATGGCGTTGCCGGCGGCGAGCGCGGCGACCTGGTCGTGACCACGCATGTGGAGGAGCATCCGCTGTTTAAACGTAAAGGTGCCGACGTGACCATGGAGGTACCGGTCTCGGTCTATGAGGCGGCGCTCGGCTGCACGGTGGACGTGCCGACGCCCGGCGGTGCGACGGTTCGCCTGAAGGTGCCCGCGGGTACCCAGACGGGCAAGAAGTTCCGCTTTAAGGAAATGGGGGCGCCCGACGTTAAGCACCGTGGCCGCACAGGCGCGCTGCTCGTCGAGATTAAGGTGCAGGTCCCCACGAACCTGTCCGATGACGAGCGCGATGCCATGACCAAGCTGCGCGAGACCGACACGCGCGACTATCGCGAGAAGGTCAACCGTTACAAGGCGACGTACTAGTTTGGTCGCATGGCCCGCGGGCGGCCGCGGGCTTATGATGGATGAGGACGAGACGTAAAGGGGGCCGGGTAGTATGGCCGAGGACAATAGGAACAAACCGCTGTACATGATTAGCGTGGCGGCCGAGCTGACCGGTATGCACCCGCAGACCCTGCGCGTCTACGAGTCCAAGGGCTTGGTGAACCCCCAGCGCTCGGGAGGCAACACGCGTCTGTACTCGCGTGCCGATATCGAGCGCCTGGAACTCATCAACCAGCTTACCGACGAGGGTATCAACCTTGCCGGCGTGGTGCGTATCCTCGATATGAAGGAGCGTGCCGAAGAGCGCGAGCGCGAGAACGAAAAGCTCCGTGCCCGCGTGCGTCAGCTCGAGGACGAGCTGCACGAATACAAGATGCAGAAGAAGATCACCGCCCTGGCCCCGCGCGACGGCTCAGTCAACCCCGAGCAAGTCATGCGCAAACTTTTGGGCGCCGGCGGGGATCTCTAGGTTACGGCGTTTTACCAAACGCCGTAACCGGCCGACGCTGCGCGCCGCCCAGGGCGACAATTTGTCATTCAAAAGGCGAGGCATGACCAGAAGGTCAATGCCTCGCCTTTTTCATGCCAACTTGTTCGCCCTGGACGTCGCTCGCTGTCCGTCCTCTACCTGCGGCGTTGCCTTGCTCCGGATGCGGTAGTCATTGGGGACGTTCTTAAATGAGTGGTCAAGGGGGACACTCTTGCGGCACTTGGCACTTGGGGACGTTCCTTTTGTGCCGGCACTTTGGGACACTCCTTGTCAAGAGAGTGATGCAAGGGGGGCTTATCCTTTACTTTACTGAGATAAAGTGAACGTGTAGATTCGCAACCCACTCGCAACTGTTCTATGGCACGATATTGAACGAATGTATGCTATGCGCCCAAATCTTTTGGGCAGAGTGGGAGACAGTATGGTCAAGCTGTACGAGGACGGCATCTACCTGCGCGGCGGCAGCGAAGTTGTGCCTGCGGCCGAGGCTGCCGAGCGCGGTATTACGCAGGCGCCCGAGGATGCCAAGCGTGGCACCATCGCGTATTCGATCCTTCAGGCACACAACACGTCCGGCGACCCCGAGGCGCTCAAGATTCGCTTCGACGCCATGGCGAGCCACGACATCACCTTTGTCGGCATCATCCAGACGGCGCGCGCCTCGGGCATGGAGCAGTTCCCGCTGCCCTACGTGCTCACCAACTGCCATAACTCGCTGTGCGCCGTGGGCGGCACCATCAACGAGGACGACCACGTCTTTGGTCTCTCGGCTGCTAAGAAGTACGGCGGCATCTTCGTCCCGCCGCACATCGCCGTCATCCACTCCTTTATGCGTGAGAACTTCGCCGGTTGCGGCAAGATGATCCTGGGTTCCGACTCGCACACCCGCTATGGCGCCCTGGGCACCATGGCCGTGGGCGAGGGCGGCGGCGAGCTGGCGAAGCAACTGCTGCGCGACACCTACGACGTTGCCTATCCCGGCGTTGTAGCCATCTACCTCACGGGTGCCCCACGTCCCGGCGTCGGCCCGCACGACGTAGCGCTCGCCATCATCCGCGCCGTCTTTGCCAAGGGCTACGTCAAGAACAAGGTAATGGAGTTCGTGGGCCCCGGCATCGCGAGCATGACGACCGACTACCGCAGCGGCGTCGACGTTATGACCACCGAGACCACCTGCCTGTCGAGCATTTGGGCCACCGACGAGGACACGCACGCGTTTTTGACCATGCACGGCCGCGGCGACGACTACCGCGAGCTCAAGCCCGCCGATGTTGCCTACTACGACGGCTGCGTCGAGGTCGATCTGTCGAGCATCAAGCCCATGATCGCGCTGCCGTTCCATCCTTCCAACGGCTTTGAGATTGACGAGCTCAACGAGAACCTCGAGGACATCCTGCATGAGGTGGAGTTTGAGGCCGCCAAGATTGGCGAGGGCAAGACGCACTTTACCCTGCTCGACAAGATCGTCGACGGCAAGCTGCACGTGCAGCAGGGCGTTATCGCCGGCTGCTCGGGCGGCAACTACGACTCCGTGGTCCAGGCTGCCCGCGTGCTCAAGGGCGCCAACACCGGCTGCGGCGAGTTCTCGCTGTCGGTCTACCCCACGAGCCAGCCCGTGGCACTCGAGCTTACACGCCGCGGCTATATCTACGACCTTATGGAGGCCGGCGCGATTGTGCGCACGGCGTTCTGCGGCCCGTGCTTCGGCGCCGGCGACACGCCTGCCAACAACGGCCTGTCCATACGCCACACCACGCGCAACTTCCCCAACCGCGAGGGTTCCAAGCCGGGTAATGGCCAGCTGAGCGCCGTGGCCCTGATGGACGCCCGCTCCATTGCGGCGACGGCTGCCAACGGCGGCATCCTGACGCCGGCGACCGATCTGCCCAAGGAGACTTGGGATGAGGCCTGCGAGTACACCTTTGACGACGCGCCGTACAAAAAGCGCGTGTACTGGGGCTTTGGCAAGGCTGAGCCGGCCGACGAGCTGGTCGAGGGTCCCAACATCAAGCCGTGGCCCGCGATGGAGCCTCTCGGCGACGACATCCTGCTCAAGGTGTGCTCCAAGATCATGGATCCGGTCACCACAACCGACGAGCTCATTCCTTCGGGCGAGACGAGCTCCTTCCGCTCCAACCCGCTGGGTCTGGCCGAGTTTACGCTCAGCCGCCGCGATCCGGCCTACGTGGGTCGCTCCAAGGAGGTCGACGCGGTGGAGAAGCGTCGCGTGGCCGGCGAGTCCGCGGGTGACCTGGCGGCACTCGATGCTGAGCTTGCCAGCGTGTTTGAGGCACTGGCCGGTGCGGGCGTCGCGGCCGATGCCAAGGCGACTGAGTACGGCTCCATGCTCTATGCCAAGAAGCCCGGTGACGGTTCTGCCCGCGAGCAGGCCGCGAGCTGCCAGCGCGTGATCGGCGGCCTGGCCAACATCGTCCACGAGTACGCCACCAAGCGCTATCGCTCCAACGTGATGAACTGGGGCATGGTGCCCTTCCAGATGGAGGCCGAGCCCAACTTTGAGGTGGGCGACTACGTCTTTGTGCCGGGTATCCGCGCCGCGCTCGACGGCGACCTGAAGGACATCGCCGCCTACGTGGTGCGCGCCGACGGTGTGGTCGAGCAGATTGAGCTCTACATCGCCGATATGACGGCCGAGGAGCGCGCCATCGTCAAGTCCGGCTGCCTGATCAACTACAACAAGTTCAAGGCCGCTGCCGAGTAACGCACATACTTGTCCGCCCCGGTTATACCTTTCCCTGCCGCTCACGCGCTTCGCGAGGGTCGCGTCAGAGAAAGGTATAACCGGGGCTACTTGTTAAGTGCTGCTCGTTGGGTCTTGAGGGCGCTAAAATCGAGGTTGCAACTCTCCTCTATGGGGGAGTGCGCCTTTGTTCATATGCTATCTAGAATTGACAGTATGAAGTTGGCGCTTTAAAGTGAGCTCAAAACACTCTCGTTTGTGGAGTTGAAGATGAAGCGTTGCACTTCTGTTTTGTTGCTGTTGGTGGCTTGCGTCGTCGCTGCTGCGGGCGTGGTCCTATTTGGCTCGCTTATCTTCTATGGGCCGAGTGGGGTTGAGCAGACGGTTGAGATGGCGTCCCTTGTTGCATCGATGCCCGGGCAAATGATTTCGGACGTTACAAAGCCCGATGAGATAACGCTCGATATCGAGGAAACGCCGGGCATTCTAAGCATAAGCAACTACCCCATGATTGAACTTGGCTCGTCTCGCTATACCAAGGACGAGAAGTTGTCCCGACAGGCGCTGGACTTGCTAAACGGGCGTTCGTTCAAACGCTGGGACGGTTGGGATGCCTATGAGCGCCGACGTGGTTCTGTGAACGGTGGCTACTATACAACGCTGAAGTTGTATTCATCTGATGGCAAACTGATGCGCACCGTTAACTACAATCCGGAATACGCAAAAGCCGGAGGTGGGGACGGCGTCTATATCCAAGATGGCGGCGTGACCTACATTCTTGAAGGCGACCAGCAGCAGGTGATCGATTTTTTGGATCGTTGCGTGATGGACGCGTACGACCAGACCTGCCTGCCCGACCCGCAGACTGCACGCGATGGTGGATCTGCTCGTACATGGCTATTCGAGGATGAGATGCCCTGGACCGCCGAATCGGGAAGCACGGGCTCGGCAAAAGAGTAGAGAACGCGACCACCACAAAGGTGCCCCTTTGCGGTGGTTTTCAGTCTGTCTCGATCTGTAACATCTGGGCCGTTAAAAGTGGGCTTGGTGTTGCAGATTTAGATTATCGATTCGGGTGTCTTCTGTTTATCTCGATCTGTAACAGGTGGACCCTTATTTGCCGAGTAGTTGTTACAGATTTAGACAAACGGGCGCTGCCGATCATTTCATCTCAATCTGTAACATCTGGGGTCAAAAACGGCCGCTAGATGTTACAGATCGAGACAGATGAGCGCCGGAGTCGAAAATCACCACAAAGGTGCCTGTCCCCTTTGTGGTGGTGGGGGGCGGGCTCGATGTTATTGTGATCGCTGGGCAGCATTTTAATGAATGTCTCTACAGGATTTCATCTGGGGTGGCGGGTTTGGTTGTTTTGGGGATGCCGAGTTTGGACGACGCGAAATCGTCAACATTGTCCTTAATTCCGTCTTTGGTGTAGACGGTGACCATATAGGTGCTGTGTCCGAATTCGCTCTTGTCGCGTGTTGCCCAGGCCTGCCAGTAGGCGGCCCCACTTCGCCCTTCGATTTTTCCGACACGGCGGAGTTCTGTTCGCTTTAATTTCTGGTTGCTATAGATGGTTCGACCGTCCTCCTCGGTGAGCCCGCACTGTCCAAGCATCTTGTCGAGGACTTGGTTCATGTGGCGCTCATCGGTGTTTGGTGCGTAGTCGTAGGCGAGGGTGATGGAGTCGAGTGGCTGGTCGTCGATCAGATAGTTTAGCGCCTGAGGTTCAAGGCAGAAATGGGGGGAGCATCCGTCGATCTGACCGAGCAGTGGCAACTTTGACTGCCAAAATCCGGTGGGAATTCTATCTTCGTAAAACACGCCGCGGCAGATAAAGGAGAGCGAGGTGGCACGCGAGCCGGCGTCGACCATCCCGCACAAATCGAAGGGCGAGGCGATACCGAGAGAAAAGGGCGTGATGACGATAAGGAAGAGCATCACGATGGGTACGGCGAGAATGGCGATGACGTTGCGACCGGTGGAATGAGACGGCTTCATATGATCTCCCCGAAACAAAAAGCTGTTGAGGATAGATAGAAATAGATAAATTCAGATAACAAATTAAGTTTAATCTCATGGCGTGAGATGGTCGACCGTTAGCGTCGAAACCCACCACAAAGGTGCCTGTCTCCTTTGTGGTGGTGGGGAGCGAGCGGCTTCTTTTGGTGATAGTGTTAGCTGACGGTATCATTAGGGCAAATGACGCAGATCTGCATTGCGAGGTGTTTTGCTGTGAGTCGCTCTGCCCGTATTGGATTGATTGCTCTGGCGCTTGCGATCGCCGTGGTTGGTGTGGGCGTTGTCGGTATGGCATTTCTGCCTGCTGCGGTGACGGAGCCGGTGGTTAAGCCTGTGACTCAATCAGTCGAACTTCTGACCGGCGACGAAAAACCCGAGACCATTACTGTTGATTTTGATGAGCAGCCGGCTGTGCTGGGTATTAGCAATTATCCGAGTATTCAGCTTGGGGCCATGCGCTATACCACGGATACAAGCCTGATCGATAGGGCGTCCGAGCTACTCAAGGGCAAAACATTTAAGCGTTGGTACGGATATGCGTCCTATCGGGCAAAAGCGAACGACATGGTTGGCGGATGTCACTCTTCCATCGAGCTGGACACTGCAAACGGCGCAAAGTTATGTGATGTCTCGTACGATCCGGGTTACGAGGGCAATGAGGGTCCGGGTATTTACATCATGGCCGGCGATGCAGCCTATGTCATGGAGGGCGACCAGGCCGAGCTCAACGATTTTATGGGTCAGTGTATCCAAGATGCCTATGAACAGACCTGCTTGCCCGACCCGCAGACTGCACGCGATAGTGGGTCTGCTCGTACATGGCTATTCGAGGATGAGATGCCCTGGAGCGGCGAATCGGGAAGCACGGGTTCGGTAAGTAAATAGAGACTGCAACCACTACAAAGGTACCCGTCCCCTTTGTAGTAGTTCTCGGTTTGTCTCGATCTGTAACATCTTGGCCGCTAAAAGTGGGCCTGGTGTTACAGATTTAGATTTTCGATTCGGGCGTCTTCTGTTTGTCTCAATCTGTAACAGATAGGGCCCTATTTGCCGAGTAGTTGTTACAGATTTAGATAAACGGGCGCCGCTGAGCATTTCATCTCGATCTGTAACATCTAGGATCAAAAATGGCTGCTAGATGTTACAGATCGAGATGGTGGTGCGCCTGGGCGGCGGCGGGCTGACATCTCAGTACCCTATCCATCAATCACTCAGAAAATCTTATATATAGAGACTTAGATTTGTGTATAAGATCGTGCAAAGCTGGCAACAATACTTCTCGAACAACGTGAAGCCGCCCCGTAGGGCGGCCGCCCCAAGAGAGGTGATTCCATGAGAATCGATAAACTAGCTATGACGTCGCGCGAGGCGCTGCAGACCGCCATGAGCACGGCTGCCGATGCACAGGCCGGCGCGGTGGAGCCGATTCACCTGCTGTCTGCCCTGCTCGGTGCCGGCGAGCGCAATATCTCCGTGATCATCGAGCGTATCGGTGCCGACCCGGCCCAGCTCGCACGCTCCACACAAGATGCCATCGACCGCGCGCCCAAGGTTTCGGGCGAGGGTCAGCAGATGGGCCTGTCCAACGAGCTCGTCCGCGTCATCGAAAAGGCCGAGAAGAAGGCCACCAAGATGGGCGACAGCTTTGTGGTGACCGAGCATCTGCTGATGGCGCTTGCCGAGGACAAGGGCGAGGCGGGCCGCGTGCTGCGCGACGCCGGCGTCACCAAGGAGCGTATCGAGCAGGTCTACGAGGAGCTGCGTGGCGATGACCGCGTGACGTCCGCCGAGGACAAGACCCAGTTTGAGGCGCTGGAACAGTACGGCCGCAATATCTGCGACCTTGCCCGCGCCGGCAAGCTCGACCCGGTCATTGGCCGTACCGACGAGATCCGTCGCACCATTCAGGTCCTGTCCCGCCGCACCAAGAACAACCCCGTGCTCATCGGCGAGCCGGGTGTCGGCAAGACGGCCATCGTCGAGGGCATCGCCCAGCGTATCGTGGCCGGCGACGTGCCGAGTACCCTGCGCGACCGCGACCTTATCGAGCTCGACATGAGCGCGCTGGTCGCCGGCGCTAAGTACCGCGGCGAGTTCGAGGACCGCTTGAAGGCTGTGCTCAAGGAGGTACAGAAGTCCGAAGGCAAGGTCATCCTGTTCATCGATGAGCTCCACACCATCGTGGGCGCGGGTGCCACCGAGGGCTCCATGGACGCCGGCAACATCCTCAAGCCGGCGCTCGCCCGTGGCGACCTGCACGCGATTGGCGCGACCACGCTCGACGAATACCGCAAGTACATCGAGAAGGACGCGGCGCTCGCCCGTCGTTTCCAGACCGTGATGGTCTCCGAGCCTACCGTCGAGGACACCATTTCGATCCTGCGTGGCCTCAAGGAGAAGTACGAGATCTTCCACGGTGTGCATATCACCGATAGCGCGCTCGTGGCAGCTGCCGACCTCTCCGATCGCTACATCGCCGACCGCTTCCTGCCCGACAAGGCCATCGATTTGGTCGATGAGGCGGCAAGCCGCCTGCGCATGGAACTCGACAGCATGCCGGTCGAGATCGACGCCACCACGCGTCAGCTCACTCAGCTGCAGATCGAGGAACAGGCGCTCATGAAAGAGACCGATGACGCCTCCAAGGAGCGTCTGGAGGCCCTGCGCCAGGAGATTGCCGAGGTCCAGGAAAAACTCAACGTGCAAAAGGCCGGCTGGCTCAACCAGAAGAACGCCATTGACCACGTGCAGGAGCTTAAGAGCCAGCTTGACGAGGCCAAGAGCGAGGAGGAGCGCGCGACGCGCAACGGCGATTTGGGTCGTGCGTCCGAGCTGCGCTACTCCGTGATTCCGGGCCTGCAGCAGCAGATTCAGGATTCCGAGGCCGCGCTCGAGGCACAAAAGCAGCAGGACGGCGAGGGCCTCAACGAGCAGGTGACCTCCGACGAGATCGCCGAGGTCGTGAGCGCCTGGACCGGCGTGCCCGTGTCCAAGATGATGCAGGGCGAGCTCGACAAGTTGAAGGGCCTGGAGGGCGAGCTGCATAAGCGCGTCATCGGTCAGGATGAGGCCGTCTCCGCCGTTGCCGCGGCCGTGCGCCGCAGCCGTGCGGGTCTCTCCGATCCGGACAAGCCCATCGGCAGCTTCTTCTTCCTGGGCCCCACCGGTGTAGGCAAGACCGAGCTCGCCAAGGCGCTGGCCGAGTGCCTGTTCGATGACGAGCGCGCGCTCGTGCGTATCGACATGTCCGAATACATGGAGAAGTTCAGCGTCCAGCGTCTGATCGGTGCGCCCCCGGGATACGTGGGCTACGACGAGGGCGGCCAGCTCACCGAGGCCGTGCGCCGTCGCCCGTACTCCGTAATCTTGCTCGACGAGATGGAGAAGGCTCATCCTGATGTCTTCAACGTGCTGTTGCAGGTGCTCGACGACGGCCGTCTGACCGATGGCCAGGGTCGTCAGGTGTCCTTCAAGAACACGATCATCATCATGACGTCTAACGTGGGCTCCAAGGCTATCGCTGAGCTTTCCGGCAAGGACGAGGAGGAGATGCGCCATCAGGTCGACGCGGCCATGGCTCAGACCTTCCGCCCCGAGTTCCTCAACCGTATCGATGATATCGTGGTGTTCCATCCGCTTGGCATGGCGCAGATCGAGAAGATCGTCGACATTCAGCTCGCCGACGTCCGCGCGCGTCTGGCCAAGGAACGCATGACGCTTGCCATCACCCCGGCGGCCAAGCAGCTGCTCGCCGTGGGCGGCTTGGACCCGGTCTTTGGTGCCCGTCCGCTCAAGCGTCTGGTGCAGCGTGAGGTTGTCGATGCCATCGCAGCGGCCATCATCGACGGCACGGTGCGCGAGGGCGATCAGGTGACGGTCGATGTCGACAAGGACGGCGGCTTTACCGTCGTGTGCGATAACACGCCGGCGGCCACCTACGAGGTTCCCGACGCCGAGTAGATTTTGGGCAATGCCTTAAAATCTGCCAGTCGTCTCTAAACGCCAAGGGCGGTGGATCCAATCGGGTCCGCCGCCCTTTTTCGTGCGACAATCGATGATGTTGAACATGAGCACATGGCAAGGAGATATGCAGATGAAAAACGAGAACGAGACGAACGTGCCGACGACCGATGTTGCGCCCGCCGCACCCAAGCCTGCGCCTAAGCCGGCACCCAAGCCGCGCGACCCTTTCATTCGTGCCGAGAACGAGGACGACGACGGCTACGATCCCTACAGCGATCGCCGCCCCGAGCGCGAGCCGATGTTCGAAGCCGATCCCTGGCGCTAAAGTAGCTAATTTAGGACGGGGCTTTTTTAACTACTTTTGCCGTCTTGCCTGCCCATCCTCAAAGTAGCTAAAAGAGCCCCGTCCCAAAAGACTGTCCTGGGTGTCGCGGGCGACTAGCTCTGGGCCTTGATGCTTTGCAGCAGAAAAACTTGATTATCTACTAATCAAGTTACACGCAATCTTGCTCTCTTGCTAATCAAGAGGCAGTATAATCTTGATTAGATAGAGAGCAAGATTGGAGAATCATGGCATTCAACGACTTGATCGCCCAGAAAATAAAGGACTTTGAACAGCAGGGGGTTCCGCAGGTCTTTGAGCGAGACCTTGATCTAGGAAACCCACAGGAGCCAAAGCGCGACAACATCGTAAATGTGATTGTGGGGGCCCGCCGTTGTGGAAAGACGTATCGCCTGTATCAGGAGATGCGGCGGCTTCAGAGCCGGGGCGTCGAGCTTGACCGGATGCTTTACTTCAATTTTGAGGATGAGCGCTTGCGCCCGTATGAGCCATCGCTGCTGGCGGACGTGATCGACACGTTCTATGCGCTGTATCCTGCTGCTCGAACCGAGGGCGCTTACATTTTCTTTGACGAGATCCAGGAAATTCCCGAATGGGGTGCGTTTCTGCGGCGTGTAGTCGATACGGAGAAAGCGACCGTCTATGTGACGGGATCTTCTTCCAAGATGCTGTCCTCAGAACTTAAGAGCGAGTTCAGGGGTCGTTCTCTTGTGCGAGAGCTTTTTCCGTTGAGTTTTTCGGAATACGTTCGATATAAGACGGGGAGCGTTCCCGAGCCAGATGCGACCTTTTCCCCGAGCGATGCAGCGCTGCTTCGGCATCATCTGATCGGGTATCTTGAACGAGGGGGATTCATTGCGACACTTGAGCAGACGCCTGCAGACGCGATTCAGCTGCTACAGGAATATGCTTCGCGAACGGTCGCCATGGACGTCGTTGAACGTTACGACGTCAAGAACCCTCGCCTGGCATCGCTGTTCTTGACGCGGTGTATGGCATCTTCGGGACGAGAGCTGTCAGTGAACAAAGTGTACAACGAGTTCAAGAGCAGACAGATACCCGTCAGTCGTAATTCGCTCAGTGACTTACTTGAGTATTATGAGGACGCCTACCTGTTATTTTCTGTGCCGGAGTTCACGCGTTCACTGGCAAATAACATGCGGTCTGCGTCTAAGGTCTACGCTGTCGACCCTGCGATGTTTGGAGCATTCTCTCCCGCATCGGCATTGGACCAGGGCCAGAGGCTCGAGACCGCAGTGTTCAATGCGCTAAGAAGAAGGACTCCCGCGGTGAGGACCGGCTCGGTCTGCCGCCTGCTAATCAAAGAGAAGAGCAAAAGCCATGAGGTGGACTTTGTGGCTGGGGACGCGCTTCTCATGCGGGCTTATAGCCTGATTCAGGTGAGTGCGGATATGGCAAGTGAGAAAACGCGCGAGCGCGAAATTGCCGCGCTTGATGCCTCGATGGCCCAGTTCGATCTTGGCGAGTCGGCAATCGTTACCATGGATGAACAGACCGATATTCCATGCGAGCACGGTGTGGTACACGTTATGCCCGCATGGAAGTGGCTCCTTGCCTAATCATCTATGGACCTGTGGGGTCAGGACCTCCTGGCTCCTTCATCACAGTTGGGGAGCACCTTGCTGCGCCAGGCTAGTCCTGGGCTTTGATGCTCGGCAGCAGGATCTGCGCGAGGTAGTCGGTCTCGAGTTTGGTCGCGGCGTCTGCGTTGCCGTGTTTGCCAACCAGGTCGTTCTTGATCTGACTATAGGTGTAGCGGTTGCCGGTCGTCAGCTCGACAAGCTCAATGGCCGTGTCCATGGGGTAGGTCGACACGGGGTCTTGCATGCGCCCGTTGATGGTCTGGGGCACCACATACGGATAGACGGGGCCGCTGGCGTAGACCGTGTAGCCGTTGCCAAGGTTTGCCGCACCCAAAACCGTATCACCCTCATCGGGCGTAAAGCTTTCGCCGTCGCGCACTGCGACGATCGTCACGATCGGCGTATTGCTGTCGCCGGCCAGATAGATGCACAGCGTGCTGCCGTTTTGCCAAGTCGCGACTTTGCCGTACCACTCGACGGGGATATCGAGCTGATACAGATCCGTCGCCTTATGCCGAGCATCGGCATCGCGCGCGGCCTGCGCCTTGCGGGAGCTCACGGCGTTGACGGCGGCGTCACGGCGCGCGGTTGCCGCCTGCTGGAGTACCTTTGCGACTGCGGCGGAGCTCACCCCGCCCTCCTCGGCGTACTTGGCGGCGGCATCGATCTGGTCGTCAGTCACCGTGTCGGCCGAAGGCACCTTGAGCTTAAAGGTGGCCTGGGCACTCAGATCCTGTCCGTCGCTCTTGATCGTGACCTGCGCCTTGGTGGTCGGCACGGTATAGACGGTGCCGTCGGACGCGATGGGGGAGGCGGCAATGGAGAGCGTGTAATCGCCGGGTAGCAGTTTGATGCCACGGCCGTGCTCGTCAACATAGAGCGTTTCGCTCACAGAAGAACCGTCGGAATCCTGCCCGCTCACCTGTACGGGAATCTTGGAACCAGTTGAGCAGTCGAGGCCCGTGGCATGCACGCCAATCTGCACCGACATCATCGTGTGTGCACTGGCGGCGACAGCGGCAGCCTGCTCTTGCTGATATCCGTTCCAGGCAGCATAGCCTGCGCCGCCGGCGACGAGCGCGACGGCCACAACGCCAGCGACCATCAGATTGCGGCGCTTGGGCGACATCTTGCGATGACGAACCTCGGCCTCGCGTGCCGAGGGAACGGACGGCAGGGGAATATCGCCCATGGCGATGGTCTCGTCCACGGCAGGCGCGGAGCCTAAGCCAGGGAGCTCGCGGGTCAGCGAATCTTCGGCCGGCAAGCTGTCGAGCAAGATGGTTTCCTCGCTCGTGTCGGATTTGGGCTGGTCGTCGGCCTCGCATTCGGATTCCTCGTGCCTCGCCTCGTCTTCGGTGGGCGCGGCGCCATCGTCTTTTGCATCCTGATCATCGGGCTGCGCCTCGATTTCCGGCTCATCCTGCACATCAACGCTCGAATCGTCAAACGCAATCTCGGCCAGCGCGATCTGGTCTAGGCTCTCCAGGGCCTCGGCGCATGCTTCTGCATCTTGGGCCGCATCCTCTTGGCCCATCGTCTCATCATTCATATATCCCCCAAGCTCAATATCGGGACAACAATGTACCCAAAATTGGGGTCACATAGGGCTGTCAGGCGGTTGGAAATCTGATTTTATCTGTGCGAGAGGTTTTGAATGTGTGCGCGAATGGAATATGCGCGTGAATGCGCGCAACAACAAAAAGCCCCGGAAAGCGGGCGAATCGCTTTCCGGGGGCATGCAATACGTTGCATTGCGCGGAATCGGCCGGGCGACTTCACATTCAAGCGGCATGCGCGCCGGGCATGTTACTCGGCGTGAGCGTAATCAACCTTGGCGCGGCGAGCGGTAGCCTTCTCCCAATCGCTGGTGCCCTCAAAGACATCCTGCTTGTAGGGATTGCGGCCGAGCTTCTTGGCGCGGTAGGCGATGTAGATGATCGCGGCGACGTTGGTGATCAGCGCGGCGATGGAGACCGCGGTGGCGGCGCCGGGGTCGAGTGTGGAGTGGGTCACAAAGATGGACTCCTCCTGGAAGTAGGGGAACACCTGGGCAAACATGCACCAAATAGCAAGCGTAAAGGCGCGGTTCTGGATCCAGCCGCCCTTGTTCCAGATAAAGGCGGCGACGGTGGGCGCCAGCAGCAGCGCAAAGCCGCAGAACCAGGAGTGGGTGGGCAGGCAGTTGTAGGTGTAGCAGAAGTTCCAGATGTCGTAGGCGATGATGTAGACCCAGGTCATGTCGGGCCACAGCATGTCGGTCTTGTCCTCGGAGGCGTAGACGCTCCACCAACCGGTCATGCAGAAGATGTTGATGATTCCGGCGATGCCGTTGAACACGTTATTCCAACCGGCGAGCTGCGTGGCGCCCTCGGAGGTGACCCAAGTGGACTGGCCCAGGACAAAGAAGTGATAGGCGCTCTCGAAGTCGGACACGACGGCGATCATGATGTTGATGGCGACGATCACAAACGGCCATGCGCGGAACCAGTGCGCCTTGCCGATCTTGCCCCACTGATACTTAATGGCGATGAAGCCCCAGCAACCGGCAAGCGCCGCGTATACCTTGGCGTAGTGGAACCAGCTGTTCTGGTACACATGGGTGGGGTTGGTGAGCGCCCACTCGGCGCCCTGCGAAACGCCGACGGCGATGGCGACGCAGTAGATGGTCATGGCCAGCGGAGCCACGCCAAAGATGATGGCCGCGCCCAGCTTGGTGCGGCGGCCGACCTCGTTGAGCACGATCAGGCCAATAAAGACCATGGCCCAGCCGGCCCAGTGGATAAGGGTATCGCTACCCCAAACATCGAACAGCATGCTGCTCTCCTTTCACACGCCCGCGGCCCCTCTTCTGATCGCGGGCAGTTTGGCCAAATGTCGTCAGTTCTGGGGCTTGCGCTCCGGATACTTGGCGGTATAGCCCTCGATGTGGAGCGTCGAGGCGATGATTTCCTTGACCGTCTCGTCGGGCACATCGGGGTGCGTGCGGATATACATCAACAACCCCATGATGAGGGTGTAGAACGTCTCGTAGACATGGTCGATGCGTAGCTCATGATGGGCGACAAAATCCACCACGGTGGTGTCGCAGATATACTGCGCCACGCGCTGGACCACGTTGTGCAAAAAGCCGCCGTAGAGCGCGCCGCTGCTCGAGGTGAGCGTGCTCGGCAGCTCGTGGCCGCTGGCGACCAGGCGCTTAAAGAGCGGGGCGACGGTGTCGAGCGCGCCCTCGATATCGCCGACGGTGCGGTTGGCATTCCACTGCTCGAGCTCGGAGATAAAACCGTCGATTGCCTCGTCCATGACGGCGGTGACGGCGGCGTCCATGTCGGCGAAGTAGTGGTAGAACAATGAACGCGTGCAGCCGGCTCGCTTGGTCACGGCCGATACCGATAGGTGGGACACGCCCAGCTCGGAGCTTACGGTGCGTACGGCATCGAGGATCTCGCGACGGCGCTCGTCGCCCGTCAGGCGCTTTGCCGCGCTATCGGATGCGGGGACGGCATCGACCACAGAGGTATCTGCTGTGTTGTTGCCCATGTTTTTGCCGCCTTTCATCCTCTTTTGCCTGACCGTTCGCCTAACAGTCTTGAATATTGTTGACGGTTCGTCAATACTATTTTTGACACAATGTCAACAATGGCGGGTGAACGGCATGGGGCATGCCCGGCCTGCAAAAAAGAGGGGCGCCGCGGTCTCGCCGGGCTGTGGCAAGAGAAGGGACAACCATGATTCTCAACGGACCGGGAATTAGCTACACCGAGCCCGATATCGGCGCGGAGTTTGTGCCGCCGCTGCCGGAGCATCCGCGTGAGGCCATCGTCAAGCTGTGCGAGCACTGCACCAACCGTCTGCTGCATCGCGATGAGCTGCTGGGCTACGAGTACTGGTCGTTTGCCGAGGCCGCAACCGACGAGCAGGCCGAAGTGCTCTGCAAGATGAAGATGCGCCGTCCCTATACGCTGCCCGAGATGGTCAAGCTCACCAGCATGCCCGAAGCCGATATCGAGAAGATGCTCGACGACATGAGCTACACGGGTCTGCTCGAGTACAACTGGGAAAACCCCGAGCGCGCCAAGCAGTGGGTGCTGCCCATGCTGGTGCCGGGTTCCGCCGAGTTCCTCAACATGCGCGTGAGCCAGCTCGAGGAGCACCCGGTCTATGCCAAGTTCTTTGAGCAGGCGTCCAAGGGACCACTGTCCAAGGCCACGCCGATGGTGCCGCCCGGAGGCGCCGGTATCGGCATGCACGTCATTCCGGTCGAGAAGGCTATCGATGCTTCGAGCACCTCGGTGCCGATCGAGCATATCGAGCATTGGCTCGACAAATACGATGGCAAATATGCCGCCAGCACCTGCAGCTGCCGCGCGAGCCGTCGCGTGATGGGCGAGGGCTGCGCCGACGACCCCGCCGACTGGTGCATTGCCGTGGGCGATATGGCCGACTATGTGGTTGAGACCGACCGCGGCCATTATGTAACGCGCGACGAGGTCTACGACATCCTGCGCCAGGCCGAGGACAACGGCTTTGTGCACCAGATCACCAATATCGACGGCGAGAACAAGATCTTCGCCATCTGCAACTGCAACGTCAACGTGTGCTATGCCCTGCGCACCTCTCAGCTGTTCAACACGCCCAACCTGTCGCGCTCGGCCTATGTCGCCAAGGTCGAGAAGGACAAGTGCGTTGCCTGCGGTCGCTGCGTTGAGGTGTGCCCCGCCGGTGCCGCCAAGCTCGGCCAGAAGCTCTGCAGCAAAAAGGCCGGCGGACAGGTGCCCGAGTATCCGCGCCAGGAGCTGCCCGATGCCACCAAGTGGGACCACACCAAGTGGTCGCCCAACTACCGCAACGATAACCGTATCGAGACGCACGAGTCCGGCACCGCGCCCTGCAAGACGGCTTGCCCCGCGCACGTTGCCGTTCAGGGCTATCTGAAGCTTGCGGCACAGGGGCGCTATGACGAGGCGCTGGCGCTCATCAAGCGCGAGAACCCGCTGCCCGCTATCTGCGGCCGCGTGTGCAACCGCCGCTGCGAGGATGCCTGCACCCGCGGCCGTGTGGACGCCGCCGTGGCTATCGACGAGGTCAAGAAGTTTATCGCCCAGCGCGATCTTGATGCCGCGACCCGCTATGTCCCGCCCGTGGTGACGCCGACGCGTGCCGGCGGCTTCGATCAGAAGATCGCCATCATCGGTGCCGGCCCGGCCGGTCTGTCCTGCGCCTTCTATCTGGCCGAGAAGGGCTACAAGCCCGTCGTGTTCGAAAAGAACGAGCGCCCGGGTGGCATGCTCACCTACGGCATCCCCAGCTTTAAGCTGCAAAAGGACGTTATCGAGGCCGAGGTCGAGATCATTCGCCTGATGGGCGCCGAGTTCCGCTATGGCGTGGAGGTCGGTCGCGATGTGACGCTCGACGAGCTGCGCGCGCAGGGCTTTAAGGCCTTTTATGTGGCCATCGGCTGCCAGGGTGGCCGCCTTGCCGGTATTCCGGGTGAGGATGCCGAGGACGTGACCGTGGCCGTCGACTTTTTGCGCGAGGTCAACAGTGGCAAGATTGACGCGCTGCCCGGCCGCACCATCGTGGTGGGCGGTGGCAACGTGGCTATCGATGTCGCGCGCAACGCCTGCCGTCTGGGTTCCGAGTACGTTGAGATGTTCTGCTTGGAGAGCGAGGCCCAGATGCCCGCCAGCGAGGAGGAGCGTCGCGAGGCCGTTGAGGACGGCGCTCACATCAGCTGCGGCTGGGGCCCCAAGGAGATTCACCTGGACGAGGCCGGTCGTGTGTGCGGTATCACCTTCAAGCGCTGCACGCGTGTCTTTGACGACGAGGGCCGTTTTGCGCCCGAGTACGACGAGAACGACCTGCGTCGTGTCGATGCCGACCGCGTAGTCATGTCGATTGGCCAGTCCATTGTGTGGGGCGACCTGCTGGCTGGCTCCAAGGTGGAGCTTGGCCGCGGCCAGGGTGCCCTTGCCGATCCCCAGACCTATCAGACCGCCGAGCCAGACATCTTTGTGGGCGGCGACGTCTATACCGGTCCGAGCTTTGCCATCGATGCCATCGCCGCCGGTCACGAGGCCGCCGTGTCCATCCATCGCTTCGTGCAGCCGGGCTCCACGCTCACCATCGGCCGCAACCAGCGCCGCTACACCGCGCTCGACCGCAACGACGTTGTGCTCGAGAGCTACGACAACGCGAGCCGCGAGGTTGCGCATGTGGACCGCGAACGCGAGAAGGCTGCGCCGTTTAGCGAGTATGTTGAGACCTTTACCGAGGAGCAGGTGCGCGCCGAGACCGCCCGCTGCCTGGGCTGCGGCGCCTCGATCGTCGACCCTAACAAGTGCATCGGCTGCGGCCTGTGCACCACCAAGTGCGCGTTTGACGCCATCCATCTTGATCGCGATCGCCCCGAGTGCTCCACGATGGTCAAATACGAGCAAAAGCTCCCAAGCCTGGGCAAGTACGCATTGAAGCGTGCAATTAAGATCAAATTTGGGAAGAAGTAAGAGACCTAACAAGTAAGTGAACGGCGCAGAGGGCGGTTGGACAGCGAGCGGGTCCCAGGCGTGGCGAGGTGCCTTGAAAGAGGAGGGCATAGGGCTTTTGCCCATGCCCGACGATTGAAAGGCAGATCGCCCGTCTGGGACTCGCGCAGCGTCAAGCCGACCGCCGTTCGTTAGAACGGCGGAAGGAATTAAAAGTGCACGAGCTGGGGATCGTCTATCACATCATTCGCGATGTCGAGAACGTGGCGCGCGCCAATGGCGTGCGTCGCGTTTCGAGCGTCACGCTGCTGCTGGGCGAGGTCTCGGGCGTCGTTCCCGACTTGCTACTCGACGCTTGGCGCTGGGCGGCAGATAAAAAGCCCATCACCGAGGGTGCAGAGCTTATCGTGGAGCCCGTTGAGGCCGTGACACATTGCGAGACGTGCGGCCGCGACTATTCGACAGTCGAGCACGGCAAGACCTGTCCCCATTGCGGTAGCGGCGAGACCTATTTGCTGCAGGGCCAAGAGGTCATGATCAAACAGATCGAGACCCCCGACGAGGACCCGGCAGACACTGTTCCCGATGACCCCTCCGACGCCCCCGACGCCGTCGACGCCGCCAACCCTCTCCACATCGTCTAGCCCCTAGTCGTTGAGGACGCTCTTACATGACCAGTCAATCAAGGACGTCCCCAACGACTAGTCGTTTAAGAACGTCCCCAATGACTACTTGCGCTAGTGCATAAGTCACGCTAATAGTCAAGCCATGTCTGTTTAAACAAAATGGCGGCAGTACAAGCGCATTCGCGCTTGCCTAAAATCGATATTAATGAACAGCCTGCTTGTATCTGTAAAAGGCATGGCTTGATGAGCGACGCCTTGTCGTGTAATGAGTCAAAAAGCAGTAACGTAATCAACTTGTAACAAACCTTGACGTTTAAACAAATAATCCAACCTTTTGCAGTTTTAGCTATAATTCCACAAAGCAAACAGGTATACTCCTTTCATGTCGTGTAGGAATTACGTAGACAAAAAGGAGGTTATGTGATGGTAAGTATTGTTCTTGCTAGCCACGGGGACTTGGCTGCTGGAATCAAGCAGACGGGCTCGATGGTCTTTGGCGATCAACCGTCTGTTGCCGTGGTCTCGCTCGAGCCGAGCATGGGCCCCGACGATTTCCGTGCCAAGGTCGAGGAAGCAGTCGCTTCCTTCGAGGACCAGGAGCAGGTGCTCTTCCTCGTTGATCTGTGGGGCGGCACGCCGTTCAACCAGATCAGCGGGCTCATCGAGGGCCACGATTCCTGGGCTATCGTCACCGGTGTCAACCTGCCTATGCTCATCGAGGCATATTCGCAGCGCTTTGACGCAAAGAACACTGCACATGCGATCGCAAAACATCTCGTGACTGAGGCTAAGGCTGGCGTGCGCGTCAAGCCCGAGTCTCTGGAGCCCGAGGAGAAGAAGCCGGCTGCGGCCGCTGCTGCTCCTGCAGGCGCCATCCCTCCGGGAACGGTCATCGGCGACGGGCGCATCAAGATTGCCCACGTCCGTATCGACACCCGTCTGCTGCATGGTCAGGTGGTCACCACGTGGACCAAGCAGATCAACCCCAACCGCATCATCGTGGTTTCCGACGGCGTTGCTCACGACGAGCTCCGCAAGACCATGATCGAGCAGGCTGCCCCTCCGGGAGTCCATGCCAACGTCGTTCCCATCAAGAAGATGGCCGAGGTCGTCAAGGACACGCGCTTTGGTGACACCAAGGCCATGCTGCTCTTCGAGAACCCGCAGGATCTGCTCAAGGCCATCGAGGCCGGCGTCGACATCAAGGAAGTCAACATCGGTTCCATGGCTCACTCCAAGGGCAAGGTCGTCGTCACCAACGCCGTCGCTATGGGCGATGACGACGTTAAGACTCTCGAGGCTCTCAAGGCCAAGGGCGTCAAGTTCGAGGTTCGCAAGGTTCCTTCGGATTCCTCCGAGGATCTCGACGCCATGTTGAAGAAAGCTAAGGCCGAACTGGCCGCTCAAGCATAGTAAAGGAGGGTCCGATACATGTCTGCAATCACTATTCTGCTTGTTGCGATTGTCGCGTTGCTTGCCGGTATGGAAGGCATTCTGGATGAGTTCCAGTTCCATCAGCCGCTCGTGGCATGCACGCTTATCGGTCTCGTAACCGGTCACCTTCAGGAGGGCATCCTCCTGGGCGGTTCGCTCCAGATGATGGCCCTTGGCTGGGCTAACGTTGGCGCCGCCGTCGCGCCTGATGCCGCTCTGGCTTCGGTCGCTTCTTCGATCATCATGGTGCTCGCCCTCAACGGCGGCGCCACCGATTCGGCCAAGGCCGTTACCGCCGCCATCGCCGTCGCCGTCCCGCTGTCGGTCGCTGGTCTGTTCCTGACCATGATCTGCCGTACCCTGGCTACCGCTATCGCTCACGCCATGGACGGTTGCGCCGAGAAGGGCGACTTCTCCGGCATCGAGCGCTGGCAGTACGCTGCCATCCTCATGCAGGGCCTTCGTATCGCCATCCCGGCAGTACTTCTGTGCATCATCCCGGCCGAGGCTGTTACCAACGCGCTTAACGCTATGCCCGACTGGCTGTCCGGCGGCATGGCTGTCGGCGGCGGCATGGTCGCTTCCGTCGGTTACGCCATGGTCATCAACATGATGGCCACCAAGGAGACCTGGCCGTTCTTCATCCTCGGCTTTGTCCTTGCTGCCATCCCTCAGCTCACGCTGATCGCCCTTGGCCTCATCGGCATCTCCCTTGCCCTCATCTACCTTGGCCTTAAGGATCTGGCCAAGCAGGGTGGCGGCATGGGCGGTGGCTCCGGCGACCCGCTCGGCGACATTCTGAACGATTACGAGTAGGAGGGGAGTGATACATATGGCAGAGAACAAGATTCAGCTCACCAAGGCTGACCGCAAGAAGGTTTGCTTCCGTCATCAGTTCCTTCAGGGCTCGTGGAACTACGAGCGTATGCAGAACGGCGGCTGGTGCTTCGCAATGATCCCTGCGATCAAGAAGCTCTACACCAGCAAGGATGACCAGATTGTCGCTCTTAAGCGCCACCTGGAGTTCTATAACACCCACCCCTATGTTTCCGCCCCCGTCATTGGCGTTACCCTCGCTCTCGAGGAGGAACGCGCCAACGGTGCTCCGATTGACGACGTCGCCATTCAGGGCGTCAAGGTCGGTATGATGGGCCCGCTCGCCGGCGTCGGCGACCCCGCCTTCTGGTTCACCCTTCGCCCGATTCTGGGCGCTCTGGGCGCTTCCCTGGCCCTGTCCGGCAGCATCGCCGGTCCGCTGCTGTTCTTCTTCGCGTGGAACATCATTCGTTACGCCTTCCTGTGGTACACGCAGGAGTTTGGCTACAAGGTCGGCTCCTCCATCGCCAAGGACCTCTCCGGCGGTCTGATGGGCAAGGTCACCGAGGGTGCATCCATCCTGGGTATGTTCATCATCGGCGCCCTGGTCGAGCGCTGGGTGTCCATCTCCTTCACCCCGGTCGTCTCCAAGGTCACGCAGTCTGCTGGCGCCTTTATCGACTGGGCTAACCTGCCCTCCGGTTCTGAGGGTGTCAAGGAAGCACTGACGATGTATAACTCCATCGGTGCTAACGCCCTTGATCAGGTGAAGGTCACCACGCTTCAGGCCAACCTCGATCAGCTCATCCCCGGCCTTGCCGCCGTGTGCCTGACCCTGCTGGTCTGCAAGCTCCTCAAGAAGAAGGTCAGCCCGATCGTCATCATCCTGGCTCTCTTCGCCATCGGCATCATCGGTCGCGTCTGCGGCTTCATGTAAGCACGTTTCGGCTTAAGACCGAGAATTGCTAGGCAAGGGCTTTTGAGCCATTGAAACGGACCGCACCCGGTGGGTACACTGGATGCGGTCCGATTGTTTTATTTGGAGGGCGAGGCGCGCATGGCGCAATCTCAGAACAGCACGGTCGATCTGGCAACGCCGGCAACCTGCCTGATGGGGCTTACCAGCCACGGTAACGTGATGGTGGGCAATAAGGCGTTCGAGTACTATAACGAGCGCAATCCCGAGGATTATATTCAAATCCCGTGGGACGAGGTCGACTATATTGCCGCCGAGGTTTTGCGCGGCACCAAGAAGATTACGCGTTTTGCCATCTTCACCAAGGACAACGGTCACTTTACGTTTTCGACGCGCGACGACAAAGAGACGCTTCGTGCTGTCCGCAAGTACGTCGACGAGGATAAGCTTGTGCGTTCGCCCGACTTTATCGATGTGACGGCCAAGGGCGCCAAGAGCATCCCCGCTGCCATCAAGAGCCTTTTCCACAGAGACAGCTAATCGTTGGCGATAGATGGCGGAAAATGCATCCCGGAATTTGTTCTCATTCCGGGATGCATTTTCCTTTTGAGGGCCAGTTGGGAAAGCTTGTCCCATTATTTCGCGTTATTCCGGGTTATTCTTTCCGATATTGAGGATTGCCCTCGGAAACTATTCGCTATAGAGCCTTCTCGATGAGTGGCCATGCGCTACATGGCAAAGGGGTAAATCTGCTACACTAGTACAACATGCCTCCGTAGCTCAGGGGATAGAGCACCGCTCTCCTAAAGCGGGTGTCGACGGTTCGAATCCGCCCGGGGGCACCAGGGAATATGACGGCGTCGCGGGAGCGGCGCCGTTTCTGGTTTGCGGGGGCCGCCGGCGGATGCGGGCCGTCGACACCCGCGCCACCAATTTCCCCGCGGGGGAGTTTTCGAATCCGCCCGGGGGCACCAGGGAATATGACGGCGTCGCGGGAGCGGCGCCGTTTCTGGTTTGCGGGGGCCGCCGGCGGATGCGGGCCGTCGACACCCGCGCCACCAATTTCCCCGCGGGGGAGTTTTCGAATCCGCCCGGGGGCACCAGGGAATATGACGGCGTCGCGGGAGCGGCGCCGTTTCTGGTTTGCGGGGGCCGCCGTGCTGCTCGCCCGTGGGGGACTGGCATCTGTTTCCTAGAGTGCGCTGCGGTAAATCTTTCTCGCGTTGTCCAGCGTGAGCTTCCTGAAGCTGCCGAAGAGCTCTCCGCGGTTGATCTTGAGGCCCGGAATCATCTTTTCGATATCGTCCTCGGTGACTCCGAACTCCGATAGCGCGCGGCATTCCCAGCGAGACGAAGAAATCCTGCAGCTCGTCGATGGTCGGTTCGACCGCGTACTCGATTGCCTGCTCGGGGGTTACCTCCACATCGAGCTCGTCCGCGTCCGAATCGATGGGTTCGATGCCAAGGGCCTGGGCGCTGAACTCCAGGAAGCGCTCAGGGTGCTCTCGCCATACGTAGCGCATCCAGGCGGGGAAGATGACGGCGAGGCCGGCGCCGTGCGTGATCTTGGTGTCCAGTGCGGATAGCTCGTGCTCAAGGCCGCGGCAGGTCCAATCGCCGTCGCGCAGGGCGTTACGGGCGAGCGTACCCACCCACATGATCTCGGCGCGGGCGTCGTAGTCATCGGGGTTCTCCATCACCTTGGGCGCCGCCTCCCTCGCGGCGCGCACTAGCCCGCAGGCGATGTTGTCGGTTACGCCCACGGCGGGCTCGCCGGAGAAGAGTCGCTCCATGATATGGGCGATCATGTCGGTCACTCCCGCGGCGGTCTGGCAGGCGGGCAGGCTGAAGGTCAGCTCCGGGTCGAGGAAGGCGATGGCCGGGCGGTTGAGGTCCGTGTTAATGCTGCATTTGAGGTGCTCCTCGTCGTTGCTGATAACGCAGGAGTTAGAGGCCTCGGAACCGGATGCGGGGATGGTCACCACGCAGGCGACGTCGATGCGGTCGGCGGGAACGGCGCGCTTGCGGAAGAAGTCCCATACGTCGCCGTCGTATACCGCCCCAGTGCGATGGCCTTCGCGCAGTCCATGACGGAGCCGCCGCCCACGGGCAGGATGATGTCGGCGTCGTTTGCCCGTGCGAGCATGACGCCTTCTCGTGCCAAGCCTATTTCGGGGTTTGGACGCACCCCTCCAAGCCCGATGTGCTCCACGCCCGCGGCATCGAGCGATGCCCTCACGCGGACGAGCGTTCCGCAGCGAACTGCGGAACCCCTGCCGTAGACAATGAGCGCTCAGCGGTAGCCGGAGGCGGACAGAGTCCCCCAACCTTGTCGGTCGCTTTTCGCCCAAAGACAAAGCGGGTGGGGGAGTAGAAGGAGAAATCGTTCATGGAGCTCCAATCTGGCGTTTCGCCCTACATGCGCGGAGGAGTTTTTCGGGCGCATCGCCTGCGTTCGCGTCGCAATCTCGGCGGCGCGGTGCGGTCCGTGGATTCCATCGTATCGCCCGCGGCACCCCTTACCGACGATTGAGGCGAGTCTGCATTTCGCGGCGCGACGTCCACCTGGCGGACGATATCCGTTCGCGACACGTGGCCGTCCCGGTCGCAATAGCGTATGCGCACCGGGTTGCCGAGATGGGCCTGCGACCCCTTCTCCTGATGCGAGCGCGCGAGACGGGCGAGCAGCGGCGCGAGCACCTGCTCGACCGTCTCCTCCCGATACCACGCCGCCACGGGCAACCCGTTCACGTCAAACCCGTACGTTCGCCATGCCATTCGCCTCGCCGCCTTCGCCGAACGAAACCGCGTATCCAGACCGCCGGTCCCCCACCCAGCACTTCGACGAGCCTTCGCGCTCACTTCTGCGGTCGGGATGCGCCCGCGAGGCGCTCGGCAGGCAGCGCCATTTCCGCTCGCTGTGTCGAGCGCGAGTGTCGAGAAGTCGCCATATGCCACTCAGATGTAGCATGGAGTGCCGAAGCGCACGCGCCCGTGACGAAACACTGGCGCCAACCCGTTCCGCGCACCACCCCGCCCGTAAGGTGTGTGGCGAAAGGAGGACCAGCCGCATGAACATCCCCGAGACACAGAGCCTACCTCGATCGCATTCCGCACGAGCTTCTCTGACATTTCCGCCCATTACCACGTGGAGGTCCCCGTCGCGGAGATCGCCTACGCATACGACTACATCAATTCCCGGCATGCCCCGCGCAGGCAGGCCACGCCGAACGATGGGTCCGCGGCCCGGCAGGACGAATGACGCGCTTCGGCACAGGCCATGCCGAAACGCGTCACGCAAGCAAAGGAAGGAAGCCAACATCACATGAGCATCATCGCAGCACGCATCGACAACCGCCTGCTACACGGCATAGTGGCAACCCAGTGGGTACCCGAGTTCCGTCCGCAGCGTCTCATGGTCATCGATGACATCGTCGCCAACGACCCGACCAAGAAGGCCGCCATGCGGATGGCAAAGCCCTCGGGAGTCGCCCTCTCCATTATCAACAAGGAGACGGCTCTCACGAACTATCGGGCGGGCAAGTACGACGACCACACGGTCTTCATCGTGGCGCGAGACCCCCAGACCATCCTCGACGTCATACAGACGGGCCAGGTTGTTCCCACACTCGTGGTCGGAGGCACAGTCTTTCCCGAAGAGGGGTCAGACGCCGTCCAGGTGAGCAGTCGCGCCTACGTCACCAAAGACGAGCTGCCCGCATATCGAGCGATTGCTGGCACCGGCTGCGACATCACCGTTCGCTATGTGCCGGCCGACAAGCCCGTAGAGCTCTCCAGCATCATCACGCTTTAGCAAGGGAGTGAACTTATGACACCATCCATCATCCAGATAGCCGTCGTTACACTCATTGCCTTCATCTACGGAGCCGAGAAGAACGCGGGACAAATTCTCACGAACATGTCCGTCACGCCAGCATGGTTCGTCGGACTTGCGCTCGGCGACCCCGTAACCGGCCTCGCCGTCGGCGCCATCGTCCAACTCATGAGCCTGGGCGTGGCGGCCATGGGAGGAGCCTCCGTCCCCGACTATCCCACTGCCGCCATCATTGGCGCCGTCGTTGCCATCACCTCGGGTCAGGAGGCGAGCGTCGGCGTTGCCGCCGGAATCGCAGTCGGCATGCTCGGCCTTCAGCTCGACGTCATCGCCAAGACGGCAAACGGCTTCCTCGGGCGTACCTCGCAGCGCTTTGCCGAAGAGGGCAAGTACTCGCAGATGAAGAGCGTACTTTTCCTCGGTCCGGTCTTCTATGGCCTTACGGCGGCCATCCCCACGTTTGCCGTACTGCTCTTTGGCGCCGATGCCGTCAACGCTTTCCTCTCCGTCATGCCCTCCTGGTTCACGACCGGCCTCTCCATCGCCGCCGGTATCCTCCCCGTCGTCGGCCTTGCGATGCTTCTGTCCTTCATGCCAATGAAGAAATTCATCGCCTACGCCATCGTTGGCTTCGTTCTGGCCGCCTACCTGCAGATAAGCATTCTCCCCATTGCCCTGCTCGGTGCCGCCGCGGCCATCGAGTACTACAAGTCGCACAGCAATCCGTCCGTAAACGCCCTCGACGCTGGAGGTCTGGAAGATGAGTAACGAAGTTAACGCCACCAAGGCAAACGAAGCGCCAACCCGCCTGGCAGACGGAACGTACCAGCCAGTCCTCACCGTTTCCGATCTCGACCGTTGCGGCCGCCGCTGGATGCTCGGCGCGTCCATCTATAACTATGAGTCCCAGTGTGCCCCGGCGGTCATGTTCGCAACCGAACCCGCCCTGCGCAAGATCTATGCAGGAGACGAGGAGGGCTACCGCAGGTCACTTCTGAGCACCTATCGCTATTACAATGCGACTCCCCAGGTAAGCGGCCTGCTCCTCGGCGCCGGCCTAGCCTTGGAGGACAAGGGGCACAATGACGCCATCGACGCGGTCCAAGACCTTAAGATTGGCCTCATGGGCTCCCTCTCAGGAGTCGGCGATACGATCTTCGCCATCCTCATTCCCACCATCTTCGGCTCCATCGCCGCCTACATGGGACAGGCGGGAAACCCCGTCGGCGTGCTTCTCTGGCTCGCCGTCGCCATCGCCATCTTCGTATGGAAGCTCTTTGACTGGCGCATAGGCTATAAGTTCGGCGACAAGCTCTTCACGACCCTTGCCGAGAAGATGTCCGTTTTCACCGAGTCGACGTCGGCACTTGGCATGATGGTCGTCGGTGCGCTCATCCCCACCGTCATCAAGGTCTCGTGTGGTCTCACGTTCACCATGGGTGACGTCACGCTCGACGTCCAGACGGGCATCCTCGACCAAATCATGGTCGGCATGCTGCCCGTAATAGCCACAGCCATCGTCTACGCCCTCGTCAAGCGCAAGGTCAGCATCAACAAGATTGTCCTCGGCATCCTCATCATCTCGTGGGTGTGCGCGGCTTTCGGCATTCTTGCTGCCTAGCCTAGGGCTAGACCAACCCACAAAGGACGCATTATGAGGCACATCATCATTGCATCGCACTACGGCCTGGCAGCCGGACTCGGAGACACGCTCAAGGCCATCATAGGACCGGGGCACGACATCAGGGTTGTCTGCGCGTTTACAGACGAAACCCCGCTCGAGGAGAAGCTCGCCAGCGCATTCGAGGGCATCGCCGAAGATGACGAGACCCTCGTTCTCACCGACATCCTTCAGGGCAGCGTAAACCAGCTCGTAGCCTGCTCGGCTCCGCGAGGCGCGTTCATAGTGACCGGCGTAAACCTTCCCGTGGCCCTCGAGCTCTCGCTCCACGCCGGACAGCTTACTCCCGATGTGGTGAGGCATGTCGTCACCCAAGCCAAAGAGCAGCTCGTCTACCTCGGAGATCTTACTTCGGACGTTGACGAAGAAGACGAATAGGAAAGACGCGACAGTAAGGAGGACGAGACATGCGCAAAGTCCCGACCAATAACCAGCACCTGTTCTACCAACCGAAGGACGTGTGGGTGGGAGACGTCATGCCCTTCGGCAAGGACGGCACGTTCTATCTATACCACCAGCGTGACACGCGCGACCCCGCTCCGCTTGCCGAAGGACAGCCCTTTGGGTGGTCGCTCGCGACCACCCAGGACTTCGTGACGTACCAGGAACACGGAACGGCGATCCCCCACGGCGGAGAAGACGACCAAGACCAGTTCATCTACGCCGGAACCGTTTACGAGGCAAAAGGGGAGGTACGCGCTTTCTATACCGGGTTCAACCGCAACTACCTGCGAGAAGGCAAAACGTCCCAGGTGCTCATGCAGGCGAAGGCCTGCTCGGATGATTATGCGACGTGGAAAAAGACGGGCGTTGCAGTAGAGCTCACGCCTCAGCCAGGATACGATGGGCGCAACTGGCGCGACCCTTTCGTAATATGGGATGACGACCGGAAGGAATACCTCCTCGTACTGGGCACGCGTAAGGGAGACGACCCCTCCAAAACCCTCCAAACTGGCAGGCTCGTTCACTTTACGTCGAAGGACCTCGAGCACTGGCAGTTCAAGGGTGACTTCTGGGCCCCCGGCCTCTACACCATGTTCGAAATGCCAGACATTTTTAAAATTGGCGATTGGTGGTACCTGGTCTACTCTGAGTACAGCGACGAGAACAAGATCGTCTACCGCATGAGCCGCGATCTCTACGGTCCGTGGGAGAAGCCGAGAGATGACGCCTTCGACGGGAGGGCGTATTACGCCGGACGGACCGCCTTCGACGGATCGCGCAGGATTCTGTCCGGCTGGGTCCCCACGCGCGAGAACGACGATGACCGGGCCAACTGGCTTTGGGGTGGCTCGTTTATGCCCCATGAGGTGTACCAGCGCCCCAATGGCACCCTCGGCGTTCGCCCTCCCCAAAGCATAAAGGATGCGTTCGAGTGCCCTGATGCCGTCCCGGATATCGAGCTTCGCGGAGACCACGAACGAACGGAGTGCGTAATCACCGAAAACGCAGGCGAGATCTTCTGCTTCGAGGCAGACGTGACGTTCAGGGACGCTTGCGACTTCTCAATTCGAGCCTACAAGAATCTCGAGACCGACGAGTCGTACGAATACCGCTTCGACCTCGACGCGAATCGGCTCTCGTTCGACAAGAGCCCCTGTTACAAGTGGTTCCGCGTAATGGATAAGGGGCTTTGGAGGCCAGTCTGGCTCGAGTCCGGGCGTTCTTACCACCTGCAGCTCATCGTTGACGACAACATCCTCGTCCTCTACCTCGACGGTACCGCACTCACGACACGCGTCTGCGAGAAGTTCGGCCACTCGCTTGCTGTTACGGTAACGAATGGCGAACTCAAACTGTCCAACATAGCCTTGGCGAAGGGGCTGCGCGAACAGGAAAAGTAAGCCAGTGAACCTCGTCGCCACAGCGACTCCCCCAGCAAAACACGCGAACAACGGGTCCGGCCGCATTCCGGCGACCGGACTCGTCCTGTGCCCTGATGGCACATGGCCCCGGGCTGCCGACAGCGAGGCGGCCTTAGGGGCCTCGCCTACAGATTCCTGAGTGCGTCGACGAGGGAGACCTTGCCCGCGGTGACCTCGTCGGCCTGCTTGATGACCTTTGCGGGCACGACGGCCACCACAGCGCCGGCGGCAGAGTCGATTCGAGCGATGTGGTCAGAGACGGAGCGAACGGCGAGCCGCTTGCCGACAGGGAGGCAGTCAAAGGTGGCAAAGCGCACTCCTACGGTTGGGATACGCCCGTGAGGCGCTCGGCGGACAGCGCTGTTGCCGCTCGCTGTGTCGAGCGCAGGTGTCGAAAAGTCGCCATATGTCACTACAGATGTATCATGGAGTGCCGAAGTTCACGTGCCCGTGACAAAACGCGGGCGCCAACCCGTCCCGAGCACCACCCCGCCCGTAAGGTGTGGGACGAAAGGAGGACCAGCCGCATGAACATCCCCGAGACACAGAAAGACCTGCTTGCCTACCTCGATCGCATCACGCGCGAGCTTGGCAGCACGCGGGGCGGGCGCATCCAGAACCGTCTCGACCACTTCACCACGGCATCTATAACCGACTCGCTCGCCATCTCGCGCAGCCTGGCAAGTCAGTATCTCAACGAGCTCGTGCGCGCTGGCCTCGTGGTGAAAGCAGGGGCACGACCGGTGTGCTACTTCCACCGCCGCTCCCTCGAACGCTTCTTCCAGTCTCGCATTGAGCGTAGCACCTACCCTTCGGTCGAGCAGCTCTTCGCCACGCTCGGAAACGGCGAGCGACTCGACTTCGACCGCGCAATCGGTCACGAGCTGAGCCTTGCGCCCTGCATCAGCCAGCTCTGCGCCGCGCTCAAGTACCCGCCAGCTGGCCTGCCCATCCTGCTCTGTGGCGCCTCGGGAACCGGCAAGGGTCTACTCGCCGAACTTGCCCTCGAATACGGCAAGAACGTCGGCGTCCTGCAGCAGGAAGCCAAGCTTGTGAGCATCGACTGCTCGCATTACGCAGACGATGCCCGCGCGCTCACTCACGACCTGTGCGCAGATGGCGGGCCTGCAGATCGGGCGAGCGGCGGCATCGTTTATCTCAAGGACGTCGACGCCCTCTCACCCGCTGCCCAGGACGCGCTCTTGGAGTGGGCCTCCGCACAGGCGGGCGCCATTGTGCCAGCCCCTGCTGTGCGCCTTATCTTTGCCACCTCAAACGAGGCAGACAGTACCGAGTGCCGCAGCCTCACGCGTCGCATCCCCATGTCCGCCCAGGTGCCGTCTCTGCGCGAGCGCACCCAGGAGGAGCGTGAGGAACTGACTCTCCACTTCCTCAAGGAGGAGGGCCGACGCATAGGACGCGACATCCTCATAAGTCGCGGAGCCTTCCGAGCCCTCGCCGGCACCAACTTCGAGGAGAACGTACGCGGCCTGCGCGACTGCATCACCAACTGTTGCGCCGAGGCCTATCTAGACACGAAGGGTGACAGCCTGGAGATTCGCACCTACCAGCTTCCCTCCGCAATCCTTGCCGGCTCCGCACTCGAGCGCAGCGAGAACGACATGCAGCTCATCGACACCACCCGGAGCATCCAAAGCCAGGCGGACGACCGCGCACGGCATGTACTCGACGCCATGCTGGAGCCATACGAGAGCTATCGCGAAGGCACGCTTGATGGGGGCGCGTGCAGCGCTCAGCTGGTGGAGCGAGCCCGCGACCTCGAGGACTACCTGGCGTTCGGGCAAAACCCGGGCCGCTCGAAGTCCGACGCATACGAGCAGATCGCCGACAGCGTCGTCACTTCCGTGAACGAACTCTACTCGATCGATTTGTCCCGAAAGAGCTCGCATCTAATCGCCCAGGGCATCTGCCTCCAGCTGTGGCCGCCCGCAAGCCTCTCGCGTTGGAAGAGCTCCCATGCAAGCGAGCTTTCCGGCATGCGCGGCGTCGTGGCCCAGCGCAACCGCTTTGCCGTTACTGTCTGCGCCTGCATCGCTGATGAACTCAAGGCCACGCTCGGCATCGCACTCGACGATCTCACGTGTCTGCTCGTCCTTGCGCATGCGGCACTCGCACTCGACCCGTCTAAGCGTCGTCGGAGCGTCGGTATCGTCCTCAGTCATGGCTACTCGACCGCCACGAGCATCGCCGACGCCGCCAATCGGATTCTTGACACGAGGGTCTTCGAGGCCATCGACATGCCCTACGACCAGAAGGTTACGGACGTCGCTGTTCCTCTTCAGCAAATCATCGACCGCTTCTCCTACGCAGACGAGGTCGTCATCCTCGTGGACATGGGATCGCTCCAGGATATTTATAAGAGTCTGGAATCCACCTCCGGCATGACGCTCGGCATCATCAACAACGCCTCTACCGGCCTTGCGGTGGAGGTTGGCGCCGGACTTATCGCGGGTCGCTCCGTGCGAGAGGTTCTCGACGATGCTGCGGCAGCTTGCACCTGTAATTATCACATCGTGGCGCGCAACGCCCGACCGGACGCGATTGTCTTCTGCTCCGAAGGCGGACTTGACGCAGCTGCGCGGATCCGCGATCTCGTGGCGCAGAGCCTGCCTGGCGAGTCCCCCGCGCGGCTTGTCGCCGTTGACTGGCGGCAGCTCGCCAATAACGGATCTGAGGATGCCGCCTTCTCCCAGTACAACGTGCGCTCGGTCATCGGCACGGACAATCCGCACGCCGACGGAGTCCCGTTCATTTCGCTCGAGGAACTCATCGCCGGCGAAGGAACGGCCCAGATAGACCGCGCCTTCGCACGCTTGCTCGACGCTGACAGCTTGCGCACGTTCCACCAGAATCTCGTCAAGAACATGACCCTCAGGAACGTGGTCGAGTCCATCACAATCCTTAACCCCAACAAGCTCTTCGGCGAAATCGAGAGTGCCGCAGAGCGGCTCCAGCAGCTCACCGGAGACGTGATTGGCGCTCGTGTGAGCATGGGGCTCTACGTGCACCTGTGTTGTCTCGTGGAGCGCCTCGTGACCAGAAGCCCCATCGAGAACTACGCAGACGAGCAGCGCTTCGCCAATGAACACAACGATTTCGTCGAGGCATTCCGCACGAGCTTCTCTGACATTTCCGCCCATTACCACGTGGAGGTCCCCGTCACGGAGATCGCCTACGCATACGACTACATCAATTCCCGGCATGCCCCGCGCAGGCAGGCCACGCCGAACGATGGG
>NZ_JAHONA010000086.1 GCF_019131995.1 Collinsella aerofaciens | reverse complement strand
TCTACGGGCAGCACCTGAAGAAGGTCGCCGCCGGCGAGATCGTCAACAGCCCGCGCGAGTACTAGGAACAAGGAGATTCGAACATGGCAGAGGAGACCTTCTCCCCCAAGAACATCATCGTCACGGGCGGCTGCGGCTTCATCGGCAGCAACTTTGTGCACTACGTGGTCAACAGCCATCCCGAGGTACACGTCACCGTCCTGGACAAGCTGACCTACGCCGGCAACCCCGAGAACATCGCCGGGCTGCCCTCCGACCGCGTGGAGCTCGTCGTGGGCGACATCTGCGATGCCGAGCTTCTCGAGAAGATCGTCCCGGGCCACGACGCCATCGTGCACTACGCCGCCGAGAGCCACAACGACA
>NZ_JAHONA010000085.1 GCF_019131995.1 Collinsella aerofaciens | reverse complement strand
CCAGCGCGAGCTGGGCTGGAGGCCGGCCCACACCGACTTCGCCGAGGGCCTGAAGCAGACGATCGACTGGTACGTCGAGAACGAGTCCTGGTGGCGCCCGGCCAAGGAGGCCACCGAGGCCCGCTACCGCGCGCAGGGGCAGTAGGGAGAGGAGAGACATGGCAGACATCGCATTCGAGAAGGACCTCTCCGTCACCGAGACGGGCATCGAGGGCCTGAAGGTCGTCGACCTGGCCGTCCACGGCGACAATCGCGGCTGGTTCAAGGAGAACTGGCAGCGCGCCAAGATGTGCGCGCTGGGCATCCCCGACCTCCGCATCGTCCAGAACAACATCTCCTACAACGACAGCCGCGGCGTCACCCGCGGCATCCA
>NZ_JAHONA010000084.1 GCF_019131995.1 Collinsella aerofaciens | reverse complement strand
CCAGCGCGAGCTGGGCTGGAGGCCGGCCCACACCGACTTCGCCGAGGGCCTGAAGGCCACCATCGACTGGTACGTCGCCAACGAGTCCTGGTGGCGCCCGGCCAAGGAGGCCACCGAGGCCCGTTACCGCGCACAGGGCCAGTAGGAGGGGAGAGAGACATGGCAGACATCGCATTCGAGAAGGACCTCTCCGTCGCCGAGACCGGCATCGTGGGCCTCAAGGTCGTCGACCTCGCCGTCCACGGCGACTCGCGCGGCTGGTTCAAGGAGAACTGGCAGCGCGCCAAGATGACCGCCCTGGGCATCCCCGACCTCAGGGTCGTCCAGAACAACATCTCCTACAACGACAGCCGCGGCGTCACCCGCGGCATCCA
>NZ_JAHONA010000011.1 GCF_019131995.1 Collinsella aerofaciens | reverse complement strand
GAGACGGCGGTCGACGAAACTGGAGAGGAGGTATTACGAGCTCCTGTGCGAATTGAAGGGAGCGCTCCCGCAAACTGCCTATTGACAACTTATAGGAGCGTCGGTTTTGATTTTGCGATTCTCGGCATGGTTGAGGGCAGCCGGTCAAACGTAGTAGATAGGCCCATTTCATGGCGAGCAGGTCAACTAGCTATCCTGCGGAAGGGATCTAGCGGAGCAAGCCTGCCACTTCGCCGGCTAGGGTGATGGTGCCTGCTGCTACGAAAGGCTCGCCTGCGGCATCGAAAGCCGAAAGGGCCTCGGATACGCTGGGGTACACGCCCGCGAGCTTGTCGGCATCCACCAGGGCAGCAAGCTCCTCTGCCGGTAGGGCGCGATCAGAATCGGTCTGGGTTACGACCACGCGCGGGAAGGCCGGGATCAGCACATCAACGATGCCCGCCACATCCTTGTCGGCCAGCGCGGCGCACAGCAGCGTGGGGCGATTCTCCACGCACGGGTCGATCTCGTCCAGCGCGCTCACAAAGTTCTCGCAGCTCTGGGGGTTATGGCAAGCGTCGATCAACTTGAGCGGATCGGTTCCCAGCACATCAAAGCGACCCGGCGTGGGGCAGCCCATGAGCGAACCATCAAGCACATCGTGGTCGAGCTCGCGACCCAGATACCCCTCGCACAGCATAATCGCGCACGCGGCATTCTGCGGCTGGTACGCCGGCTTGACCATACTTGACGTATAGATCGCACGCGGCGTGGTGCAGCTGAACTCCACCGCATCGCCTACATGCGCCGGCGCCTTGGTCGTCGTATGGCTCACCACGAGCGGCACAACGCCGCACTCGCGGCAACGCGCATCCATCACGCGCTGAACGCTCGGCTCGTGCGTGCCCTCGCCCAGCACAACCAAGCGCCCGGGCTTGATGACGGCAGCCTTCTCCCCCGCAATGGCCTCGAGCGTGTCGCCCAGGATGCGCGTGTGGTCGAGCCCGATGCCCGTAATGGCAACGGCGACGGGATCGGTCGCACTCGTGGCGTCCCAACGGCCGCCCATGCCAACCTCGAGCACAGCAACGTCCACTGCAGCCTCGGCAAACACCACCAGCGCGGCAGCCGTCAGCAGGTCAAACGGCGTGATGGTATAGGCGCGCTCCCCCGCCGCCACACGACGAGCATTCACGCGATGCCCCGCCTCGACGGCGGCAGAAACGCCGCGGGCAAACGACCCATCGCTCACGACGCGCCCATCAACCTCCATGCGCTCGGGATAGCGCACCAACTGCGGCGACGTATACAGTGCGGTCTTTAACCCCTCACCACGAAGGATGGCAGCCGAAAAACGCGTGGTCGAAGTCTTGCCATTGGTACCGGCAACCTGAATGCAATCGAAATACTCGTCCGGACGTCCCAGCTCATCGAGCATATCGACAACCGTCTCAAGCAGAGGCCCAGCATCCCCAGAAATCCGCCCCGTATCAGCAGCAAGCCCCACAGCCTCATCAAACGAAAGCAAATCAAACTCAAAAGGAACGGTATACAAGCCAGAACGCTTAGGCATTTTCAGAACCGCCATTCATAGAAAAATAAAACAGTATAGGTTGAGGATAGTCAGCGAAAACGCCTCTGATAAGCCAAGGTGCCGTGAAACAAGGGCGCATAGGGCTTATGCCCATGCGCCCGAAGTTGAACGGCAGATTGGCCATCAGAGGCGTTTGCAGCGTCGAGCCAGCCGCCGTTCGTTAGAACGGCGGAATAGGTGTCCGCAGCGGAGAGCAAAGCGTCGGGACGCGCCCCTCAGTAAGACCTACGAGAAGTCAGCAACCTGAGCAGTCAGCGCCGCCAGGATCTCCTTGAGCTCAGCTGCACGGTCCCTCTTCTTCTGGACCACCGCGGGCGCGGCCTTAGCCACAAAGCCCTCGTTGGCAAGCGTCTTCTCGCAGCCGGCGAGCTCCTTCTGGGCCGCGGCGATCTCCTTCTCCAGACGTGCCTTCTCGGCCGAAAGGTCGACCTTGCCCTCGAGCACCACAAAGACCTCGACGCCACTGTCAACAACGGCGATGCTCGCAGCCGGCTTCTCAACGTCGGTGCCCATAACCAGCGAAGCCGTGTTCGCCAGCGGCTCGATGGTCGAGCGCAGGCTCTCGAGCTTCTCGATGTCCTCGGCACCGGCGCGCACGACCACGTCGAGCTCGGCCTTGGGGCTCAAGCGGTAACGCGAACGCGTGGCGCGGGCGGCGGAAACGACGGTGCGGCACAACTCAAACGCGCGCTCGGCGGGCTCGTCGACGTACTTGGTGTAGTCGGCGGGCTCGGGCCACTTGGCGATCATGAGTGCCTCGGCGCGGTCCACGTTGCCCTCGGCGTCCAGGTCGAGCACGCTCGCCGGCATGTTGTCCCAGATCTCCTCGGTCACAAACGGCATAAGCGGGTGCATCAGGCGAATGGAAGTATCGAGCACAAAGATCAGGTTGCGCTGAGCCTGTAGACGGCCCTCGCCCTTCAGGCGGGCCTTGGTGACCTCGACGTACCAGTCGCAGACCTCGTTCCAGAAGAACTGCTGCACGCCGCGGGCCATGTCGCCAAAGGTGTAGTTCTCGATACCCTCGGTGACCATCTTCACGGCCTTAGCCAGGCGGCTGAACATCCAAGCGTCGGCCGGCGTCTCCACGACGGGCTCGCCGGGCGTGTAGCCCTCCATGTTCACGAGCAGGAAGCGGCTGGCGTTCCAGATCTTGGTCACAAAGCTCTTGGCCTGGTCGGTGCGCGGGCTGTCGATGAGCTTCTTGGTCTTCTTATCGATGTTCGCGTCAAACTTGACGTCCTGGTTGTTGGTGCACAGCGTCAGCAGGTTGTAGCGCATGGCGTCGGCGCCGTACATACCGATGAGGTCCATGGGGTCAACGCCGTTGCCCTTGGACTTGGACATGCGGCTGCCGTCCTTGGCAAGGATCGTCGGGTAGATGACGACGTCCTTAAACGGCACCTCGTCCAAGAAGTACAGCGAGCTCATGACCATGCGGGCGACCCACAGCGCGATGATGTCGCGCGCGGTGACGAGCGCCGTCGTGGGGTGATGTCCCTCGAGCAACTCCGGCTTTTGCGGCCAGCCCTGCGTGGCAAAGGTCCACAGCTGCGAGCTGAACCAGGTGTCCAGCACGTTCTCGTCCTGATGCACGTGATGGCCGCCGCACTTGGGGCACACATCGGTGTCCTCGGTAAGGGCGTCCTCCCAGCCGCAGTCCTCGCAGTAGAACACGGGGATGCGATGGCCCCACCACAGCTGACGGCTGATGCACCAGTCCTTGAGGTTTTCCATCCAGGTAGTGTAGGTCTGCGTCCAGCGCGCGGGATGGAAGGCGACCTTGCCGGAGTTGACGGCGTCGAGCGCCGGCCCCTTAAGCTTATCGACGGCGACGAACCACTGCTCGGACAGCCACGGCTCCAGCGCGGCGTCGCAACGGTAGCAGTGCATGACGGAGTGGTCGTGCTCCTCGACGTGGTCGAGCAGGTCATGCTCCTCAAACCACTTGATGACGGCCTCGCGGCACTCCTCACGGGTCATGCCGGTGAACTCGCCATAGCCCTCGACGACCACCGCATGCTCGTCGAAGATGTTGATCTGCGGCAGGTCGTGGGCCTGACCCATGGCGTAATCGTTGGGGTCGTGGGCCGGCGTGACCTTGACAAAGCCGGAACCAAAGTTGGCATCGACATGCCAATCCTCAAAGATGGGGATTTCACGGTCGACGATGGGAAGCTTGACGGTCTTGCCCACGAAGGCGGCCTTCTCGGGGTCCTTCGGGGAAACGGCGACGCCCGTGTCGCCGAGCATGGTCTCGGGGCGCGTAGTGGCGACGACGATGTAGTCCTGGCCGTTGACCGGCTCGGTCAGCGGGTAGCGCAGGTGCCACAGGTGGCCCTTCTCGTCCTTGTACTCAGCCTCGTCGTCCGAGATGGCAGTGGTGCAGTTGGGGCACCAGTTAACGATGCGCTTACCGCGGTAGATCAGGCCGTCGTGGTACCAGTCGCAGAACACCTTGCGCACGGCCTGGGCGTAGTCCTCGTCCATGGTGAAGCGCTCGTTATCGAAGTCGACGGAGCAGCCCATACGCTTGATCTGCTCGACGATAATGCCGCCGTACTCGTGGGTCCAATCCCAGCAGGCGTCAACAAACTTGTCGCGACCAATCTCCAGGCGGCTGATGCCCTCGCTCTTGAGCTTCTTGTCGACCTTGGTCTGTGTGGCGATACCGGCGTGATCGGTGCCCAGCACCCAGCGCGTGGACTTGCCGCGCATGCGGGCCATACGGACGATGGCGTCCTGGATGGAGTCGTCGGTGGCATGGCCCATGTGGAGCTTGCCGGTCACGTTGGGAGGCGGAATGGTGACGGTGCAGTCGCCCACGCCCTCACGGCGCTTATAGTAGCCGCCGTCGAGCCACTTCTGCAGAATCGCCGGCTCGTTGGTCGACGGATCGTAGTTCTTGGGCATTTCTTCCATATATCTCTCCCTGTCCCGCCGGCGTGTCCGCCTGCTTGGTTTTCGCTCGGTCAGGTCCTGGGCTCGCACGAAGAGCACATTTAGTGCTCTTCGGCTCGTGCGGAATCTACGAAAACCAAGCAGGCGGACACGCCTTAGGTATTGATTACTTCAGTCTGATAGGACTTCGCTGAGACTTTAAACAAACACACAGAATAACACAGGTAGTTGGGGTTATTGCGTATCTATAAAATAGCCTCCGACCGCGGGTGGCCGGAGGCTATTTGCAAGCACTTATTTAGGCTGGTTTAGCCGTAGATGCGCTGGGGCTGTTCTTCGCCCTTTACGGCGGCTTCGGTCACGATGACCTTAGCTACGCCCTCCTCGCTGGGGAGGTCGAACATCGTCTGCTGAAGCACGTCCTCGCAGATGGCACGCAGGCCGCGTGCGCCGGTCTTGCGGGCGAGCGCCATGCGGGCGATCTCGTGCAGAGCGGCGTCCTCAAACTCAAGCTCAACGTCCTCGAGCTGGAACATCTTGCGGTACTGACGCACCACGGCGTTCTTGGGCTCGGTCAGGATCGACACCAAGTCGTCCTCGTCAAGCGCCTGCGTCTGGGTGACGACGGGCGTACGTCCCACAAACTCGGGGATCATGCCAAAAGCGTTGAGATCCTGCGGGAGCACCTGACGCAGCAGATCGTTCTCGTCGACCGAGGTGGGGCCGGCGATCTCGGAGTTAAAGCCCACGCCCTTGTTACCCACGCGGTCGGCGATGATCTTGTCCAGACCAACGAAGGCACCGCCGCAGATGAACAGGATGTTAGTCGTGTCGATCTGCAGCAGCTCCTGCTGGGGATGCTTGCGGCCGCCGGTGGGCGGAACGCTCGCCACCGTGCCCTCAAGAATCTTAAGCAGTGCCTGCTGAACGCCCTCGCCCGAAACATCGCGGGTAATGGAGAGGTTCTCGGCCTTGCGGGCGATCTTGTCGATCTCGTCCACGTAGATGATGCCCACCTGAGCGCGTTCAATGTCACCATCGGCAGCATTGATGAGCTTGAGCAGAATGTTCTCCACGTCCTCGCCCACATAGCCGGCCTCGGTGAGTGCGGTGGCATCGGCGATGGCAAACGGCACCTCGAGGATGCGCGCAAGCGTCTGGGCGAGCAGGGTCTTGCCGGTACCGGTGGGACCGAGCAGCAGGATGTTGGACTTGGCGAGCTCTACCTCGTCCATGCCGTCGTCGAACTGCGAGCCCATGCCGTCGTCAAAGGCAGACACCGCGGCGCCGCCCTCGATCACGCGGCGATAGTGGTTGTACACGGCCACCGACATGGCGCGCTTGGCGTCCTCCTGACCCATAACATAGGCCGAAAGCTCGTCATAGATTTCGTGCGGCGTCGGCACGTGCGTGATGACCTGGCGGTCGTCCTCAAGCTCAAAGCCCTCGGTCTCGGGGTCCACGGCGGGCTGGGATGCAGCCTGACCGTGGTCGTTGAGGAAGCCCGGCAGCTTGCCGTTGCGGGCAGCGTCCATAAAGTCCGAAGCCAGCGACTCCTCCAGAATCTCGGAACAGGCGGCGACGCACTCGTCACAGATAAAGATGTTAGTCGGGCCCTTTACGAGGCGACGGACCTGGCCCTGCTCTTTTCCGCAGAAGGAGCAGCGGATGGGGTTGCCGTTCTCGTCGAAGTTGTCCTGCATGTTACCGGCCATCCTAGGCGTCCTTCGCGGCGAGATCGCGCGAGGTGACGATGCGGTCGATCAGGCCGTAGTCGAGGGCCTCGGCAGCGGTCAGGTAGTTGTCGCGCTCGGTATCGGCCTGGACCTTCTCGATGGGCTGACCCGAGGCGTCGGACAAGATCTGGTTGAGCTCGCGGCGAGTCTTCTTGATCTCCTCGGCAACGATCTCAATCTCGGTCTGCTGGCCCTGGGCACCGCCGCTGGGCTGGTGAATCATGACCTTGGAGTGCGGCAGGCAGAAGCGCTTGCCCTTAGCGCCGGCCGAAAGCAGCACGGCGGCCATGGACGCGGCCATACCGACGCAGATGGTGGAAACCTGCGGCTTGATGAAGTTCATGGTGTCAAGAATCGCCAGGCCGGAGTAGACCTCGCCACCGGGCGAATTGATGTAGAGCGAGATATCCTTCTCGGCATCCTGGCTCTCAAGATGCAGCAGCTGGGCAACGACCAGGTTGGCGCTGACGGAGTTGATCTCCTCGCCCAAGAAGATGATGCGGTCGTTGAGCAGGCGCGAATAGATATCGTAGCTGCGCTCGCCGCGCGGCGTCTGCTCGATAACGTATGGCACGAGGGCGGAATCGAACTTAGCGATCATACGCATCTCCATTTCTCTCTTGCGGACCAAATTGGTTCTAGATAAACGTACGGTGCCCGCATGCTATGCATTGGCTGGCACCGTACGAAGCAACCGGATAACCGGTGTATAACTTTACCCCATCACGGGCGCGTGCATGCGCTCGCGGGCAAGGTGGCGAGAATTACTCGGCGTCCTTGGCGGTCTCGTCGACCTCGGTCACCTTGGCGTTCTCGACCAGGTGGTCGACGGCCTTGGAGCGGCGGATGGACTCGCGGACGGCAGGCATGCGGCCATCGGCGATGAACTCGGCCTTGGAAGCCTCGACGTCCTTGACGCCAGCCTTCTCGAACTCAGCGTTGACGTCGTCCTCGGTGACCTCAATCTTGAGCTCGCGGGCGAGGGCGTCCAGAGCCAGGGACTCACGGGCAACGTCGTTGGCCTGCTTGTGCAGGTCGCCGATGAACTGCTCCATGGTCAGGCCGGAAGCGGGCAGCCAGGTGTCCAGGGTCATGCCGCGGGCAGCGAGGTTGGACAGGAAGTTCTGGCCAAGCTCCTCAAAGACGGACTGCTCGTAGTCGGCGTCCATCTCGTCGAGCTGCAGACGCTCGGCGAGGGCGGCGACGCAACGGTTCTCTTTCTCGGCCGGGAGGCGGGAAGCCTTGTCCTGCTCGATCTCGAGCTTGATGGCGTCGCGCATAGCGTCGATGCTGTCGAAGCCAAAGTCGGACTTGACGAGCTCGTCGGTGAGCTCGGGGGTGTTGCGGACCTTGATGCCCTTGACGGTGACCTCGACGGTGTGGGTCTCGGCCTCCTCGCCCTCCTCGACCTCGTCGGTCCAGGTGACGGTCTTGACGTCGTCAACGTTAGCGCCGATCAGGGCCTCGTTGAACTCCTTGGGGTTGCTGTCGCTACCGGCGATGAGCATGCGGCCCTCGGCGGCAAAGTTGTCGGCGTTCTCGACGGCCTTGAGGTCGACGGTGACGTAGTCCTCGGCCTCGACGGCGCGACCCTCAACGTCCTCGAAGGTGGCACGGTAGTTGAGGAGCATCTCGACCTGGTTGTTGATCTCGGACTCGGTGACCTCCGCAGGGGGCATCTCGATCTCGACGGCGTCGAAGGAGGAGAGCTCAGCGGCGGGACGCAGGGAGAACTCGACGGTGTAGGTGTAGTCCTCGTGATCCTTGGCGAGGTCGAGCTCCTTGTAGTCACCGTTCTTGGTGGGGACGATGTCCAGCTCGTTGAGGACGGCGGGCTCGTTGGCGGCGATCAGGTCGTTGGTGGCCTGAGCGAGGGTAGCCTCGGCGCCAAGAGCGGAGTCGACGACCGGACGGGGAGCCTTACCGGCGCGGAAGCCCGGGAAGCGGTACTTCTTGGCGGTGTCCTTGTAGGCCTTCTTGATCGCGGCGTCGACGTCGGCGGCCGGGATGGTGACCGTAGCGGTGAGCTTGGCGTCCTTGACGTCAGAAGCGGTGATGTTCAACACGTTCCTCCTCATACTGCCCAGCTTATCTGAGGTGCTGGTACCTTTATGCAACAAAGAGTCGCGACGGCGGGAGCCGACGCAGGTGCGTTGGTGCGGGCGAAAGGACTCGAACCTTCACGGGAATCCCACCAGAACCTAAATCTGGCGCGTCTACCAATTCCGCCACGCCCGCATGAGCGCACAGACTAGGAATGATAGCAGATACGAACGGCAAGCGCACGCACACCTTTTACAGGCTCACGACCTCACCACGAGTGCAAAAGCGGGACGAGTCGCCCCGCCCCGCCCATTACGACTTGTTCGCTGGCCCGCTACTCCCCCAGCAGGGCCTTCTCGGGCGTGATCGGCAGCGAGCGGACCTGGTGGCCGGTGGCGTGTGCCACTGCCGAGGCAACGGCGGCGAGAGGCGTGTTGATGACGACCTCGCCGATCGACTTGGCTCCAAACGGACCCGTCGGCTCGTAGCTCGGCTCAAAGGCCACGCGAATGCTGCCGATATCCAGGCGCGTGGGCAGCTTGTAGCTCATAAAGTTGCCGGTGCGCAGGCGGCCGCGGTCATCGTGCTCGACAATCTCGTAGAGCGCATGACCGATGCCTTGGGCAATGCCGCCCTCGGCCTGGACGCGCGCGAGTGCCTCGTTGATCACGGTGCCGCAGTCGACGGCCGCGGCGTAGTCCACCACAGTCACCTTGCCGGTGGCCTTGTCGACCTCGACCTCGGCAATACCGGCCATAAACGGCGGAGGCGAAACGGGCAGGCAGGCAGAGGCGTGCGAGGTGAGCGCGTCGCCGCCTGCGATGTTCTTGACGCACAGGTTGGCAAAGTCGCGCAGCGTGAGGTAGCGGCCGCGCTCACGAGCGGCACGCTCGTCGGACAGGCGCACGTACTGGCCGTCGAAGACCACGTCGGCGGTGTCAACGTCCCACATCTGAGCGGCCTTGGCGCAAATCTTCTCGCGCAGCTCGGTCGCGGCGTTCTTGGCGGCAAGGCCCGTCACGTAGGTACCGGAGCTCGCGTACGAGCCGGCGTCGAACGGCGACACGTCGGTGTCCACGCCGCGCACCACGATCAGCGAGCTCTCCACGCCCAGCTCCTCGGCGGCAATCTGCGCCAGGATCGTGTCGACGCCCATGCCGTTATCGGTGGCGCCGGTGCCGATGGTAATGAAGCCGTCCTCTTCCAGGCGCATGTCGATGCCGGCGATGTCGACATTGGAGATGCCCGAGCCCTGCATGGTGAGCGCGCAACCCAGGGCGCGCACACGGTCGCCCAGGTCCACGGCCAGCGGCTTGTCGCGCCAGCCGATCATGTCCATCGCGCGCAGCAGGCAGCGGTCGAGTGCGCAGGCGTTAAGCTTCTCGTTGTAGTACTGCGGCATGGTCTCGCCCTCGCGCACGATGTTCTTAAGGCGCAGGTCGGCGGGGTCCATGTGCAGCATGTCGGCGAGCTCGTTGACGGCGCTCTCCACGGCAAACTGGCCCTGGGTGGCACCGTAGCCACGATACGCGCCGCCGCGGTTGGTATTGGTGTAGACGGCGTCCCAGCTAAAGCGGCTCGCCTTCACGTGGTTGTAGATGGGCAGGCTCTTGTGGCCCGAGAGGCCGATCGTCGTGGTGGCATGCTCACCATAGGCACCGGCGTTGGACAGCGTATGCAGGTCGATGGCCGTGATGGTGCCGTCGTTCATGGCGCCCAGCTTAACGGTCATTTGCATCTGGTGGCGCGAGTTGCCCGCAGTGATGGTCTCCTCGCGGGTGTAGCAGCAATAGCTCGGACGGCCGGTCTGCTGGGTCACGAACGCCACAAAGATCTCGCAGCAGCCCGTCTGCTTGGAGCCAAAGCCGCCGCCGATGCGCGGCTTAATGACCTGCACCTGCGACTGCGGAATGTCGAGCGACTGCGCGACCATGCGGCGCACGTGAAAGGGCACCTGCGTCGAGGTGGTCACCGAAATGCGGCCGAACGCGTCGGTCGTCGCGAAGGCACGGAAGGTCTCCATGGGCGCGGTCTGGGTGGCCTGGCTGGTGTAGGTGCGCTCAAAGACGATGTCGCTCTGGGCGAAGGCCTCGTCCAAGTCGCCATAGTCGCTCGTGCCGCTGCATACCAAGTTGCGCGGAACGTCGCCGCCCTGCGGGAACATAAAGGTCACGTCGCCCTCGGGGTGGACCACGATGTCGTTATCGAGTGCCTGGGTAAAGTCGAGCAGCGGCTCGAGCACCTCATAGTCGACCTTAATGAGTTTGAGCGCCTTGTCGGCAGCCTCCTCAGTCTCGGCGGCGACGATCGCCACCTCCTCGTTTTGGTAACGGACGAGGTTCTCGAGAATCAGGCGATCGTAGGGACTCGGCTGCGGATAGCTCTGGCCGGCGATGGTAAAGCGGCGCTTGGGCACGTCCTCATAGGTGTAGACGCCCACGACGCCGGGCACCTTCAGTGCGCGCGACGTATCGATGGAGCGGATCTTGGCGCGGGCATAGGGGCTGCGCTTGAGTTTGACGATCAGGGCGCCGGCGGGCACCAAGTCGCCCGTGTAGACGGGACGCCCCTCGAGCAGGGCCTTCGAGTCCTTCTTGGGCTGCTTGTGAGTGATCTGCTTGTAGGAGACACCGTCGCAGCTGGTGTCGTTGACCGGCAGCTCGGGCATCTCAAAGCCCACCTTCACGCCGGACTCGTTGAGAAAGCGGACGATGGCGCGCAGCTGACTCTCGTAGCCGCTGCAACGGCAGAGGTTGCCGGCGAGCTGGCGCGAGAGCTCCTCGCGTGTAGCGACGAGGCTCGGGTCCTCCTTGGCGGCGCGGGCAAGCGCCAGCACGTTCATAATTAGGCCGGGGGCGCAAAAACCGCACTGCTCGGCGCCTTCGGCAGCCATCGCACGGGCAAGCGCCTCGGACTCGGCCTTGAGGCCCTCGAGCGTGGTGATGGAGCGGCCCTCAACACGGGCGGCGGGAACCGAGCAGCTCAGCACCGTGTCGCCATCGAGCCACACCGTGCACAGGCCGCAGTTGGTGGTCTCGCAGGCGCAGCGCACCGACGCGCAGCCCTGCTCGCGCAGCAGCGCAAAGAGCATGGTGTCGGGGGCAATCTGAACCTTGACCTTGCGGCCGTTGAGCGTAAAGGAAAGATCGATGAGTTTGGCAGCCATTAGCGCACCTCGCTAGAATCGACGCCGGGCACGCGGCGGCAGGAATACTCGTCCGTGGCGAACTTGGGAATCCGCACGCCCTCGAGCTCGTGGGCAAGCGCGGCCGAAAGCTCGATGCCGGCGGCGCGGCGCACGGCCTGGACGGCGAGCGGGGCCGAGATGCGACGGCGATACTCGGCCGAGCCCCACATATTGGTGCCGTAGCTCAGGGCACGCACGGACGCGGCCAGGGCGCGCAGCTCGTCCTCGGAAGGCTGTTCGGCGGTAAGGCCGCACGCCTCGCCCTGCAGCAGGGTCGCGCGCAGAGGACGGGCGCCCACGGTGACATGCCAGCTGTTGTCCCACCAGGCGGCGGTGACGTTTAAGGAGGGGAAGTCGGTCGCGGCCTTGCGCACGGCCTCGTAGCTCGCGCGGTAATCGTGCTTGACGACCACGACGTGCTCGATCACGTCGCGCACATAGCCCATGTCCACGAACTCGGCGAGCGGCACGCGGCCGGCACCCGTCAGCTCAACATAGGAATCGAGCGCGAGGAAGGCGGAGAGAACGTCCGAGAAGCCAAAGCGGCCGTAGATGCTGCCGCCCACCGTGGCGGTGTTGCGCAGCTGCACGCCCACGATGTCGTGGACGGCGAACTCAAAGACATTGTTGACAAGCGCATTGAGCGCGGCATGACGCTCGAGCTGACGCAGGGTGCACATGGCACCGATGCGAAACTCGGTCTCGGTCTCCTCAATCTGATCGAGTCCACAGGCCGAAAGGTCAATCGCCGTCGCCACACGACGCGAACCCAGGCGCATCCAGATGCCGCCGCCCACAATCTTGTTGTTGCGGTTTTTCTGCAAGAGCTCATAGGCTTCGGCCGCGTTTCCAACACGGACGTAGGTACCGAACTTGAGCACGTTCTCCCCCATCTCTTCACTTGTCCAGTACCTTCAAGTGTACCAAACGAGGGGCCGCGCGCCGTCGAACGACAAGAACGCCACGTGGGACAAATTTATCAGTAGTTTTTGTCCCAGGGTCGCTTGCGGCAACAAGCTCGAACTAACTATCGTACCTGGGACAAGAGCTACTGATTAATTTGTCCCACGCCTCCGGGATAGAAAAGGCTCCCAGCCAAGGTGACTGGGAGCCTTATCGAATGCTATGTCAGGCAGGGTTTAGCAGACGCCCTGGGCGAGCATGGCGTCGGCAACCTTCAGGAAGCCGGCGATGTTGGCGCCCATGACGAAGTTGCCCTCCTCGCCGTACTTCATGGCGGTGTCGTCCACGTTGTGGAACATACCGCGCATGAGCTGCTCGAGCTTGCCGTCGACCTCCTCGAAGGTCCAGGACAGGTGCTCGGCGTTCTGGCTCATCTCCAGGCCGGACACGAGCACGCCGCCGGCGTTGGCAGCCTTACCGGGCATAAAGGCGACGCCGTTCTCCTGGAAGTAGGTCGTGGCCTCGATGGTCGTGGGCATGTTCGCGCCCTCGCCGACCACCTTGCAGCCGTTGGCGACGAGCGCCTGGGCGTCCTCGAGCAGCAGCGTGTTCTCGCGAGCGCAGGGCAGCGCGATGTCACAGGGCAGCTGCCACACGCCGCGGCCGTCGCCCTCGTGCCACGTGGCATTGGGCTTCTCGTCGACGTACATAGCGAGCGTGACGCCCTTGTCGTGGCCGGAGCGCTTCTTGTTGTAGACATGCTCGAGCACGGTGTAGTCGATGCCGTCGGGATCCTCGACCCAGCCATGGGTGTCGGAGCAGGCCAGCACCTTGCCGCCGAGCTGAGAGACCTTCTGGACCGCGTAGATGGCGACGTTACCGGAGCCGTGAACGACGACGTTCTTGCCCTCGAAGGAGTCGCCGCGGCTCTTGAGGTACTCATCCACAAAGTAGACCAGACCGTAGCCGGTGGCCTCGGTACGGGCGAGCGAGCCGCCAAAGGAGAGGCCCTTGCCGGTAAGGACGCCGGTCCACTCGTTGGTCAGGCGCTTGTACTGACCGAACATGTAGGCAACCTCGCGGCCGCCAACGCCCAGGTCGCCGGCGGGAACGTCGGTGTTGGGGCCAATATGGCGATAGAGCTCGGTCATGAAGGACTGGCAGAAGTGCATGATCTCGTTGTTGGACTTGCCCTTGGGGTCAAAGTCGGAGCCGCCCTTGCCGCCGCCCATGGGAAGGGTGGTCAGGCTGTTCTTGAGGATCTGCTCCAGACCCAGGAACTTGAGCATACCCAGGGTGACCGTCGGGTTAAAGCGCAGACCGCCCTTGTAGGGTCCAATGGCAGAGTTGAACTCGACACGATAGCCGCGGTTGACCTGGACCTTTCCCTGGTCATCGACCCAGGGGACACGGAACATAACGATGCGCTCGGGCTCGACGAGGCGCTCAAGCAGGGCGGCCTCCTCGTACTCGGGATGGGCGTCGAGCGCCGGCTGGATGGTGCCGAGGATCTCGGTCGCGGCCTGGATGAACTCAGGCTGCTCGGGATAGCGGGCCTTGAGCTCGTCGAGAACTTTCTGCGTGTAGCTCATGCTTCCTCCAATTGATGGAAAAGAAAGGTGTCGTTCGCGGCGCCTCATACGCCGCGAGCTTTATCGAGTATGGATAATATCGCACTGTTGCAGCAAAGTTTCGCATAAGCCGACGAGCAGATGTTTCGTTTTGATTACGATGCAGGTAGAAGCGTTTTTGAGTGCCTGACGCGCAAAACCCGTGTTTCAAACCTGTTTCGTCCACGTGTTCCAAACCACCACAAAGGTGCCTGTCCCCAATGTGGTGGTGTTGACGGCTAGAGGACGAGCTGATGATAGTCGGCGGGGGTTATGCGGCCTTCGGTGGCAGCGCGGAAGGCGGCAAGCGCATCGCCCGAGAACGACATGGCCCAGCACAGGCCGCAACCTGCGGTAATGGAGCCGGGCAAAGGCATAATGCGCCCGGGCACGCCGGCATCCAGGCACAGCTGCTCACATTCCATCACATCGAAGGTGCTGTCGAACGATACGATGATCTTGCGTTCGTGGTCGAGGGCATCACCGGACGGGTCGCCGCGGTGTGCCTCACGATACGCCGCGGCGGCCGCTTCCTCTTCCGCGGTATGCCCACAGCCACCGCAACCGCAGGTACAGGGTTCGGACCCGTCGCAAGTGCAAGGCTCTCCCGTGTCGGGGCAAATATCGTGAGACATGGCATCTCCCATCGTCTAGGCGAGCAGCTCGGCTGCCGCAAACTCCTCGGGTGTATTGACGTTCTCGAAGCAGAGCGTGGAGCCGGCGGCCTTAACGATCTGCGGCTCATCCATATAACCGGCCTGAACGCGATTGATCAGGCAGCGAATGCGTTGGCGGTCGCAGGAGAGCAGCTCTTGGGCAACCGGCGCACACGCGTCACGGCGCCAGACGGCGCAAAGCGGCTCAATCCCCCGCTCCTCGCGCGGCACGCACACATCGAGCGCCTCGGCCTCAACATGATCGGCAAGCGCGCCGATGAGTTCCGGCGAGACAAACGGCATATCGCAGGCGACGATCGCCACGAGCGGCAATCGGGCCGCGGCCAACGAGCTCGCGATGCCGCGCATGGCACCCGCCGGCCCCTCAAGGTCCGACACTATTCGCGGCACCAGACCGCCAAACGCGCGCTGCTCAAGATAGACAAGCTCGCTGGGACGCGAAGTCGTCACGACTAACTCGCCGGCAACTGGCGCCAGCCGACCCAGCACGCGCTCGATGAGCAGCTCGCCGCAAAACAACATCCGCGCCTTGTCGCAACCCATGCGCGACGACAGCCCGCCCGCCTGGACGACGCAAGAAAGATCGGCTCGTCTTACGGTAGTCATACGGCAAAACACCCCCATCGGCATGCTCGAAACCCTGTGCACGAAGCTAAATACCGCCGCCGAAATAGCGGCGCTACGAAAAGCTCGTGCAAAAACAAAACAGCGCCTTTGCGGCACGCAGCAAGACCGCGAGCACAAAAGCGCTGGTAGCGTGTGGCGGGAACGTATGTGAATCGAACACATCCAAGACGTTTTGCACGCCTCGCAACGGTTTTGAGGACCGCGGAGCCCACCGGAGCCCATCCGTTCCCAAGTGCGGAGGTATTTTACCAAACCGAGCAGCCAATCTAGCGCAGGGAGCGCAGGCCGCCGGCTTCCTTGTCGAGCACCGTAAAGCGCACGGCATCCAGGTGTTCCAAGATGCTGATGGCACGCTTGCGCGACACGCCCAGCGCCTCGCGCAGCACGCTCGTAGTGGCAGCACCGCCGGCGTCGGCAATGGCAGAGGCGACGAGCTCACGCGCGTGGGCCTCAGCGGCAGCAGACAGGGCCACATCACGCTCGATCTTTACGATGGAGCGGTTGAGCGAAAGCTCGCGCAGGGCACGCGTCATGGTGTCGCGATCGAGCTGTAGTTGCTCGCCTACCTCTGGCAGCGTCGGCGCATCGAGGCCAGCTTCGTCCAACAAGGAAACGATGCGCTCGCAAGCCTCGTGCACCACACGCGCCGCGGCGGCAGCGGAGTGCGGGTCGAACACCTCGGCCCCCTCGGCGGCGCACACGCCGCGCGAGCAGCCCTCGGAAATCAGGGCTGCGGCAACTGCATCGTCAGCGGCAGGCCACGCAGCATGGGCAACGGCGCCGGGCGTAAAGCCCGTCTCCTTGGGGGCAGCCGCGTGCATAGCGGTCAGAGTCGCCGCCAGCACGTCCATGGCGGCATCGAGCGCGGCAGCATTCACATACAGCGCATCGCCCGAGCCGGCAAGCTCGCAAACAGCACCTCGCGCCACCAACTCTTTCAGCGCGGCATCGGCCTCACCGGAAAGCAGATCTAGCGCCGCGGCAACGTCGGCTACCACGACTGGCAACATCTGCAGCGCCAGCCACGCGTCCACACCAGCGACGGCATCGCCGGCCTCAAGCGCTGCAAGCAGCGCGCGCTCCCCCTCAGTAAGTTCGCGCGAGCGACGGCAGCGCGAAAGCAGCACGCGCCCGCCGCCGATGAGCATGACCGGCGAATAGGACAGCACCACGGCATGGTCGCCGGCACGCAGCGGCAGCGGTTCCTCCAAGCGCACCTGCACGGTACGGGTCTCGCCCACCGCCATGGGGGCCTCGCCCTCCATGAACATGATGCGGCCGACGACCTCGGCCGTACCGGCCATCACGTGCACGCGCGCACCCGACTCGAGCACACGCGGCTTGGCTCCCTCGCGACCCAAATACGTAAACGCCATCATAAAGCGCAGCGTCTGGCCTAAGCGACCCTCCACGCCGAGCATCTCACCGCGATCGAGCGCAGCGACGCCATCGCCCACCAGGTTGAGCGCCACGCGCTGACCGGGCAGCGCCCGCTGCGTGTCGCCATGCACTTGGATCCCGCGTACGCGGCAGGCCGTGCGCGACGGCAGCGCGACGAGCTCATCGCCCACCGCAACCGGCGCATCGTGCAGCGTTCCCGTCACGACGGTGCCGGCGCCCTTGATCGTAAAGCAGCGGTCAATCGGCAAGCGCGGCGCGGCATCGGTGCGCTCGGCACGGTCGCGGCAGGAATCCCAGCAGGTACCAACCCGATCGTCAAGCGCGGCCAGCAGCGCGCCAATCCCCTCGCCTGTCTTGGACGACACGGGGACAATCGACGCGCCCGCAAACACGGTGTCCGACAAAAAATCATCGACGTCGAGCTCGGCAAGCTCGGTCATCTCGCTATCGGCCAAGTCGCACATCGTCAGCGCCACCACCATATGCGTGACGCCCAGCAGCTCCAGCACATGCACGTGCTCGCGGGTCTGGGGCATCACGCCCTCGACGGCCGATACCACCAACACGGCAACATCAATGCCCGTGGCGCCCTGCACCATGGCGCGCAAGTAATGCGCGTGGCCCGGCACGTCGACCAGACCAACGATCTTGCCACTCGGCAACGCCAGCTCGCCAAAGCCAAGCTCAACGGTCATGCCGCGACGGCGCTCAACTTCCAGGCGGTCGGGATTCTTGCCGGTCAGCACCTCGATCAGTGCCGACTTACCGTGGTCGACATGTCCCGCCGTACCTACGATAACGGGACACTCCACCAGCGCTTTGACCTCACTCATCGAGCAATCGCCTTCTCAACGCACGCGGCAAGCGTCGACGCCGCAGTCTCGATATCGCGGTCGCCCACAAGCGTACGGACGTCAAACAAAATGCGATCGTGCGAGGCGCGCGTGACGACCGGCGTGTCGAAGTCCTGGACAAGCGAGCACTTGAGCGCATCGACCGTCAGGCGCGCGTCAACAAGACGCACGGCCACGCACATCGTGGGCAGCTCCACGGTAGGCAGCGAGCCGCCACCGGGGGTCGAGGATTCCTCGACGATCTCCACCTGAACGGCGCACGGGCAGCCGGCCTTATCGAGCCCGGCGACCATACGATCGCGCAGCTTGCGGGCACGACGCTCCAGATGAGCCTGCGGGAGCGTGAGCATGTTGAGCACCGGAATGTCGCGATGGGCAACATCGGCGCCATCCATGTAGATACGCAGCGTGGCCTCGAGCGCGGTCAGCGCCAGTTTGCCGGGGCGCAGGGCGCGCATGAGTGGGTGCTCGCCGCAGGCCTGAATCAGGTCGCGACGACCCATGATGATGCCAGCCTGAGCGGCACCGAGCAGCTTGTCGCCCGAGCACGACACGATGTCGAGCCCAGCGGCAACCGAGGTCGGCGTGGTCTCCTCGCCGCCGCGAACCAGGATATCGTCGGGCATCAGCGCGCCCGAGCCCTGGTCCTCGTAGAACAGCAGGCCATGCTTATGCGCCAGCGCGGCAAGCTCTTTGGAGCTCACTTCCTCGTGAAAGCCCTCAATGCGGTAGTTGGAAGGATGGACCTTGAGGATCATGGCCGTATCGGGCGTGATAGCGCGCTCGTAATCGGCAAGGTGCGTGCGGTTGGTGGCTCCGACTTCGACGAGCTTGGCGCCCGAAGCCGCCATGACATCGGGAATACGGAAGCTGCCGCCAATCTCGACGAGCTCGCCGCGGCTCACGATGACCTCCTTGCCTGCGGCATGGGACGCCAGCACCAGCAGCACCGCGGCGGCGTTGTTGTTGACCACGAGCGCGTCCTCAGCACCGGTGAGTGAGCGGATCAGCTGCGCAGCGTGCTCCTTACGCGACCCACGCGAACAGGTGTCGACGCTGTACTCGAGCGTGCTATACCCGCGCGCAACCTCGGCCACGGCCTTGGCGGCCGACTCCGCGAGCGGGGCGCGGCCCAAGTTGGTGTGGATGACCACGCCCGTAGCGTTGACGGCAGGGCGCAGGCTCGGCAACGCAGAGCGGTGCGCACGCCACTCGATGGCCGAGGCTAGTTCGCGCTTAGAGCGCGGGGCAGCACCGGCGCGAATGGCGGCGCGCTCCTCGTCGAGCTCGGCCGTGACGGCGGCATGCGCCACCGCGTCGCAGGTCTCCCCCGCCGCCTTCACAACAGGCCACTCGGCAAGCAGCTCGTTGACGGAAGGAATGGCGCGCAGGCGGGCGCGCACCTCATCGGACATGTTCTGGCTATCGCTCATGTGCGGCCTTTCAAAAGAAACGTGGATCAGTCGAATACATCAGCTGAGTCAATTACTCGTTATTATCCTCGCGCGCCGCGATCTTTTCCACGCGAACGGCGTTTTCCTGGGTGAGCGCGGCGCCCGTCAACGGGTCCCAACGCAAAGGTGTATGGTCGAGCGGGCCCACGCCCAAGGCTTGAGCGCCACCGGCATCGGCGCCAAACGAACGCCCGCCGGGGGCGGCCGAGGTGAAGATGCACGCCGGATGCAGATACGGCGTCGTCTCCACGCGCACGCGGTCGCGGCCCATATCGCTCACGAGCTCGACGACCTCGCCATCGGCAATGCCCATGCGCGCAGCGGCATCGGCATTCATCTGCACGGCATCCAGATCCGATCCAGCCTCGGCGGCACCGGCCGCCGCGAGTCTACGCGAGGTATGCGACTCAAAGGGACGGTTGCCGCTAATGAGGCGAAACATCCCCAGGCTAGGCTCCACCATGGGAGCGATCCAGTTGGGTACACGACCCAGGCCGGCTCGTTCCCATACGTCGCTTGCCAGCGCAATTTTGCCGCCATCCAAGGGAATCGCCGGATCGCCCGTACGCGACGGCAACGCAACACCCGTGTCGGCCCAGCCGCGCTCCTTGAGCTCGTCCAGATTGATCCCAAAAGGCGCCACCTGGGCAGCCGCCAGATCGTCAGACGTAAACTGGAAGTACTCGCCCACGCCACACGCCTGCGCCAGACCGGCAAAAATCTCCCGGCCGGGACGCGTGTCGTCATGCTGCACGGGCAGCACGGCATTGCGGTAGAACACGCGCGCATCGTTGGCGCCCACGACCGTGCCCACACCGCGGTCGGCCTCCAGATACGTCACGTCGGGCAGCACGAAGTCCGAAGCACGCGCCGTCTCGGACCAGCGAATATCAATCGTCACGAGCAAGTCGAGCTGCTGCAAAATACCCAACCAAGCCTGCGCATTGCCATAGCCCGCACCGGGGTTACTGGCATAGACGATGAGCCCACGCAAATCGCCGGCAAGAATCGACTGACCGATGGTCGTGCACAGGCCGCGCACCGGATCGACCAGTGGATAGCGCTCGGACCCCAGCTTGGGCCCGCATGGCACCGGCGGCGTCGCAAAGCGTGCGGGATCGAGGTCGCCCAACACAAGCGGCGTGGGCGGGTTGAGCGCGCCGCCCGCGTGTCCGATGCAGCCCAGCAGCACATCGACCAAGCAAATAGCGCGCGCGGTCTGGGTGCTATTGGCATACGCGATACCGATGCCGCCATGAAAGCCCGCGTCCACCACAGCGGCGGGCGCGGCGGCAGCTAGCTCGCGCGCCGTAGCGACAATCTCTGCGGCCGGCACGTCGCACATCGACTCGGCCCACTCGGGCGTCCAAGCACTGGCCGCCTGCGCCAGCTCATCAAAACCCGTGGTATAGCGGGCAACGAACTCGTGATCGTACAGGTCCTCGGCTACCAGCACATGTGCGATACCCAGCAGCAACGCCAGATCGCATCCGGGACGCACGCGCAGCCAGCGGTCGGCAAGCGCGGCCGAACCGCTGCGCCGGGGGTCAACCACGATGATCTTCGCCCCGCGCCGGCGCGCATCGTTGAGCGCATCAACGGCCCCCATCGTCGACGAATCGACGATGGAACGCCCCAGGTACATGATGCAATCGGTATGCGCCAGGTCGGAGGCGGGACTATAGCCCAGGCTGTGCTCCCAACCGGTAAGTCGGCTTACCTCGCAGGCACCGTCGGCACCGTATACGTTGGGCGAGCCCAGCGCATGCATAAAACGATGCGCCCAGTAGCGGTCGAACGAGGGCACGCCGAGCGTCATACCCAGTGCACGGGGCCCGCGCTCGTCAACAATCCCCAAAAGGCGCTCGGCAATCTGGGCAAACGCCTCGTCCCACGAAATCACATCGAACCCCGAGCCATCAGCTCGTCGGCGCATGGGGTGCAAAATCCGGTCGCGCTCGTCAAACGGCATTGCCAGGCGATGCCGCCCGCGGGCACACAGCGCACGCGTCGCGCACGGATGCCCCGGCACCGGCAGCTCGGCCACCACGCGACCGTCCTCAACGCGTGCCGCAAAGGCGCAATCGGCATAGCATCCCCCGCATGTGGTCACCACGGCGCGACCGTCACGCTTCACAGCAGATGCCATCTCGATTACCCCTTTCATCAGCCAAACACAACAGGCCAAAAGCCCGGCAACGAGCCCCAGACCCAAAAAGCCTCCCGCACGGCAACGCCCCGCGGGAGGCCAACGTCAAACAGGCGGTACTTTACGCCTCGGACTTCTTGGCGTAGACAAACCAGTAGCCGAGCGCGATCAGAACCGCGCCGCCCACGATGTTGCCCAGCGTGGCGGCGGACAGGTTAAACGCAATGCCCGCAACGTTGAGTGCATCGGCGCCGGCGACGTCGATACCATAGCCGCACGCGTGCATCACGGCACCCATGGGCAAAAAGTACATGTTGGCGACGCAGTGCTCAAAACCGCAGGCCACAAAGGCGGCGATGGGCAGCAGAATGCCCACAACCTTATCGACCACGGTCTTGCCGGCGGTACCGATCCACACGGCCAGGCACACAAAGATGTTGCACAGGACGCCGCGGAAGAAGATCGTCACCCAGTCGATCGTCACCTTGCCGGCGGCGACGCTTACCATGGAATTGGCGACCGCCTCGCCGTTGAGCTTGTAAATGCCGGCCATGTACACCAAAAAGACGATGAACAAGGCACCGACAAAGTTACCGACCCATACGACGACCCATGCCTTGAGCATCTGAGCCAGGGTGATCTTTTTGCTCTTGAGCGCGCAGACCATAAGCGAATTGCCGGTAAACAGCTCGGCGCCGCACACCAGCACCAGCACCAGGCCCAGGCAAAAACACAGGCCGCCCACGACGCGCTGGGCACCCCAGCCCAGCGTGCTGTCGCTCAAAAACACCGTAAAAAACAGACCGCCGAAGGCGATAAACGCACCGGCGAACATTGCCAACAGAAAGGCCTTAGCGACCGGCAGGTTAGCCTTGGTCACGCCGGCGGCCTCGGTCTTGGCCTCGATCGCGGCGGGCGCCAGGCAATCGGGAGTGGGGTACTCCACCTTGGAATCTGCCATGTCAATCACTTCTTTCCTAATCAGCAGGGACAAGCGCTCCTATTGCTCTGCCCCAAGCGGACAAAGTGGGAAAAGTCGTTGGCGGCCACGGCGTCGTACACGGCGTCGACGGCCTCAAAGACCTCCGGGGACATGGGGTTATAGAACTCCGTATCGCCCGGCTGAATCCCAACGAAGACGATATCATCACACGATTGTTCGATTTCCTCGATCAGAATCGACAAAGGAAGCGAATGCGTGGTGAACATCGACTTGCGGGCCACATCGCGCTTGTCGAGCAAGCGGATGGACCCGACGGGCAGCGCCATGTCAGCGGCATCGACCAAGACCAGGCGAGGCGGACGCTCGCGCTTGACCTCGATGATGTCATCCTCGGGCGTCTGACCGCCATCGATGGTGTACCAACCGGCGATGGGCGCGTCCTCCATCTTTTTGGAGAGCACGGGGCCGGCGGCATCGTCGGCGCGCAGCACGCTTCCCGCCGTGAGCACGATACCCGCAAACGGAGCGCCGTTCACACGACCATCCACAACGCGACCCATTACTGCAACCTTCCCGTCAGATACACACCCGAAACATCGCGCACGCGCTCAACCAGATCGCGAAACTTCATTAAGAACGCGACCTGCTGGGCATGCAGGCCAAAGTCGTCGTCGAACACCGAGATGCCGGCCTTGGCCGAACCGCGAAAACCGCGCTCGTCGAGCAGCATATCGCAGGCCTCGAGCAGCGACGGCACCGCCGCCTTGTCGAGCTGGCACTCGCCAAAGGAGCGGATGGCCTCGAACTTGGTCTTGGCCTCCCCCTCCGGCAACGCATCGACGAGCGAATAGAACACATCCACCGGCACCGACAGGCGCGGCTCAAAGCAGTCGAGCACGCCGGTGTGGTGGCCCACGGCGAGCGTGTAGTACAGCACGTCGCAGGCCTCCTGGGGAACGTCTTCCTCGGTCTCCACAAACTTACGCGTCAGCTCATAGAAGACCACCTGGTCGGGCGCATGGCCCAGGCAGGGGTCGGCGACGCCCTCGGCAGCCTCGTCGCTTGCGCGCGAGGCATCGCCAAAGGAGCCGCCGAGCATGCCGGGGCCCGCAAAGTAACCAGAGCGGTCCGTGAGCTCCATCTAGCGACCTCCGGCCAGCACCAGATCCTGCAGCGCCGAGTACACCTCGACGCGGCGCGGATCGTCCTGCTTGTCGATGAGCAGCGCCATGGCACCGCGGATATCGCCCTTGGGCGCGCCCTCGAGCGTGTCCATAAACTCGTTGGCCAGGTCGCGGCCGTAACGGTAGCCGCTCATGGCGCGAGCTTCGCGCTCGATGGCAACACGCAGCTTGTACGGCACGCCGGGGTGCAGGATATCGGCCTGCTCGTCGGCGGCCTCCACCGTGGTCTCGGCATGGAGCTTTTGGTCCAGCAGGCCAAGTGCCATGGCAAAGCCGTAGACGGTCTGCGCGGGGCTGGGCGGGCAGCCGGGGATGTAGACATCGACCGGCAGAATCTTGTCCGTGCCTCCCCAGACGCAGTAGTTGTCGTAGAAGATGCCGCCGGTGCAGCCGCACGCGCCATAGGACACCACGATCTTGGGATCGGGTGCGGCCTCAAAGGCGCGCAGGGCCGGCATGCGCATGGCACGCGTCACGGCACCGGTGTACAGCAGCACGTCGGCGTGACGAGGCGAGGGCACGACCTTGATGCCAAAGCGCTCGACGTCGAAGACGGGCGTGATGGAACCGAAGATCTCGATCTCGCAGCCGTTGCAGCCGCCGCAGTCAACACGGTAGACATACACCGAGCGCTTGATCTTCTTAAGAAGGGTCGCCTTGGCCTTCTCGATGCTCTCGTCGAGCTCGATCTTGGTCGGGCGGTACTGAAGCCGCTCGGGCAAAAGCGTGGGTTCGGCCATGGTTACTCCTCCTTCGTTTCAAAATCCATGATGATGCCCTCGACCGGCGCCGGACCGGCGGGAATCTCGGGCGCATCGGGGTTGAGCTCGCGGTCGATATACTCCGGGTTCACGCCGTGGCCGCCCAGATACTCCATGCCGGGGCCCTGGGGCTCGCCGGACGCAAGCGTCTCGTTGGCAGCCATGCCGGCAGCGTTGCCGGTCTTTACGGCCGAGGCGGCGCGCAGGGCGTCGAGCTCGCGCTTGCACTCCTGGCACATACCGACGGTACGGGCGGCCTGCTCGGCCTCCATGCCGCCGGCCTTTTGCAGCAGGCGCTTGGCGTAGTCGATCTCCTTGTGCGGGGCAAACGGCTTGCCGCAACGCGAGCAGTGCTCGAGCGTATAGACGCTCTTGCTGGTGAGGTCGTCCTTGCTCATGACGGCCAGCTCAAACTCCTCGGTGAGCTTGATGGCCTCCATGGGGCAGGCTTCCTCGCAGCGGCCGCAAAAGATGCAGCGGCCGTAGTCGATCGACCAGGTGATGGTATCGGCCGCAAGGTCGGTGTCCATACGAATGGCATCGGCCGGGCACGCCACACCGCAGGCACCGCAGGCGATGCAGAGCTCGGCATTGTGCTCGGGCTTGCCGCGCATGTCCTTGTTGGTGGGGAACGGCGCAAACGGGTACTTGACCGTCGCGTCGCCGGCCTTGGCGTTTACCTTCCAAAGCTTCAGCATATTAGAGCGCCTCCTCATCGAGCGGAGCGGCCATGGTGCCCTCGCCCGCAAGCGGCGACTTGTCGCGCCAGACGTTCTCGAACTGCTCCTTATCGAGCACGTGGTCGCGCTTGGCGGCGACATCGGTCACCGTCACGCGGTCGGTGCAGGAGTAGCACGGGTCGAGCGAGCCGACGATCAGCGCCGCGTCGCCCACGGTGTTGCCGCGGAACATGTAGCGCAGGACCGGCCAGTTGCTGTACGTGGCGGCCTTGGCGCGCCAGCGGTAGCACTTCTGGTTGTTGCCGAGCATGGCCCAGTGCACGTCCTCGCCGCGCGGCGCCTCGGTGGCACCGATGGCGTACTTGTGCGGGGTGTACTCCCAATCCGTGGTGAGGATGGGGCCCGACGGGCAGTTCTCGAGCATGGTCTCGATCATGTCGATCGAATCGTAGACCTCCTGGATGCGAACGGCGGTACGGCCGAAGGCATCGCAGGTGTCGGCCGTAGCGGCGTGCATCTTTTGGACGTCCGGATCGGCGTAGCCGTCGAAGGGATGGTCAAAGCGCACGTCGCGGGCATAGCCCGAGCCACGCATGAGCGGGCCGACCGGCGAGAAGTCGCGTGCGATCTTGCGGTCCAAGATGCCGATGCCACTCGTACGCTCGATAAAGTTGGGCGTGGAGAGCAAGACGTCGACGAGTTCCTGAACCTCGGAGCGCAGCTGGTGGATGGTCGTGAGCGTGGAGAGCTTCTGCTCGGCCAAAATGTCGCGGCGCACGCCGCCGATCACGTTGAGGCCGTAGGTCTTGCGGTGACCGGAGAGCTTCTCGGCCAGGTCCATGGACTTCTCGCGGACGCGGAAGAACTGCTGGAAGCCGGAGTCGAAGCCCGTGTAGTGCGATGCCAGGCCAATGTTGAGCAGGTGCGAGTGCAGGCGCTCGACCTCGAGCATGATGGCGCGGATGTACTGGGCGCGCGGCGGGACATGAATGCCCTGGGCGCGCTCGACGGCCTCGGCATAGGCCACCGAGTGGGCGCAGCCGCAGATGCCGCAGATGCGGTCGGCGAGGAACGTCACGGCGTCATAGTTCAGGCGCGTCTCGGCGACCTTCTCCATACCGCGGTGCACGTAGAACAGACGATAGTCGGCGTCGACGATCGTCTCGCCCTCAACGAACAGGCGGAAGTGGCCGGGCTCGTCGGAAGTAATGTGCAACGGGCCCATGGGGACGAGCGTCGTCTCCTTGCCCTTGGTATCGGCCAAGAACTCGTAGTTTTCCATGTCACTCGCGGGAGCGGGACGGAAGCGGTAGTCCATGGAGTCCTTGCGCAGCGGGTACAGGCCGCTGGGCCAATCGTCGGGCAGCACCAGGCGACGACGATCGGGAAGGCCCTCGGGAATCAGGCCGAACATATCGCGCAGCTCGCGCTCGCCCCACACGCAGGCGGGGACGAACGGCGTCACGGACGGGAACGTCATCTTGGCGGGATCGACCTCGGTGCGCACGGTCACCCAGCCGGGGTCCTCCCCCTCCATGGAGATGACGTAGTACACGGCGTAACGGCCGCACAGACTGCGCTCGTCGTTGCCGATGATCACGGGAATCCAGCCGTAGCGCTCGTAATACAGGTAGTGGACGGCCTCGGGCAGCTTGTCCTGCTTAACGGTAATCGTCAGCTGGTCCTCACACTGCCACTCGACCTTCTCGATGCAGCCCGGAACGGCGCGGCGCAGGGCCTCGACATGGCTCTCGCAGCGACGGGCGTAGACCTTGTTCTCAGTTTCAATCATTCGTTACTCCACCTCGCTCTGAGCGGTTTCGGTACCGAACACAGCGCGGTACATCGGCGTCGCGTGAAGCTCCTCGGTGCTCTGCTCGAGTACGATGCCGGTCGCGGTCTCCACACCGTGCACGAGAGGCAGCGGGGTGGCGATGCCAAACCACAAGATCATGACGGCCAGGATGATTTCGGGGATCAGCATGAGCGCCGGGGCCTCATGCTTGCCCATGCCCTGGGGCGCATGGCCGAACACCGACTTGAGTGCGATGCGGGTGAGCGCAGAGATGGCCACGGTAAGACCGAGGGCGACCACGACGACCAGCCACATGGGACCGGCGGTAACACCGGCGACAAAAGTCAGGAACTCGGAGATAAACATGCCAAAGGGCGGGAAGGCACCAAGACCGAGCAGCGCCAGGATGGCGAGCGCGGCGGTTGCGGGGGCAACCTCGACGACGCCTTGGATCTTGGCCAGGCTACGCGTGCCAAAGGCGTGCTGGATGTTGCCGGACACGCAGAAGGCAAGCGTCTTGGTAAAGCCGTGGAACACGCAGTGCAGCAGGGCCGCGGCGATACCCAGCGGGCCACCGATACCCAGGCACAGGGCGATAACGCCCACGTTCTCCACAGACGAGTACGCAAAGCGGCGCTTGAGGTCGTCCTGGCGAAACATCGAGAGTGCCGCCACCAAAATGGACAGCGTGCCGACGATCAGCAGCAAAAGCTGCGGATACTCGGCGCCCACGGCCTGGATAGTAAAGCCGTAGAAGCGCATGATCACAAGCATGGCGCACTTAAGCAGCACGCCCGAGAGCAGGGCCGAGACAGGGCTCGGGGCCTGGGAGTGGGCATCGGGCAGCCAAGTGTGCATGGGGAACAGGCCGGCCTTGGTGCCAAAGCCGATCACGACAAACGCAAAGGCGAGGCGCATGAGCGTAGGGTCGAACTGGTCGGCATACGGCAGCACGCACGACAGGAATGCGGCCTCGTGGGCGTTGGGAATCACGTCGGCGGCGTTGGCGTAGATCAGCAGCGTACCGAACAGGCCAAAGGCCACGCCGGCGGTGCAGACCATCGCATACTTCCAAGAAGCCTCGAGGGCCGTCTTGTTCTTGTAGATACCCACGAGGAACACGGTGGAAAGCGTGGTTGCCTCCACGGCGGCCCACGTGAGGATCATGTTGTTGGACAGGCACGCGAGCAGCATGGTGAACACAAACAGGCTAAACAGCGCAAAATACTGCTTGGCGCGCTCGGCGGGCATGGAGCCCTCCTCGATATCGGCCTTTACATAGGGCAGCGAGAACAGCCCGGTAAGAAAACCGATAAAGCCGATGAGCAGCACAAAGATGGCGCCCAGCGAATCGAGGTGGAACCACAGGCCAAAAGCGCTCGCGGTGTCGCCGCTCATAAGGACGTCACCGGCCGTCACAATCGACAGCACCAGGACGGCTGCGACGGAGACCAGGTTGAGACCGGCAAACACGTTATAGGACGTGTTCTTGGGCAAAAACGCCATGACCAGCGAGAACACCAAAGGAGTCGCGAGCAGGGCGAGAATCAACGTTTCCATGGACTACCCCCTCAGCTCGGACAGGTCGCGCGCATCGAGCGAGTGGGAGTCGTCCCAAATGCGACGCACGACGATGGACATGATGATGACGGCAAAGATGGCGTCGGTGGCGATACCGATCTCGATGATCTCGGGAGCGGTGGGGGCCAAAAGCGCGAGCGTTACATGGCTGCCGTTTTCCATAAGGCAGTATCCAAAGATCTGCTTCATGATGTTGCGCTGCGAGATGATGCAGGTGAGGCCCACAAAGAAGTGAGCGAAGCTAATGGCGAGCGCAGGCGTTGCGACCTCGGCCGTGGGCAGGCTGATCTGCGTAACGACGGCAAAGCAAATCGCGACCTCCACGGCAATGATGCAAATGGCCCACGCGGGCTTAAGGCCGGCCTTGAGCGATGCGTCGCTCGGCTCGCCCATCTTCTTGTATGCGCGGTTGAGGATATAAGGGACCAGGACGACCTTAGTGATAAAGGCAGATCCGGCCCACATAAGCAGCTCCTGCGCACCGGTGGTGACACCGAGCGTGGCGAGAAGCCCCACGAGCACCAGCGACTGCACCGCATACCAGCTGATGGAATGCTTGATGTTCTTGGAGACAACCACCATGGTGGACGTGACGATCAGAAGGCCGCCAAGGATGTTGACGATCGAATAACCCATGTCGTTCTACCTCCTAACCGATCCAGCTGGCCGAAAGCGGGCCGCTGACGATAACCATGATGATGAGCACGATGAACACGAACGCCATCGCGCGGGGAAGCGGGGCTCCCGCAGCGACTTCGTCGCTCGGCTCGCCGGGCAGGCAATAGCCCATCCACTTGAGGAACCAGGCAAAGGTGGCGACGGTCTCGGCGACCATGATGCACACGAGCACCAGGATCGCGACGTTGCCGGCACCAACAGAGAAGCCGCCGGCGATAATCTGGAACTTCGAGAAAAACGTGTTCATGGGCGGCACGCCGGCAATGGCGAGCGCGGCGACACCAAAGCCCACGCCCGAGATCGGGTACTTCTTTACGATGCCGCGAAGCTTGGGCAGCATACGCGTGCCGAGCGTAAAGGAGAACGAACCGGCGATCAGGAAGAACAGGGTCTTGGCGAAAGCGTGGTTAAAGATGTGGCACACGGCACCGTCAAAGGCCAGCTGGCTGCCAAAGACCGAAAGGCCCAGACCAAAGAACACATAGGAGAGCTGGGCGATCGTGGAGAAGGCCAGCAGGCGCTTCATGTCCTTTTGCGGCAGGTACATAAGGAAACCAAAGAGCATGGTGACCATGGCGTCGATAATGGCGACCCAGCCCACGATCTCGGGAATCTCGCCGGCAGAGACGAGTGCGCGCGCGAACACGCACACGCCGACCTTGACCATCGAGGCGCCATGCAGGTAGGCCGAAACAGGCGTCGGCGCCTCCATGGCCGAAGGCAGCCACATGTACATGGGGACCTGTGCGGACTTGGCCCAGGCCGCAAACAGCACGAGCAAAAGGACGATGGCCTTGAGCTTGGCGTCGAGGCCTGCAATCGCGGTAATGGCGAAGGTACCGGTGTGGGCAAACACGATGGCGGCGCCCAGATACAGGCCGAGCGCACCGATATGCGTGATGATCAGGGCCTTCATGCCGGCCTTCTTGGCCGTAGGCGTCATGTAGTAGCTAATGAGGCCCCAAGAGCACGCACCCGTGATCTCAAAGAACACGAGCTGGCCCAAAAGGGTCGAGCTGTACACAAGGCCGGCCATGGCGCCGATGAAGGTCGCGAGGTACGCGTAGAAGCGACGACGCGGCGCATCGGGATGCTCACGGTTATTCTCGCTCATATAGGGGATCGAATAGATCACGACAAGCAGGCCGATACCCACAAAGGCGGGCGCGAGCAGCGTGCTCATGCGATCGAAGGTGAATCCCATGACGAGGGTCTGCCCAAACGAGATCAGGGGGACCTGCGTGTCGGGCATGCCGGCGCCAGCGAAATTCGCGGCGAGGGCGATGGTGCAGACCGTCGAGACGGCGGCACCCAAAACGCTGAACCACTTGGCGTACGGACGGGGGAACAGGGCGACGAGCACCGAGGCCACCATCGGGGCCGCGATAGCGACCAAGCCGAGAAGGGACAGACTGACTGCAAATGACATTGTTTCTCCCTTCTCCTACACGCCGACGACCACGAAGACAAACGCCAGAACGGCGATGCCCACGACAGCCCAGGTCTGATTGCCAAGCACCTTAAAACGCGAACGCGAGCAGGAGTTCTCGATCACGCCGCATACGACAAAGTCAATAAGGCACTTCACCAGGAAGATGACTGCACCCAGAACGGCGGCAGCGCCCACGGTCGCGGGCTCGCCCCAAGGGATGAAGATCGCGCAGAACCAAGCGACGACCAGGACCTGTTTCATGGACATGGCAAGCTTGGCCATGGCGAGCGACGGGCCGGAAAGCTCGGCGAGCGGACCTTCCTGAAGCTCTTGCTCGGCCTCGGCCTGATCAAACGGCAGCTTGCCGAGTTCCATGTAGCAGGCGATCGCAAAGGCGATGCCGGCGAGGATCACGGCGACCGGCGCGTCGATGGCGCCCGTCATGATGTGCTGACCCATAGTGGCGATGTCAGTGGAGCCGCACACCAGGGCGGCGGCAAACAGCGCCAGCAGCATGGACGGCTCGATGAGCACGCTCATGAGCAGCTCGCGGACGCCGCCGATACCGGCGTAGGCGTTGGACGAATCCACACCGCAGAGGGCGAAGAAGAAGCGGGCGAGCGCCAGGCTGTACATGATGGTGATGGCGTCACCAAAGACCGGGATAGGGCTTTGTGCCGTAAAGAGCGGCAGGCCCATCGCGAGCATAAAGGCGACGGCGAAGAACAGCGGCGGCATAATGCGCAGCGCAAAGCTCGCATCCTCGCTCTGGGACTCGGGGCGCGCAAAGAGCTTGGCCAGGTCGCGGTAGTCCTGCATGATGCTGGGGCCGCGACGGTTGTGCATCTTGGCGCGGATCACGCGGCCGAGACCGGAGAAGAACGGTGCGACGGCCATGACGACCACGCCCTGCAGAACGGCAAGTACGATGTTGTTCATGCTCTCCCCTCCTTAACCCATTTGCACGGCGAGCACGAGGAACACCACGAGCGCCGCGACGATGTAGCAGATATAGATGCTGTAGTTGCCGCCCTCGAGCTTAGTCGCGAGGTCGGCGAGCTTCTCGACACCCTTATGCGGGGCATCGACGAGAACCTTGTCGGGTACGGGCTCCACAGCCCCGGCCACACCGGTAAGCTTCTGGAAGAAGTGCGCGATGGACCAGCAGACGGCCGTGCAACGGTCGCGCAGCGTGTAGAGCGGCTGCATAAACCAGGACACCTCGGAGGCAAAGGTCGTGGCCACGACGGGCATATGCTCGTTGGGAGCATAGCCGCATGCCCACGGCTGGGACTTCTGCACCTTGCCGACGGTCTTGAGCTTGCGATAACCGCAGGCAAGGCCGACGAGCACCACGAGCGCAATGGCGATCGCGGGCGTGGAGGTGGCAGCGCCGGAGTACTGGTTCATGAGCTCCATGCCCTCGGCGGCAAACACGCCACCGTACGGATGCAGCACGGACGCGGCGACATCGACCAGCACGGGCGCGATCACGGGAGCGCCAATGCCCAGCACGACGCAGATGGCCGCGAGCAGGCCCTGCGCAAACACCATGGGGGCGGGAACCTCCTTGGCATTAGCCGCGGCCTCGGAGCGGGGCGCGGAGGCAAAGGAGACGCCATAGGCCTTGACGAAGCACGTGACGGCCAGTGCGCCGGTAATTGCGAGCGCGACGGCAGCGAACACGGCCACGATCATGACGGCCTTGTCGCCCTGCATGGCAGCGTTAAACAGCGACTGGTAGGTAAACCACTCGGACACAAATCCGTTGAAGGGCGGGATGGCCGAGATGGCAAGCGCGCCAATAAGGAAGCAGATGGCCGTTGCCGGCATACGACGGAACAGGCCGCCCATCTTCTCCATATTGCGCGTACCCGTGGAGTACAGCAGCGCACCGGCGCCCAAGAACAGCTCGCCCTTAAACATCGCGTGGTTAAACGTGTGGTAGAGGGCGGCCATCAGAGCCAGGACGGCGATGCCGACAGAGTTGAGCGCCATGGCGGCCATGGAAGCGCCGACGCCGAGCAGAATGATGCCGATGTTCTCGACGGAGTGATAGGCCAGCAGGCGCTTGATGTCATGCTCCTGCAGGGCGAAGGCCACGCCGAGGACCGACGAGATCGCACCGAAGACCATGACCATAAGGCCCCACCAGACCTGAACGCCCGAGGCGGAGAGCAGGTCGAGACCAACCTTGAGGATGCCGAAGATACCGATCTTGATCATGCCGCCGGACATGAGGGCAGACACGTTGGACGGCGCCTCGGGATGTGCCTTGGGCAGCCAGCCGTGCAGCGGGATGATACCGGCCTTGGCGCCAAAGCCAAAGAAGGCGAGCACGAAGCACACGGATGCGACCGCGGGGCTAAACTGCGTGGCGCGGAAATCCGCAAAGGCAAACGAGCCACCGGCGAAGTTGGTCATGGTGAGGAAGCTCGCCATGATGAGCACAAAGCCCACATGCGCGATCACAAAGTAGAGCCAACCGCCGTGGATGGAGTTCTCGTTCTCCTCGATCACGACCAGGAAGTACGAGGTCAGCGACATGAGCTCAAAGGCGACCAAGAACCAAAACACGTTGTCGGCGGTGATGACGAGCATCATGGACGCCACGAAGGTGTTAAAGAAGAAGCCGGCGCGGCCCTTTTTGCCCGGGTACTCATCAAAGTAGTTGAGACCGTAGATCGAACCGGCAAACGCGAGCACCGAGATGAGCGCCACGAACAGACCGGACAGCTGATTGAGCAGCAGCTGGAAATGGGCAAACGGGAAGAACACGATGGTGTCGACCGACGTGACATCGCCCAGCACGGCCTGGATACCAGCCACAAACGAAAGCACCGCGGCGACGGCGCCGATAAGGCAGCCGGCGGTCTTGGCGGCGTTATCGGCCTTGATCAGCAGAACCGAGGCGAGCGCACCGATGCACGAGACGGCAAGCGATGCGATAAACAGCGTCATGCTATCCATTGTTTACGCTCCCTTCTGCTTTCTCGGACAGACCCTGGGCCACAGCGGTAACGTCGACGACCGGACCGTTTTCGATCGAGCGCAGGCGCTTGGCCTCGTCGAGCTCGCGATCGGCCGCGCCACCCATGACGGTCAGCGCCTTGGTAGGGCACGCCGCCACACAATGCGGGCCGTCCGGATCGAATGCGCACAGGTCGCACTTGACAGCGCAGGTGTACTGGCCAGGAGCCCACGTAAGCAGGCTGCTCAGGGACTTAGGATACGAAGGCGTCGGGTCGCACATGCCTGCGACACCGGCGATAGACGTGCCATCGGGATGGATGGCTCCGAAGGGGCACGCGATGGCGCACAGCCTGCACCCGATGCACTCCTGCTCCTTGACGTGGATGCGATCACCATCGTGCTCGATGGCATTCACCGGGCAGACCTCGGCGCAGGGGGCACCCTCGCAATGGTGACAGGCAAGGGCGGCCGAAATACCGCCGGTCTTCACGAGCGCCAAGCGCGGCGTATCCTGAAGACCCTGCATCCGGTGGGCGTCGGCACAGGCGGACTGGCATGTTCCGCAGCCGATGCACCTCTCCGGGTTGATGTCGATGAAGCGGTTCATCCCCACTTCCTTTCAAAATAACGGGCCGGGCTCCCGAACGTACGGGACGCCCGGCCCAAATAGCCAACGAGAACGGGACTACACGATTTGGTTCACGTGCGTCTCGTCGTCGAACTTGGCGGCGCCGGGCTCAACGTCCTGGGGAGCGGCGGCGTCCACCAGAGCCTGCTTGAGCTCGGTGTACTGACGCTCGACCTCGCCCTCGGCCCAGACCTGGTCGGCGATAGCGTCGACCTGGCAGGCGGAGAACTTGTCCTCGGGCGTATGCGAGACCGGGTCGACCTTGTGAATGGTCAGCTCGTTGCATTTGCCGATCCACCACTGGTAGGTCATGTAGACCGTGCCCTTGTTGATGCGATCGCTCACGTCGGCACGGCTGTATACCTGGCCGCGGCGGCTGTGAATCGAGACGATGTCGCCGTTCTTGATGCCGCGCGCTTGGGCGTCCGCGGGATTCATGCGGACAAAGCCGGGCTCGTCGGCAAGCAGCGCCAGCGTCTTGCAGTTGCCGGTCATAGAGCGGCAGCTGTAGTGGCCGACCTCGCGGACGGTGCACAGAATGAGCGGGTACTCATCGTCGGGAAGCTCGGAGGGCGCCTCCCAGTCGTGCGCCATCAGGTTGGCGCGGCCGTCCTTGGTGGTGAACTTGCCACCAGCGAACATATCGGGCGTACCGTGGTCGTTCACATCGGTGCTCTTGACGGGCCACTGGGCGTAGCCGCCCTCGGGAGCCATCTTCTCGTAGGTTGCGCCCACAAAGTTGGGGCACAGGCTAATGCACTCGTTCCAGATCTGCTCGGTGTTGCCGTAGTGCATGGGGTAACCCATACGCGTGGACAGGTCCGCGAAGATCTCCCAGTCGTGACGGCACTCGCCCTTGGGCGGAACGGCCGCGTCAAAGTGCTGGAAGCTACGGTCGGATGCGGTAAAGACACCCTCGTGCTCACCCCAAGAGGTGGCAGGCAGGATGACGTCGGCGAGCATGGTCGTCTGCGTCATAAAGATGTCCTGGCAAATGAACAGATCCAGCTCGGAGAGTGTCTTGCGCATACCGGCCGAATCGGGCTCGGTCTGCACCGGGTCCTCGCCGTAGTTGTAGAAGCAGTGCACCTTGCCCTCGTCGACCAGGTGGCCCAGGTCGGTGAGCTTGTAGCCCTCCTCCAAGGGGAGCTTTTCCTCGGGCACGCCCCAAGCCTTGGCAAACTTGGCGCGAGCGGCGGGGTCGGTGACTTTCTGGTAGCCAGGGTACAGGTTGGGCAGCATGCCCATATCGCAGGAGCCCTGGACGTTATTCTGACCGCGCACGGGCGCGAGGCCGGAATTGGGTTTGCCGATCTGGCCGGCAACGCAGGCGATGGAGGCGATGGTGTGCACCGTCTTCAGGTTCTGCTTCTGCTGGCATACGCCCATGCCCCAGCCAATGATGGCAGAAGGCTTCGCCGTGGCGTACATCTCGGCAGCTTGGTGGATCAACGCGGGCTCGACACCCGTGATGTCCTGTACGGATTCGGGAGTGTAGTTCTTGATGGTCTCCCACCACTCGTCAAAGCCGTTCGTGTGCTCGGCGACGAATTCCTTGTCGTAGAGGCCATCGTTGACCAAGCAGTTGGCAAAGGCGTTGAGGAACGCAACGTTGCAACCGTTCTTGATCGGAAGGTAGAGATCGGCGATACGCGCGGTTTCGATATGGCGCGGGTCGGCGACGATGATCTTGCAACCCTTTTCTTTGGCTCGCACGATACGCCTTGCGACGATGGGGTGCGAATCGGCAGGGTTATAGCCGAAGAGGAAAATGCAGCCCGCATCCTCCATACCGGGGATGGAGCATGACATGCAACCTGAACCAACCGTGTCCATCAGACCGAGGACAGTAGGGCCGTGTCAAGTACGGGCGCAGTTGTCCACGCTGTGGGTGCCGATGCACGCACGCGTAAACTTCTGCATGACGTAGTTCGCCTCATTGCCGCCGCCTCGCGAGGAGCCGGTGGTCATGACAGCGTTAGGACCATATTCGTCAATTATGGCCTGCATCTTAGATGCGGTGAAATCCAGTGCCTCGTCCCAGCTTACGCGCTCAAGATCCGCGCCCTTAGTGCGGCGGATCATCGGGTGCAGTACGCGAGGAGTCAAGATCTTGGTGTCGTTGATGAAGTCGTAGCCGCTCATGCCCTTAAGGCACAGCTCGCCCTGATTGGTGATGCCGTTGAGCGGTTCGGTACCCACGACCTGGCCGTTTTGGACCAGGAGGTTAAACTGGCAACCGGCGCCACAATACGGGCAGATCACTTTATGCTTCTCCATGACACCCTCCTTCCTTTCTCTGCTACCGATTAATCGGTACGTATTTGACAATCGTTGGGCCTGTATGGCCGCCCGCCTACGCCTCGTTTTCGATGGTGGCGCGGGCACGCTCGGCGGTCAGCTCCGCCAGGCGCTCCTCGTCTACCAGGGTGAGGCCCTTGGTCGGGCACGCCTCGGCACACGCCGGACCGCCGGGACGGTCCACGCACAGGTCGCACTTGAGCACGAAGCTCTTGGTCTGCGAACCCACGCGCACATCACCCATCAAGACGGGGACCTGCGTGGTTGCAACGCTCACGGCGCCAAAGGGGCATGCCATGACGCAGCTCTTGCAGCCGATGCAGTTGTCCTCGTTGACGCCGATACGATGGTTCTTTGGATCAAAGAACAAGGCACCCGTGGGGCAGGCCTTGGCGCACGGGGCATCCTCGCAGTGATGGCAAGCCACCGGTGCGGAGATCTCGTACGTACGCGTCACGCGCAGGCGCGGCGCGGCGATGTTGCCGGGGATGTCGTGCGCCTCGATACACGCCGCCATGCAGGTTTGACACCCAATGCAGCGCGAGGAATCGGCTACGACTCGTTTATTGCCCATGTTGTTCACTCCCTCCTGAATCCCATGCCGGAGAGACCCTGCCGACGTTGCCCCGGACCGCCCGTGGTCCGGCATCGGCGTATCGAGTGCATGCGGCGAAACAGGCACTTCGATAGAATTCCTCCAACGATATACAGGTTAAATATACGCAGTTGCAGGTGGCAAACTTGAGCATACGCCCTGCAATACGGGTGTATTGCAGGGGTTTTAGCAGGTTGGAACTATTCTCGGATAGCTATAAAGGTGAGTGTATTACATGCGTACGCCTCAGAGATTTTTACGCGCTCTCGTTTTGGATGTACTACGCCTGTATTCGTGTTTATGGTTATCAACTTGAGTGAAATAAAGTAATCGTTATAAGATGCTCAAGTATCGGCACATGCCGCATTTGACCGACTATATTGCACGCTCATTAAGGGGGCCAGTGATGTCATCGACTCAAAAAAGAGCCATCCTGCAGGTGCGCATTCGCGAGGAAGACAAGCAGCATGCCGAGCATCTCTACGACGCGATGGGCACATCGCTCGCCGAGGCTGTCCGCTTATTTGTCGCGCAAAGCATTTTGATGCGCAAGCTCCCCTTTCAGCCGGTCGCCGTGCGCTCAAAGGACGGCACCGCCGCCTATGGATCGCTCAAAGCATATGGTGACCCCAATCGCCGCGCCGAGGAGCGCAATGCCTGGATTGAATACCTAGCCACAGAAAGCGATGAGTCGGTTTTGGGTCCCGAGGAAGTAGATATCCATGAGTAGCACCATCATCGACGAGGCCGTCATCCTGCGCTACCTGCTTAACGACGACGAGGTCCTGTCACCGCGCGCCGCCAAGGTCATCGCCACGCGCACCGCTCGCGTCTACCCCGAGATCATCACACGCGTCGCCGTTACGCTGCGCGACGTCTACAAGGTCCCGCGCGTGGAGATTGCGACGGCCATGACCAAGCTGCTCGATGACGTCATGGTCGACGAGCCCACCGTTATCGCTCTTGCCATCAAACTCTTTGGCAAGACCCATATGGACTTTACCGACTGCCTCCTCGCAGCCCGAACCGCCATCTACAACGATGATGTCGTGAGCTTTGGCAAGCCCATCATCCAAGGCATGATCGACTACCGCCGCCAACGCCAAACCGCGGCCGACGCCCGCGACCGCGCCTCCGAAGCCCGCAGCCGAAGCACCGACTCCACCATCGACAAACTCCGCCACCGCCCCCGCCACTAACCCCATCCCCTCCTAAGTTGCGGTGAAATACGGACTGTTTCATGCCTTTAAAGGCCTCAACAGTCCGTATTTCACCGCAACTTATTGAAGGTGGACCGCGAACGATTTCTCTATCGGGATTCGGCGTAGGGTTTTGTTGTCGGAATGCCGTAACCGCGCATCATGGCACCGAACGATTCTACGTCGTAGGTGTCCGAGAGTTTGAAATGAATGATGTTGTGGCCCATGGCGCGAAGGTTCGCGTCGCGCATGAGGGCCGCTCGATACGTTTTTGCCGCCGCCCGCTCTGCATTATTTTGAGCCTCGTCTTCAAACTTGCCCAGCCCATGCAGCTCTGCCAGCGTCCATGAGCCGTCTGGCATCTGCCAGCCATAATCTGCTAGATAATAGCCAGCGTTTCCCGGCCGCGTTATCTCAACTTGAAGCTCGGGCGCGGCAACCCCAGCGAGAATCATCGCTGCTCTCGCCTCAGACTCACCGCCATTGCCTGACCTGCCATCCATATAATCAAAAACGTCAAAAGCACGCGCGATGCCATGCAGCCCTCGACAATTTGCCTGCGCATATGCTCGCAGCTCTTCGCGCTCGACATCGTACTCACGGGCCAAGCCATCGACATAACCCAGCGCATAGCGAAAGGCGCTCGATCGCGCGATATCAACAACCGTTCGACACGGATCCGTCAGTGTAAACAGACCAAGCCGCCACACTTCGCCCGGGCGCCAGCGCTTGTATTCAACGAACTCATACGTATCACGCCTTGTAGACCGTGGCAGCAGCACTTGCACTTTATCCAGAAGCGTATACGCCGAGCCGATGCCGTAGAGCAGCGCTGCTGTCGCTCCGCAGAACACAGCATCCGGTTCAACGACCGCAATAGCGGATGCCAGCTGAAAGATACGATCTTCAACCCCAAGATTATTCCAATAGACCGGATCCGCATACACGTGGTTGTAAAGACGAAGCATGAGCTCTTCCTGCATAAGCTCACGCGCGCGGCGTTCATCCCAAGGATCAATTGTTATAAGCAGCTGTCCATCTTGATGAATTCCAACGGCCGAGAATAGCATCCTTGCATATGACTGCGGAAAATGTTTGCCTTTATCGAGCATGGCCAACCCCATAACCATCACGGCGGAGAGAATACCATTACGCTATCGCATGCTTCCGTTCGCAGGCCTTGCCAAAAGCTGACCAAAAGCTTGACGCCGCAGGTCAGAGCTTCAAAAAATATTTCCACTCTCGGTAGACGGTCGCTACGACCCTCCCAACGGCATCAAAATCCAACCTTACAAATAGTTGCGGTGAAATACGGACTACATGGGCCATAAAAGCCGAAAAACAGTCCGTATTTCACCGCAACTTAGGTGGGGATGTGGGGTCCCCGGCACGTTTACGAAAACGGCTCTGATCCCAAAGGGAATCAGAGCCGTTAAGCTATCTTATGGAGCGGGCGACGGGAATCGAACCCGCGTCATCAGCTTGGAAGGCTGGGGTTCTACCATTGAACTACGCCCGCAAGATATGGTCGGGACGACAGGATTTGAACCTGCGACATCCTGCTCCCAAAGCAGGCGCGCTACCAAACTGCGCCACGTCCCGAAGGTGTTGAGCAGCTAAGGTCTAAACCTTGCGTGTCCCAAAGCGAAGGAAATTATAGGGGAGACTCCCCGCCTGTGCAAGCGCAGAAACCCTAGCTCCTCGAATGTGCGACAAACTTGCTGTGGAGCAGACCGATCACAAACGCCACCACGGCAACCGGCGCCCACGCGGCTCCAATGTCCGCCAGCGGCAGCGCATCGAACGGCAGCCACGCACCCGCAAAGAACGCGTCTCGAACCGAGGTAATCACGCTCTGCACCGCGACAACGCCGCCGACCCAAACCCACACCTGCGGATGCGCGTCGCAAAAACCGTGCACCAGGCCCATAAGCACCAGCACGATGGCAACGGGATACAAGGCGTTGAGCATGGGCACCGAGAACATAAGGATCACGTCGAGGCCCACGTTGGAGAGTACGCACGAAAACGCCGCGAACACAAAGGCGAGAATCGCGAAGGGGCGGCGCATGGCCTCCTCGGAGGCCTCCGCTCCCCCCTCGATCACATACGTCTCGCAGAAGTAACGCGAGCAGCAGCTGATGAGGCCGATGCACACGTTCATGCAGGCGAGGAAGAAAATCGCAAATACCACAACCGTGCCGGCAAGGCCAAAGTGCATGGAGGCCGAACGAGCAAGAATTGCAGCGCCGTTGGTGGCGTCGGGCATCACGGTGCCGAGCTGCATACCGGCAAGCGCTAGGCCGCAGTAGATGATGGCCATGAGCACGCCGGCGATCACACCGGAACGCGAAATCTCGAAGGCCACGCGTTTGTCATTGGTAACACCCAACTCGTGGATGGTCTCGGCGATGATGATGCCGAAGGCGAGCGACGCAAGCAGGTCCATGGTCTGGTAGCCGGTCAAGAAGCCCTGCACGGCAGCACCGGCATCATAGGGAGCTTGCGGGGCGGCAGCCGGTCCCAGCGGCGAGATCACGGCGGCACCCACGACCAGCACGATGAGCGCAATGAGCGCGGGACCCGTAATGCGCCCGAGTACGCGCGTGATAACGCCCGGACGCAGCGTGAGCGCAAACGCGACGACAAAGAAGCCAACGGCAAACACCAGGCGAGCCGTGCCGAGTGAAACGCCCTCGGGCAGTAGCGGCACCAGCATCTCAAACGCCGTGGAACTCGTACGCGGAATGGCAAGGCACGGACCGATTGCCAGATATACTGCCGCAACAAAGAACTCGCCAAACTTGGGGTGCACGCGGCCGGCAAGCTCGCGCGCCGTTCCGGCAAGCGCCACGGCAATAAAGCCCATGACGGGCAGGCCGATGGCGGCGATGAGAAAGCCGAGCATGGCGACCGGCGTGGCAGAACCAGCCTGCAGCGCCAGCAGCGGCGGAATAATGAGGTTGCCGGCGCCAAAGAGCATCGAGAACAGGGCGATGCCGACGGTAACGACATGGTCGGAGCGCAGACCACGCGAGGCGGATGAGGCCATAGACACACCTTTCGGGTTGAAACAAAAAATGGGACGGGCAAAAACACCCGTCCCGCAAGTATATACGCTCTAGCAGCTTTAGCAGGCTAAATCGCGCAAAGCGTCAATCGCGGTGTCGACTTCCTCGTCCGTGTTGAAATACCCAAACGAGAAGCGGACGACGCCCTGGCGCTCGGTCCCCAGCGCGCGGTGCATGAGCGGAGCGCAATGGGCACCGGGGCGCGTCGCAATCCCCCACCCTTGCATGAGCGCGTCCGAAATCTCGGCAGAGTCGATATCGGCTACGTTGAGCGACACAATCGCAGAGCGCGCCTGCTGGTCAAAGGCACCGTAGAGCTTAATCCCCGGAATCTTGCGCACACCGGCAAGGAAGCGATCAGCGAGCGCACGCTCGTGGGCAGCAATCGCCTCGACCCCACCCTGGGCCTCGATAAAGTCGAGGCCGGCAGAAAGGCCCGCGATGCCGTGGCCGTTGAGCGTGCCCGCCTCAAGGCGCGTGGGCCACTCAAGCGGCTGCAGCGCATCGAAGCTGTGCACGCCCGTGCCGCCCATGGCCCACGGAGCCACGTCAATGCCCTCCGCCACGGCCAGGCCGCCGGTCCCCTGCGGACCCATGAGCCCCTTGTGGCCGGTAAAGCACACTATGTCGAGGCCCATGGCCTGCATATCGACACGCGCCGTACCGGCAGACTGCGAGGCATCGACGATCACCAGCGCACCGGCCGCATGGGCGATGGCCGCCACACGCACAATGTCGACAGCGTTGCCGGTCACGTTGGAGGCGTGCGTCACAACCACGGCACTCGTACCGGGCGTGACTAGCCGCTCGAGCTCGTCGTAGTCGAGCACACCGTTTGCGTCACAGCTCGCATGCTCAACGGTCACACCCCGCTCCGCTGCCAGGCGGTTGAGCGGACGCAGCACGGAGTTATGCTCGAGCACCGTGGTGACCACGCGGTCGCCGGGGCGCACCACGCCACAGATGGCGGTGTTGAGCGCCGCCGTAGAGTTGGGCGTAAAGCACACATGGTCCGCCCTCGGGCAACCCAAAAGGCGCGCGAGCTTGGCACGGCAACCGTGAATGGTACGAGCGGCGTCGAGGGCACCCGACGTGGCGCCGCGCCCGGCATTGCCGAGCGAGCACATCGCTTGCGTCACGGCATCGATGACCGCCTGCGGCTTGTGCATGGTCGTCGCCGCGTTATCCAGGTAGATCATCGCACGACCTCCCACATGTCGATCACCGTAAAGCCCTCGGTGGGAACGCCCGCCGCGGCGAGTTCGCCGCGCAGCAGTTCCTCATCGGCAGGCAACGCCTTCCACGCCAAACCGCAGCCGGCAGCGACCTCCCCGGGCACGGGAATCGTCCGCCCGGGAAGACCGCGCTCGATGCACAGGGATTCACAACCCATGGCGGCCGCCGTGGTAGGAAACGTGATGACAAGCGCCGGGCGCTTCTCCCTCATGGCAACTCCAACCAATACGCTACGGGCGCACGACGCGCACGGCCTGCTCCATCTTCTCCACGATCACGTACATGTTGGTGACCTCGCCCACCGCAAGCTGGTCTTTAATGCCATAGTGGTCGAGGCAGGTGCCGCAGGTGAGAATCTCGACACCCTGCTCCGCCAGGCCCTTCAGGTCGTCGAGCACCGGCGAACCCTCGACGGTGAGCTTGGCACCGCCGTTGTAGAACAGCATGGTCGCGGGCAGTTCCTCCTGCTGCGTCACGGCAAAGATAAACGCCTTCATGAGCTTGTGGCCCAGCTCGTCGTCGCCACGGCCCATGCAGTCGGTGTAGACGGAAATGACGAGCTTGCCCTTGCCGGCGCTGGCATCACAGAAGGCAGCGCCATCCTGCTCGGGATCGGCCACGGCAACGGCGCCAGAGGTCGCCACGGTCACGTGCCACTCGGCGTCAGAAACCTTCTCGACCAAGGCCGTGCAGCCCTTCTCCTGCGCCATCTTGGAGATGTTCTTGACGGCGGTCTCGTTATCGACCGAGGTCACGACTGTGCCCTCGCCATCGAGCTGCTTCAGGGCTTTGAGCGTCTTGACGACGGGCAGCGGGCAGGCATCGCCCATGGCATTGACTTCAATTTTGGTAGACATAGTTTTTCCTTTCAAAAGGGACCGCCCAGAACAGTAGGCGGTCGCATAAACGGTTTTCCTTAATGCACAACGCGAACGGCAGGACCGCCCGGCACCGGCTCGCACACGCGGCCGATCGTAGCGGCAACGCGTCCCTCAGCATGCAGACGACGCGCAAGCTCATCCACATCCGCCGCGGGCGCCGCAATAAGCAAACCGCCCGAAGTCTGCGGATCGTACAGTGCATCCAACATTCCCAGCTCCAAGTCTTCGTCGGCAGCCACACGCGGGCCAAAGAAGTCTTGGTTGCGGTAGGAGCCCGCGGGGATAATGCCCAGACGCGCCATATCGAGCACCTGGTCAAAGAGCGGCACCGCCCCCGACGCAAGTTCAATCTGCACGCCCGAGCCCTCGGCCATCTCGCACGCATGCCCGATCAGGCCAAAGCCCGTAATGTCGGTGCAGCCGTGAAGCTCGAGTCCCTCGGCCAGACGAATCGGAGCCTCGTTGAGGGTGCGCATCGAGTCAAACATGGCTGCGGCCTCGTCCTGCTCGATGAGCTCGCCCTTAATGGCCGTGGTGATGATGCCCGAGCCGATCGCCTTGGTCAGCAGCAGAACATCGCCCACGTGCGCGCCGCTGTTGGCGAGCATACGGTCGAGTGGCACAAAGCCGCTCACGGACAGACCGTACTTGGGCTCGTCGTCGTTGATGGTGTGGCCGCCCGCGATGGAGCAATCCGCCTCGACGCACTTGTCGGCGCCGCCCGCCAGAATCTGGCCGGCAACCTCAACGCCCAGGCAGCTCGGAATGCACAGCAGGTTCATGGCATGGCTCGGCCGCCCGCCCATGGCGTAGATGTCCGACAGCGAGTTGGCCGCGGCGATCTGGCCAAAGAGGAACGGGTCGTCAACCATCGGTGGGAAGAAGTCAATGGACTGCACGAGCCCCAGGTTCTCCCCTACGCGGAAGACGCTCGCATCGTCGGAGGTATCGAACCCCACGAGCAAGTTGTCGTTATGCACATTGGGTAAATCGCCCAGGACCTGGGCGAGGGCTCCAGGAGCCAACTTAGCGGCTCAACCGCTCGCGGCCGTCATGGACGTGAGCTTCATGGTGTCCTTAGCCATACGAACCCCCTTCCAACAAATCAACGACTTTAAGTATACGCGCCATGCACGCTTCCCAAGAGACCGCCGACGGCTCGAACGTCGAACGCGGCGCCGCAAGCGCCTGCGCGATAGCGTCTGCCAGCGCGCGCTCAAACAACGGAAGGTCGGCCGCCACGGGCGTGTCGAAATCCGTCATACGCGGCGATGCCACCCACGTCACGGGAGCACCGGGAAGCATCGCCTCCATCCAGGGACGAACGCCGGGCAAATCGGTCGCCACAACTTTGCAACCGCACGCGAGGGCCTCGATCGTCACGAGCGGCAGACCCTCGTAAAACGAAGGCAGCACAAAGACGTCGGAACTGCGGTAGGCACGCACGAGCTCATCGCTATCCAAGCGCCCCGCCAGCGTCACCGGCACATCCGAGGCCGCGGTCAAGCGCTCGATACGCGCGTACTCGGCATCGTCCCCGCGGCCGCCCACAAGTACCAAGCCAGATGGGCGGACGTCATCGTCAATCGGCAATGACACGGCTCGAACCAGCGACTCGACGCCCTTTTTAAAGCAAATCTTGCCCACGTACACAAGCGATCCCGGCTGCCTCGCCACGCTCGCGTCGCGGCAGAAGACGCGATGGTCGTAGCCCGTCCCAATCACGTGGATGCGATCGACATCGACGCCGCACACCAGGCCAATCTGCTCAGCCTGCTCAGCATGGAGCGCAAAGACGGCATCGAGCCGACGAACCGCACTTACGATGCGATCGCGCTCGAGCGCATGCGAACGCAGCTGGCGCAGGTCGGTCGAATGACACACGGCAACAACCGGCACGCCCCGGACGCACTCGCGCGCCAATGCGGTCACCAGATACAGGTGGTGACAGAGCACCAGATCGGGCCGAAACTCAGCCACCGCCCGATCGATAGCAGCAGCAAATGCACGCTCAAATGCCCTGAGCATCGAAGGCGTCAGGTCACGATAGCGTGTAGAGGAATAGGGCATGACATCGGACATACCGCAGATGGGAAACGGCAGCTCGGGCGACTCGAACGGTACGGCAAACACGGCAGCACGCCGATCCAGCTCGCCTTGGGTATCACCCGGTGCCGCGCCGCAAAGCACGGCGGCGCGATGCCCCGTCTCGATCTGTTCGCGCACGAGCGCGGCAAGGTAGGTGCCGCTGCCGGTGCTATCTGGTTTTTGTGCCGAGATATTGAGGATGCGCATGTCGCGGTACACCCCTAGGCCAAGGCGGCGGCGAGAATCGCCGCGCCGATGGCACCGGCAAAGCGAGCCTGGGGCGAGGTGATCACCGGCGACCCCAGCAGCTCGCCCAACCGCTCCACCACGAAGGCGTTCTCGCACAGGCCACCGGTCAGGTAGTACGGGGCGCCCGCGGCCTGCCCGGCCATGGTCGCCACGCGCGAGACCACGCTGTCGATCACGCCGCGCGCAATGTTCTCGCGCGGCTCGCCACGACCGATCAGGCTGATGACCTCACTTTCGGCAAAGACCGTGCACATGCTGGAAATCTTGGTAGGCTCGCCGGTGCGGGCGAGGTCTGCCATCTGCTGCTGGGTAATGCCCAGGCGGTCGGCCATGATTTCCAAAAAGCGGCCTGTGCCGGCAGCACACTTGTCGTTCATGGCAAATTTGGCCACGCGACCGCCTTTAAGTTGGATGACCTTGGTGTCCTGACCGCCCACGTCGATCACCGTGCCGTGATCGCCAAACAGGCGCACGGCACCGGTGCCGTGGCAGGTGATCTCGGTCACGACCTTGTGCGCATAGGGCGCGGCGACACGGCCGTAGCCAGTCGCGATCACGCGCACGTCGTCGACAGCCACGTCATAGCCAGCCGCGGCAAGCTCACCGCGCAGACGCTCGGCCGCATCAACCGACGAATATCCCGTCGGCATCGCGCAAGTCCACGCAATGGCGCCATCCGTGTCCACCACCGCAGCCTTCGCGGCCGTCGAGCCTATGTCGATACCAATGCCAACCACGGCATCCTCCTTCTTATGCAACGCGGGGACGCCCCTTTGCCACATTCGTTAGGCCTTCAAAAAAGCGAGATAGCACACGCAGGTATAGATCACCAGAATAGCCGCAATCACCGTCTCTACAAGCGCAACGGGAGCAAGCCACGGCAGCGGTGCCCCCATGTTCAAAAGACAGGAAGCCGTCATTTTGGATGCGATGGCGCTGATCACAAAGGGAAAGGTAAACGCCGCATAGCTGGGATAAAACGGAAGCGAGATGCAGCGGACCAGCTGAACCAAGGAGAACAGATAGATGACCGTCGCAACGGCAAACATCGCCAACAAAAAGGCGTGGTTCTTGGGCATAACGGATTGCACGTAACCAGCGAGACACAGGCTCATGGGCGCAGCGTAAATGCAGATAAGCGGTTTGGCGGGCTCTGGAACATTGGGCAGCTTGACATACCTCATCGTCACCAGAACAAATAGCGCCACAAAACTAACCAGGCCAAACCAGAATGCGACGGTGCCAATTGCCGTAGCTTCGTACACAGGCGCGGTAACCGCTGCGACCGCAATGCCAACGTACACAATGTAATAACTGGCAAAGACGGCTTGGAGCTTAATCTTTGCCACAAACTTAGCAGTGAAGAACACGATCAGCGCGACATGAAGCGCATTCGCCACGACCCACACGACAAACGCCACATCCGGGGCACCAAGATACCCTTTGATATAGGTCGAAAGCAGCATGAGCGCCATCGAGAAAGTGCCCGAAACACTTGCCATAATCGGGTTCGTCATATCCTCGGCAAGCAGCTTGGGAAATGCGACCACCTTGATAATGAATAGCAGCAGGAACAGCGCCGAAACCACGCCGCAGACCATGCGCAGCGTCTCGGAATAACTCTGCAAAAGATTACCCAGGGCCGCACAACCTAACGCGACGCCGCAAATCGGAACAGGGATTTTCTTGATCTTATCCATATAGATAGGTTTCCTAACCTCGTCGGCCTTCTTATGCCAGGTTCCGGCATCTCGCCGGACACCTGCTGCTAGATTTCGATATCGGCTACTTTACGGCGCGGAGCCGGCTCGTCGACTTCGTCCAGATTCTTAATGCCGCACTCGCGACACACCATCTGGGCGACCTTCCATGCACACAGACCTGTGTAGTAAATGCACTGCTCTTTATGCTCGCCGCGGCCCATGTCAAATTCCTTTGTCAGGATACGGCAGCAGATGGCATGCTTACCGTTGTTCTCGCGAAACCAATCGTGCAGCTCGTGCGTAAGCTGCATCGACTTGACGGATTTTGGATTGGTCGGGCCGTCCTGTTCCGTACGTCCAAACAACATTCCAATCGCCAGAATGCCACCATTAAAAGCGCCGCACGCGCAGCCGGACTTGCCTGCGCCCACCGACATACCAGACGCCATGGCCACGACCGAATCGGGCACATCGAGCTCGAGCATTTGTTTCATGGTGTAGACAAGCGACTCGCAGCAGTAATAACCCTTTTTGAAGTTAGCCTCGGCCGCGCGTTGTACAGCACGAGGACTTAGCTCAGATACGCCAATTGCAACATTGGGTTCAATCATTTCTTTTCCTTTCAAATCGATATGGCATAGGGGCTGCCCCCTTGCCGCGTTCGCCCTACAGGGTCTCGATAAAGGCGGCGATGCGCGTCTCGATCTGGCCCATGTCGCCATTGCTGTAGTCGGTCTCGATCTTCATGTACGGAATACCCGCACCCTCGACGGCCTCCTGCATGCGCGCACTCTCCACATTAAAGGTGTGGCAGGCCTGGAGCACGTTTTCGACCACGCCATCGACGTGATACTTCTCGCACATGGCCAGTGTATTTTCCATGCGACCGTCGTTGGGCGTCATGACCGAGCAGTTGATGTCCAGGTATCGGTCGGCGATGGCGCGCAGGATATCGGGAGCCTCCGGGTCGATCATCATGGCCGCCGTACGCTCGCCCGAGCAGTCGTCCATGCACACAACCACGCCGCCGTTGGACTCGATGGTGCGGCCAATCTTGTTGATCACACCGCCCACCGGGCAGCCGGTGATCAGAATGCGCTTAGCATCTGCCGCGACCGGGCGCTCTCCAGCCTCGTAGGTCTCACGCAGCTTGACAACCTTTTGCTCCAGCTGCTGCGTATAGGCCTCGATATCAAAGCTGAACGTACCGGCAAACATGGTGCTCATCAGGTCGACGCCGCTCATGGCCGCAGGCTGGTTGGCCTGGAGGGCAAACATCTCGAGTTGCGCCGCACGCAGACGGTTGCGGCGTCGGACGGCAGCGCGCAAGTCATCGTCGGTAATCGTGATGCCGTAGAAGCCCTCGAGCTCCTCTTTGAGCAGGCGGCACTCCTCGTACCAGCCTTCACGCTCGTAGGCGCGATCGCGACCCTGCGGCAGATGCAGAACGTGCGTGCGTTTGAGCTCGTTGAGCAGCTCGTACATCTTCTTCTTGCCGTCGCAGGTGGTCTCGCCGATGATCATGTCGCTAAAGTACGTAAACGGGCACTTTTGCGAGTAGGCAAAGCCGTAAGTCGACTTGATGAGCGGGCAGAGGTTTGCCGGCAGCACCTTCTCGGCCTCGGGAATCACCTCATCGGACGTACCGCACAGAGCGACACTTGCGGCCCCCGCGGCATCGATAATCTCGAGCGGCGTATAGCTGCACAAGAAGCCGACCAGGCGATTGCCGGCCTGCTTGTAATCCTTAACGCGAATAAACGCCGCCTTGCGCTGCTCGTTGAACTCCTCAAACGTAGACGGCAACGGCTGCTCAATATATTCCGACATATAACTCCTTAACAAACCTTTTAACCAACCAAGGAAACGGCTTTCCCAGGTGCCCGAGGTTGCCGTGAAAGAGAAGCGCCGCGTACTTTGGTACGCAAACGATGGTTTGAACGGCAAGATCGGGTGCCTGGGGAAGCCGCCGGGACGGATACCCCTAAATGGTTTCCAAGAAAGCTTCAATGCGCGTCTGCAGTTGGCCCGCATCCTCACCGGCGTAGTCGGTCGTGATGTGCATAAACGGAATGCCTGCCTCCTCGGCGGCCTTCTCCACGGCAAACGACTCCATCTCGTAGAGCGTGCAGAACTGCAGCGCCACGTCGACGATGCCGTCGGCATGCAGGTCCTTGGCCATCTGGACAATGTCCTTCATACGCTGGCCGTTGGGCGTAAAGACGGCGCAGTTGATCTTAAAGTAGCGCTCGGCGATGGCGTCGAGCATCTCGTCGACCGTCTCGCCGGACTCGTCGACCAGGTCCTTGTAGTAGCGCGAGCCCGTGCAGGACTCCTCGCCCACCACGACACCGCCGGCCTTCTCGATGAGATTGAACAGCTTCCAGTTGGGCACAGCCATGGGCGTGCCGGTGTACAGGATACGTTTGGTCCCCTTGGGCGCCACGCCCTCGCCGGCCTCGACACGCTGCTCGCACTCAGCCGCCATATCGTTAATGGCTCCGGTCAGACGCGGCGTGTCGTCCATAAAGGCGGCCTGAACGGTCAGCAGGCTGTCCAGACCGCTGATGGGTGCAGGGTCGGCAGCGCGCGTGGCAGCAAGGCGCTGCAGGGCGCGACGCTTCTCATTGACGGCGTGGATGGCGGCCTTCAGACGCTCAGGCGTAATCGTGACGCCGCATTCTTCCTCAATCTTGGCGGCGAGCTTCTTGACCTCGGCCTTCCAGGTCACGAGCGTCGACTCGTCGTGCACGTTGGGAATATCCATGACGTACATGTTCTTTTGCGTGGCAAAGAACTCGTAGGCCTTCTTCTTGCCATCGCAGGTGTTCTCGCCCACCACCAGGTCGCTCGACTCAATGTAGGGGCAGACCTCGCCCAGCTTAAAGCCGGCAAAGCTCTTGATAAGCGGACAGGTGTTGCGCGGCAGGTGCTCCTCGACCTTATCGGTTGCCCAATCGGCACCCGAGCACAGGCCCACGGGAATACCGTCACAGGCAAGTACGATCTCCTCGGGCACGTACACGCAGAACGAACCGACGATCTTGGTGGCCTCGCCGGCCTCCTTCTTGTCGAGCATCTCCTTAATACGGCCGCTATGGATGTTGGTGGCCACAAAGTCCAGGTAGGACGTGGACTTGGGGCGATTGTTCTGCGTCAGGAACATATCGCCGTACATCTGGCCCACGGCGCCCAACAGCATGTCGTGGTCGGCAAGATTCATGCCGAGGCTCTCCCACATCGGATGGAAATCAAATTCTTCAGCCATGACGGTTCCCCTCTCGAACCAAAAACGGATAACGGCGGTATCGATGCACGACGGACGGCGATTGTCCGGCCGTGCTCAAACCCGGAATTTTAGGGAACCTGCCTTGAGGACGGTTATTTAGTTGTGCGTCGTCTCTCCCGGAGCCGTGAACATACCTGCTCATATGCGGCTCCGAGCCATATATAGGGCACGCGCGGCAACGCGGCGAATGTATGTCGTCTGCGGCATGTGCGCACCCTCCTCTACAAGTTGAGGTCAACTATATCAACGGTCGTCGACCATGCGAACACCGTTGACATTCGTACGACAACCTCGTGTACCGTCGTTTAATAAATAATTATCTTGATTGATAAGAGTTTGTCATCCTTCATTCGGCGAACGGCAAGACAAAGCCGCCGAGGCTTATATCCCCGACGGCATTACCCGGCGCTATCGACAAACCAGGTGAATCCTACTCGCATCGAAGTGCATGCGCAGGTTCTCGCCTGCTTGCGGCAGCTCGTCGACAGGCACGCCCACTTTGTTGACCTTCCACTGCAGACGCGTGGGCGCATCAGTACGCGGCACGTCCAACAGCACCAGGCGCTCAAAGCGCGAATCGCTCACTCGGGCCACGTGCAAATCATAGCTGTTGCGACCCCGCCCCGCGCGATTGTCAACATGGAAGTAGCTTGCGCGAATGCCCAGGTACGCCACATTATCGGGAACCGCGCGACCCACGTTAAAGCTCATGCCCCAGTCGAGGGCCTCAACTTCTTCGTCGCCGATCTTGCGCGCCCGGCTTGTGTTCTTGCAGCCCGTCAGGCGCAGCGCCGCCAGCGTCTGCGGACGGCGGACCACGTCCTCGACTGAGCCGATCTCCTCAACATGTCCGTCGTGCATCACGCAGATGCGCTGGCACAGGCGGCACGCTTCGTCGATGTCGTGGCTCACGTAGAGCACGGTGCGGTTGCATACATCGAACAGGTCGAGCATATTCTGCTCGAGGGCGCTCTTAAGATAGGAATCGAGTGCGCTCATGGGCTCGTCGAACATAAAGATACCCGGATGCGCCGCCACCATGCGCGCAAGCGCCACACGTTGCTGCTGACCGCCCGAGAGTCGCACGGGATAGCGGTCGGCAAAATCGGCCAGTCCAAAGATACCCAGGTAGCGCTCGGCGAGCTTTTTGCGCGCGGCGGCGTCGCCCGCATCCTTTACACCGGCGCATACGTTATCGGCCACCGTCATGTTGGGGAAAAGCTGATAGTTTTGGAACAGCAGGGCGCATTTTCGCTCCTGGGGCGACAGGTTGATGCCCGCCGCCGAGTCAAAAAAGGTCACGCCGTTGACGACGATCTTGCCCTCGTCGGGCGTCTCAACACCGGCAATGCAGCGCAGCGTGCAGCTCTTGCCGCAGCCCGAGGCACCAAGCAGCGCCACACGCTCCTCGCCGGCCTCAAGCTGCATATCGAGCATAAACCCCGGATAGCGCTTTTTTATGTCCAGAACGAGTGACATGGCCTATCGACCCCCCTGCATAGCGGGCTCATCGCGCATGAGCTCGGCCAGCGCCTCGCGATCGATACGCAGCGCATCGCCACCGGCGGGATCGAGCGAATCGCCCTGTCCGGCAAGCTCTTTGGCCTGCTTGCGCTCCGCACGGGAAAGACCACGCTCGCGGTACTTTTGCGAATGTGCCGTGTACATGTTGATGAATAGGATGACCAGGAAGCTGAACGCAATTACGACCACGACCCAAAAGAGGGCCACCGACGTGTTGCCGCCCATCCACTCAAAGTAGATGGCGATGGGGATGGTCTGGGTAATGCCGGCGTAGTTGCCCGCAAAGAACAGGGTGCAGCCAAACTCGCCCATCGCGCGGGCAAAGGCGAGCACCGTGCCGGCGGCAATCGAGGGCCAGCCAAGCGGCATCATAAGCTTGGTAAAGATGCGACGCTCGGACCAGCCCAGCGTGCGCGCCGCATCGAGCATCTGCGTGTCGAGGCTCTCAAAGGCTCCGAGCGCCGTGCGGTAGACCAGGGGAAACGACACAACGACGGCAGATATCACCGCCGCAGGCCAGGTAAAGACGATCGAGATGCCGTGCGCGATGAGCCACCGACCGACCCCGGTCGATCGACCAAATAGCATAAGCAGCAGAAAGCCGCAGACCGTGGGCGGCAGCACCATAGGAATCGTAAAGACCGAATCGAGCAGGCCCTTGATGCGACTCGAGGTACCCATAGTCTTCCACGCGGCGAACAGGCCCAGCGCAAAGGAGATCAGCAGGGCAAGGCCGCTCGTTTTAATGGACACCCAAAACGGTCGGTAGTCGATGCAGCCCAATAAGGAGGCCAGAGAGGTCAAGGGCCCCTGCTCATCCCGCAACACGACAGACGACGCTTCTACCATTTGAGCGCTATCAAGCCAACGCGCGCCGCCCTTGGCATCACCCGAGGCTGATGCAATCACCACATAGCGGTCCCCATCCGCACCGCGCTCGTCAAAGCCATAGGTATACCCGCCGGCGTCAAACGTTGTTTCCGCCGTGACATACCAAGGAAGATCCACGTCCCCTAGCCGCGCACCTCCCATGCAGTTTGCGCTGTCGAGCTCACAGACGAGGGTCTTGAGACCCGATACGCACTCGTTGTCCTGCGGATCCAATCCATACTTCTCGACCGCTTTGGGCGATATCCACACAACAACGCGGTCGGCAGCAGGCGCCACTACAAGGTCCACGTCCTCGTCAACGGGAAACCGGTAGCCCTCAGGCTGGCCCTCCATGGCACGAGCGGTCCCCTTGGCCAATCGCTCAAAACCCTCGATCCCATAGGAAAGCCCATGAGCGGTCGCAGCAACCTGGGCCCCGTCCTCAGCGTCCCCAGCAAACGCAAATCCCGGCACCCAGCAAAGCGCGAAGGTCAAAGCACAGGCGACAAGCATGCGGAATCTATTAAGCACGAAAAGCTCCAAGCGAATACAAGGACGGAGTAAAACACAAAACGATAGAATTATCGCGCCAAGCCGCACTACTCGGAAAGCTCAAAGCCGTACTTGGCCCAAATCTTCTGGGCTTTCTTGTTGGTCAGGCAGAAGTCGATGAACGCCTTGGCCTCGTCGGCATGCTCGGAGCTATCGGCGACAGCGCCGGGATACACGATGGGCTTGTGCGAGTCCTCGGGGCACACGAAGGCCTCCTCGATGTCGTCGTAGCGGAAGATATCGGAGCTGTAGACAAAACCCGCCACGCAGTCGCCTGTAGAGACGTAAGACGCAGCGGTGCCGACCTTGTCGGCCAGGGCTACCTTGTCGGCGAGCTCGGGCGCGTACTCGCCGTCGTCGCCCTCGGTACCGGTATAGAGGCCCACGGAAGCCAGCGCCTGGTTGGCGTACTTGCCGGCGGGGACGGTCTTGGCGTCGCCGATGGCAATCTTACCGTCCAGATTCGCGACGTCGGCGATGGCCTCGACCTTAGTATCGGAGCCCTCGGCGCGAATGATCACGAGATCGTTGACGAACATGTCCTCGCGGGTGTCGGTGTCGACGAGCTCGGCGGTCTCAGCGTCATCCATGGTGCCCTTGGAAGCGGTGATGAGCACGTCGACCGTGGCGCCGGCCTTCATCTGCTCGACGAGGTCGCCGGAGGCCTTAAACTGCGTGTCGGCAAAGGTGGTGCCGGTTTGGTCGGTGTAGAGCTCCTGAACCTCGGGCAGGGCCTTCTCGAGGGAGTTAGCGGCAAAGACCTGCAGCTCGACGGTTTCCTTCTTGGAAGAGGCCTTGGCGGAGCCGACATCGGATCCGGCCGGCTCGGACGTCTTGCTGCCCGAACAGCCGGCAAGACCAAGGCCGGCAGCGGCGACAGCAGAAAGCGAAACGAATCCGCGGCGAGAAACCATATCGAACATGTTCAACCCTTTCGAACGCTATGCCCGGGCACCCCGCCTCGAGCTTTAATCTGCAATCAGATTATACTTCTGCGCGAATAATGATAGTGAGATATTATTCTCGTCAGAGAATATAGTTTCAAGTTACCGTGCACCTCGGCGTCGATTCGGCGGAAAACAAAGGCGGAGCAGCCGTTCAGGTCGCCCCGCCGCAGGTAAACCGCTTAGTTGGTATGTCCGCCGCCCGCCGTCATCTGAGCCGCATGCTCCAGCTGGTCTGTTATGGCCTCCCAGCTTTCGCGGGCGGCCTTCGTAGAACCGGGAAAGTTTACGACAAGTGTATGACCTCGTTGCATGCAAATAGCGCGCGAGAGCATGGCGCGGCGCGTCTTGGTCATGGAGTAGGCACGAATTGCCTCGGCAATACCCGGCACATCGCGGTCGCAGACGGAACGCGTCGCCTCGGGCGTTACATCGCGCATCGAAAGCCCCGTGCCGCCGCAGGTGAGCACGACATTGGCGTGGCACTCATCGGCGGCTTCCATAATGGCATCACCGATCTCGCTGACGTCGTCGCGCACGACCACATGTGAGGCGACCGTCCAGCCCTGTGCCTCGATAAGTTCCTCGAGTGCGGCTCCGGCCTCATCCTGCAAAAGATCGCGTGTGTCCGAGCACGTCACGATCGATATCTTCAGCTCCATAGCATTCCCCCTACAACACGGCGCCCTCGGGCAGGTCGACGCGAACAACGTCCACGGCATCTCCCGCCTTGAGCTCGCACGGTCCTTCGTCAATACGCAGCAGGCAGTTCGCACGCTGCATAGTTCCAAGCAGCGCCGAATTCTGTGTCTTAGCCTCGGTCACCAACAACTCACCGGTCTCGGGGTCGCGCAAAACCGTGGCGCGATCGAAGAAGCGGCGATGCTGTCGCTTTTTCACGCCGTGCGTGAGCGTCGCCTGCTGCACGGGACGCGCAACCTCGGCAAAACCGCGCATCTTGCGAATCGCCGGACGGGCAAGCATCTCAAAGCCCACATACGCCGCGGCCGGGTTGCCCGAAAGCCCCAGGTAGGGCTTACCCCCGAGCAAGCCAAACGTGATGGCCTTGCCCGGACGCATCGAGATGCGGTCAAACAGCACCTCGCCCTCACGCCGGACGAGCGCCGTCACATAGTCGTAATCGCCCGCCGAGGCGCCACCGCTCGTAATGACAAAGTCGCACTCCTGCACGGCACGATGCACCAGCTCGGCGATCGCTTGCTCATCATCGGGCGCAATGCCGTAGAACACGGGCTCCGCGCCGGCATCGAGTGCTTCGGCCATCAACGCCGACGAGTTGGAATCGCGAATCTGCCCGCGCGCCGGCAGCTCACCCGGCGCGACCAGCTCCGTGCCCAGCGAGATAATGCCCACGCGCGGAGCGGCATGCACCTTCACGTTCGCATACCCGGCGCTCGCCAGCAGGCCGGCGCCCGCCGGAGCCACAACCTCGCCGGCGCGCATCACGACGTCGCCGGCATGAGCTTCCTCAGCAGCCGAGCGAACGTTCTCCCCCACCTTGGCCGGCGCCGAGAACCTCACACGCGAGCCCTCGTTGCCGTCACCGTCGAGCACATCAACGATCTCATACTTCACCACGGCATCGGCACCTTCGGGTACCGGCGCGCCCGTCATGATGCGGACCGTCTCGCCCGCGCCGATTGCGCCCTCAAACACATGGCCCGCGGCCTCGTGTCCGATAACGTCGAGCGTCACCGGCGCCTCGCCAGATGCCTGCGCCAAGTCCGCCGAGCGCACGGCATATCCGTCCATAGCGCTGTTGGCAAACGGCGAGATGTCGATATCGGCCACCGCGTCCTCGGCCAAGGGAAAACCAGCCGCCTGCCACACGGGAATCTCGATGAGATCCGTCGGAGCAACGTGCGACAAAACAATCGACTGCGCATCCTCCAACGGTATGAGTTTCTCTGCCATATGCACCTCTTAATGCCACGGCGCACAACAGGGGCGCCAATTCTTTATGCTTGTCTCAGTATAATCCCCCGACGCACGACCGCGACTCGGCCTGTACCCGCAAATACACCTGTCGGTTGCAGGCCGAGAAACAGAATGGAAACCAACCCACCGGCTCGTCGCGTTTACCGCGTTTTATAATTGCTTGCGTTGCAACCTAAAAGAGGAACGTATGGCTCATAACGACAAACCCGAAAGCGCAAACAAAGCGCAGGATCATTTCCAGCCGCTCGACGACGGCGGTTTTTTCTCCCTTAATGACGTCATCACGGCAGGCAGGCATCAACTTACCCGCTCCGAGCATCTCTTGGCTGCCGACACGCGCCGCAACGCCCGCAACCTACTAGCGAGCACTAAGTTGCTCGTACTCGTCGTCACCGTCTCGCTCGCCATGGGCGTTGCCGCTTGGGCGTTTTTGGCCTCATTAAATATCGCGACCGACTATCGCGAGCACCATGCGTGGATTTACGCGCTGCTTCCCGTTATGGGCGTTGCCACCGCATGGGTGTACAAAAACCACGGTCTCGCCGCCAAGCGTGGCAACAACCTGGTCATCGACTCCGCTCTGGGCACACGCCTCATCCATATGCGCATGGCCATCCTCACCTTCGTCTGCTCCACGCTCACGCACCTCACCGGCGGCTCGGCCGGTCGCGAGGGAGCTGCGGTGCAGATTGGCGGCACCATCGCCAGCAACATCTCGAGCCTCGCCCACCTCAAAAAGCATGACCACCACGACCTCATGCTCGCCGGCATCTCGTCGGCCTTTGGCGCCGTGTTCGGCTCGCCCCTTGCCGGGGCTTTCTTTGGCATGGAGATGTGCTTCATCGGCAAGATCGACTACACCGCGGGCATCTACTGCCTGGTCGCTTCGTTTACCGGCTACTTTACGTCGCTTGCCTTGGGAACCGAGTACGAGGCGAATGTTATCGCCAGCGTTCCCAACATGACACCACGGACGGTTGTCATCGTTGTTATCAGTGCCATTATCTTCGGTCTGACGGCACGCCTCTTTGCCTGGTCAGTTCGAACCGTCAAGAGCCTGTACGGTCGCTTTATCACCAATTACCTCGTTCGCGCACTCATAGGCGCACTCGTGGTTTTGGCCGCCTATGCCCTCCTCGACGCCTGGGACTACGCCGGCCTTTCCACGTGGCTTTCCGGCGCCGGATTTGCCGGCAACACCACCCTGGCGGACGCAGTCATCAAGTTGGTCGTCACAGCGCTCACCCTGGGCGCGGGCTTCCAAGGCGGCGAGGTCACGCCCCTGTTTGGCATCGGTGCGGCACTCGGCGGCTGGATCGGTTGCCTCGTCGGAATCGACCCCAGCTTTCTGGCGGCGCTGGGCATGCTCGGTGTATTCTGCGCCGGCCTTAACGTGCCCATCACCACCTGCATGATGGCCATCGACCTGTTCCACGGCACGGCCGCCGGGTTCTTTGTCATCGTGGCCTTTATCAGCTATCTCGCCGGCGGACACCGCGGCGTGTACCCCGCCCAGCGCATTATCTCACCCAAGCGTCGTTCGCTTATTGTGGATGAGGGCGGTACGGTGGCGGATGCTATCGAGCGCCACAACGACCTGATAGAGTAGACGTAAGTATTCGCCGTGCAGCCACAATCGGGGGCAATTCGACCTGAGCGCGACCGCACTGTCATGCCACACGCCGGGAGTCGCCCCATGCACGCAACTGATTTTGGTCGCACGCTCATCATCGCCAACCCCGCCGCCCAGTCGGGTGCGGCGCGCGAAGTTGCCAAGCGCCTGCAGCGCTTTTTGGACATGACCACGCGCTCATCCCAGTTTGACCTGGTGCTGACCGAGCGCATGGGACATGCCAAGGAACTTGCCGCACGGGCCCAGGGCTACCGCACGGTTATCGCACTCGGCGGCGACGGCGTGATCCACGAGGTCGTCAATGGACTCATGACGCAGGATGAGGCGGTCCGTCCCGCCCTTGCCGTCCTGCCCGTAGGCTCCGGCAACGATTTTGCCCAAACGCTCGGTATCGACGATTTCTCCGGCAAAGATTTTGGCGCGCTGCTCACCTGCGAGCTGCAGCGTCAGGATATCGGACGCATTCGCTCATGGAACCCCGCAAGCGGTAGCGGCGAGGCGACCGTCGAGTACTACGACCAGACGCTTTCGGTCGGCATCGATGCCGCCATCGGCCTGGGCACCACCGAGCTGCGAAAAAAGACGGGGCTCGCCGGCGCTCCGCTCTACACTCTATCGGGACTTGAGCAGTTTGGCCTGCGCTACCGCAACTATCCCATGACGGTCAGCTTTGACGGTGCGCCCGCAGAGCGCGTGCAGGCGATTATTATGGCCATCCAGCTGGGGCCCACCTATGGCTCGGGCTATCGCATCTGCCCCGAAGCCGACCCCTGCGACGGCATGCTCGACGTCTGCTACGCCTGCGGCCCCGTCCCCCGTGCGGTCGCCCTGCCTATGTTTCTTTCGGCCAAGGACGGCCATCATACCAAGCTGCCGCCGGTTCGCATGCGTCGTTGCCGTCATGCCGAGCTCACGTTCGAGGAGCCCGACTACCCCATCCAGGCCGACGGCGAGCCCATCGTCGCCTCGCGCATCGAGGTCGACGTCCTCGGCGGAGCCCTCCACGTCTGGCGCCCCACCCACTAGCCATCCCTAAGTTGCGGTGAAATAGGGACTGTTTATGCAGCTAAAGCCGTAAAACAGTCCCTATTTCACCGCAACTTATGAGGAGATCATTCGTCGCTGCCCGGTTTGCGACGGTTGGCCTTTTTAATGGCGTTGAAGTGCTTATCATTGAGCCTGCGCTGGCGAGAGCGCTGGGGCACCTTGGTCTTTACGCGTCGACGCGGCGGACGGCCACGACGCTCAAGCTCAGCGCGCAGCTTACGCAGACAGCAGCTACGATTCTGAAACTGACTGCGGCTCTCGCGCGCCGTCACGACAATCCCCGTGGGCCCATGCTTCATGCGTACCGCCGAGTCCGTCGTGTTCACGCCCTGTCCGCCCGGACCCGTCGCGCGAAACACCTGCACTTCGCAATCGCGTGCCAACTCCTCGACCGACATCTCGGCATAGCGTGCATACTCGCTCCATCCCATCTTGTTCTCATCCATATCAACACCTCCCCTCATACAAAAAATGTGACAAAGGGACAGTCCCTTTGTCACATCGCATACCAATCGCTTGTGTTGCGCGCTTAGGCGAAGGTGATCTCGCCGTTCTCGCAGTCCATATCGGCGATACGGGCCAGGCTCTCAACGCGGAAGCCGCGCTTGCGGAGCTTATCGCCACCGCCTTGGAAGCCCTTCTCCACCGCAATGCCAATACCAGATACCTCGGCACCCGCAGCCTCACAGATCTTGATAAGACCCTCGAGCGCGCAGCCGTTGGCCAGGAAGTCGTCGATAATCAGGACCTTGTCGCCCTCGGACAGGAAGCGCTTACCAACGATAACCGGGTACTCCTTCTGCTTGGTAAAGGAGTAGATGGTCGTGGCATACTGCTCGCCGTCGAGGTTGATGGACTGTGCCTTCTTGGCAAAGACCACCGGCACGCCGCCAAAATGCTGGGCCGCAATGCAAGCCATGCCAATGCCCGAAGCCTCGATCGTCAGGATCTTGTTGATCTCGACACCCTCGAACAGACGGGCCCACTCGGCGCCCATATGGTCGAACAGCTCAACGTCGCACTGGTGGTTGAGGAAGGCATCAACCTTAAGGACGTTACCGGCCTTTACGATGCCGTCATGGCGAATACGATCCTCAAGCTCCTGCATGGCGCAACCCCTTCTCGCGGCAACGATACCGCGCGATTAATAAACGTTGTTCGATAGTCTACCACGGACCGACCCCCGCCCGTCCCACAAGCCGCATCGCACCATAAAGCTGCAAGACCAGTAGATAGGCCCGATTCGTGGCAGACAGCCTCCCAACACGCTAATGCCGGGTGCGCGTCCTCACCAAACGTACCAATGTGAGCGCAAAGCCCACGGTAGCAACGGCCATCAGCACGTAGAATACCAAACGGAAGCCAAAGAGGAACACGTCCGGACGACCCGCCACATAGCTCGTGACCGTCTTGCCCATCGCCGCGCTCGTCTGTCCATACAGGATGCGCGACGCCGCCGTAATACCCAGCGCTATGCCCGCATAGCGCGCCAAGCTGCTCAAGCTGCCCGCAAAGCCAAGCGCCTCACGCGGAGCCGAACCCATATACAGCGAATTATTGGGACTCTGGAAGATCGACGTGCCGCACGACATAAACGCGACACAGCACACAATCATCAAGATGGAAGAGTGCTCGTCAAGCGTGCTCACCGCAAAGAGACCGCACACGTACACGCCCAGGCCAACGGCTGTGGGCGCTTCACAACCAACACGGTCGGACACCGAGCCCGAAAGCGGGCCCACAAAGGCATTCACGACCGGCATCGCCAAAAACAACAGGCCGGAGATATCGGAGCTAAAGCCGTGGGCATCCTGAAAGTAGAACGGCAGCACAAACTCGGAGGCACCGATACCCACGAACACGATAAGCATGCAAGCCAGGTTAATCGTGAAAGCCGAGCTCGCAAAGCAGCGACGCGCCGCCTCTGTCAACGGCATAGGGCGTTCGCCAGCCTCCGGCTTCACATGCGGCAGCGTATAGAGTCCCACGATAAACGAGATTACGCCAATGGGCAGATTGATAAGGAAGATGCTCTCCCAGGGAAAGCTCGCCACCAGCACGCCGCCGAGCACGGGGCCGCACATCATGCCAAGAGCCACAAAGGTCGCCAGAATGCCCATGGCACGACCGCGCTCACGCGCCGGAAACGACTCGGTGATGATGCCCATATTGTTGGCCATCGCGGCGGCACAGCCAATGCCCTGCACGAAACGCGCCAAGATAAGCACCTCGAGCGAAGCCGAAAGCCCGCAAAGCAGCGAGCCACCCGTAAAGACGATCACACCAAGCTGGAACACATTCACCTTGCCGCGCACATCGCCCAAGCGACCAAACGGCAGCATGGCGACACACGTCGCGAGCAGATACGCCGAGCTCACGAGCTGAATGCGGTCGAGACCCACCCCCAGCTCCTTTTGCATCACTGGGAGCGCCACCGTCACGATGCTCGCATCCAGACACGCCATAAAGGTCATGGCGAGCACGGTGAACAGAATCGCCCATTTATTCTTACCGTGGGTGTCGCCCTCCAGGGCAATGTGTTCGCGGCGCAGCTGCTCGGCAGTTTTCTCCATGTATATCCTTTCTATCGTGCAACTCAAAAACGGGACCCCAATCGCCTACAAACGGTCACGATCGGGGTCCCGCCTACGGAATCGGAACTATGAGGACGTCGTCAGCCGAAAAGCCGTCCCACGCCTCGCACACACGCTAGCCTAGCACTGCTCGAGCGCCTGCTCAATGTCGGCAATCAGATCGGCCGTGTCCTCAAGGCCGCACGACAGGCGCACCATGTCGGCGGAGATGCCGCAGGCGATGAGCTCCTCGTCGTTCATCTGGCGATGGGTGGCGTTTGCCGGGTGCAGGCAGCAGGTGCGCGCATCGGCCACGTGTGTGGCAATCTGGGCGAGCTTAAGGCTCTTCATAAAGGTCTCGGCCGCCGCACGACCACCGTTAAAGCCAAAGCTCACGACACCGCAGGTGCCGTTGGGCATGTACTTCTGCGCCATGTCGTAGTACTTGTCGCCCTCCAGGCCCGGATAGCTCACAAAGCGCACCTTGGGGTGGCTCTGCAGGAACTTGGCGACCGCCAGGCCGTTCTCACAGTGGCGCGGCATACGCACGTGCAGGCTCTCGAGCGAGCTGTTCAGGAAGAACGCCGCCTGCGGGTTCTGCATGGGGCCGAGGTCGCGCATGAGCTGAGCGGTTGCCTTGGTAATGAAGGCACCCTCGCGACCGAACTTCTCGGCATACGTCACGCCGTGGTAGCTCTCGTCGGGCGTGGTGAGACCCGGGAACTTGTCTGCATGGGCCATCCAGTCAAACTGGCCGTGGTCGACGATCACGCCGCCCAGGTAGGCAGCATGTCCATCCATGTACTTGCTGGTAGAGTGCGTAACGATGTCGGCGCCCCACTCAAAGGGACGGCACATCACGGGCGTCGGGAAGGTGTTGTCGACCATCAGCGGCACGCCGTGGTCATGTGCGGCCTTGGCAAAGCGCTCAATATCGAGCACGGCGAGGGCGGGGTTGGCGATCGTCTCGCCAAAGACGAGCTTGGTATTGGGCTCAAATGCCGCCTCGAGCTCCTCGTCGGTGCAGTCGGGGGCAACGAACGTGCAGGTCACGCCCATGCGGCCCATGGTGTGGGCGAGCAGGTTATACGTACCGCCGTAAATGGCAGAGCTCGCGACCACATGATCGCCGGCACCGACCACGTTAAAGATCGCGAGAAAATTCGCAGCCATGCCCGAGCTCGTGAGCATCGCAGCGGTGCCGCCCTCCATCTCGCAGATCTTGGCGGCAACGAGATCGCACGTGGGGTTCTGCAAACGGCTGTAGAAGTAGCCCGACTCCTCTAGGTCAAACAGCTTACCCATGTGCTCGGACGTGTCGTACTTCCACGTGGTGGACTGGTAGATGGGCACCTGGCGCGGCTCCGCATCTCCCGGGTGATAGCCGCCCTGAACACATGTAGTTCCGATGGTCTGCTCGCTCATATCTAGCTCCCTTGCCTGGGTTACATTTTATTCGGTTCACGATACCGCTACCCTGCACCCCTCTCAACCCATCCCCAAGGTAGGTTACGGGACAAATTGATCAGAGGTATTTATCTCAAGCCTTGGGCATTTGCTCGATAGATAAAAACGAGGCATACATGAAGCTCTCGATGATTACATGCCCCGTCACGGGTACCATAGGCGGGTACACCGTAACCAAGGAGACAACGATGAAGCAAATCGATACGGCCCAGCTCGACATCACCGCCTGTCAGGCTCAGGCTGCCGAATACCACGCCCGTGGCTTTAACTGCGCCCAGGCCGTCGCCTGCACGCTCGCGCCCGCTGTCGGGCTCGACCCCCAGGTCGCCTTTACCCTCACCGAGGGCTTTGGCGCCGGCATGGGCGGTATGACCGAGACCTGCGGCGCCATCTCGGGCGCCGTGGCCATCATGGGCTTTGTAATGAGCGATGGCATGGAAAACCCGAAGACCAAGGGCCAGACCTACAAGCTGTCGCGCGAGATTGCCAAGCGCTTTGGCGAGAAGAACACGACGACCGTCTGCGGCACGCTCAAGGGCATCGGATCGGACAAGGGTCCGCTCCGCAGCTGTCCCGGTTGCATCGACGATGCCGTCGAAATCGCCTGTGATGTACTAAAGCAGCTCGCCGAGTAAACGGCGGCAACATAAATCGACGGCCGGCGCGCTTGGAATCAATCCAAAAGCACGCCGGCCGTCGCCGTTAGAACTCGGCAAATTCGGGAGCGCCGACCTCAATCTCCTCACGCCCCGCCATAAGCTCGCGCATCCTGGCGCAAAAAGACTCCTGCTCCCCCGCCTTAAACACCAAGTGAAGTGTCACGGCATCCGCGTAATCGGTATCCGAAACCTTGGCACCCGAATCCTGCGCCAAGCGAAGCACCTGCTCATACTGCGGATAGGCCACATGCACGTCAACAGGCACGACGCTCGTCATCTCGACGATCTGCCCGGCCTCCCGAGCCGCGGCCACCGCCGCTTGCGTCGCCGCGGTATAGGCGCGTACCAAGCCACCAGGCCCCAACAGCGTGCCACCAAAATAGCGCGTCACTACGCAGCAAACATTTTTGAGCCCCGCGCCGCGCAACACCTCGAGCGTCGGCATACCGCTCGTGCGGCTCGGCTCACCGTCATCGCTTTGACGCTCGCGTCCATCGACCAAAATCCACGCGGGAACATTGTGTCGAGCGTCGTAATGACGTTTGCGAACGGTCTCGATAAAGGCATTCGCCTCATCCTCGGACTCAATATGGACCAGCTGGGCAATAAACCGGCTCTTGCGGTCCACAAATTCGCCCGAAACCTCAATATTCGATTGCAGAGTAAAATAGCTGTCCAACAAAGCCCCTCAACAAAATAAAGCGCAGCAACAAACAGCCTCAATAATACGGCAAAGACAGCACCGTTGACCTCGCCAACAAGAACGGAAACGCCAATGATACCGTCACCAACAGCGAGAACCCGTCAGCGCGAGCAAGGTGCCTTGAAAGACAAGGGCATTGACCTTATGGTCATGCCCGAAGGCTTGAAAGGCAGATTGCCGCGCTGACGGGTTCGCAGCGTCAACAAAGTGCTGAGTGGGCCGATAAGCCGGGTTCTGTCGTGAACGGTCATTTATCTTGTCTGCACGTTACCGTGCAGTTCCACGCACGCTACCCGAACGCGGACCGGGCCGGCCCATAGCGTTCCTATTCGCGCTTGCTCCGGATGGGGCTTGCCAAGCCGCCGTGTTACCACGACGCTGGTGGTCTCTTACACCACCGTTTCAGCTTTTCCCTTTACGCCTTGCGGCGCAGGTGGGAGTCTTCTTTTCTGCGGCGCTTTCCGTCGGATCACTCCGCCCGGCCGTTAGCCGGCATCCCGCCCTCTGGAGCCCGGACTTTCCTCACGCGTGCTGCAAGCAGCACATCGCGCGACCGTCTGGCCCACTCAGCAGTGCAAGAGTGTAACACACCGTTGCCGCAGGCAATGGCACAACGCAAACGCTCGACACGATAAACCAAGAACCGCCATGCGCTACAATGGTCCTGTCGATGGGCAACGTCGTCAGTCGAGACACGACCGCGCTCCGCACCCCTCCGTCTACTCGGTGCGTTCCCGCCTCCTCCCCGAGGCGGGATGTCGGCATTTTTTCATGCACCGACAACCCAATAGCAAGCAGACAGACCGGACAGCATTGCGCACGGGCAGCATCGCGTACCTCAGCAGCAAATGCAAAAAGGGACCCGTCCATTGCGGACGGATCCCTTAAAACAAGTGATCGTCAAACCGATTTACTCGGCGTCGGTCTCCTCGTCCTTCTTCTCGGAAGGCAGCGGGGTGACCTCGATCTCGACGCCCAGAGTCTCAGCAGCGGACTTCATGGACAGGGAGATACGACGACGGTCGAGGTCGATCTCCATGACCTTGACCTGAACCTTGTCGCCCACGTGGGTGACCTGAGAAGGCTGATCGACGTGCTTGTTGGCCATCTCGGAGATGTGCACCAGGCCCTCGATGCCCTCGCCCAGGTCGACGAAAGCGCCGAACGGGACAAGCTTGGTCACAGTGCCCTCGACGATAGCGCCGACGGGGTACTTCTTGACCAGTGCGCGCCACGGATCCTCGGTGGTCTGCTTGAGACCCAGGGAAATGCGCTCGCGGTTGAGATCGACGTCGAGAACCTCGACCTCGACCTCCTGGCCGACCTTGACAACCTCGGAAGGATGGTTGACGTGGTTCCAGGAAAGCTCGGAGATGTGGATGAGGCCGTCGATACCGCCGAGGTCGACGAAGGCGCCGAAGTCGACGATGGAGGAAACAGTGCCCTGGAGACGCATGCCAGACTTGAGCTTGGACAGGATCTCGGAGCGCTCGGCCTTACGGGACTCCTCGAGCACGACGCGACGGGAGAGGACGACGTTGTTGCGGTTGCGGTCCATCTCGATGACGCGGGCCTCGATGCGGGTGCCCATGTAGGAGGTGAGGTCCTTGACACGACGGAGGTCGACGAGGGAGGCGGGCAGGAAGCCACGCAGGCCGATGTCGAGGATCAGGCCGCCCTTGACAACCTCGATAACCTCGCCCTCGACGTTCTCGCCGGAGTTGAACTTCTCCTCGATGCGGTTCCAAGCACGCTCGTACTCGGCACGCTTCTTGGACAGGACCAGACGACCGTCCTTGTCCTCCTTCTGGAGAACCAGAGCCTCGATGGGATCACCGAGTGCAACGATGTCTGCAGGGTTAGCGTCCTTGCGGATGGACAGCTCGCGGACCGGGATAACGCCCTCGGACTTGAATCCGATGTCAACGAGCACCTCGTCATGCTCGATCTTAACGACAGTGCCGTTAACGAGATCGCCCTCATCAAAGTCGGTAATCGTACCGTCGATGAGGTTGTTCATCTCCTCCTCATTGACATCGTCAAGAGAGAAAATGGACGAGTTCTGAATCTCACTCAAAGGTGGACCCCTTTCGAACTACGGGGCCCCGATTGCTAGGACCTACAGAAGGGTGCGACAAGCACACAACGTTTAGGAACACTCGGGAGCCGACAGATACTAATGTGACGCTTATGCAATCACGTTCGTATAGGTTACGGGGAAATCATTTCGATTTCAAGCGTGAACTGCGATTTTTTACTCGTGTGGAGACTTTTTCGCAATCTTATGGACGACCGTCTCCATAAGTTGACGATAGGCAGTTAGGCATACGGCTTTGGGGTAAAGTATCCGGAGCCAACGATTCTGGAACGATTTTTCGAGAAAGGTGCCCGCGTGCTCAAAGCAGTCGTTTTCGATATGGACGAGACGCTTCTTAGCATCAACCTCAACGCGTTCATCCTTCGCTATTTTAAGGATGTCTCGTCGATGCTCGCGGATATCGGGCGCCGCAGCCGCGGTGGCACGATGGCGCGCCTCGGCACCATCCTGGTCGACCTCAACGCCAACCGCCGAAGCGGCACGGACAACCGAACCAATCTTGGGTTTTATCAGACCGAGGTCGAGCGCAGATGCGGCATTTGCCTCTCGGACCCCCTCATCAACGAGGCGTTTACCTACTACGAGCGCGAGATTTTGCCGTTCAAAAACGACGACATGATCAACGCGAAGGCAATGCCCGGCGCGCACGCCGCGCTCCAGGCAGTACAGGACGCAGGGCTGCGCTGTGCACTCTTCACCAATCCTAGCTTTCCCCAGGGTGCCATCGAGTGTCGCATGGGCTGGGGCGAGCTGAGCGACGTCCCCTTTGAACTCGTGACGCACATGGGAAACGCCACCCGCTGCAAGCCCGATGCCACGTATTACCTGGAGCAGTTGCAGGTGATGGGACTCGAGCCGCACGAGGTCCTCATGGTGGGCAACGATCCCAAGCGTGACTTCCCCAGCCCCGACTGCGGCATCCAGACCGCCTACGTGGGCCAGGGAAAACCGAGCCGAGCCACCTGGCGCGGATCCATGGAAGACTTCGCCCGCAACTTCAACGCCGTAGTAGAAGCCTTCTACGAGCACCAAATAGCCGACGAACTAAGCTAGTCCCCAAATCAGGAATGGGGCGCACATTTGCCCCACGCTTCATTACGTGGGCAACGGCTTGAGGGCAAGATGCGATGCCCCAGTGTCCTAGGCCGTGATCATTTTGACGCGTTCGCCGATTTTGGCGTCGCGCTTGTCGGAAATAACAGTAAAGCCCTCCAGGTCGCACACCTTTACATTTGAAAACACGTGGAACTTGGAGCTATCGGCGAGTACGTAACTCGCTTGGGAATTCTGCATCACGATACGTTTTTTGATAGCCTCGGGATAACCTGGCGTCATGATGCCGCGGTCCTCGTCCACCGCGTTGACACCTATAAACGCCCGGTCAACGTACAGCTCGCGCAGCGCGCTCTCAACCATAGGACCGGTGAGCGAGCAGGTAACGGGGTTGAAGTCGCCGCCAATTACCACCACCTTAGCAGCAAGCTCGCCCGTAAACCGACATGCATAGCCGTTGGCGGTGTAGATAGTCACCGGCTTGTCGACGAGCAGGCTCAGGAGCGCCGTCGCGGTGGTACCGGAGTCGACAGCGAGATGAGACCGTCACGCCCGAAGACCCCGCTTTCGCCGCCGAGGAACGCGCGGCGCACGTGGCCCATGAGGAGCGGCTCGAGCATATCGAGGGGCTCCTTCCCAAGAAGGGAAACGACCCTGCGGGACGACACGGCGAAAACCATCGTTGATTCCGGCAAGAGACGCCGTTTCTCTGGTAGCTTCATCTTCAACCAAGACCGACAATGCCGGCCAGGCACTCAACCCAAAAGGAGACAGCATGCCCAACGAGCTCAGCTATGAGGTCAGCCTCGAGCGCAGCAACCAGATCCGCGCCGACCTGCCGCAGCACCCCGAGAAGTACACCATGCTCACCGGCGACCGCCCCACCGGCCGCCTGCACCTCGGCCACTACTTCGGCACGCTCAAGAGCCGTGTCGAGCTGCAGGACATGGGCGTCCACACCAACGTGCTCATCGCCGACTACCAGGTCATCACCGACCGCGACAGCACCGACAACATCTAGGACAACGTCTACAACATGGTCATCGACTACCTGGCCTGCGGCCTGGACCCCGACAAGACGATGATCTACACGCACTCCGCCGTGCCCGCGGCAAACCAGCTCATGCTGCCGTTCTTGTCGCTCGTCTCCGAGGCCTTGCTGCAGCGCAACCCCATCGTCAAGGCCGAGATGGAGGCCAGCGGCCATGAGGTCACCGGCCTTTTGCTCACCTACCCCGTGCACCAGGCGTGCGACATCTTGTTCTGCAAGGGCAACGTCGTGCCGGTCGGGCGCGACCAGCTGCTGCACATCGAGCTCACCCGCACCATCGCACGCAAGTTCAACAACCGCTACGGCAAGGTGTTCCCCGAGGTCGACGCGCTGCTGTCCGATACGCCGCTGCTGCCCGGCCTTGACGGGCGCAAGATGAGCAAGTCCTACGGCAACGCCATCAACATCTCCATGACCGCCGAGGAGACGGCCAAGCGCATCAAGAAGAGCCAGACCGACGGCGAGCGCATGATCACGTTCGACCCCGAAGCCCGTCCCGGTGTGTCCGGCCTGCTCTCCACCGCCGCCATCTGCACCGGCCGCTCCGAGGTCGAGATCGCCGAGGAGATCGGCATGGGCGGCGCAGGCGCGCTCAAGAAGTACGTCACCGACGACGTGCGCCCCCACTGCGACGCCGTGCTCGAGACCACGGGCATGGACGGCGCGTTTGAGGAGCTTGTCGAGAGGTTCTTGGAGGCGTAGCGCGTCCGCTGCTCGCGGGCGCGCCGATACCCGCGCACTGAAAGGTTTGTGATGGCTGATAGGAACCGCGAGGGCTTCTTCGGGAGCGTCTACGAGATGGTCGCACAGGTTCCCGCGGGCATGGTCGCCACCTACGGGCAGATCGCCAAGCTCGTCGGCGAGCCCAGGCGAGCCCGTTACGTGGGATATGCCCTGCACGTCAACCCTCAACCGGGCGTCATCCCCTGCCATCGCATCGTGTTTGCCGACGGCCGCCTCGCTGCGGGCTTCGCCTTTGGCGGACCTGAGGCGCAACGTGAGCTGCTCGAAGCCGAGGGTGTCGAATTTCTCGACGACGGCCGAGTCGACCTCACCCGGTACCGCTGGCCTGCGGGCGTGATGTAGGGGCGCGAGGAGCGACAGGCAGGCCCGTTCCCCGGCAGTGCCCATACCACCCGCGGGCATGCGCACCGTGAAGCGCTCGAGGACGTCTGTCGCCTCGCGGCGCTCGCGCGCGCCGCGGCGAGCGGCCCACGCAACCAGCGGGCCGAAGACGAACACAATCATTCCGACGCGCAGAAACGATTCGAGCGGCTCGCTCATGGGGGCTCCCGTCAGGTCGCGTGAACTGAATGGAAGAAACTACCAGAGTGGTGGGGAGTTCCCCGAGGCGATGGGAGTCAATCGGCAAACGGCGATTGTCGTTCATGACATGGTTTCAATGTGATATCACAATGCAATCAGCAGTCGCACGGACTGCTCGGGGACTCGCCTCCTCCCCATCGCAATCTGGAGCGCGGCGCCGGGGACGTCACGCAAACGCCGGCGCAGTCGTGAAAGGAACTCACAATGAGCGTGGAAAAGCAACTCAAGGCCAAGTCGGGCTACGGCATGCTCGTCGCCGTGGCGGTGGCGCTCATCGCCATCATCGGCCTCTTTATCTGGAGCACCATCGGGCTCGCGAGCACGCCCGACGGCGTCGACGCGCCCGCAGTATACGGATGGGGGCTCGGCCTCAGCATCCTCGCGTTTTGCCTGTGGTTCATCCCACTCAACGGATTCTTCTCGCTGCAGCCCGGCCAGGCGCGCGTGTGCATCCTGTTCGGCAAGTACGTGGGCACCGTCCGCGACGAGGGCCTCTTCTGGGCCAACCCGTTCTTTAGCAAGAGCATGGGCGGATCGGCCGGGATCGGCGAGATGATCGAGCTCGAGATGAGCGATTCCAAGGCCGCCAAGGCCGCGGCGCAGAAGGCCGCCAAGGGCAACCCCACCACTATCTCCACCCGCGTGCGCACCCTGAATGGCGAGCGCCTGAAGGTCAACGACAAAATGGGCAACCCCATCGAGATCGCAACCGTCGTGGTGTGGCACGTCGCCGATACCGCCAAGGCGCTCTTCGACGTCGACGACTACCAGAGCTATGTCGCCATGCAGGCCGAGACGGCGCTGCGCCACGTGGCGAGCGTGTACGCCTACGACCACCTGGAGGACGAGTCCGATGCCGCCGGCGCCATCACGCTGCGCGCCAATGTGGAAGAGGTCTCCGAAGCCCTGCGCCGCGAGCTCGCGATGCGCCTGGCGCCCGCCGGCGTGGAGGTCGACGACGCCCGCCTCACCCATCTTGCCTACTCCCCCGAGATCGCCCAGGCGATGCTGCGCCGCCAGCAGGCGGAGGCCGTCATCGCCGCACGCAAGAAGATCGTCGAGGGCGCGGTCTCCATGGTCGACATGGCCGTGAAGGAGATGGCTGCCGGCGGCACCATCGAGCTCGACGACGAGCGCAAGGCGCAGATGGCCAGCAACCTCATGGTGGTGCTCTGCGGTGAATCCGAGGCGCACCCGGTGCTCAACGCAGGCTCGCTGTACTAACCCCAACACCAATGAGTAATTTGGGGACGGGTGCAGAATTGCACATTCGACAAGAAGGCACGTCATGGCACGCAAGCAGTATCCACTCCGTATAGACCCCGCTATCTGGGAGGCCGTCCAACGCTGGGCGGACGATGAGATGCGCAGCGCCAACGGTCAGGTGGAATGGATCTTGCGAGACGCCCTCAAACGCGCGGGAAGGCTGCCGAAGAAAGAGCCCTCGTCCAAGGACGCGCCCAAAGGCGAGGAGGGCTAAGCTGGGAAGACAGGGCTCGGCCGCTGCCGACGTCGGGACAAAGCCGCGCCCCGCGCCGCGGTCGAGGCAGAGCTGAGCCCCGCCGCTCCAAAGTCGAGACGAGCGGCGGGGCCAACACCAACCCAAAGCAAGCTCGCCCCCTCTATACGCACCAACCGGTCCCCGGAGGCATCCGCCTTTGGGGACCGTTCTTTTCCCAGCTAGATGTCGTATATAAAGCCTTTTGACAGCTCGATTTTGCCCCGTGGGGGTCAAATATAAAGACCTTTGATGGTACGATGCTCGCGTCAATGACATGGTGGCTCTCGACAGGGGTCACCCCGACCCTCTAGGGAGCAAACGCATGGAGCTGGGCTCGCACATCAAGGAGCATCGCACGGAGCTCGGACTGTCCCAAGACGATCTGGCGGAGCGCATCTACGTGTCGCGCCAGACCATCAGCAACTGGGAGTGCGGCCGTACGTATCCGGATGTCCAGAGCCTGCTGCTGCTTTCCAACGTGTTCGGGGTGACCGTGGACTCCCTCATCAAAGGAGATGTGGAAACCATGGCACAGGTAATGAACGAAGCGGTCAAGAAGTACAACGCCCTCTCCACAATCACGGTCGTGAGCGCGGTCGTGTTTTTGGTGCTGAGCGCGTGGGCGGCGTTCCAGTTCGAATGGGGCTGGGGCATGCACATCGCGCCCACCGCGGCGTTTGCCGCCGTGGCGCTCGTCGTGATGCTCGTGGCGTTCGTGTATATGGAACGCATGAAGAAGCAGCACGACCTCGTCACGTACCGCGAGGTGTTGGCGTTTAGCCGCGGCGAGCAGGTCGATCGCGACACGCTCGAGGGGCGCCGTGAGCGCGAGATGGACCCTTGGGTCAAGGGCACGCGCAACGCGGCGCAGATCATCATCGGCGCCATCGCCGGCGGACTGGTGGGCGCCGGCATCGGCATGCTCGCCAAGATGCTGAGTTAAAAGCGCGGTACGCGCCCGTTCCCCGAAATGGTATCCCCCTTAGCCCCCATTCTGAAGATGTATGCCAGAATGGGGGCGATTCCCGTTAGGAGGTGCCCCATGAACGTCACCGTACGCGCGTCCCTCATCGCATTGATCGCAATCGTTGGCGCCTGCTGGGCAATCCCCGCCCTCCTGGTGAGCTTCGTCCCATCCGATGCCGGTATGATCGCCATGATGGCGCTGATCTACCTCGTGCTCCCCGTAACTGCGATCGCCCTCGGCCTGCTCGCCGCAAACTCCGCGAGGACGCTCTTCTGGGTACCCGCGGCGCTCGGAATCGGACCCGCGGTCCTGTTTCCCCTCAAGGTCGAGGGCAGCCAGGACCTTGCGTTCCATGGGGTTGCCTATACCGCAATCGGCTACGCCGCCATGGGCCTGTACACTTGGATGACTGCTCGATAACATCGCTAAGCCATCGCAGCAACAATCATGCAGGTAAACCCCGTGCAAAACAGTTTTTGCAGCGCCCGGCAAGCCTTGCCGCATATGATGTACAACAGATTCGATAGCGCACCCGGCGTGTTCGCGGGACGCTCCTTCACGACCGGGAGGTGACGATGGACATCAGCAACCAGATCAAGACGAGGCGCGAGGCGATGGGGCTCTCCCAAGAACAGCTCGCCGAGAAACTCT
>NZ_JAHONA010000083.1 GCF_019131995.1 Collinsella aerofaciens | reverse complement strand
AATCAGAACCACCCTTAAAAAGGGTGGTTTGCTCTTAGGGTATAACCCACGGGCCCCGGGCTCGCGTCTAAAGGCGCGGGCCCGGACTTCGTCCAGGCCTAGTGCATCTTGACCCGTGGCGCGCCGGTCGAACCGGCAGGATCACCCCCTCTTGAAGGGGTCCTCGTACTCCTTCACGCTCAGCTTGTCCAGCGCGATGTCGTGGGACTCCTGCTCCCTGATGTACTTGGCGATCGTCGCCTCGTTCAGGCCGACGGTGGACACGTAGTAGCCCTCCGCCCAGAACTTCCTGTTGCCGAACTTGTACTTGAGGTTGGCGTGCCTGTCGAATATCATCAGCGAGCTCTTCCCCTTCAGGTAGCCCATGACGCTCGCGAC
>NZ_JAHONA010000010.1 GCF_019131995.1 Collinsella aerofaciens | reverse complement strand
GAGACGGCGGTCGACGAAACTGGAGAGGAGGTATTACGAGCTCCTGTGCGAATTGAAGGGAGCGCTCCCGCAAACTGCCTATTGACAACTTATAGGAGCGTCGGTTTTAGTTCAACAAGTTTCGGAGTGGTCGCGGTTGAGCGATTCATCGTAGTAAACCGCCATAGTTTTGGCGGAGGCAGTCAGATTTGTGGGTGTTAAACCAAAGAGTGTCCCTTTTGACTAGTCGTTTAAGAACGTCCCCAATGACTAAGTTGCAGGTGGCGGCGGTTGTGTTACACTAACGCTGCGTATATGACGCAAATATCTCGATACAGATCAATGATGTCCGTCGGTATTTGACGGAGCTAGACTGTTTAGCCGCCCTGAAGGTTTATGCAGGGAGCATGTGATCACAGGGCTTGAAAAGAAAGTTGAGCAAACACTGTGTCTGATCAACAGCAAGAAAACGAAATAACGACGACGCAGGCCGCTCCCGCTGCACCGGTTGCGTCGGACCAGGTTGCGGCGCCCGCGCAAGTCTCGGCTCCTGAGACGCCTAAGGCTGCTTCGACGCCTACGCCTGTAGCGGCTGAGAAGGCCGTGCCTGCAACTGGTGAGGAGGCTGCTCCGGCAAAGCCCAAGCGCATGCGCCGCACGGCCAAGCCTGCCGCTGACGGCGAGGAGGTCACCAAGCCCAAGCGCCGTACCACGCGCACGACGCGCGCCAAGCGCACCGTTGCAGCTGACTCCTCGGCGTCGATTTCCGATGAGGTCGCGCAGGCACGTGCGTTGGCGCAGATTAGCGAGGCTCAGGTGGTGCGCGCCCGCCGTCGTGCTGCCGAGCGCGAGGCCGCGGCTCTGACCGAGCTTGCAGCTCCGTCTGTGCCCGAGACCCCTGCCGCCACCGAGACCCCTGCCGCCGACCTGCCGACCGAGAAGCCGGCAACGCGCACACGCCGTCGCACGGCTGTTAAGGCCGAGCAGGTTGCTGAACAGGTAACCCCCGAGTTCACTGACGCTTCGGTCCGTTCCACGGCAGGGGAGGGCGCATCGCCTGCTGAGCACGCTGCGTCTGTCGAGGCCAGCGAAGTTCCCGTTGTCGATCCGGCTTTGCGCCCGCACCGTCGCGGTCGCAAGCCCAAGGCCTTCGTCGAGGCAGAGAAGGCCGCAGCCGCAGCCGCAGCTGCTCGGGATGCTGCGGCGACCGTCGAGTCTGCAACTGCTGCCGATGCACCCGTTCAGGATGCTACGACTTCCGAGGCCGCTCCCGCCGATGCCGAGCCCGCCGACGTCCGCCCCGGTCGCAGCCGTCGCACTGCTGTTAAGCGCACGTCCAAGGCTAAGGCTGCCAAGAAGGGTACGTCCGAGGATTCCGACGAGACGACCGCCGATGCATCGACTGATGCCGCCGAGCCCCAAGACGTCGAACGGCCTGCGTCCGAGAAGCCCAAGCGCGGTCGTAAGAAGTCCGCTAAGGCCAAGGCGTCCGAGCATCAGGCTGATGTCGAAGCGCAGGTCGATTCTGGCGCCGAGGCCAATGAAGCCGCTGCGGCCAATGCCGACGCCGCCACAACCGATGGTGCCGCGCCCGCCGAGGCCGAAGACGGCACTCGTTCCAACCGTCGCCAGCACAAGCGCAACGAGGAGCGCAACGAGCGCAAGGACGAGCGCAACAACGACCGTCGCAACCGTCAGCGCGATCGCAAACAGCGCAACAAGGAGCGCAACGCCGCCCCCACCGAGCCCACGCTTTCGCGTGAGGAGCTCGCTGCCATGAAGGTCGCCGAACTGCGCGAGAAGGCCAAGGAGTTCGAGATCGAGACGACCGGCAAGAAGAAAGCCGAGCTCGTCGAGGAGATCTACGTCACCGCCGCGAAGGCCGAGGGCTTCCGCGACATCAAGGGCATTCTGCAGATTCGCCCGGACAGCTCCGGCATCATCCACGCCCATGGCTACATGAAGTCCAACGACGACGCCTTCGTGCCCGCCTACCTCATCCGCTCCGCGCGCCTGCGCACGGGCGACGTCATCGAGGGCTCGCTGCGTCCTTCGCGCGGCGGCGACAAGCGCGCCGGCCTCGCCAAAATCACGACCGTCAACGGTCTGGACCCCGAGCAGATTCGCAACCGTCCCAAGTTCGGCGACCTCACCCCGGTCTATCCCAACGAGCCGCTGCGCATGGAGCACGGCAAAGACTCCATTACCGGTCGCGCCATCGACATCGTGTCGCCGATCGGCAAGGGTCAGCGTGGCCTGATCGTGTCCCCGCCCAAGGCCGGCAAGACCACGATCCTCAAGAAGATCTGCCAGTCTATCTCGATTAACAACCCCGAGGTGCACCTCATCTGCCTGCTCGTCGACGAGCGCCCCGAAGAGGTCACCGATATGCAGCGTTCCATCAAGGGCGAGGTTGTGGCGTCGACCTTCGATATGCCCGCCGACAACCACACTCGTGTGGCAGAGCTCGTCATCGAGCGCGCCAAGCGCATCGTGGAGCTGGGCGGCGATGTCGTGGTGGTGCTCGACTCCATTACGCGTCTTGCCCGCGCCTACAACTTGGCGGCGCCCGCCTCGGGCCGCATCCTTTCGGGCGGCGTCGATTCGGCGGCCCTGTATCCTCCCAAGCGCTTCCTGGGCGCAGCCCGTAATATCGAGAACGGTGGCTCGCTCACCATCCTGGCCTCTGCCCTCATCGACACCGGTTCCAAGATGGACGAGGTCATCTTCGAGGAGTTCAAGGGTACCGGCAACATGGAGCTTAAGCTCGACCGCGACCTGGCCGACCGCCGCATCTTCCCGGCTATCGACCCCGTTGCCTCCGGTACGCGCAACGAAGACCTGTTGGTCGACGAGCAGATGCGTCCGTTTGTCTTTGGTCTGCGTCGCATTCTTGCCGGCATGAACAACACCGAGCGCGCAGCCGCGTCGTTTATCAAGGGTCTTAAGGGCACCAACACCAACCAGGAGTTCCTGGTGCGTTCGGCCAAAAAGCACAGCGACTACGAGCAGACGTTCTAGGTTGTCATCCACGCGCAGCGATAGTCATCAATGCGATAAAGGGTCGGGGCTTTGAGCCTCGGCCCTTTTCCATATCGCCGCTCCGCGCTTATTTTTGACCATAAGACTGGCAAGCAGCAGGTTTCCCGTTTCAATCCGACATCGTCGCTTGCAATCGACAGGGCGGTTTCGCATAATAGCTTTTAAGCTTCGCGACGGAAAACGCAGATGAAACGAACCATATACCGTTGCTTTGGGGCATAGCCCCGCTTCATCTTCTCTCGCGCAGCCAACTGAATGATGCGATTTGGGTGCTGGAAGATGGGGAGAGCTCATGGCTTCTTCTGATGCAACACAACGAGCAGTCCTTGCCGGACTTTCGTGCGGGATCGGCCTTGCCGCTCCCGTGGTTATGTATGCCGCGACGCTGCCGTTTTCGTCGGTGAACGAGACGGTCGTGGCGGGTGCGGTTCCCTTCGCCGTGGGCGCGGTGGCGGGCGTGGGTATCTATGCCGCCTCGCTGGGTATCTCCGAGTACCGTGCGCAGCGTGAAGAGCGTCTGTTCCAGCCTGATGCCATGGGCGGTGCCGCCAATCTCAATCAGCATCAAAGCGAGTTCAAGACCGCCTCGATTCCAGCTCAGCAGCAGGATGCGACTCCTTACGCTGCGGCTTCTGCTTCTCAGGCTCAGGCGGAGCAGTCTACCTCGGCATTCCTTTCCGGCCTGACTGGTGCGTTCCAGCGCCGTCATGCCGATGATGGTGTCCCTACCATCGCTCGAGCCGCAGATGCCATGGACGAGGCCGAGGCTTGGTCCATGATCGACAGTATGCTCGACGACGATTCGCCGGTGAGCTGCGACCCTGCACACTCGCGCGACGTCTATCAAGTCGCCATCGACGAGCTCACCAACGGCGGGCAGACCGGCTCCTTCAATCGCGACGACATCGCCGCCGCGGCACGCGCCGTGTCTGGCTCCCAGGCCGCCCCTGCGGGCAGCACGGCGGCTTTCGTGGCACTCGTCGCCAACGCGGCAGCCAATAACGCCTACAGCGCTACCTCGGCGGACGCGAACGCTTCTGCCGACAATTCGTACGTTGATGAAGCCATGGCCGCGGACGAGGAGGCCGTTGCCGCCCGCCGTGCCGCCGAAAGCTCGTTGTGGGGCGCTCCTGCCCAGCAGCAGGCGGCTGAGGCTGCGCCGTACAATGCAAACCTCGCCAGCATGCCTATCATCTCCGGTGCCGCGGACATCGATCTCGATGACCTCGATGAGCCTGCAGCCATCACCGCATCGATTGATGCCCAAGATCGCATCAACACCGGCGACCTTCCAGATGCCTCGCTCGAGGTTGATGTCCCCATGGCCGATTACTCGGGCCACGAGGACATGTGGGCCGCCGCCACCGCGATCCTGGATGAGATTGACGAGCCTGCTCCTGTTACGGCCCCCGCTCCCGTCGCTGCCCCTCAGCCTGCTGTCCCCGCCTATGTCGGCCGTCACAGTGCTGTGTTCCCCGAGGATACTGCCCGTATCTCGCGCGAGAGCATCGAGCGAGCCGAGGCTATTGCCGCCGGCATTATGGAAAATCGTCGTCACGAGCGCGTCAATCAGATCCTCGAGGAAGAGATCGAGCGCCTGCAGTCCTCTACCGCCAAGCGTACGGGCCGTGCCTATCTGAGCGTTATCGAGGGCGGTACCGCCAGCTTTGCGCCGCTCCGCGCGGAGGCATAACTTCTGCATGGTTAAGATCAATCGAAAATGGGCGGTCGTGACCTGCCTGATGGCGCTCTTGATCTGGGGCAATTCGCTGGTTCCCGGCTCGGGGTCGGGCTCACTGAGTCTAACGGTCATGGAAGTTATCCGCGGTTTCCTGCACGGCGTGGGACTTCCATGTGAATGGGTGACCAACTTTGTTGTTCGCAAGTGCGCGCATTTTACCGAGTATATGGTGCTCGGCATCCTGGCAACGCACGCCTTTGATTTTGAGGGCCGGCGCACCTTTGACGTGCTGCTGCCCACGGCGGTGTTCCTGCTGCTGATTCCTTCGATCGACGAGACGATTCAGCTCTTTGTGCCGGGACGCGCTGGAATGATCACCGATGTGATGATCGACTGCTGTGGAGCGGCAACGGGCGTTGTGCTCCGATATCTCTTACGGTCGCTGATGTGCGCCAAAAAGGCCGCCTAGGACGTATTGTTTGGTCCTAGGCGGCCTTTTTTATTTGAGGGCTTATATGAGGCGTGGTGGCGTCGTTCCGTAGGTCGGATTTGCCGGGCGTGCCACGCCCCGTGGGTGCGTCTGCTACTGAAGCGCCTGTGCGCCCAGGGCCAGGCAGCCCATGATGCCCTGCTTGCCCTCGAGGCTGTTGTTGACGATGTAGCTATCGATGTCGTTGACCTCGGGCGTGACGATATAGCCGTTGAGCATCTCGGCGCACTTTTTGCGTGCGAGCGGCACGATGGGAGTGTGGTCGGCCACGCCGCCGCCGATGATGATCTTTTGCGGCGCGTAGCACAGCGTGTAGGTCATGAGTGCCTGTGCCAGATAGCCGGCGAGCAGGTCCATGGCCTCCGAGTCATCGGCCATGTCTCCGGCGCTCTTGCCATCCCAGCGCTTTTTAACGCCGGGGCCGGCGATGAGGCCCTCGAGACAGTTGTCGTGGAAGGGGCAGGCGCTGTGCTCGCCAATGGTGTCGCGCGGGTCGCGCGTGACCAGGATGTGGCCGGCCTCGGGATGCATCATGCCGTGCACGAGCTGGCCGCCCGAGAGCACGCCGGCGCCCACGCCGGTACCGATGGTCAGATACACAACGTCAGTGAGGCCCTGGGCGCAACCAAAGGTGACCTCGCCCAGGCAGGCGACGTTGACGTCGGTGTCGTAGCCGCAGGGAATATTGAGCTCGTTTTGGATGGTGCCCAGCAGGTCAAAGTAGCGCCATGCCGTTTTGGGCGTCTCCAGGATCTTGCCGTATTGGGGCGAGGCAGGGTTGACTGCGGTGGGGCCAAAGGCGCCGATGCCCAGCGCGGCGATGCCCTTGTCGGCAAACCATGCGTTGACGGCCTCGACGGTCTCCTGCGGAGTCGTGGTCACGATCTGCTCACGCTCCAGGACCGTGCCGTCTGCATAGCCCGTGGCGCAGACCATCTTGGTGCCGCCGGCCTCGAGCGCTCCGATAAGTTGCTGCTCTTCCATAATATTCCTCTCACTGGGACGAGTTGCTCCATGACTAAAGTATAGAGCTCTAAACCATTTAAGAAAGCGCCATAAAAAGAAGCCTCGCAACGCGGCAGGCGGTGCGGGGCTTCTTTAGTTACTTTAGTTGCCGGGCCGTCCTTACCCGCGCGGTTTGATTTTATCACGCAGGGACTTGAGGTTCTCCAGTGCCGCGTTAAGCGTCTCGTCTCGCTTGGCAAAGTGGAAACGAATCAGGTGGTTGACGGGCTCGCGGAAGAAGCTCGAGCCGGGCACGGCGCCCACGCCCACCTTAGACGCGAGGTCCTCGCAGAATTCGAGGTCGCTGTCATAGCCAAACTCAGAGATGTCCATCATGACGTAGTAGGCGCCCTGCGGCACGTTATGCTCAAGACCGATGCTGTCGAGTCCCTGGCAGAACAGGTCGCGTTTGGCGGTATAGAGGTCGAGGACCTCATCGTAATAGCTGTCGTCGAAATTGAGGGCGGTGACGACGGCTTCCTGCAGGGGAGCGGCGGCGCCCACGGTGAGGAAGTCGTGGACCTTTTTGATACGCTCGGTGATTTCGGCAGGGGCGATAGTGTAGCCCAGGCGCCAGCCGGTGATGGAGTAGGTCTTGGACAGCGAGCTGCAGCTGATGGTGCGCTCAAACATGCCAGGCAGCGTGGCCATGTAGACGTGCTCATGGGGTGCGTAGACGATGTGCTCGTATACCTCGTCGGTGATGCAGTAGGCGTCGTACTTTTTGCAGAGGTCGGCGATAAAGGTGAGCTCCTCGCGCGTAAAGACCTTGCCGCAGGGGTTGGAAGGGTTGCACAGGACGATGGCTTTGGGGTCGTTGTCGCGGAAGGCCGCCTCGAGTGTCTTGCGGTCAAAGTCGAATGTGGGTGGGTTGAGCGGCACGTAGATGGGCTCGGCACCCGAAAGGATCGTGTCGGCGCCGTAGTTCTCGTAGAACGGCGAGAAGATGACGACCTTGTCGCCGGGGTTCGTGACCGTCATCATGGCGGCCATCATGGCCTCGGTGGAGCCGCAGGTGACTACGATATTCTCGTTGGGGTTCACCGGCATGCCCATAAAGTGCTCCTGTTTGGCGGCGAGCGCCTCGCGCATGGCCTGGGAGCCCCAGGTGATGGAGTACTGGTGATAGAGCGGCTTGGGGTCGCTGGCGATGGTGCTCAGGCTATCGAGCAGCTGCGCCGGGGGATCGAAGTCGGGGAAGCCCTGCGACAGGTTGACGGCGCCATACTTGTTGGAGATGCGCGTCATGCGGCGGATGACGGAATCGGTAAACGTTGCCGTGCGGTTGGAGAGTTCTTTCATGCCGGTCCTTTCGAGCATTTGCAGTGGGGCAAGTTTACTCCTATGAAACCGGTGGGATTTGCTCGAAATGGTCTCGAAAAACTCTTTTCAAAATTCTTGAAAATTGGGGCTTGCATCGCGTGGCGTTCCTTGCAATAATAGTCGAGCGCGAAGCGCACAGGACACGGTGGGTGTAGCTCAGTTGGCTAGAGCGACGGGTTGTGGTCCCGTAGGTCGAGGGTTCGAGTCCCTTTACCCACCCCAGTTCTTGCTTCGTGTTGATATCGGGTCGTTAGCTCAGTTGGTAGAGCAGGGGACTCTTAATCCCAAGGTCCAGGGTTCGACCCCCTGACGGCCCACCACACGATATCTCCGCTAAAGTCCGCCACAACGGACTTTAGCTTTGGGTCGTTAGCTCAGTTGGTAGAGCAGGGGACTCTTAATCCCAAGGTCCAGGGTTCGACCCCCTGACGGCCCACCAAAGAACGCACAGGTCAGCGCTTCGGCGCTGACCTTTTTTGTTTACCGAGAAGCCGAATCATAACCGTCCGTTACCGTTCGTGTTTTACGCCCCCTGCCGTTTATGCGCGGCAGGGGGCGTTTTATGCATTTTGCAGGTAGTGGACCTAGAAAATGCAATTTAGAGCGTCTCGGCGCTGCGACCGGTGCCATTAAAACCGCCGTCCGCGCCGCCGCCCTCGACGATCTGCAGGGCGCGCCCGACCTGCCTGGCGGCCTTCTCGCGCTCCGCGAGGCCCGGCTTTATGTAATGGCGATAATCTGTCCCCAGGTCCGTATGACCGTGCAGATCCATGATGCTCAGGGGGTCGACCTCGGTCGCCGCCATGATGGTCTCGGACGTGTGGCGCAGGGCCTTGGGCGGGATATACCGCAGGTCATGGCGTGCGCACATGCGCCGCCAGGCGCGCACGAGGTTGTCGCCGCGCATGTTGACGATGCGCTGCCCGCTCCACTCGCGCACCTGCTCCGTAACCGAAGTGCCGCCCTCGACGGTTATGCTCGGGCGCAACTCGTCCATGATCTGGTGCAGGCGCTCGCGGCCTGCCAATAAAACCGGCACGGTGCGCACGGAATGGGCGTTCTTGGTCTCCTTCACGCCGTCCTCGTCCGTGTACGCGCGGCAGACCTCGATGTACTCAGATATCGTCGGCTGGCCCGTGGCGAAGTCGTAAGTCGTGGTGACCTTGAGGTCGCACGGGCGCACGGCAAGTGCCTCCTCCTTGCGCAGCCCGCTCAGGCCCAAAATCAAGTAGGCGTTCATGATCAGGTCCGCGCGGTCGTCGCTGGCGGCGAGTCTGCGCAGCGCCTCGGCGGCCTCGGGGATGCTCCACGGCTCCACGGGCGCCTGCCTGGCCTTGGGCGCGATGACGCGGCGGCGGAAGGGTTCCACCGTCACCCAGCCGTCGTCGAAAGCTCGGCGCATGACGGCGCGCAGCGTGGTCTTGGTCTTGGCCGGCGCGCCCGAGCGCTCGATACAGCTGCGCATCATGTCGTGGGTTATCTCGGAGATGTCGATGCTCCCCAGTACGGGGGAGATGTAGTTTTCCATCTGGCCGTCGTACTCGCGCAGGCTCGCCTTTGAGCGCGGCTTTCCGCGGTTGCTGGGTGAGTCGCGGAAAACTCCCCAATAATACATATCAAGCGTGACGCCCGCGTGCGCCGCCTGGGACACGCCGAGCTCCTGCGCGAGCTGCGCGATGGCGATATCGGCCTCGGTCTCCGTGCCGTATACGGTGCGCGACACGCGCCGCACGTGGCCGTCTGCGCGGAAGCCAGCCTGCACGCGGATCACCCACTTGCCGGGCGCGACCTCGCGCTTCGACCCGAGTTTTGACCTTGAAGTATCGTTGGTTGCCATATAATGGTCCTGCCTTTCCTTTTTTGCCGGAGGGCATATGCCCCGTGCGGATCCGCCAAGATTGCCGCACGGGGTTTCTTTATATCTTGAGCCGTCAAAGAATCTTTGACGGCTAGGGCGCCCGCTTGGGTTTTTCCGGAAAAACCGAAAAACCCTGCCGTGCCTAGGCCTCGAAGAGCGTCCCGTCTTCAGATCGCTTGAGCAGCTCGACAAAGCCTATCTCCTTCAAGACGTGCTTAATCGCGTATGCCTTCACGTATCTCGTGAGCAGCGTCGTGAGATCGCGAATGAACGACGAGAACTCTGCAGGCGTGAGGTAGCGCTCGAGCATCCACACCATCTTTATGTAGTTGACGCTTTTCCTGCCGCCGACCCGGGCGCAATAGAGCCGCTCGTCGTGGGCGCAGACGTTTCGGAACTTAACGAGCGTCTCGATCGACACTATCGCCTTCTTCTCGTCGAAGTATCCCAGGCGCTTCGATCCGGTTCTGCCGGTCGAGGCGACAATCATCTTGCACACGCCCCTCTGCTCCGCCGGTTTCATGAGGTTGAAGAAGTGCTCGATGTTGCCGAATGTCAAGTCGTTAACGAGCACCCAGAGCGGGACGGACCCGTAGGTATCCCGATAGTGGCTCACGAAACCAGAATCGCTCTTCTCCGCCCGTCTCCCGAGTATCCCCGTGAGCCCCGAGACCTCCTTCGCATATTCCGTTCCGTCCGATGTCGGCACGAATTCCTGTTCGCTGCAGAAACTTGACTGAAGGAGGTAGTCGTTCGGTGACCTGTGCGCCTCGGAAAACGTATAGGCGACGGCGGTCTTAACCTTTGCCTCGGCGAGAATGAGATACCTGAACGTCAGCGATCTCAGCTCGCGGTCGAACGTATAGAGAGCGCAGAGGTCTGAAAACTTGGAACCCTCGACATAGCGGTCCTCTCCCGCCTGGGCGGTTCGCTCAGCGTCGATGAAGGGGTCCTTGTATCCATTGACGATGGAGTAGTAGCCCTCGCGCATAAGAACCTCGGGGGTCTTCTCGTCGACTTTCATCCCTCGCGCCTGGAGCAGGTCTACCTGCTCCTGAATGGTCCGAAATGGTTTTGCTCCCATTTGTGCTCCTAAATGAAGAAAGGCGGCCGTCCTGATGGACAGCCGCCTTTCCGCAGGACGCGGGTCCCGTAGGATCCCCGCGTCAATACCGCTGTCCTGTACTTTAACGATTTGTCGGCCCCGGGTCAATCGTTGCAAGATAATTCCGTCCGGTCCGGGGTCACGGACGGTCCCTACGCGGACCTTACTTGATCTGCTTCCAGCCCTTCGATTTCAGGCGCTGCAGCCTGATTTTGGGACAGCTCGGCCTGGTCGCGTGCCGTCTCCAGGATCTTCGAGCGCCTCTTCTCGGTGCTCTGCCGGTAGCAGTAGAGCAGCTCGCCCTCCTCGGGGTCGAGGTCATCGGCGGCACCATCGTTGAGGCCGGGCGGCCATCCGCATAGGTCGTTGGGCGTGCATCCGAGTACCTGAGCGCATCTGAAAGCATCCTCAAGGAGAATCGGCGTTTCGCCACGTTCCCAAGAGCCATATATGCGAGCGGTCGTGCCAACAAGTTCCGGCATCTGGTTTTGCTTTAGACCCTTGGCTTCTCTAAGGGCCCTTAATCGAAGAGAAAAGTTCATATTTCGTACCTCCTTAGATAGGAGTGTACCAATTAGTTAGATAAACGTGTACGAAATCCGTATTTAATTGTTGACAAGTACGAGATACGTAGTAATCTAATTAGCGAGATACGAAATCCGTACTTTTCAGATTAAGGAGGTACACATGACGGACGTTAAAGAGTCTTTTGCTCATAACTTGCGCATCTTCATGGCTCACGCCGACATCAAGACCGCCGAGGAGCTTTCCGCGGCATCGGGCGTGTCGGTCTACAGCATCCGCAACTATCTGGCCAAGGCCTCGACGCCTTCGCTCGAGAGCCTTGCGGCGTTGGGGTTGGCACTCGGATGCACGCCCAACGACCTGATGGGCTGGAACACGGACGAGGCCGCATAGGGATGGGGGAGGAGATGGAAAGTCGTGAGAGAGATGCGGAGCCCCGGCGGTTCCGGTCTCGGGGGCGGTTCGGTGCGCAACCCTCGCCGCCTCCCTAGCCGGGTCGTTATCCGCCATCCTGCACGGTTATCAGACCAGATCCCGCCCGGATTTCCCCGTGCCTGCCCTATATCCCATTTATGACTGCCAATCGGGAGAGGGACTGGAGAGCCTCGGCGGGACTTTCGGTAGCCCGCGGTCTGGCTGCCTCGCCGCGCGTCGTTGCGCCGACGCCTTCGGCTCGGGCTTTTCCGGCTTCCGTATGCCGGGCGGGGCCCTACTTTACGGCGGCCCGCGTCCTCAAAACTGCCTTCAAGGAGATGGCTCCCTTCCGTCGGTTGACAGGACGCTTGGATTGTACCGCCGTGAGCAGCGGATTGAAAGCGACTACAGGAAAGAGGTTACGGGCTATGGCGACACGAAACGCGATTGCGCGGCTGCGCAGGGAGGCCGGTCTCTCCCAGTACCGGCTCGCCGTCATGGTCGGCGTGACCGAGAGGACGGTCTGGAACTGGGAGCGCCGGGGAATAGCCGACGCGAAGTACGGGGCGGCCAAGCGGCTCGCGAGGGCGCTGGGCGTGCCCATGGAGGATCTGGAGGAAGAGGAATGACGGGCTCGCGAATGACCCGGGCGCTGCTCGCCTCGGCCGTCGTGATGGACGCCGCGGGGTGGGCATGCACCGCGCAGGGGGCCTACGGCTTGGCGCGGGGCTGCTTCGCCGCTGCGCTGCCGTTCATCGCAGCGTGGGCGGTCGGGTCGCTCCGCGACTGACGGCGGGCCCGCCACCGTCTCTTCGATTCCCTTCCAAGGAGGTTCCCATGGGTTTCATTCTCGCACTCTCCTTCGCGTTCCTGTTCGGCGTCGGCCTCGGCCTCATGCGCCGCTGACGGCTGGCCCGCCCCCGTCGCGCCACGGGTCTCGCCCCCACGCCCCCATTCCGCGGGGCCCGTGGCGCGACGGGGCCGGACCCCCTACTTCCGGCCCATATGGTGCCGCCGCCGACTTGGCGGGGCGGCGGCACCGCTCCCTTTGGCGGGGGAGCGCCCTCCGGCTGCATCTATCGGTGCGGCCCTCCGGCAAGGGATTGGCCCTATTACATGTGAAAGGAGAAGGCCATGTGGATGTCGATAGCCAAGGGCGCGCGTTACGCCTGCTGCGACAACGTCACGTTCCGCGCGATGGTCATGCAAGGGGTCATCCCGCGCTACCCGTCGCTCAACCCCAACAGCTCGCGCGAGGTGGTGCGCAGCGAGGACATCGACGCCGCCATCATGGCGCGCGGCGCGGTCCCTGCGCTGCCCTCGCCAGACTGCGTGCCGGCGCGCCGACCGAGGCGGGTGGCGTGATGGGCGACCTGGTCTGGGAGGCGGGCTGCCGCCTCGGCGCGTGGTGGGACTCGCTGCCCGAGCGCGTGCGCAGCGTCGTGTGCGCCGTGGCGCTCATCGGCCTGATCGCCGTCGCCGGCGCCATCGAGGGGACCGCGCCGAGCGGGATGTACTACTAGGAGGTTAGATATGCAATTCGAGAAGAAGTCTGTGCGCCTGGGCGACATCCGCCCGAGCGGGCAGAACCCGCGCGAGGACTTCGGCGACATCGGCGCCCTGGCCCGCAGCATCGAGGCGACCGGCGGCGAGCCGCTGAACCCGCCCGTGGTCGTGGCGGACGGCAACGTGTTCCGTATCGTGGACGGCGAGCGCCGCTACCGCGCGCTGTCGTCGATCTACGGTGAGGACCGCGAGGTCTCCGCGCTGGTGGCGGAGAGCATGGACGAGGCAAACGAGCTCGTGGCCATGCTCGCCACCGACGACAAGCGCCAGCTGACCGAGGCCGAGCGCGCCCGCGGCGTGCAGCAGATGCTCGTGCTGGGCGTCGACGAACAGCGCATCGAGCGCGCGAGCCGCGCCACCGCCGGGCAGATCCGCGCTGCGCGCAGGCTGCGCGGTCGCATCGACGCGGGCGCGCAGGTGACGCTGGAGCAGCTCGAGGCCGCGAGCGCCTTCGAGGACGAGAAGGACATCGAGGCGGTCCTCGCCGCAGGTGACGGCTGGGCGGGCAAGGCCGACGGCATCCGTCGCCGCATCGAGCGCGAGGAGGCCAAGGCGGAGGACTACGACGCCTTCGGTGACGCGGGCATCCCCGTGGTTAAGGAGAAGCCGGAAGGGTTCACCTACAAGGACTGGGCCAACTGCGGCCTCGCTGCCGAGAAACTCGAGAAGAAGGAGTTTGCCGCCGGAACCGTTGCCGTGTGGAAGGGCAGCTACTGGGACCTTTACGGGCCGCAAGACGGCTCGGACGCCGAGCCCGAGAAGACCGAGGAGGAGATCCTCGCCGAGCAGGAGGCCGCGCGTGAGGAAGCCGCGCTCAACGACCTGTACAGGAGCCTGATCGGCTTCGTGGCGTCCGGTGCCTTTGCCATGTCCAAGGACCTCATGGCGTGCGTGTGCGCTGACCGTGGGGACCCGGCCGCGCTGCTCGCGGCGATGGGCGGTGACAGCCTCGTCGAGAACGATGAGCGCTTCGGGGCCGTGCGCGACGAGTTCGCCCGCAACCTCAAGGCGTGCAGGCCCAGCGAGTACGAGGCCGGCTGCTGGCTCATGGCGGCGGCAAAGGACATGGCCCAGCTCAACAACCGCTGGGGCGGCGACGACGCGGAGGCGTGGCTCGACCACTATGACATCTTCTGCTCCGCGGGCTTCGAGCCCGGCGAGGAGGACGTGTGGCTCATGGAGAGGGTGCAGGCGAGCGCCAAGGAGGAGGAGAAGGATGAGTAGCGAGAAGAGGGTCAGGGTGACGGTCGAGGCGTGCGGCGAGGCCCGCGCTTTCGAGTGCCGCGGCGCGGCACTCTCGACCGTCAACGTCGACGGCTCCGGCAACTCATGCTTCGTGGGCTCGGCCAGCCTCGGTGGCCTGTTCGCGCTCACCTGCGAGTGCATCGATGTGCTCTGTGCGGCCTTCAGCCAGGCGGGCGTCTCGGACGAGCACGCGCGCAAGCTCATGCTCATGGCTGCGCTCGGTGCCGACCCCCACGGGCACGCCGACAGCGTCCAGATCACCGACCTTGACGCGCGCATGGAGATCCGCGACATGGCGGCGGAGCTGGGCGTCGATGCCGACTTCTAGCGAGCACCGGGCGGTCGTGCAGCGCGGGACGGACGGCCGCTGGTTCGCCCGCCCCTACATGGGCACCGACCGCGTCACGGGCAGGCGGATCAGGCCGTACAGGTCGTGGGACGCGGAGCTGACACGCGAGCAGGCCCAGGAGGAGTGCGACAGGTGGGCGGCCACGTTCGACCCTTCCTCCGCGCGGGACAGCTCGAAGCGCCTGTCCTCGATGCTCGAGACGTACATCTCCGACCCCGTCAACGGCCTGTCCGACAACTCGGTGGCGACGTACCGCAGCGTGGTCAGGACGATGGTGGAGCCGACCATCGGGCGGCTTCCCTACGACCAGCTTGAGCCATGGGACGTGTCGGCGGCGTACCGCATGCTGCTCGCGCCCAGGACGGGGAAGGGGCTGTCGCCCAAGACGCTGCTCAAGATGCACGCGCTGCTGAAGGGCGCCTACCGCTCGTGGCGACCGGCGCTGGGCCGCGACATCATGCTCGACGTGCCCGCGCCCTCGCCCGACCCCGTTGAGCCGTTCGCGCTTTCCGAGCTCGACACCGACGAGCTCTCCCGCGCGCTGGTCTCCGCCATGTCATCGCGATCCGCCTCGGGAGCCAACATCTCGCGGCGCACCGAGGCCATGGCGGTCTACCTCGCCCTCAACACGGGGCTGCGCTGCGGGGAGATCTGCGGCCTGCAGCGCCGAGACTGGCGCCGCGCCCTGCACGACCTGCACGTGGTGGGGCAGGCGGTCGAGCACCCCGAGCTTCACCGGCAGGCCTACACCAAGGGACGGCGCGTGCGCAACGTGGCGCTCGCGCCGGCGGTGGAGGCCCAGATGCGGCGCCACCTGGAGTGGCAGGACACGTGGCTCACGAGGAAGGGCCCGGCGGCGCTGGTGGTGACCTTCGGGCCCGCCGGCGCCATCGCGCGCCCGAGCACCGTGACGAGCCGCTTCAAGTCGCTCGTGAGGGACCTGGGGCTGCCGGAGGAGACGGTGTTCCACTCCCTGAGGCACACGCACGCCTCGTGGCTGCTCATGAACGGGTTCGACATGAGGACCATCCAGGAGCGCCTTGGGCACGCGAGCGTCAAGACGACGCTCGACATCTACGGCTCGGTCATGCCGGGCCGCGACCAGGCCGCCGCCGCGGCCTTTACCGATTCGATATCACACGGAGGTGAGACGGATGAATAACTTCAACTTCAACAGGGACTTCTACGAGGGCTGCCGTGCCCTGGGCGACAGGGAGGGCATGGCGCTCGCCAGGGCGATGCTGCGCTACGGCTACGAGGGCGTCGAGCCCAAGCTGAAGCCGACGACCATGGCGGCGTTCACCTTCGCAAGGGGCCGTATCGACGCCATGGTCAACGGCAGTCTCGGGGGGCAGGCGAGGGCCGCCAAGGCAGGCGGCATTGCCGCTACCCAAGGGGGTAGCCAAGGGGGTAGCCAAGGGGGTGGCCGACCCAGCGGGCGAGGGGGTAGCCGACAGAAAGAGAAGGAGAAGGAGATAGCCCTAGCGGGCTATAGCGCGGCCCGCCAAGCGCCCGATGATTTCGAGCCCCCGTCGGCGGAGGACGTGGAGGCGTACTTCGCCGCCAACTGCCTCCGGGGCGACGCCCGCCAGTTCTTCGACCACTACGCCGCGCAGGGCTGGACGCTGCCGAGCGGCCTGCCCGTGACCGATGTGTGGGCGCTCGCCCGCAACTGGAGCCGCAAGCAGGTCGGCTTCGATGCGGACCGCAAGGCGCGGGGCGGGCAGACCTCCCAGGAGGTCGAGCGCGCGGCGGTGTGGCAGCCCGTGAAGACCGATGACGAGCTCATAGCCGAGCTCGAGCGCCAGATAGCGGAGGCGTCATGATCACGCTCATGGAGATGCTCAGGAACGAGAAGGCCGACCCCGCCCACGGCCGGCCGCTCGACATAACGCGCATCTACATGGCGAACGTCATGTCGAGCAGGGAGGCCGTTCTGCTGGCCAAGAAACAGAAGCTTGCCGCGGCGCGTGCCAGCCGGAAGCAGAAGGCCGACCTGTACGAGGACATCGCCAAACTCGCGCGCGGCAAGGAGCCAAGCTGGAGGTATGCCAAAGGTGTGCCAACGGCGGCCGGGCAGCTGGGCCAGCAGGCGATGGGGTTCCCGCCGCTAGAGGGCGGAAACGACGCCGTCGGGGAAGCCCCCGGCGCAAAGAACACCTAATTCTTTTGAGATTGAGAGGAGAGAGGTTTTGACCGAGATCTCAGCGGTGATGAGGGCCTACCGAGACGCCCTCGACAGGCACCGGATTCCCTGGGCCGACGACACGCAGGACACGGGGCCGGTGGGCGGCTACCGGATGCGAATCGAGCGCACCAAGACCATCCTTGACGGGCACGAGGTGAGCGTGATCTGGGGCTACCAGTCCCTGCCCGTGGACGAGCCCGACGATTCCGCCGGCGAAGGCGAGGAGACCGAGATGAAGGTCTGGACCGTCGGCATAACCGCCGGCTATCCCGACTACCTTGAGGTGATGTACGACCCGATTTGCGCGGATCCGTTTGTGGCCGCGCCCGGCGACATACTTGCGGAGGTATTCGGCGTGAGGGGTGAGTCGCGATGAGCTACGCGTGCGGACCTGCCGACTGGATCGACCTCGCCATCGGCAGGCTCGAGGACGCGAAGAGGTCGCTCAGGGAGTGCGACAGACTGCGACAGGGGTGCGACATCTGCGGCGAGCTGCGCCAGGCGAGGCGATGCCTCAACAAGGCGCTGATCATGGTCGCGCAGGAGAAGGAGATCGAGAAGGATTGGAGCACGAAGTGAGAGACAGAAACGAGTGGTTCAAGGACGTTAAGAGGCTCATGCGGGGCCTCAAAGTCGAGACCGTAGAAAACCCCTTCGCGTGGCCGACTGTCACGAGCGTCACCGACGGGGAGGATGTCCTGTATGCGCTCGGGCTTCATCCGTCCCGTGATGTCGGCGGCATTGTGAACGTCTACATCGATGAGGTGCGTGAACTCGTCCGGCTCATAGAGCCCGAGCCCGTCACGGGCTCCACGTCGGACGGATACCACACGTTCGACGAGCTCTACCACCACCGGGCGGTGCTGTTCTCGGTGATCGTGGCCATGTTCCGCGGGCTCTCGTGGAAGTCGCTCCACCACCATGACGGGACGATGTACGACGGCATGTTCATCGTGGGCATCGACACGCCCGCCGGCCCCGCCACGTACCACTACGACGTCGAGCCTTACTGGGACATGTTCCCGTGCAGGGTGCTCGACCGAGCGCCCGAGTGGGACGGGCACACGCCGGACGACGCGATCGAGCGCATCGGCACTCTGCGGGACCTCCTGCAGGCGGAGGTCAAGGAGGAAGGGAGCGAGAAATGAGTGAAGCGCCAAAGATGTACACCTGCTCTTGGTGCGGGAAGCCGACTCCGAACTATAGGGAGTACTCGCATCCGATGGCTGGCATTCTCGGCGAGTCGGGATACTCGGTATGTGACGAGTGCCTAAGGATGGCGAATGAGCTGCTATTTCTGCGGCGGGTCCCACATCGCCTCCATCCACTCTGCCCCCGACCGTGGTGGCTGCAACTGGTCCGTGGGCTCCATGACGCTGATGCGCCGATACGACGGCGAGCCGATCGTCAGGGTCGAGCTGGATACCAGCGTGATGCTAGACGTCTCGGTCAACGGCTCGTGCGGCGACTGTGTCAGCGCCGACGTGACGGCGGACGCCTACATCGAGGACATCAAGTACTGCCCGTTCTGCGGAGAGGAGCTTTAAGTGAACGAGAGCTATAAGGATTTGAAGGCATATCTGCTCAACGAGATCGCCGAGGACGCTGGAGACCGTCGCCATGGTCGGCAGGCTCGTGCCCTGGTTTCTGGAAAGTAATGGGTGTGAGGACAAATGAACCGCAAGGACGTGACCGCCGATCTGTCCGAGAAGGTGGCCAAGAAGCTCCGCAGGCAGTTCGCCATCGTCGCGCAGGAGGTCTGGGTCGATCCCGACCATAGGGTCGACTTCGTGGCGTTCTCTCCGGGCAGTGGAGGGCGGAATGCGGCGCTCGAGCACGGGAAATTCGTATTCGTCGAGGTCAAGTCGTGCATGGCGGACTTCAAGAGTGGCCACGGCCTCACGTTCCTCGGCGACGAGAACTAGCTCGTGTGTCCCCGGGACCTCGCACACGAGCTGTACGATGAGCGTCTCCTGCCGTTTGGCGTGCAGGTCTACTGCCCCGACAACGGCGGCGCCCTGCGGCTTACGTACGACCTTCGGATGCAAGCCGCGAAGAGCCTGAGGGAAGATTCGACACTCTGCCTGCTCTGGGCGATGCTGATGGACTCGTACTCGAGGTGGCGAACGACGTGGGATGTGTTCAACGAGACAGGAGTGAGTTATGACCTTTAACGATGTCGAGTTCAAGGCGTGCCCCCGGTGCGGGGTCGAGCCCAAGATGGAGGACGTGCGCGAGCGTTCCCTGACCAAGCCCAACGTGATGAGCGTGAAATGCCCCGCCTGCGGGATGTCGAACAGCATCGCGTGGGGAAGCATGGACCTGCCGCCGTTCCGCCAGGCGGTGGCCATGCTCGCGCACGGTCGGGCAGACGCGCCGCGGGTGACGGCGTCGCAGATCGGGGAGACGGAGCGGAGGGCGCGGGCGCTAGAGCGCGACCGGGCCCGCGCGCTCAAGAGGTCGAGGAGGGCTAGGCAATGAGGTTGTTTGAGAAGCTGCGGCGGATTCTCGTCGAGAACCGCCGCGTGCGCAAGAGCATCGAGGCGCGTCGCGCCTGCAGGTGCAGAAGGTCGATGAGATGACCGTGATGTGGGACGTGCAGGAGAGGAACTGCGCGGTCTGCGGGAGGATCTTCATCCCGCAGGCGCCGAAGGCCAAGTACTGCTCGGAGGACTGCCGGCGAAAGCACGAGCAGGACCGCGCGAAGGAGGCTAGGCGCAGGGGCGCCAGGCCGAAGAGCGACAAGGTCGACCGTTACCTGGCGCCCACGGGCCCGGCGCACGATGAGATCATGGCCATGCGCCGCGAGGTCGCGATGAGATATTGAGTTTCCGCAGGTAGATATATAATTAAGGCCGCTGGCGTTGGAGCGCCGGCGGCCTTTGGCAAAGACGCCTCCCGGCATCCTCTATATGGCGTAGAGCATGGTACCACGCGGGAGGTCACATGGACGCAAGGGAATATCTGGAGACTGTACGGGCCGCCCAGCGCGGCATCGACCGCCGCCTGGCGGTCATCGAGTCGATGCAGGCGCGCGAGCAGGTCCGCGCCCAGCGCTACGACGCCGTGGGCAAGGGCGCGCACGGGACGGACTTCATGCGCTCGACGGATGACAGGATCGACTATGAGCGCCGCAGCGGCGCGGAGCTGTCGGAGCTGCGGCGCGAGGTGGAGCGCGGGCGCGAGCTCTGCGCGGGCGTGCGCTCGGCCAACCCCGGCAAGCGCTGGGGAGACGTGCTGGAGCTGCGCTACTGCGAGGACCGCACGCTGCAGGAGATCGCGGGGACGCTGGGCGTATCGGTGAGGTCGGTGAACTCCGACCTGTGTGCCGCCCTGGACTGGACGGATATGGTCGGTCTGGCGGCCGCCCGATCGGGTCTTGGCCGCGCTGCAGTCTGAGCCGCATATATCTCTATCGTTGCCCGTCGGCCCCGCGCCGGCGGGTTTCTCTTTGCCTACGGACTGCGCGCGATTGCACGCGGTTGCACGCGGTTGCACACAATTGCCTACAGTTGCACGCGATTGCACACAATTGCACACCGTTGCACGTTGCGATTGGGATATAACTAGGGTGTCGATTCGCAGCGCCGCCCGCGCGGGTGTGCGGGTCGGATGTGCGTGGAAGCACAGATGAGTGGCCGGGGTTCCCTTCAGCAGTTCAGGGACTCCGGCCTTACTATTGCGTTTAATTCAATAGGGGATGATGCCCGTGGTCAGCCGAGAGTACATCGCGCGATCCGCCCGCCGCCACGACACGGTCATGGCGTGGGCGTTCCGCCGCGCCCTGGGGGTCACGGCGGCGCCCCGCCGCCGACCGGGGGGTGCCGGGGGCGTGCGCCTGGAGGCGTTGCGCTACGGGGGCATCGAGGCGTGCATGTCCAACCGAGGGCGCTCCCCGGTGGAGTGGTAGGGGATGGGCAACCCGCGCAAGGCCAACGGCGCCCGCCGCCGCCATGTCGTGCGGTGGCTCCGCTCGCAGGGCAGGCCCTGCTGGATATGTGGGCTACCCATAGACTACGGGGTGCCGCCGGGCAACCCCGGGGCCTTCGAGTGCGATGAGCTCGTCCCGGTCAGCCGCGGCGGATCGCCCTTCGACCGCGACAACGTCGCCGCCGCGCACCGCTGCTGCAACAACTGGCGCCGCGCCCGCAGCGTCGCCGAGGTCTCGGCCGTACGCCGCGCCCTCCGCGAGCATCTCGCCGCGTGGAACTCTCCTGAGTCCTTCGTCGAGCTGTGCAAGGCGCTCAAGTCCGAACGTATTCCCTTTATTAGTCCCCCGTCCGCGCCCGAGAAACAGCCGCGGCAAACGACCTCATGGTAGGGGATGCGCCCCGGCGCTCGACCCCACGGGGGTCTTTTGACGGATGGAGGCAGGCCACCATCCCGCGCCAGGGCCGCAATACCCCCGAATACGCTTTTTTACGGAAGTCAAGCCAAAACCGCAGCTAAACCGAGAAAAACTAGGCGGGTGTGTACGTGAAGATACACGACATCGTCCCATATGAGCGAAACGCCCGGCACAACGCCTCCGCCGTCCCCGTGGTCGCCGACTCCATCAAGGAGTTCGGGCTGCGCGGGACCATCGGCCTGGAGAGCCGCGAGCGCCCGGTTATTGTATGGGGGCACACGCGCGTCGAGGCCTGCAGATTCCTGGGGTGGGACGAGATCCCCGACTCCAAGATCGAGTACTGCGACGACCTGACCGACGATCAGATCAAGGCCTTCCGCATCGCCGACAACAAGACCGGCGAGGTGGCGACCTGGAACAAGTCGATGCTGCGCGAGGAGGTCCGCAGCCTCAAGGACTTCGATATGTCGAGGTTCGGGCTGGACTTCAAGAGCAAGCGGCTCGACTACGGCCACGAGCGCCTGAGGACGGACGACGCGTACAACCTGCGCCTCGTCAGCCGATCCGACTGCGGCCGCGACGGCATGCCCCGCATGAAGCGGTGCATGGCCAAGCCGGCGGACATGATCGGGTTCAACTACGCCAAGAGCACCCCCGAGGCCGACAAGGCCGGCCGCTGCTGCCACTTCTTTATCGACGACTACCAGTTCGAGCGCGTGTGGGCACGCCCCGCCGCCTACCTCGAGTGCCTGCGCGGCTTCGACTGCGTCCTCACGCCCGACTTCTCGCTCTACCTCGACATGCCCGATGCCATGCAGCGGTGGAACCGCTACCGCTCCCAGGCGCTCGGCCACTGGTGGCAGGAGCAGGGCCTCCGTGTAGTCCCGACCCTGTCGTGGGCGCAGCGCCGGAGCTTCCGCTTCGCGTTCGACGGCGTCCCGCGCCGCTCGACCGTCGCCGTGTCGACCGTCGGCGTGAAGGGGGACGAGAACGCCCTGGCCGTCTGGCGCGAGGGCATGGCGGAGGCAATGAGTCGCCTGGAGCCCGCGCGCGTGCTGCCCTACGGCGGCGACATTGGATTCGATTTCGGCGGCTGCGAGGTCGTCGAGTACAAGGGAGGCGGTTTCCGTGGGAGGTAGGGGCTCATACTCTTACTCCGGCAAGCGTTCAGCCAAGGACGGATCGACACTGTCAGCCTACGCGGTCGCATCCCTGAACAAGGGCACTGCTGGGGGAACGACGGTGGAGTCTGCCATAGCCCGCTTTCGCGAGCAGCTGATGGACAATAGGTACGAGCACTCGGCCTATATCGATGACGCGGGATATGTCCATGCGCTGGGGTCGACTGGTAATGAAGGGTCGACCAGAGTCGCACCGCTGTCCGCCGTCGCCCATGAAAAGGGCGTCTCGACGATTATCCATAACCATCCTCATGGCGGCGCGGACGGCCGCAAATGGGGAGGCCCGCTTTCCGGCGGCGACCTGGAATACATCGCCTCGGCCTACAACAGGAGCGGAGGACGCGTCAAAAGGATCGTCGCGACGTCGAACGAGGGGACCTATTCCGCGCTCGTGACGAAAAGCGTGAGCGGCAAGGCCGTCAAGTCTGCCGCAAAGCGAGCCGACGCTTCGGTCATGAGCAGGAAATACCAGAGCGAAATCGCGATGTGGAGAGCTATGAACAAGGCCTACACCTCGGAGTTTGCTAAAATAGGCATTGAGATCAGCTATGAGAAGCAACCGAAGAAAAGCGGGCTTCTCGTGACCCAGAAGACCGGCACCTATGCGTGATAGGGGTTGATGCCAGATGGCATACGACGTTGACTACGATTTCGAGTTTGACGAGGACGAGTTCGGCACGGCGATGATGCCCAACGGCGTCAAGTGGCGCGGGAACCTCTGCCTGCTTCCCAACGGCAGGTACCTCCCGCCGGGAAACTACCGCACCGAAGACGGCGGCGACATCATCTATGAGCCGCCCGAGCTGAGCCCGTACGCCGAGATGCTCTCGCAGTTCAGATAGGTTGCCGGTATTCAGGATTTTTTAAAGCCGTCCCCCAGGGGCGGCTTTTTTATGCCGATTGGAGGTGGCGGATGTCCCTCGAGAAGCCCGCCGCGGTCGCCGGCGACCCCGTGAAGAGCGCCAAGTGGGACGAGCTCACGGCAGGCCGCTCGTTCACCCAGGCCGACGCTCCGACGCTCGCGCTGCTGTGCCAGTGGTACAAGATCGTCGAGCTCGCCCAGGACGAGCTGGACAGCTTCGGCGAGCAGACCGCCTACCAGAACGACATGGGGGACCTGAAGTCCTTCCCGCAGATAGCGACCCTGAAGACCGCGTCGGCGGAGATCAGGCAACTCAACAAGCAGCTCGGCATAACCGACGGCCACGAGGGGGTGCCAGATGTCCGGAACGTCCAGACCAAGCTCTTCTCGATCGCCGAGCGCCACGAGGCGCGGAAGGCAAGAGCCGCGGTATAGGGTCGCCGTGGGCGAGGCCGCCTACTCCGAGGGCGAGGACGCCGCCGAGCTGGGCGGGGACCTGGGCATGGAGCCCATCGAGTGGCAGTCGCTCGTGCTGTCCGACTGGTGCGCGTGCGACGCCGAGGGCCGACCAGCCTACGTCACGTGCGGCCTGGACGTGCCGCGCCAGAACGGCAAGAACGCCGTCATCGAGATATACGAGGTGTTCCGCCTGGCGGTCTGCGGCTGGCACATCCTCCACACCGCGCACCGCGTGAAGACCGCAAAGAAGGCGTTCAACCGACTCGTCCGCTACTTCACGGACAAGGAGCACCCCGAGCTCTCGTGCCTCGTCGAGAGGATCCGCCGCACGAACGGCGAGGAGGCCATCTACCTCACCAACGGCGGCTCCATCGAGTTCTCGGCGCGCACCAACGGAAGCGCCCGAGGCTTCGATGACATCCAGCTCGTCGTGTTCGACGAGGCGCAGGAGCTCACAGACCCCCAGTACGACGCCATCATGTACACGCTCGCCGCGTCCGCGACCGGCGAGCGCCAGATCATCTACACGGGCACGCCGCCCAACGAGGACTGCCCCGGCACCGTGTTCGCGCGCACGCGCGCGGCCATCCTGGCCGGCGACATCCCGAACACCGAGTGGTGCTCGTGGGCGACCGACGAGTGCCCGCGCCAGGACGCCACGTTCGACGACGTGGTGGACCTCATCTACGAATCGAACCCGAGCATGGGCATCATCCTGTCGCTCGACTTCACCCGCACGGAGTTCGCCGGCGGGTCGATCACCGGCTTCGCCCACGAGCGCCTGGGCTGGTTCAGCCCTGCCGCCATGCTCACGAGGGCCATCCAGCGGGAATCGTGGGACGGCGCGCTCATCGACGCCATCGGCGACCGGTACCGCGGCAAGAAGGCCTTCGGGGTGAAGTTCTCCAGGGACGGGTCGACCTACGCGCTGTCGGGCTGCAAGCTCGGCCAGCGCACGCTCAAGGGCAAGGCCGCCGTCGAGCTCATCAGAGTCGGAACGACCGCCGGCGGCGCCCGCGAGCTCGCCGAGTGGCTCTACGACCGCCGCGCGACCGCGTCGGTCGTCGTCATCGACGGCATGTCGGGCGCCGACGCGCTCATCGACCGCCTCGCGGAGATGAAGCCGCCGCGCGGCTACGTCGTGAGGCCGCAGACGCGCGACGTGGTCGCCGCCGCGGTCGGCTTCGTGGACGCGCTCAACGACGGCACGCTCGCGCACACCTACGACCCGACCCTCGAGGAGTCGGCGAGGAAGTGCGTCCGCAGGAAGATCGGGTCCAGGGGAGGATGGGGCTTCGGCTCCCCCGAGGACGCGACCGTGCCGCCCGAGCCGCTCGAATCTTGCTCGCTCGCGCTGTGGGGCGCGAGGACCACCAAGCGCAACCCGCGCAGGAAGCAGAGGACACTGTGATCCAGAGAATTGGGCGTGGGACCTCCGTTGAGACCCCGAACCTCGACGCCGTCCCCAAGCCGTACCGAGCCGCCGTGGAGGACATGTTCGACACCTGGGGCGACGTGTCGGCGCGAAACACCGTCCTCAAGCGCTACTACGAGATGAAGAACGAGATGAGGAGCCTCGGCATCTCCATCCCGCCCATGCTCGAGAAAGTCGACTGCGTCACCGGCTGGTGCGCCAAGGCCGTCAAGGCGCACTCCGTGCGCTCCGTCTTCGACGGCTTCGTCTTCGACGGCGCGGAGGATCAGGACCTCAAGCGCCTCGTGCGCAAGAACCGCCTGCGGTCGCTCTACCGGCAGGCGTGCTCGAGCGCCCTCACCTACGGCGTGTCGGCCATGACCGTCATGAAGGGCAGGCCGGGCCAGCCCGCGTCGATGGTGCGCGTGTTCAGCGCGAACCAGTTCTGCTGCCTGTGGGACAAGGACGAGGGCCGCATCCGCTGCGGCGTCGTCCTCGCCGACGTCGATCGGTCTGGCAACGCCTCCCGCTACGTGTGCCACTTCCGGGACGCGGTGCTCACGCTGGTGCGCATCGGCTCGGGCGGCGGACCCTACGAGTGGGATTGCGTGGTGGAGCCGAATCCCATGGGACGGCCGCTCATGGAGGTGCTCACCTACGACCCCGACCCCGACCGCCCGCTCGGCCACTCGATGCTCACGCCCGAGGTCCGGGGCATCGTCGACAAGGCCATGCGCGACGTGCTGCGCATGGAGGTCGGCGCGGAGTTCTTCACGTTCCCACAGCGATACATCCTCGGCGCCAAGGACGACCTCTTCTCCGTGAAGGACGGGGACGGGGACGAAGGCGAGGACGAGGGCGGCGACAGCGTGCCGTCGCCAATAGCCAAGTTCAAGGCATACGTCGGGTCGTTCCTCGCCATCACCAAGGACGAGGACGGCGACGTCCCGACCGTAGGGCAGTTCGCCGCGCCGACCGCCGACAACTTCACGCGCGTGTTCGAGAACGACGCGCAGCGGTTCTCCGGCGCGACCAACGTGCCGCTGGCACAGCTGGGCGTGCTGTCGAACACCTACACGTCCTCGGACGCCCTGGGCGCGGCGAACGACCCGCTCATCCTCGAGGTGGAGCAGATCAACGAGCACAACGCCGAGGCGCTCGAGACGATCGCGCAGATGATAATGGCGGTCAAGGACGACGTCCCGATAACCAGGCTCACCGACGAGCAGTGCGCCGTCCAGGCGTGCTTCAAGGACCCCTCGATGCCGACCATCGCCGCGCGCGCCGACGCCTGGACGAAACTCGGCGCCGCGGACGAGAGCATGGTGGGCACCCGCGTCTACTACGAGGGCGTGGGCCTGTCCCAGCCGACCATCGACCGCCTGGAGCGCGAAAAGCAGCAGGGCGGCGCCATCGCGTCGCTCAACGCCATGGCCGACACGATGGCCATCGAGGCCGCGAGGGCCGCGGCCCTGCCGCCAGCCGGCGGTGAGGCGGAGTGATACCGCGCGGGGACTTCGACCGCTACGCCCGCGCGCTCGGGATAAACGCCGACCTGCTGCAGGCGGCTGTCGCGCAGGCGATAGACGAGTGCGCGGGCCTCTACGGCGAGGAGCTCTACCGGGCGCTGGCGCGCACCTACGCGGCGCTCGTGGCCAAGTTCGGCTCGTTCGCCGCGGCGGCGGCCGTCGAGTTCTACGCCGCCATGCGCTCGGGCGCCGGCCCGGCGCAGGGATACGAGCCGCGGCAGTTCGACCCCGGCCACGGCGGGCTCCTCGCGAGCGACGTCGACGAGGCGCTGCGGACTTCCGCGACCGCCGCCGCCCTCGCGGCGAGGGCCGTGCAGCGCGCCATGGGCTACGCGGACGCCACGATCCAGGGCAACGCCATGGCCGACCCGGCACACCCGCGCTGGGCGCTGGTGCCGCACGCGGGCGCGTGCGACTGGTGCCGGATGATCGGGTCGCGCGGCTTCGTCTTCAAGAGCTCGGCGACCGCCGGCGCCGAGCGCCACCCGAGCTGCAGGTGCATACCGGTCGCCGACTTCTCCGACAGCCCCGCGCTCGACGGCTACGACCCTGCGGCGCTCTACGACGAGTACCGCGCTAAGCACCCCGAATGGGGTTCCCGCCGCACGGGATCGCGCGCCCGCCGCAGCGGCGGCAAGGTGGTCGCCGCATTCGTGGACGGGAAGAGGTTCGCCAGCATCGGCGACATCCAGAGGTACATGGAGGGGGCATCGTCCCCAGATGACCTCAAGGCCCGCATGGCCACCGCGAACAGGGCGGGGCTGGCAATGGGCTTCCAACCGGGGAGCCCCTACGCCAAGTCGCTCGCGCAGACCGCGGCGGGCGTGAGCAAGAGGCTCTCGGCCAAGTGAGGACGCCCCGTGGGAGGGCGGGCGCGACGCGCCATCAAGCGTCGCCGGCGAAGACACGCAACGCGCCGGCGGGAACACGAGGCCGCAGCCCGCACGGGAGGCGGCCTTTTCCATGCCAAAACACCGCCAGCGCCGCCGCACGGAGGCGCGAAGCGAGCCCCGCACGGGGCCGGAAGGAGTGCAAGATGCCTACCCAACAGCAAGCCAACAACGTGACCGATCCCGTCGAGCCCCCGCAGCCGGCGGCGCCGGCGGAGCCCGGCGGCGACCAGGGATCCGGGGCCCCACAGGAGCCGGCAGCGATCGACTGGAAGGCCGAGGCCGAGCGATTCAAGAAGGAGTCCCGCAAGTGGGAGGCCCGGGCCAAGGAGAACAAAGGCAAGGCCGACCTGTGGGACGCACAGGGCGCGCAGACGCCCACCGTCGAGTCCCTCAACGACGAGCTCAACGACCTGAAGGGCCGCCTCGCCGCATCCGAGGCCGAGCGCGAGCGCGAGCGCACGCTGGCGCGCGTGTCCCAGGCCACCGGCGTGCCGGCCGCGCTCATCCACGGCGACGACGAGGAGTCGATGACGGCCTCGGCAAAGGCCGTCGCCGACTTCGCCGAGTCGCGCCAGCCCGGATACCCGCTCGACAAGGGCGGCTCCGGCGGAGGCAAGAAAGTGAACAAGGAGTCCATCGAGTCCATCAAGGACCCCGCCAAGCGCATCATGGCCCGCGCCGCGCACATGGACCTCTACAAGTAAGAAAGGGGCAAACATGCCCGTACCCGCAAACATCTCCGACTCCACGGCCATCAACGCCTCGATGGACCAGGAGTTCATCCGCAACTTCGAGGGCGACCTCGACCGACTGCTCGAGGTCCTCGGCATCTTCGGCGCCGAGACCATCGCCGCCGGCACCACGCTCAAGATGCTCAAGGTGGCCGGCGAGCTCAACAACTCCAAGACCGCCGGATCCAAGGAGTCCGCCACCGGCGATAGCGCCGTCCAGCTGGGCTCCAGCTCCGGCACCGCCTACGTCGAGGGCGACGAGGTCGCGCTGTCCAAGTTCACCGCCACCTACGAGCCCGTCGGCGAGGCCGAGGCCTTCCCGTACCGCCGCATGACCACGCACAAGGCGATCCAGCAGTCCGGCTACGTCAACGCCGTGCTCAAGACAGACAAGCACATGGCCTCGCTCGTGCGCCGCAGCATCGTCTCGCAGTTCTTCTCCTTCCTGCTCAAGGGAACGGGCACGGCGACCGGCAAGGGCCTGCAGGCGTGCGCCGCTGCAGTCGACGCCAAGCTCGGCAACACCCTCGAGACCAACGGCGACGCCGCCGAGCGCGTCGTCCACTTCATCAACCGAGACGACGCAGCCGACTACCTCGGCAACGCGACCATCACCGACCAGAACCTGTTCGGCCTGACCTACCTCGAGAGCTTCCTGGGCCTCTCGGGCGTCTTCCTGACCAACCAGGTCGCCAAGGGAACCATGATCGCCACCCCCGCCGACAACATCCGCATCTTCGGCGTGGACTTCGGCGAGCTCGCGACCTCCGGCCTCACGTACACGGTCTCCGACTCCGGCCTGATCGGCGTCGCGCACACCCCGGCGTACGACCACGTGTCCGTCGAGACCAACGTGCTCGCCGGCGCGACGTTCTTCCCCGAGGTGAAGGACTACATCGTGAAGGGAACCATCACGACCAAGTAAGGAGGCCGACGTGGACGACTACGCGTTCGCTACGGTCGACGAGTACCGCATCGACACGGGGGACGCGGCGACCGACGAGGAACGCGTCGCTGCCGAGCTGTCGAGACAGAGCGCCAAGCTCCGCGCGACCCTCGGCATGTCGCGCTACCGCTCCCTGACGGGCGACGCCAGGGAGCTGGCCCGCGACCTGGTGACCGACGCGGCCCGCAAGAAGCTCGTCCAGCCGGCCTGCGCGCCCATGGGCGTGGAGGACCTCACCGGCGTCTCTCAGTCGAGCTTCACGGCCAACGGGTTCCAGGGGAGCTTCACCTACCAGAACCCGAGCGGCACTGCCTACTTCGACCGCTCGACGCTCACCGCGCTCAAGAGGCTCCTCGGACGCGGCCAGCGCATCGGCACCGTGTGCCCGAGCTACGGGGGCGGGCTGTGATGGGCGAGGAGGTGACGGTGCTTTCGAGCAAAGAGACGGGCAGGGACGCCATGGGCGAGCCTGTCGTCGAGTGGGAGGCCATCGTCGTCCCGGGATGCCTCGTGCGGCCCCTGGCCGGTTCTGATGTGGGGGATGCCGTACGGCCGGACGGCGTCGAGGCGAGCTACTCCATCGCGTTCCCCAAGACGTACGCGGGGCCGCCGCTGGCGCGCTGCCGCATCGCCCTGACGGGGCGCGGTATGCCCGCCGACCCCGATATCGCACTGCTGGTGGTCGGTTCCCCCGACGTCACGAACCCCTGCCCCACGGCGTGGAACATGACGGCGACGGCGGGGAGGGTCCATGGCTGACAAGATCAGGTTCGGGCGCTTCGTCCACAGCGACGCGGGCGTCATCGCCGTCACGAAGGGCGCGGGCGTCCGCTCCTGGGTGGCGACCGAGACCGCCCGCCTCGCGGCGAAGGCCAACGCCGCGGCCGCGTCGCACCACGTGCCGTCGGGCTACCGCAAGTCACTCGAGAAGAAATACCCGGGGACATTCGACGGCGCCCCCTACGTGGGCGTCGTCAAGTCGGGCTCCTGCGACACGCTCGGCGTCGTCCGCGCCGCGACCCCGGCCGGCGCATTCGACCAGAACCGCAACCACACGCTCGACCACCTGCTCTAAGGAGGGAACGTGCCGAGACTCAACGTGATGGGCGAGCTCAGGGCGATCCTCGAGTCCGCCCTGAGCGGCGTGCCCGTTCAGGTCGACCTGCCCGGGGAACGGCCGGGGACCGTCGTGGTGGTCCGCCGGTGCGGGGGCGCCCGGCAGGACGCGCTCGTCGACTCGCCGCAGGTCGAGGTCATCATGTGGGCCCCGACAGAGGCCAAGGCCGAGGAGCTCGCCGAGCTCGTGGGCGACGCGATGTCGCGCCTGCCGTTCGCGCGGGGCTTCTGCGCCTGCGAGGAGCTCGAGATGCGGACAGACTACGACTACCTCGCCCGGTCCCCGCGCTGGTACGCGCTGTACCGACTGAAGACATACCAACCGAAAGAAGGATAAATGGCATCCAACAACGAAGAGGCCAAGGTCGCCCTCGCGTCCGAGGACGCGACCCCGGCAGCCGACATCGACCCCTCGCTCGTAACCACCGGCTCACCCGTCGAGGGCGGCTGCGTGTACACGAGCTTCAAGGCCAACCCGACGCTCCCGGCCGACGCCACGACTAAGATCTCCACGCTCTCCGACCTCGTGTCGTTGGGCGACCTGTCGCCCGACGGCTTCACGGCCTCCAAGGGCGTGACGGTCAACGAGTTCAAGGGCTGGCACCAGTCCATCGTGCTCACCAAGGTCTCCGAGGAGAAGCACCAGTACAAGATGGTCTTCATCGAGTCCGTCCGCTCCTCCGTCGCCAAGCTGCGCTACGGCGCCGGCAACGTCGAGACGAACGAGGACGGAACGTTCAGCCACATCAAGGCCGTCGCCAACTCCGACGTGCGCGTCCCGCTCGTCATCGATGAGCTCGAGGACACGGGCAACCTCCGCCGCACCGTCATCCCGCGCGTCTCCATCGACTCCTATGACGACGTCGAGCACAAGCCCGGCGGACTGGTCCAGTACGGCTTCACCTTCACGGTCCTCAAGACCGCGGACAAGCCGCTGTTCGACATCTACCGTGCAAAGCCCGCCGCGTAGGCAGGGCCATAACGAGAACGCCGCCCCGGTTTTGCCGGGGCGGCCCTTTATCTGGGAGGAAAGATGAACAAGGACTACCTGGCAATGATGGACGAGGGCGAGCTCGAGGCGTACGCCAAGGTCCTCGGCTTCACGACCGCCGCCGCGCAGACGGCTGCGGACAAGGCGAAGCTCATCGAGCAGAAGCGAGGACGCCGCGCCGAGCTGACCGTGCTGGGCATCGCCATGAGCATCCCCGTCAAGCGCGCGCACGACCGCCGCTTCATCGACGCCATGAACAAGGAGGACCGCACGACCGAGGAGCTCGACGGGGCGTTCCGCTTCCTCCTCGGCGACGAGCAGTACGCGAGCCTCATGGAGGCCGTGACCGAGGACGACGGCACGCAGGACGACGACGCCCTGGGCTACGCATACAACAAGCTGCTCTACTCGGCCGAACTAAAAAACTTCTAGAGCTCGCCGACCTCGAGGAGCGCCACCTGCCCCTGCTCAGGCACGACTTCAGGGTCTGCTACGGCTGCTGCTACGACGAGGTCGGCGCCGCCGAGGCGTACGACCTCGTGAGGACGCTGCCTGACGGCTCGCTCACCGTGGCGGCCCTCCACCCGGAGCGCAGCTGGACCCGGGAGCAGCACCTGGCGGCGGACATCGTGGACAGCGTCTACGCGGCGGCGACCGCGCTGTGCGGCGGCAGGGCATCGGATGCACCGAGGGCGCCCCGCCCGCGGGACGTGGCCGCCGCCGGCGCCGCGGCAGAGCGCGCGGCGTCGGTCCGCGCCCGCATCGAGAACACCGAGTGGGTGGAGGTGACGGATGGCTGAGATCGGACGCGCGGACCTGCTGATCGTCCCCAGGTTCGACAACCACACCAAGTCGGTCGAGTCCGCGCTCGGCAAGTGCGAGGGACAGGCGAGCAAGTCCGGCTCCAGCCTCGGCAAGAGCACCGGCTCCGGGTTCGGGAAGGGGCTGGCCGGCTCCGGCGCGATGATAGGCGCCTTCTCGACGCTCACGTCGAAGGCCATGGACTCCATCTCGTCCCATGTCGGGTCGGCGATCAGCCGCTTCGACACGCTCAACAACTACCCGAAGGTCATGCAGTCCCTCGGGTACTCCGCCGATTCCGCCAACGCATCGATCGGCAAGATGTCCGACCGCCTGTCGACGCTGCCCACCAGGCTCGACGACATGGTCTCGGTCGTCCAGGGCATCACCGCCACGGTCGGTGACCTCGACAGGGCCACCGACGTCGGCCTCGCGCTCAACGACATGCTCGTCGCCTCGGGCAGCTCTACCCAGCTGTGCTCGGCGGCGATGGAGCAGTTCCGCCAGATCCTCTCCAAGGGCAAGCCCGAGATGGAGGACTGGCGCTCGCTGACGACGGCCATGCCGGGCCAGATGGACCAGCTGGCCAAAGCCATGCTCGGCCCCACGGCCAACGCCAACGACCTGTACGCCGCGCTCGGCGGCGGGGGCAAGGACCCGACCATCACCCTCGACCAGCTCATGGACAAGATGGTCGAGCTCGACACGCAGGGCGGCGCGAGCTTCGCGTCCTTCAAGGACCAGGCCGAGACCGCGGCCGGCGGCGTCCAGACGAGCATCCAGAACATGTCGAACTCCGTGACCAAGGGCGTCACCGGGACGCTCGAGGCGATCGGCAGGAACAACATCGCCGGGGTGCTCGACGACGCGAAGGGCGCCGCGAACGGCTTCTTCAAGGTCGTCAACGGAGGTGTCTCGGCGTCGATGCCGATGGTCAAGCAGCTCTACGGCGGGTTCAAGAGCCTGGCGCCCGAGATCGTCTCGGGGGCGGCGGGCATCGCGGCGTGGCAGAAGGCGGTACCGGTCCTCTCCGGCGTCGCGAGCGGCGTGGGCAAGGCCACCGAGGCCTTCAAGCTCGCCCGCGGGGGCGCCGGAACCTTCGCCGAGTCGCTCGAGGCAGTGGGCATCGGCTTCAACCCGGTTGCCATCGGCTGCACCGTCGCGGCCGCCGGCATCGGCATACTCATCGAGAAGCAGGTCGAGTGGCAGGCCCGCACGGACGCGCTGAACAAGGCCACGACCGGCCTGGTCGACGCGGCCTCGAACACCGTGGCGCTCGAGTCCTACGCCGGCAGGGTCGAGAATGTAGGCAAGAAGTCCTCCTTCTCGGCGATGTCGGTCGACGAGCTCGCCGAGTCGATCGGCAAGCACGTCGACGCCATGAACGAGAACACGAGGGCCGCCGAGTCGCAGATCGCGCAGCTCAACACCGCGCAGCAGATCATCGACAACTACGCCGGCAAGACCGACCTGTCCACCGACGCACAGGGCCGGCTCACGTGGGCGCTGCAGCTGCTCAACGACCAGCTCGGGCTCAACATCTCGGCGCAGGACGTGGCGAACGGGCAGTACGTCGACGCGGACGGCAACGTCAAGAACCTCAAGCAGTCCATCGACGAGCTCGTCGCATCCAAGAAGAAGGACGCCGAGGTGAGCGCCCTCACGGCGAACCTCACCGAGGCGTACCAGGCGCAGTCCGAGGCGGCCGACACGCTCGCCTCCAAGACGAAGCCCTACCAGGACCGCCTCAAGGAGCTGGCGAAGAGCTACCCGGAGCTCACCAAGGGCGAGCTCGAGGCGCTCGCCTGCACCGAGAAGGTCGGCAGGGAGTACAACGAGGCGAAGAAGCAGTTCGACTCCGCCTCGGATAGCATCGACGTGCTCAACGGCAAGCTCGGCGACGCGAGCCTGACCTCGCAGGAGGCCGGCAGCACCTTCGAGCACTTCGCCCAGGCGCAGCTGACGCTCTTCCAGGCGCAGCTCTCGGCCAACGGCGAGACCCTGTCCGCCGTCTCCGGCTCTCTCACGCAGCTCGGCGTCGACACCGAGCAGCTGGCGAGCCTCAGCGACGATCAGCTCGCCAAGCTGGCTCAGGACTACGACGGCACCGCCCGCTCCATCGTCGACGACCTCGACGGGTGGGGCGTCTCGATGGACGAGGGCGCCGCCTCGACGGTCCGCGCGGCGAGCCAGATCCAGGCCGCGCTCGAGGACATGGGCGGCAAGCTCAAGAAGGCGTTCTCGAAGGAGAACATCGACTTCGGCGCGTTCTCGGACGCCTGCGCCGCGGCCGGCGTGTCGACCGAGACGCTCAACAGCATCGGCTCCGCCAACCTCGCCGCGCTCGCAAGCAACTTCAACGGCAACATCGACCAGATGGTGTGGGCCGTCCAGAACTACAACGCGCAGCCCATCGTCGACAAGAACGGCAACGTTACCGTCAACCAGGCCCAGCTCATGGACGCCCAGGGCAACGTTTACACCTGGAACGGCTCGCAGCTGATGGACAAGAACGGCGTCGTCGACGTGAGCGTCGGCGACCTGCGCGACGCCCAGGGCAACCTCGTGACCTGGAACGGCACGGCTCTCCAGTCCAAGAGCGCCAAGACAAAGGTCGACAAGAAGGAAGTCGACAGGGCGCAGACCTCGGTGGACAAGCTCAACGGCACCAAGCTCAAGAGCAAGGAGATGACCGCCAAGGCGAGCTACGGGACGCTGCCGAAGTGCCAGTCCGCGATGCAGGCGGTGATGAACGAGCCGTTCCACTCAAGGTCGGCGACGATCACCACGACCTACGTGACCGTCAACAGGACGCGCAACGAGAAGGCCGCAGGCGGCATACGGCACGCCGATGGCGGCATCCGCATGCACGCGCACGGAGCCATCGTCGACGCGCCGGTGACCGGCTACCCGCTCGACTGGGTGGGCGAGGACGGCGCCGAGGCAATCGTGCCGCTCACCAACCGAAAGTACTCGGAGCCGTTCGCGGCGACCATCGCCGAGCAGATGGCAAAGCTCGGGGGCCAGCGCGGCGACGTCTACAACATCTACCTCGACGGGTCGGCCCTCGAGGTCGACGAGCGCGTCGCGGAGGCGCTCAGGGCGCTGGTCTCCGAACTCAAGAGGACCGTCAGGACCGGAAGGGGGTAGCAGGTGGCATCAGCGCAGACGACCAGGGGAGGCGTGACGTACTACACCGTCAACCTCTCCACGTCCGTGTCGAACGTGAACGACACCACGGCCCGCATCTACTGGACCGCCACCGTCGACTTCGGAGACTGGTACTACTACGGCGTGCGCCTGCACGTCAAGGTCGGCGGCGTCTGGCGCGCGTCGGGCGACGGCTACACGACCTCCTCCTGGAAGCGCGCCGTCACCGTCAGCGGGTACACCGACGCGGAGCGCAAGGACAACGACTACGACGTCTGGGTCGAGGCGTACACCGAGTCCGTGTCGGTCGGCGGCTACGGCGGTGTCGGTGCGACGACCTCTTGCGGCGAGGGCGCCAGGATCGGTAAGGTCCCGGCATACGAGCCCGCGGCCACGACCGACCTCAGGGTCACGCGCTCGACCGACGGGACAACCGAGCTCGAGTGGGTCAACCACCCGGACGACGACGCCAGGAAGTACTACGACGGCATCAACGTCTACCGCCATACCAACGGCGGCGACACCGAGAACCCCTACAACAGCGTCACGATCTCCAACTGGCGCGACACGTCGACATCGGCAAACAACTACTACGACTACGACGTGAGGGCGCGCTGGCGAGGCGGCACGTCGGAGAGAACGAGCTCCGTCCGCGTCTACAAGACGCCCTCCCCACCGGCATCGGTCTCGCTATCGCGCTCCGGCGACGGCGAGGTCTCGCTGGTCGTCAGGGGTCCCGATATCCCGTCCTGGATTAGCGGCTTCGATGTCCGCGCGACCTCCGACGGCGGCAGGACCTACAAGCCCCGCGCCCTTACCGCCGACAGGCAGGAGCCGGGCGTCTGGACCATGACCGACCCGTCTGCCGTGGCGGGAGAGAAGGTCGTCTACGAGGTCCGCACCTACCGCGAGGAGCCCGTGGCGGGCGCGGGGGACACCGTCTTCTCCGCGTGGACGGCATCCAACGCAGTGGCGACGATCTGCCCGCCGTACGCGCCCGCCGTCTCCGGGGTCGACCCCGCCTACCCGACTGGGTCGACGGCGACCATCGGCTGGACGCGGAACCACCCCGACGGGACAGCCCAGACGGCGGCGCAGATTGAGCTGGTCGGGCCCGATGGCAAGACCGTCCCGCACCACATCACCGGGCCCACGTCGACGACATCCCTGAGCCTGTCCGCGAAGGGCACCTACCGGCTACGCGTCCGCACAAAGGGCGCCGACCCCTCATGGGGAGCGTGGTCGGAGTACGCGGTGTTCAGGGTCGCCGACCCGCCGCAGGCGTTCTTCACGACCCCCGCGGAGGACGGCGAGGCCGTCGTCGAGCTCCCGCTGCGCGCCGCCTGGGCCGCTGTCGACGAGACCGGCATCACCTACCAGCGCCTGAGGCTGCTGCGCGGCGGCTCCGCGGTCATCGACACATCGGTCGCCGCGGGCGCGCGGTCGCACGAGATCGCCTCCGGCCTGGAGAACAGGTCCGCGTACGTCCTCGAGCTCACCGTCCGCGGCGGCTCGAGCCTGTCCACGACCGTCACCCGCTCGTTCTCGACCGACTGGCTCGTGCCCGCCACGCCCATCGTCAACGTCTCCTACAGCGACGCGCTCGCAGCCGTCGTCACGGTGCGAGACGGCATCTCGGAGTTCTCCGTCAGGGACCACAAGCTGCGCGGCCCCATGGCCATGACGCCCGAGGGCAACATCCGCATCAGGGGCGGCATGTCGATAAAGGGGACGCGCGCCACCGTCCACAGCCTGCCGCCGTGTACCTCGTTCGATATCGAGCGCGTGCTCGCGGACGGCTCGAGGCTCCTGCTCGCCAGCGGCCTCAAGTCCGGGCAGAGCGTCATCGACCGCCTGCCGCCGCTCAACGTCGGGTTCTCCTACGTCGCGCGCGGCTACGCGGCCTCCGGAACCACCTCGACGACCGAGGTGGGGACCGTGTGCCCGTGCGACGGGTTCGCCCTCAACTTCGGGCCGGACGCCTCCGAGGTCGTCGTGGGCGACAGGAACATGGGTGGCCCGCCGCAGTACTCGGCGAGCCCCGAGCGCGAGCGCGACCAGTTCCACTTCGTCGGCGGCGGCCTGCCCATGGGGTTCGAGAGCGGCAACCTCTCGATGAAGGAGTCGATGGAGTTCACGATCGAGGAGGACGATTACCTGCGCGTCCGCGGCCTGTTCGGCCGCTACGGAAGCGCCTGGGTGCGACCCCATCTGGGCGACCGCGGCTTCGCCGCCGTCACGGGAACGCTCACCAGGTGCGCGCCTGAGGACTACAGGGTGTCCGTATCGACGAAGAGGGAGCGATGGAGGGAGCCCAACGGTGTCGGATGATATCTGGCTCGCGTCGTTCAGGACCTCCTACCGGTACGCCCGCGTTTCGCGGCCGACCGGCCTGGAGACCGGCGCCATCGAGTGCTTCACCGGCGGGAGCATCAGCCGCAACCAGGACACGGACACCTATGAGTCCGCATCACTGGACTACGTCGGCAGGCTCGACATGGGCAACGACTTCGTGCGTATCTACCTCGACGCGGAGGACCCGATCTCGGGCGCGTCGCGCACCGTGTGCCTGGGGACCTTCGAGTGCTCGACGCCGTCCCGCACGGTGAGCGGCGAGGTGGCGACCGGCACCGCGACGCTCTACGGCAGACTCCACGACCTCGCGAAGGACGACTTCGACGAGCCGTACACCGTGCCGGCGGGCGCAAACGCGGTCTCCGCGGCCAAGGCGATCGCGGAGGGGTGCGGGCTCGAGGTGGTCGCGGAGCCGAGCGACTACACACTGTCGACGGCATGGGTCTTCGGGATCGCCGCCACGGCGGACACGCAGGACAACAAGCTGGGCGCGGTCAACAGGCTGCTCTCGGCCGCAGGATTCAGGAGCGCGTCGACCGACGCCTACGGGCGCGTGCTGTTCAGGCGTTACCTGGAGCCGGCGGCGAGGCCGATCGACCGCACCTTCTCAGAGGGCGAGGACTGCCGGGTGCTTCCCGACCTCACCGACGAGCAGGACGACTTCGACGCGGTGAACGTGGTGCACGTCGACTTCGCTACCCAGGGCGAGAGCGTCAGGGGAACGGCCTCGGACGACAGCCCGCAGAGCGAGTGGTCGACCGTCTCCACGGGCCGGCGCATCGTGAAGCGGTACCAGTACAGCGACCTCCCGTCAGGGGAGAGCGTCATCGCCGGCGGCTCCTACCCGCTCGCCGGAGACGGCACCCACGACAGCGCGACCTTCAGGTCCAGCGGCGGCGGGGGGACCATCGAGACCGTCGGCGTCTCCGGGTGCCCGATCGGCGGCATCAGCCAGGCGATCCGCATCACGAAGGGGTCGGGCTCCGGTGAGATCGGCATCGCCCAGGACAAGATATCCCTCAAGAAGGGCCAGCCGTACACCGAGTCCGTCTACCTCTACGCGTCGCAGAGGGTGCAGGTGAGGGTCCAGCCAATCTGGCGCGAGGACGACGGGGGAGAGACCGCGACGGTCGCCATCGGGCCGGGCTGGACGAGGCTGTCGCTCACGGCCACCCCGGCCAAGTCCGAGGAATACAGCGCGGGCTACATCTACCTTGCCGCTAGCGCGCCGACCGGATCGTACATCGACGTAGCGCAGGTCAAGGTCGAGGAGGGCGTTGTGGCAACGCAGTTCGCGGTCGAGGCTGCGAACGAGAAAGCGGCGAGCCTGCTCGCCACCGAGTGCTCGGTCATCCGCCGCCCGACCATCACGGCGATCTTCAACCCGTCGGCGGACGTCTACTCGGCGTGCGCCATCAGGCTGCCGTCTGTCGGGATCGAGCTCGCCCGCGCCTGCATCCGGAAGATGGACCTCGAGCTCTCGATGGGATGCCCCATGAGGATCGAGCTCCGCATGTACATGAGGGGTGATGCCTCGTGAGCGTCATGCCGTCCCTGGCCGCGGACCTCGCCGATATCGTCGCCGGCCCATCGGCGCCCGGCGTCTCGATCGCCTACGGCACCGTCGTCGCGGCGGACTCCAGGACCGTCGACGTGCGCATCGGGGGCTCGGTTGTCGCCGGCATCTGCATGACGACGTCCTGCCGGGGCGCGGCGCCCGGTCAGCGCGCCATCCTCATCGGGTCGCCTCCGCTCTGGACGGCGATCGGGATCATCGCTTGATTATCGTGCGGGCGCAGGCCCGCGGAAGGGAATCCGCATGGCCAACAACAGCGACGGGTCCGCCGTCTACGAGGTGAAGATCGGGGAGGACGACTATATCGACGGCCTCGACGTGACGGAGAGCGACGGTAGCATCACCACCTACCTGTTCCGCCCGGCAAACTACGACGAAGTCGAGGCGGCGCGAAAGAGGGCCGAGAGCGCCGCGTCGCTGGCGAGCAGCGCCGCAGGCACCGCAAAGACCCAGGCATATGACGCCAACGTCGCCGCCGGAGCTGCCAGAACGGCCGCCGCGAAGTGCTCGACTGCCACCGAGAACGCCAACGCCGCCGTTCAGAAGGCGAATGCCGCGAACGATACCGCAAGCGCCTCGACTGCGCTGGCGAGCAATGCGGCCGCCGCGGCCAACGGCGCGGCGTCTCATGCCGAGGCCGCCGCGAACCAGGCGCTGCAGATCGCGAACTCGGTGGCGCAGGGCGCCGGCGGCGAATCCGATATCGCGGAGCTGCGCCGTCAGAACGGCCAGCTCGCGACGATGCTCGCCGACGCGACGGGGAAGTTCATCTACGTGGACGGGACCGTCTACTGCCCGGCATCCAAGGCGTCGGTGTCCGGCGACACGGTGTCGTTCGGCGGCACGTGCTCGGTCTCGGGCAGCACGGTAACCCTTGCCTAAGGAGGATAAATGGCAAATGCAAAGACACTGGTCGTCGGCGGCCAGTCGCTCAACGTCATCGACGATACCGCGCGCAGCAACGCGCAGACGGCGCTCAACAACGCCGAGTACAACCGCCAGGGCCAAATCGGCAAGTACGGCGGGCAGAACATCGCCACCATCCTGGCGGGAGAGATCGGCAGCGGCAGCGTGTACGACGCGCTGCACAAGCGAGCGGCGGCCGGCAACTTCGCGGGCCTTCGCGTCGGGGACTACATCGACGTGCCTCTCGTGAGCGCGTCCGCCGTCACCACCCAGCAATCTGCGCGGTTCCTGCTTGCCCACATCGACCCGTACCTCTACTGCGGCGACAACAGCAAGGGCCACCATATCGCGTTCGTGGCGTCCGCCCCCGTGGCCGTGGCAAAATCCGTGACAGGCGTGGCAAACGACAGCTTCCTAATGTGGAACACCACCAACACGAACCAGGGCACCGCCGACCAGAAATGCCCCTACCCCAACAGCAACCTCAAGGCGTGGGAGACGGCCTTCGAGGCCTGCCTGCCCGAGGGGCTGACCAAGTACCTGCTGACCCAGCGCGTCCTGCTGGAGGAGCGTTACAGCGCAAGCGGCGCGCTCAACGACTCCAACTCGTGGAGCTGGCAGGATATCGGCAAGGTGTTCTCGCTGTCGGAGATGGAGGTGTACGGCTGCCCCGTGTGGGGGACGAAGGGCTACAGCGTCGGCTTCGACTGCCAGTGGGACCTGTTCCGCGACACCGCCCACCGAGTCAACGGAAATCGGTACGGCTGGTGGCTGCGTTCCGTCATGGGTGGCTCGTCGTCCGACGTGTGCTACGTCAGCAACGACGGCAATGCCAACTGCAACTCCGCGACGAACGTCTGGGTTCGCCCCCGCCCCGGATTCCCTTATTGCCAGACCGAGTAGGCCCCAGGGCCGAAAGCAGCGCGCGAAGAGGAAGGAAGGCGCGACCGTCGGGCATGCGCCCGTAAATACGCACCCCGCGAGGGTGGCCGGACGCTGCTTGCATGGCGCGGCGCTCCGTGGCTTCGCCGCGTTTCATGGCCATACCTCAAGCGGCTGCCAGAGCCACACTGAGAGCCGTGCGGGGTGCCTTCGATGAACTCCGAGGAAAGAAGGGCCGCGCGCCGCAAGCGCCGCGAGGAGAGGTGCGCCAAGGCCAAGGCCGAGCGCGTGAAGCCGTGCACCCTTGAGGCCGTGGCCGACCTCAACAGCCTTTGCAAGGCCTCCAAGCAGGCGGCGGGCGGCGTGATGTGGAAGTCCTCCACGCAGCGTTATATGAAGGACTATCTGCGAAACGCGGTCAAATCGAGGAACGACCTTCTGGAGGGCCGCGACATATGCCGGGGCTTCATCCGCTTCGACCTGTGGGAGCGCGGCAAGCTGCGCCACATCAGCGCCGTGCACTTCCCAGAGCGAGTGATTCAGAAGTCGCTTTCTCAGAACGCCCTCGTACCCGCGATAGTCCCGACACTCATAACGGCCAACTCCGCCAACATCAAGGGGCGCGCACCGACTACGCCCTGAAGCTGCTCAAGCGCCACCTGGCCGACCACTGGCGGCGGCACAGGCGCGAGGGATACATCCTTTTGGGCGACTTCTCAGATTACTTCGCCCGCATAGCCCACGAACCCGTCAAGCGGCAGGTGGCCGACGCACTGCTCGATCCGCGCGTGGTCGCCCTCGAGCACCGCCTGATAGACGCACAGGGCGAGGTGGGCCTGGGTCTGGGCAGCGAGCCGAACCAGATATGCGCGGTGGCCCACCCCAACCGCATCGACCACTACGTGACCGAGATGCTGCGCCCTGAGGCCTACGGGCGCTATATGGACGACTTCTACCTGATCCACGAGAGCAAGGAGTACCTGCAGGTGTGCCTGCTGCTGATAGGGCGCAAGTGCGCCGAGCTGGGCATAGAGCTGAACCCGCGCAAGACCCGCGTGGTGAAGCTGTCGCGCGGCTTCACGTGGCTGAAGAAGCGCATCTTCTACACGGAGACGGGCCGCATAGTCGTGAAGCCGTGCCGCGACTCCATCACGCGCGAGCGCCGCAAGCTGAAGAAGATGGCCCGCATGGTCGCCGATGGCGTCATGACCCCCGAGCAGGTTGAGCGGAGCTACCAGAGCTGGCGCGGCGGCATGAAGCGGCTGGACGCGCACCGCAGCGTTTTGGCCATGGACGCGCTGTACCACAGCCTGTTCGAAAATCTCGCGCGGGAGGGGGGGGGTGCTCAATGCAGGCCAACCCGAGGGACGATTCAAGCGGAGGCAAGCCCTCGCAATAGCGGAGAACCGGCAACTCAAAGCAGCGGCCTAAGCGAAGCGGCCGCGAAATAACAGAAGCATCGAAGGCGTGCCGCGGCGCGCCTTCTTTCTTTGCGCCCATCGAAGCGGCCCGGCAATCTCACGGCGCCAATACGATGGCGACACATTCCCCGACAAGAGAGGAGTCCGCATGGACACTGAGGAAGACATGCCGCGCCCCAACGAGCTTCAAGACGGCACCATGGCCGAGGTCAACGCCCTGCGCGATCTGCTGTCGCAGATCGGCGACCCCGACGCGGCGCACGACGCGGGCGTTATCGACGATGACGAGTACGTTGAGCGGAAGGCGCGAAAGCTCGCCTACACCGCGGCCGTCGCCGCCTACGGAAAGGGTGAGGCCCCGGACGTGGACAAGCTGCTTGAGCAGATGCGCGAGAAGGTCGCCGAGCCCAGCCAAACCGAGACCAACACGGCAAACATCGACTACCTGATGATGACGGTCGGGGGTGAACAGTAATGGCGGGACGCGTCAAGGCTGCAACCACGGCGGCGCACTCGAAGAACTATGACAAGGTGAGGCGCTACTACGAGCGCGGCCTCTGGACCAAGGCCATGGTGCATCGAGCCGTGGCCTGCAAGTGGATCACATGCGACGAATATGAGGAGATCGTCGGAGAAGAGTACGCGGAGGAGGTTTAGGGTGCCGGCGCTGAGCATCGGGGAGGCAACGTCGGTCCTCTCGGCCGCCGTTGTGATTGTCACGTTCTTCATCGGGCGCGTCTCCGTATCCAAAACATCGTCTGCCAAGGAGCAGCGGACCGAAGACAAGCTCGACAGCCTTTGCGGCGACACGAGCGAGATCAAGGATGGCGTCAAGGAGATCAACCGCAAGCTCGACGACCACGGCGAGCGCCTCACGAAGGTCGAGCAACAGATCATCACCTTGTTCAACCGGCTCGACCGCGTCGAGAAGAATTACGACCTGCATCACGGTATCGGCGGGTCAGATTAGGAGCTGAAAAATGAAAATCAACTGGGCCCTTCGCTTCAAGAATAAGCAGACGCTCGCGGCATTGGCCGCCGCCGTAATCAGCGCAGCCTATCAGGTGCTCGGAATCCTCGGAGTCGTGGCGCCTATCTCCCAGGGGTCGCTCATCCAGCTCGTCGGAATCATCCTGACCGTTCTCGCCGGCTTCGGCGTGATCGTCGATCCGACCACCAAGGGCGCGTCGGACTCGAAGCGTGCCATGTCGTACAGCGAGCCCCATGCCGCATATGACGCCAAGGCGGTTGAGTAGGCCATGGCCATCACACAGCGCGAGGCCTTCGCGCAGGTCATGGAACACCTCGTCTCCCATGATGGGGGCGGCGGTCACGGATACTCGCAGGCCAACCGCATGGGGGACGGAACGACCGAGACGATTTGTCTGTCCGACGGCACCACCGTCACTATTGCCGGTGGCGATCGCGACTGTTCCTCGGCCGTAGTGACCGCCCTCCGCGCGGTCGGCGTCAATACCTTCGGAGCCTCGTATACCGGAAACATGCGGGAGCAGCTGCTCAAGACGGGCCTTTTCGGCTGGCGTAAGATGGGCGTCAAGTCCGCCCAGCGTGGAGACATCTACCTCAACGAGAAGTGCCACACCGCCGTGTGCGTCTCTCCCTATGGATCCGCTCGCGGCGACCTCTTGGCCCAATTCTCCATTTCTGAAAAGGGGACCGTCACCGGCACCAAGGGCGACCAGACCGGGCGCGAGTCCAACATCAAGGCGTACTACAGCTACCCATGGGACGGCACGCTCTACTGGCTTGGCGACGGCAAGACACTGAATGGGTCAAATACGGAAGTCGCGGACAATACGGTCCCGAGCCTCGGAGACACGCGATATTTCGGCCCGAAGATGGCCAAGGAGCTGCAATGCCAGCTCGGCACGACTGCCGATGGCGTGATCTCCGGTCAATGGCCGGCGAATGAGCGATACCTTTGGGCATGCGACCGCGGCGTAATCGAGTACGTCAAGGGCGGGGTTGGCTCGAATGCCGTCCGCGCCCTGCAGGACAAGGTCGGATGCAAAGTCTATCCCGTGGTCGGCGGTGTTCAGGCGCGACAGATGGGTTCGGGAACGGTCTTCAAACACCAGCAGTGGCTCATCGCTCAAGGTATCTCGTGCGGATCATCGGGTGCGGACGGATACCAGGGCCGCGACACCAACGTCGCCATCGGCCAAGCGCTCGTCAAGCAACTCTATCGATAGGTGTGCATATGAATCCATTTGATATCTGTTTTATTGTCGGCGCTGCTGCAGGACTGCTGACCGGTCTTCTCGGATGGGCAATCGTGCGCGTCGGCAGCCAAAAAGACTTTAGAAATTGATAGATGCAGCCCCTCCCCGGCATGAACTGCCGGGGAGGGGCTTTATGCATTGCCAGATATCCGTCAATATCCGTTCTGCAATGCAGTTTCAGTGCGGTGAGAGCGTGTGGAAACATAACTACCTGCGATTTTGCTGCTACAAGGCACTCCATAACATCACGTTCAAGACTCTTAATCCCAAGGTCCAGGGTTCGACCCCCTGACGGCCCACCCAAAGATTGTTAAAGCGACTGGCTCAGGCTGGTCGCTTTTTTGTTGACCTCGTATGGGGTCGAACCCGTAAGGGCGCGGAGCTGAGGAAATACGTAAGCATTTACCAGCGTAGCGCGCAAGGCGCCTTGGCGCCGCAGCGGCCGCCTGCGCAGCAGGCTGACCCCCTGACGGCCCACTAAAGCATGTTAAAGAGACTGGCTTCGGCTGGTCGCTTTTTTGTTGACCTCGCATGGGGTCGAACCCGAAAGGGCACAGCCGCTTTCACAGATCGAGCCTACCCTGGGGATCGGTAAAACCGTCAGTACCCTCCTTGAGTTTCTTCTCGTCTGCCTTCACGCGACGCTCGAGCTTTTTTGTATCCTCGGCAGGCGGTAGGTTCTCGGGGACAATTCCGCGGTCGATGAGGCTGCCACGCACGCTTGTGTTGTTCTCGACGTGCTCTTGCTTGATCTGGTCCAGGCCGTACAGGTCGTGTTCCTCGGCGTTGAAGGCCGTCATCGAGTTCGTAAGGTCCTTTGCTTTGATGAGGACATCGGCTAACCTGTCCGCCAATGCCGCGCTCTTGGGTACGCCGAGCTGCTGCTTCATTTCCGCCGTGCTTCTGCCGCCGAATAACGCCTCATCGCCCTTCGACTTGATGATCGCGAATCCTTTGGAGTCCACGCCGCGTTTGAACGCAATACCCGAGAGCTGTTTCTCTGAATCGGATAGCGAGTGGCGCGCCTGCAAGCGCTGAATCTCTGCGAAGCGCTGCTCTATGAGCTCTTGGCGGCGCGTCTGCACGGCAAAGTATGCCTGGGCGAGCGCGATCTCTGGCTTGTTTGAATCTCCGTTCTGTGCGATTAAATAGCATGCATAGCGCGTAAGTTTGTAGTCTTTAACCGCGCGAGCGGCGACACCGGCAGTTACCATTTTCGTGGTGTCACGAAAATGGGAATCAACTGGAGTTTTGTTTGTTTCGCATGAGACTGTTGCCCTCTTAACAACTTCGGCGAAGTTCTCCCATCGAGTGTACCCCATGGGTTCCATTAAATCGCGTGCGAGCCAATACTCAACGCCGTCTTCCACATTGGCGTAGCTATCAAGTTTGACACGCCACTTCTCGATATCACTACTGTCCATATCTCCTCCTCGCTGGTCTATTGTCTGTGCGGGCTTTGCCCGCTCTGTATTCAGAATTAGGATACGCTGCCGTGCGGACACGAATAGGCCCCGTGCCACCTCGAGCTCACGGGGCCCATAGATATCGATTAGGTGTGTTCTGCTTTAGATGGGTGTCCAGTTTAGTCCGTTCGATAGTGCGATCCGAGGCTTTCGGTTCGCTTGCGCATGGCTTTGACCATTTCCTGTGCTAGTTGAATCTGCGACTGAAGGCGGGCGAGGGCAGCGATTTCGCTGTCCTGGGCTTTCTGTGTGCTCAAGGTCGTTGCCTCCGTCTTCAAGCCCTCAAGCTCGTGTAGTGCTTCGGATAGGCCTGTTTCGGTGCGGTTGATCATGCAATAGGTACTCATCGTGTGCTTAAGGCTGCGGGTCAGGCGCTCGGCATCTGTTGTGGCAATGCCGTGCTGGGGGAGGGCGATATCCGCCTTCAGGGCTGTCTTAGGCTCTTTCTGCGCTGCAAGGGCTGCCGATGCGCCTGCGATGCGCCCGAACACGATGCCGTTGGCGCTTGACAAGCCACCAATGCGGTCGGCTCCGTGCATGCCGCCTGTCGCCTCGCCGCAAGCGTAGAGACCCTCAACGCCCGTGTACGCGGTCTTATCGATCTTGATGCCGCCGTTAGCGGCGTGGGCATACATCGCAACGCGCATCTCGTCAGTCGGGGCGATGCCGTGCTCGTCTTGCAGCCAGGTGGCAAAGGTCTGCACAAACTCTGGGACATCCTCGCGGGGGAAGTCGTAGTGGAGTGCCAGGCCTTCGACACCTGCCTGATCGATGACGAGATCGATAGCGCGGGAGGCCAAGCGTGACGTGAAGGGACCATATCCAGAGCGCTGCTCGAGCAGGTCGTCCAGCTTGTCGTCGGCAATATCTGCCGGCTGGTCTACATGTACGTAGCGCCAGGTCTTCTCGTTAAAGACAAGGTTGCGCTTGGGCTCGATGAAGCCGGACATCATCTGCATGAACTCTATATTAGTAAGCGATGCGCCGTGCGCCAGCGCGATGGCCTGTGATGAGCTGAGCACGTCGGCGGAAGTGAGGCTTCGCTCGAACAGGCCACCCGTGCCACCGGCTGCGATGATCGTGGCTTTGGTAGCAAAGGGCACGATTCGATCTTCGGTGAGGTTGTAGAGCACGGTTCCGGTGATTCTGCCGTTCGTGTCCTCAATAAGGTCGATAAGCTCATGGCGGGGGAGCAGGCGAATGCCGAGCGACTCGATCCGGGCTGTCAGAGCGTCCTCAAGGGGCTTGCGGGTGAGGCCGCGCCACATGCGCGTCTTGTGGTCAAAGCAGGGGATAAACTGCTTTTGCTGAGCGCTCTCAGCGTTTTGCGGACGCTTGAGCTCAACGCCCAGGTCTTGCTCGAGCCATTCAATTGCCTGGGGAATGCCGTGGACAAACGTCTGGACAAGCTCGGGGTCGGCGACACCGCCGCCGACGGTCTGGATGGTGTCGATGAGGTCTTGTTCGTCGTCTTCGTTAACGGGTCCGATAAGCCCTAGGCCCCAGGTTCCAGGGAAGAAGCTCGATCCACTCATGGTCTTGCCGGCGCTTGCCACAGCGACGGTTGCGCCCGTGCGTGCCGCTTCGATTGCGGCACAAAGGCCCGCAATGCCAGATCCAATTACCAGTACATCAGTCGATTCCATCGGATTCCTTTCTCGTCCGGCGCATTGTCGCACGGGTGATCGGCAATGGGGCCGCAAAGACCCGGCAAATCGGTAAAGGGCAAATATGGCAGGTGGGCGTCAGGTGGACTCGGCCACTTCGGTCGGCCCATTTGATAAGTTGCGGTGGAATACGGACTGTTTTGGCCTGTATGGATGCAATTCAGTCCGTATTTCACCACAACTGATACATCGGACCCTTTAATAAGAGTAACCAATTTGAGACGGGGCAAACAAAAAGAGCCGCTACCTCGAAAGGTAGCGGCTCCAAAGCTCAACTATATGAGCATCGCGCGGGCGCGATTAGGCCTTGAGGGCCTCCTCGACGGCGACAGCGCAGGCGACGGTGGCACCAACCATGGGGTTGTTGCCCATGCCGATGAGACCCATCATGTCGACGTGCGCAGGCACGGAGGAAGAACCGGCGAACTGGGCGTCGGAGTGCATACGGCCCATGGTGTCGGTCATGCCGTAAGAGGCAGGGCCGGCGCCCATGTTGTCCGGGTGCAGGGTGCGGCCAGTGCCGCCACCAGAAGCGACGGAGAAGTACTTCTTGCCAGCCTCGATGCGCTCCTTCTTGTAGGTGCCAGCGACGGGGTGCTGGAAGCGCGTGGGGTTGGTGGAGTTACCGGTGATCGAGATGTCGACGTTCTCGTGCCACATGATGGCAACGCCCTCGCGGACGTCGTCGGAGCCGTAGCAGTTAACGGCAGCGCGGGGACCATCGGAGTAGGGGATGGTCTCGACGACCTTGAGCTCGCCCGTGTAGTAGTCGAACTGGGTCTTCACATAGGTGAAGCCGTTGATGCGGGCGATGATCTGAGCGGCGTCCTTGCCCAGACCGTTGAGGATAACGCGCAGCGGCTTCTTGCGAGCCTTGTTGGCGTTCAGAGCCAGGCCGATAGCGCCCTCAGCGGCAGCGAAGGACTCGTGGCCGGCCAGGAAGGCGAAGCACTCGGTGTCGTCGGAGAGCAGCATAGCGCCCAGGTTGCCGTGGCCCAGACCGACCTTGCGGTCCTCGGCGACGGAGCCGGGAACGGTGAAGGCCTGGATGCCCTCGCCGATGATGGCGGCAGCCTCAGAAGCGGACTTGGCGCCACGCTTGACAGCGAGAGCGCAGCCGAGGGTGTAGGCCCACTCAGCGTTCTGGAAGGCGATGGACTGGGTGTTGTTGACGATCTCACGCGGGTTGAAGCCCTTGTCGGTGCAGATCTGCAGAGCTTCCTCGAGGGAGGCGATGCCGTTGTCGGCGAGGCACTTGTTGATCTTGTCAGCGCGGCGCTCGTAACCTTCGAACGTAACAGTCATAGTTATTTCCCTCCCTTTCTACTCGTGAACCGGGAACACGCTGGCGACGGAATGAGTCTCCTCGTCGGTGCGCGGGTCGATGTACTTGGCAGCGTTCTCCCACTGACCATAGTGGCCCATAGCGCCAGCGATGGCCTCCTCGGGGGTCTTGCCGGCCTTGACGGCGTCGGTGAACTTGCCGAGGTTCAGGAACTCGAATGCGATGATCTCGTTCTTGTCGTTGAGAGCCATGCGGGTGACGTAGCCCTGAGCGAGCTCGAGGTAACGAGCGCCCTTGGCCTTGGTGCCGAACATGGTGCCGACCTGAGAGCGAAGGCCCTTGCCGAGGTCGTCGAGGGAGGCGCCCACGGGCAGGCCGCCCTCGGAGAACGCGGTCTGGCTGCGGCCGTAAACGATCTGCAGGAAGATCTCACGCATAGCAACGTTGATGGCGTCGCAGACGAGGTCGGTGTTGAGGGCCTCGAGGATGGTCTTACCGGGAAGGATCTCGGAAGCCATGGCGGCAGAGTGGGTCATGCCCGAGCAGCCGATGGTCTCAACGAGGGCCTCCTCGATGATGCCGTCCTTGACGTTCAGCGTGAGCTTGCAGGCGCCCTGCTGAGGTGCGCACCAACCCACACCGTGCGTAAGACCGGAGATGTCGGAAATCTCCTTAGCCTGGACCCACTTGCCCTCCTCGGGGATGGGTGCGGGGCCGTGGTATGCACCCTTGGCAACGGGGCACATGTTCTCCACTTCCTGTGAGTACTGCATGCCTCTCCTCTCTATCGTGTTGGCGTCCCGTCTGGGGGTCGTGGCTGGCGATTGCCGGGCGACCCTTCGAAAGGGACATGACATGCAGCCCCTATAATACCGCGAAATGCACGGAATATTCGGCGAACGGCTCAGTTTTCGTAGCGAGAAGTCCGGAAGTTTTAATTGAAACGATTTAACTCTATGTTCTGTGGTCGCGAACTTCCATAGAGGGGGTCCGTCTTTGGCAAGCTTTTGGTCAGCTCTTGTAAGCGTTGCAGGGGTTGACCTGTTGCAACGGTGCCGTTCGCCGCCTGTTTGCTGCCTTTGGCCGCGCGAGTGTATTGTTTTGCGTGAATGTTTTGATGGCACGCTTCAATCGTGCTGTATTGGATGGCAAGCAGATCCCGGCGAAGGGAGCGCCATGCAGCGCGTTTGGAGAACGGTTACCGGCTTTTACCATGTCTGTGCTCGCGGTGCGGGCAAGCAGCTCGTCTTTGAGGGCGATGAAGACCGGTGGGAGTTTTTGGAGCTGATGCGCGACTGCTGCCGGGAGGAGGGTGTGACGGTTATCGCCTGGTGCCTTATGGGCAATCACGTGCATTTGGTGCTTGCAGATTACGAGGACAGGATGAGCGCGGCGATGCACCGACTGCTTTTGACGTACGCGCGGCGGTTCAATAAACGCACGAGGCGCACAGGCCATCTGTTCCAGAACCGTTTTGACCGGCGCTCGCTCGATACCGACTGGCAGGTGATGGAGGCTATTCGCTCCGTACACGCTGATCCGCAGGAGGCGGGCATCAGCTTAATCGAGCGTTATCCCTGGAGCAGCTTTGCCGAGCATTTGCGCGCTTACGACGGTGACGCGGCTGATGTCGCGAGGGGATTTTCTGATCCTTCTTGCGTGCTTGAGCTTTTTGGTTCTGCCGAGGGCTTTATTGCCCATTCGCTTTCGACGCCCGACGGCGGCGAGCTAGCGCTGGGCGATATGAAAGAGACGGAGTGGGAACGCCACGCCTTTGCCGGCAAGTTGGCGAAGAGCCTCGGGGTTCCTCTCAACGGGATTAAAACTGCACCGACGGCGCAGCGCGATACCGTTATTGTTGGATTGAACAATGCCGGTTTTACGGTGCGCCAGATTGAGCGGTATACCGGGATTGGCAAAAGTACCGTCTCTCGTATCGTGCGCGCCCGCGCGCGAACGGCGATGAGGGCTGGCGGAAACGTGATGTAGGGTCGTCTGTTCACTGCAGCTGGAGTCGTCCATACGCTGCAACCAGCGTTCAAAAGCTTGGTACGGTAACTGCACTTCTTAATATGCATAGAAAAATCGCCATCTTGCATAAAAAACAGCTCAGTCCGGGTTTGCCCGTGCCTACCCCTGTCTGCGCCGTGCAAAAAACGGAGTTTTCAGCATCGTGGTGCTGTCGGCACCGCCGCAATCTTGCAACATGCGGGCCCCGAAGCTATTGATCCCTGTCGTTGCGCCCTTGAAGCACGTGCCTGCGTCCCGTCAGACCGCGATGTCTGTTCTAAAACACAATATATATGCGCCTAAAGACGTTGATTAACGCTTCCGATGCGTATGCACACAGCTTTGCATGCTGAATACTCGCAAAAATGCACGCCGCTCCCTATGGTACCCGTCTGCGGCAGGCGCGAAGTGAGTCGGGGCTTCGCAGAACGGGGCTTGGCGCATTGCTTGGCGGGCCCGGGGCCCTGCCGCAGGCCTTTGGTGCTGTGGAAAACGCCCGTGCTCGCGTCTGGCTGTGTAGCAAATGTCAGACGGGGCGCCGGACGCGCGGACTTTGTGCGTTCGCGCTCATTAGGTAAAAACAGAGCCGCCCGTATCGGGCGGCTCGGCAATCAAAAAACTTGGATTCGGGGCATAAACTACTGGTTTGTTTGCCCCTCGAGCATGCCGTCGAGGGTGCGCCAGGCGAGCTCGGCGCATTTGACGCGGGCGGGCATGTGCGAGATGTCCTGGAGCTGGGCGGCTTCGTCCAGGTCTTCCAGGTCCTCCTCGGAGAGCTTCTCGCCGCGGATCATGGCGAGGAAGAGCTCTGCTAGGCGGCGAGCTTCCTCGACGGTCTCGCCGGTGATGAGGTCGGCCATGATGTCGGCGCTGGCCTGACTGATGGCGCAGCCGTGGCCGGTAAAGGAGGCCTCCTCGATCACGCCGTTCTCGACGCGCAGCTGCAAGGTGAGCTCGTCGCCGCAGCTGGGGTTGATGCCGTCGTGCTCGTGCGTGGGAGCATCCATCTCGTACTTATAGTCGGGGTGCGAGTTGTGCTCCATAAATGTGATGGAGGTGTACAGATTACCCATTGAACGTGCTCCAAACGTGATGCAGGCCGGCGATGAACTTGTCGATGTCGGCCTTGTCGTTGTAGAAGGCCACGCTGGCGCGGCAGCAAGCAAGGTTCTCGACGCCCAGCCAGGTGAGCAGCGGCTGCGCGCAGTGGTGGCCGGCGCGGATGCAGACGCCGTCCATGTCCATGATGCTCGCGACGTCGTGCGGGTGGATGCCCTTGACGTTAAAGCTTACAACGCCGTGGTGGTTGTCCCAATAGATGGAGCCGATGATCTGGACAAAGTCGAGCTGCATGAGCTCGCCCATCAGGTAGTGGACGAGTGCCTGCTCGCGTGCCTGGATGTTCTCGTAACCCACCGTGTTGACCAGGTAGTCGAGTGCCGCACCCGTGGCGAAGATGCCGGCGGCGTCCTGCGTGCCGGCCTCGAACTTCTCGGGGACGGGCGCCCAGACGGCATCCTGCTCGGTGACCGAGTCGATCATCTCACCGCCGGTAAGCATGGGCGGCATGGCGTTGAGCAGGTCCATCTTGCCCCACAGCACGCCAATGCCCATGGGGCCCATGGCCTTGTGTGCGCTAAAGGCAAAGAAGTCGGCGCCCAGGTCGGCCACATCGACCGGCATGTGCGGCAGCGACTGCGCACCGTCGACGACCAGGTAGCCGCCGTACTTGTGCACGAGCTTGCCGAGGTTCTTGACCGGGTTCTCGACGCCTAGCACGTTGGAGACTTGTCCCACGGCCAGCATCTTGGTCTTGGGGCCCACCTTGGCAAGAACCTCCTCGGTGGTGAGCTGGCCGGTCTTGGTGGGGTAGAGGTAGACGAGCTTGGCGCCGGTCTCGCGGCAGACCTGCTGCCACGGAATTAGGTTGGAGTGGTGCTCCATGATGGTGATAACGACCTCGTCGCCCGGTTCGAGCACTGTGGGCGCAAAGCTCTTGGCGACCAGGTTGAGCGACTCGCTCGTGTTGCGGGTGAAGACGACCTCGTTGGCCTGGGGAGCGCCGATGAGGTCGGCGATCTGCTGGCGGACCTTCGCGATGGCCTCGGTGGCCTCGACGGACAGCGAGTACAGGCCGCGCAGGGGGTTGGCATTCATGCGCTGATAGAAGTCGCGCTCGGCGTCGAGCACGCAGGCAGGGCGCTGGGCGGTGGCGGCACTATCGAGGAAGGCGATCTCGGGGTGCTGCTGGAACAGCGGGAACTGCGCCTTGTAGGGATTGGTTTCGATGTCGACGGTAGGCCAGCCGCGCGAGGCCTCGTCGCTGGCGTCGAGCTCCATAGGCTCCGGTGCGGTACAGGTGTCGCATTTAACGTGCTCGGTGTCGATCATGCGAGCTCCTCTTCAAAGTTGTCGATCAGGTTGTTGCCCAAGCGGACGACGGCGGCGCGGGTGCGCTCGTCAGTGGCGGAAAGCGCAGCATCCTCCAACTTGGCGCGGATGAACAGGTCCTCGGCGGCGTTTTGGTCAAGGCCGCGGCAGGCGAGGTAGAACAACTGCTCGTCGCGGACGTGGCCGATGGTGGCGCCGTGGTTGCCGGCGACGTCGTCCTCGTCGCAGAGGATGACGGGGACGGTCTTGTTGTCGACGCCCTTGTTGGCCAAAAGCACCGTCTCGCGCTCGGTGCCGGTTGCACCCTTGCAGCCGTGCACGAGGTCGATGGTGCCGCGGTAGACCTTCTTGGACGTGCCGGTCAGCACGCCGTTGGCGTCGATCTCGCACTCGGTCTTGCGACCGCGGTGGCGCAGCTCGTAGTTAAAGTCGCGCACCTGCTCGCGGGCGCCCAGGTAGTCAGTATCGATGGTGACCTTGGCGGTATCGCCTAGAAGGTCGCCGGCAAGGCCGGTGGCGCTGGCGCCGGCGCCCAGGACGGTGTGCTGCACGTTGACGCGCGCACCCTCGTCCAGGAACAGGCCGGTGTCGTCGAGCGCGATCCAGCTATCGTCGAGCGTCTGCGTGCAGGTTACGTTGACGGTGGCGTACTCGTGGGCGCACACGCGTAGCACGGAGCCCACGACGCCTTGGCCGGCAACGGGGGAGTCCAGGGCTATGCACAGGTCGAGCGTTGCCTGCGGGCGGGCGACGACATCGATAGCGGCGATGGCGGCAGCCGCGTCGATGCCACTCACGCGCACGGTAACCGTGGCGTGCTGGTATGCGGGCACGTCGATGACGATGCACTTGGTGGCGTGGTCGGTCAGATAGGTGTAGGCAGCCTCGCCCATGCCGCTCTCGAAGGCCTCGGCAGGGGAGAGCTCCTCCTCGAGTTTGATGGCGCTGGCCTGGTAGACGGAGGTGGCGGGCACGTCGAGCTCGGTCTCGGGCGTGATGCGTGCGCGGTCGGCGGCGTCGCCGGGGGCGGAGGCACGGCGCTCGGGGAAGCGCTCGGCCATGGCGTCCATGGCGGCGTTAAACGCGTCGGCAGCGCCAGCAAATTGCTCGTCCAGGCCCTCAACCTCAACGGCCTCGGCGGGGGCGGCGGCAAGTTCGTCCGAAAGCTCAAGCTTGGTCTGGTTCATCTTGAGCCAACCCCAAGTGGCAGCCGGCATCGCATTAACCTGCTCAAGGGTGGTAGCAGCGGTGTTGGTGGTCTGTTTCATTATCCGATCGCTCCTTCCATCTCGAGCTTGATCAGGTTGTTCATCTCGACGGCGTACTCCAACGGCAGCTCCTTGGAGACCGGGTTGGCAAAGCCGTTGACGATCATGGTACGGGCCTCTTCCTCCGAGATACCGCGGCTCATCAGGTAGAACACCTTGTCGTCGCCGATACGTCCGATGGTGGCCTCGTGGCCGATGTCGACATTCTTGGCGCGGATGTCCATGGCGGGGATGGTGTCGGAGCGGCTCTGGTCGTCGAGCATGAGCGACTGGCAGCTCACGGTTGCCTTGGAGCCCTCGGCCTTGGGCGTGGCCACGATGGAGCTGCGGAAGGTCTGGATGCCGCCGCTCTTGGAGATGCCCTTGGTCTCGACGGTTGCCGAGGTCTCGGGCGCGTTGAGCACGACCTTGCAGCCGGTGTCGAGGTTCTGCCCGGCGCCGGCAAAGGTGATGCCGGTAAAGCTCGAGCGGGCGCGACGGCCGTTGAGCACGCTCATGGGGTAGAGGTAGCCCACGTGGCTGCCGAAGGAGCCGCTGATCCACTCGATGTCGCCGTCCTCGTCCACGCGCGCACGCTTGGTGTTGAGGTTGTACATGTTCTTGGACCAGTTCTCGATGGTCGAGTAGCGCAGGTGCGCACGCTTGCCCACAAAGAGCTCGACGGCGCCGGCGTGGAGGTTGGCCACGTTGTACTTGGGCGCGGAGCAACCCTCAATGAAGTGCAGGTCGGCATCGTCCTCGACGATGATGAGCGTGTGCTCAAACTGGCCGGCGCCCTTGGCGTTAAGGCGGAAGTAGCTCTGCAGCGGGAAGTCCAACTTGGTGCCCTTGGGCACGTAGACAAACGAGCCGCCCGACCACACGGCGCCGTGCAGGGCCGCAAACTTGTGGTCGGTGGGCGGGATGAGCGTCATGAACTTCTCGTGGATGAGCGGCTCCCACTGCGGGTCGTGCAGGGCCTCCTCGATGCCGGAGTAGACGATGCCCATCTTGGACGCGGTGTCCTGCATGTTGTGGTAGACGAGCTCGGAGTCGTACTGCGCGCCGACGCCCGCCAGGTAGCTGCGCTCGGCCTCGGGGATACCTAGGCGCTCAAAGGTGTTCTTGATGTCGTCGGGCACCGACTCCCAGTCGTGCTTTTGGTCGGTGTTGGGCTTGACGTAGGTGACGATGTTGTCCATGTCCAGGCCCTCGATGGAGGGGCCCCACGTCGGATCCGGGAAGCGGTTGAAGATCTCGAGGGACTTGAGGCGCAGGTCGAGCATCCACTGCGGCTCGTCCTTCTTGGCGCTGATCTCGCGCACGATGTCGGGCGTGATGCCGGCGTCGAGGCGCTCGAATCCCTCCTCGCCATAGGTGAAGTCGTAGAGGCTGCGGTCGATGTCCGCGACCTCGGTGCGGTTCTTGGTCATTGCGTCGCCCCTTTACGCCTGCTGCTCGGCAGCGGCGGCCTCGACCTGGGTGCGCTGCTCGGCGGCCTCGCGCTCGAAGGTCTCAAAGCCGTTCTTGTCGATCCAGGGGATGAGCGAGGCGTCGTCCTCGCGCACGATGTGGCCCTTGACCATAACGTGGACGCGGTCGACATCCAGGTGCTCCAGGATGCGCGTGTTGTGCGTGATGATGAGCATGGAGCCGTCGCAACTCTTGCGGTAGGCGTCCATGCCGTGGCTGACGGTTGACAGGGCGTCGACGTCCAGGCCTGAGTCGGTTTCGTCCAGGATGGCGAGCTTGGGCTGCAGCAGCAAAAGCTGGAGCATCTCGACCTTCTTCTTCTCGCCGCCCGAGAAGCCCACGCCCAGCTCACGGTTGAGGTAGGCGGTATCCATGTTGAGCTCGGCCGCGAGCTCCTTGACGCGACGGCGGAACTCCTTGCCCTTCATCTCCAGGCCGGGGCGGCCGGCGATGCTGGCGCGCAAAAAGCTCGACAGCGGCACGCCCGGAATCTCGACCGGGGCCTGGAAGCTCAGGAACAGGCCGGCGCGCGAGCGCTTGTCGGTGGTGAGCTCGGTGATGTCCTGGCCGTCAAAGACGATGCGGCCGTCGTTGACCGTGTAAACGGGGTCGCCCATGACCAGGTGGCCGAGGGTGGACTTGCCGGCGCCGTTGGGACCCATCAACACGTGGGTCTCGCCGGCGGCGACGTTGAGGTTGACGTTGTGGAGGATGGTCTTCTCGTCCACGGAGGCGGTCAGACCTTCGATGGAAAGCAGCGGATTTGCGCTCATGCTGTCCCTCTCTGTATATGGTGTACTCATAGGTGTACTAAACCCTAGGAATCTTCTCGGAATAAAGTTACTATGGGTTCGGCGTTAGTCAAGGGAAAACCCGACTAATCCACTCGACTTTTCAAATTCTGGGACAAAATAACCTGTTGTGTTTGTCCCACTTACTTTAAATTTGGGACAAACAAACCTGGTTATGTTGTCCCAGATGCGATGGGAGGGTAGGTATGCTCATTTCTTCCAAGGGCCGCTATGCCCTCCGTCTGATGATCTATATCGCAGCGCTTGGTGACGCCGAGGGCAAGATTGCCCTTCGCGAGGTCGCTGACCGCGAGCATATTTCGCAAAAGTATCTGGAGCAGCTGGTTCGTCCGCTTATGAAGGCGGGCCTGCTTAAGAGCGTGCGCGGCAAGGGCGGCGGCTACATGATGGCTAAGGACCCGGCCGAGGTGCGTGCCGGCGACATCCTGCGTGCCGTCGAGGGCAGCACGGCTCCGGTGGCGTGCGATGGCATCGACAACAGCTGCACCCGTAGCGATTTGTGCTCGACCGTCAAGTTCTGGCGCGGTCTGGATGACGTGATCGAAAAGTACGTCGACGGCGTGACGTTGGCCGACCTGGCCGCCGTCCCCGAGATCAACTTTGACATCAAGCTGTAGGGGTGCAAATGGCATCTCTCGACAAGGTGTACAAGCAAATCGAAGTTTTTGCTCGGGAATGTGACGCCGAGAAGGTCGTGTTGTTTGGTTCTCGTGCTCGAGGCGACAACTTGCCCAAGAGCGATATTGACATCGCCGTAGCAGGTTGCCGGGATTTCGGCCGTTTCTCATATTTGATCGAGGAACATCTTGATACTCTTTTAGATGTAGATGTCGTCAATCTCGACGAGTCCCTATCGCAGCAATTGCTCGATGAGATTGCCAGGGATGGTGTGATTCTGTATGAAAAAATATGAGAACTTTGTTAGCGCCTTGGCGAATCTTGAGGATGCGCCCAATCAGGATCTCAACAATGATTTTGTTCAGAGTGGATTGATTAATAAGTTCAATCTTCAATTTGAACTTAGCTGGAAGCTCCTTAAGCGTCTGCTCGAGTATGAGGGCGCCACGCTTGCCGCGTCGGGGTCTCCTCGTGCCATCTTGAAGGAGTCGTACCGATTCTACGACTTTATTGATGAGGCGGCCTGGCTAGACATGCTCAGAGACCGCAATACGAACGTCCATATCTACGACAACAAGCTCGCTCAAGATTTGATTCAGCGCATCTTGAACGTCTATATCCCCGCTTTCTGTCAGTTGAGGGACGGGCTGATGGAGCGATACGGCGAGCTTCTGATGGCGCCCGACGACCAGTTTGTTTAATTCCTTAAGATTTCGCGGAGGGTTGTTGCCGTTTACCGAGGGGTTGTTGTGTAACAACGGGCGAGCTGCAATACTTACTTTTATCTTTGCAAACTGAACTTTAACTACACCAATGCAGGGAGGATCTTATGCAGCCCAAGCATTCTGCTATTGTCGCGGGCCTGACGCTGGCGCTTTCGTTTGGCGCCGTTTCCGCGCCGGCACCCGCCGCTGCTGAGGAGCCCACGCCGGGCGTTGCCTCGGATGCCACCGATATCGATAAGGGCCTTTACACCCAACAGTCCTTCTCGGGCGTGTTGAGGTCGGTTCAGGGTGTCTCGTTTGTCAACGTGACTCCCGAGATGAAGTACTTCACCAAATATGAGAGCCATGGCAACTATAACCAGGGCTTTTCGTATGGTGACGGCTACAACGCGCTGGGCTATTACCAGTTCGACCGTCGTTGGTCGCTCATTCCGTTTATGAAGCAGGTTTACAACTACGATTCTGCCAAGTACGGCATGCTCAAGGATGCGATTGATCGCGGCAGCGAGGTTTCCAACGCGAGCAATGCCATGTACGAGAACGGACAGCTCACCGAGCTGGGCCATATCGCGCAGGATGCCTTCCAAGGTGCGTACAACACCGATCCTGTTGAGTTCTCAGCACTTCAAGATGCCTATGCGTACAACTCGTACTATGCGGTTACCGAGGCGTGGCTCAAGAGCGGCCTGGGTATTGATATTTCGGGCCGCGCCGATTGCGTCAAGGGCATGGTGTGGAGCATTACCAACATGTGCGGCACTGGTGGCTGCAGGGACTTTTTCCGCTGGGCGAATCTTTCCAACGATATGTCCGACCGCGAGTTTGTGACGGCGCTTTCCAGCAGCGTGGTCAATAACGTGGCGACCAAGTATGCAAGCCAGCCCCAGTACCACGAGGGCTGGAAGAACCGCTACCGCAACGAGCTAAAGGACTGCCTGGTCTATATCGCCGAGGACGAGGCTGCCGCTGCGAAGGACAACAAGCCCGAGCAGCCCGAGCCTACGCCGGCGCCCTCGCCGACACCTGATTCGAATGACGGCTCGAGTGACGATGTCAACGATGACAGGATGGATGCGCCCTCGACCGATGCTGACGGTAATGGCTCTGCTGGCGGCACTACCAACGACGGCTCTGCCCCGAACGGCTCCAATTCGAACGGCTCTGCTGCGGGCGATTCGTCTTCAAGCTCTGTCGGCAATACGGACAGCGACGCTTCTGGTTCGACCGACGCTGACACCTCTAACTCATCTACCGGCTCGAGCGATTCGTCCGTTGGCACCGGCTCTAACAATGGCTCCGGCTCTGATGTAACGCCTGATTCCGATGATTCCAAGGACGACTCGAATAAGGCGCCGGACGCTCCCGTTGCTTCGCCGGACAAGAAGCCTTCTTTCTCCGTGCAGCTTGGTTCTACGCTGGGCTCTTCGCTGATGGCTGGCGTCAATAATGGCTCGACTCAGAACAAGGACAACTCTGATCAGGTTTCCATGGAAAAGACCGAGGCCGCAAAGGGCGACTCAAAGGACAAGGCTTCCGAGAAGACCGAATCCGATAAGGGTTCTAGCTCTGATGAGAAGGGCGACAAGTCCGGTCAGAAGAAGGACGAGAGCAAGACCGAGGGCGAAAAGAAACAGTCCGAAGACGACGACAAGAGCGGTGCTGACAACCAGGTCCAGGAGCAAAATGACTCCAAAACGGTGACCACTACGACCACGACGACTACAACTACCAAGTCCTCGGGTGGCAACATGCCCAAGACGGGCGATCTGATTGTGATGGCGAGCCTTGCCAGTGCAAGCTTGGCCACGCTGGGCGCTACGTCTATCGTAAGTGGTAAGCATAAGCTCGATCAGCAGAAGAAGGCTTCTGGGGAGGACGGCTCGGAGGAGTAGCCTCTTGGTTGCTAGATAACTAAAGAGTTGGGACGGGGTCCGGTGCGAATGCATCGGGCCCCGTTTTGTTGTGCAACGATTAGTTATGCCCCCTCACACCTCTTGTTGCTACCGTTGCCCGATATGTTCGCCCGGCGTCGTCGGTACGCGCGAGGCGGTCATTACAATTGGCATCGTGCAGCGATTTAGGGGGAACGTTTTGGTGTCTGAACAGGCAAATGTTGATTGTGCTGCTGGCTTTGGCGTGCGCTTGATCGGCTGTGCCGACGATGCGGTTTTGCCCATTGGCATGCACGACTATGCGGAGGCCCTTGGTTGCTGCATGCTGGTTGACAAGACCATGTTTATTGCCGATGTGTTGGACTGCGACGCGTCCGTTGTGGTGTGCTGTCGACCCGAGGGTTTTGGCAAGAGCATGAACTTGTCGATGCTCAGGGCTTTTCTGGAGCGTCCAGCGGTCGGTCGCTCTGGTCAGCGTTTGTTTGCCGATGCTCAGATTTGGGATGCGAACGGCGGGCGCTATCGGGATGAGTACGCTTGCTATCCGGTGATATCGCTGGATTTTTCTGGCGCTGCGAGGCGTGGCGCCGCTATTGCCGACGTCGTGCGCGATGCTCTTTCGGACGAGTGCGCCCGCCTGCTGGCGCTTTTGGAGGCTCCGGATTTAGCTCGAGACAAGGTGCGTCACATCGAACGTGTTGCGCGTGGCGCGGCGAGCGAGGACGAGGTCGCCTCGGTGCTTGGCGTGCTCATTGAGCTGCTGGAGATGGCCTGCGATGAGCAGGTTGTATTGCTCGTTGATGGGTACGACGCGGCGTGGTTGGGCCGTGCGAGCGCGAGGGTCGCTTCCGGCGCCGATCCGGCAGGGATATTTGATCGCGTGCTTTTCGAGGTCATTGCCACTGCGCGCGATTCGTTGCGGCTGACGTGTCTGATGGGGGAATGTCCCGGCCCTGCCGAAGCGGCGCTTTCTTTGCATGGCTGCTCGTATTGTCTGACGACGCCGCTTTCGACCTGGTGTGACCGTTGTTTCGGCTTTTCGGATGCCGAGGTCCAGGCTCTGTTGAATCATGCTGGGCGCGAGGAATACCTGGAGGATGCGCGTGAATGGCTCGAGGGATATCGGTTTGGCAGGGCCTATTGCTCGAGTCCGGCGCGCGTGATCGGTTTTCTGGACCGAGGCTGCACGGCGCCTGTGCGCGCCGATCTGTATGGGTATGCGGATTGCCTGAGTAGGGTAGTTGCCGGGTGGAATCTCGACCGCCTTTCGGTCTTGTTTGATTTGCTCGAGGCCCATGGGTGCGCTGAGGTCCCGCTTTGTTTGGGCACTGCAGAGCCAGATTTCTCGCCTGACGATGGCATGTGGACAGCGCTGTATCTGTCCGGTTTTCTCACGACGGATATGACTGAGGAGCCAGAGCATGGCGATCGCCTCCGTGCTTTGCGATTGCCCAATAACGAGCTTCGCCAGGCCTTGCGTCTAGTGATTATTGAGTGGTTTGAGTGCGCTGCCGAAGACATTCGAGACGTCGATGCGTTTCGCGACGGGCTGTGCCGTGGGAACGAGGATACCGTGAGGCGGGCGCTAAGCCGCATCCTGGGGGATGCTGGAATCGGTGAGACCGACCCAGATAAGCCGCTGCCATATCATCTGCTCTTGCAGGGGCTCTGCTTTGGCTTGCCGGGTTATGCCAATCCTGCCTCGAGGCGAAAGTGTGGCGCGGGTCGCTGGGACATCCAGGTTTTCCCTACGGGTGCCGTGTTCGACGTAGCAGACACGATTGGCATGCTGGACGAGCGCCCGCTGATAACGATTAACTTGATGTATGACCCCGATGTGGATGCGCTGGGCCTGGAATTGCTGGCCGTGCAGTCGCTACTCGACATAGAGCGCGACGGCATCGACGAAATCCGTGTGCCACGCCCCGGCGTGGGTCGCATGCGCTGGGGGTTCGGTTTTGATGGGCAGCATGTGGCTACGGTGTGCCAGCGGCTTTAAGCGCCGAGGTGTTTCCGACTTCCGTTACTCGGTGTCCTTCATGGGCGGCATGGGCTTCCAGTTGGGGTCCTTGATGATCTTGCGGGCGTCCTTCATGCCGCGGCGCAGCGCCGGAATTCCGGTCTTAAAGCACTTGTCAACGGCGGCCAGGCGAATAAATTCCTTGCAGAAGGTCGCGGCGTTGCCCAGACGGAACAGCACGGGGTGATAGTCGCCGTAGATCTGCATGTAGCGGGCCAGATAACCGCGGTTGCGCATGATGTAGTAACGGTTGGTGTCGCTCGTAGAGTTGAGCTGGCGCTTGCCGGCGATATCCCAGTTAGAGACAGCGCGGGCGCGCTTGAGAACCACGTCGGCAACAACGGCGGCGGGGAAGTGCTGGCTGGCCACGTAGCCATAGCAGGCATCGTCGCCGTAGATAAAGAAGCGCGCGTCGGGCAGGCCAATCTTGTCGACCACGCGGCGCGAGAACATGCCGCCCTCAAAGCACAGCTGGTTCATGGTGCGGTAGCCCTCGGGACCCAGATCCCACTTGGCGACAGGGTTTGGAATGCCGAGCGAAAGGATCAGTTGGTACTGCCAAAAGAACGCGCCGCCGTCGAAGTCCAGGCGCGAACCCTGGATGACATCGTAGCGGTCGGTCCACTTGGCCAAGCGCTCGATGCCTTCGGGGATGACGAGCACGTCGTCGTCCATCACCCAGAACCACTGGGCGCCCAGGTCGTAGGCGCATTTAGTGCCGGCGGAGAAGCCGCCCGCACCGCCGCCGTTTTCGAGCTGCGGTGCGTAGATGACGCGGTCGGTGCCGCCCTGCGCGTCGGGCTGCTCGGTGTCGATGCCCCACAGGTTGGCCAAGCGCTCGTTGAATGCGGTGCACATGGCCTCGGTCTCGCGCGAATTCTCGTTATCGACAATCACGATGCGCCAGGGCGTTGCCGTGAGCTCGGTCATGGAGTCGAACAAGTTGGCCAGGAGTTCCTGGCGCTTGTACGTAACGACGACGATGGCGAGCTTATCGATGGGAGCGGGGAGGGTTGAAGGCATGGGGCAATATATCCTTTCACGCGCGGCGGGCGAGTGCTGCGCGGAAGCTATCGAATACGTCCTTGGGACTGTCCTATTGTAAAGGCTCGGCGCACCTTGGCGGCAAGCTTTGAATAAAACGCAGGAACCTGCCACGGCTGTAGCGGCTTTAGCGTCTTACGGCAGCGTGTCTATTGTCGCTTGAGCTTGCGAGCGATAAGGCTTCTAGCTGCGTCGATGATGAGGAGCACTAAGGCAAAGACGATGCTAATGACGGTACCCGTGACGATGCATATAGCTGCCGGGCTGTTTTGGCTGACCAGTATGTTTGCGAGCAACGTATTGAAGATGGGACGCCACAGGCTACTGGTGAGCGACTGCATCACATAGAAACCGAGCGTGGCGGTCGATAAGATGACGGTGACACCTGCAGTCCGCGGATTGCCTGAGACACTGCGTCGGGTTGCCGCAAAGAGCAAGGAGGCGGCAGCGAGGGCAAACGAGATCAGCGAGGTCGATTTGTAGGAGAGGACTGCCATTGCCGTGAGGTCGACGGTGAAGGAGAGTGCTCCTTCCAGGATGATGGTGAGCACCAAAACCGTCACGAGCGAGCGCGTGCCCAAGGCGCCCGCCCTGTCCGAATCCATGGCGTCGGTTACATCGCGGAGCAGTCCGCCGATCAAAAACGCGATAGCGTACGTGACGGCGCTCATGAGCTTCTGCAGCCAAGAAAACTCACCGCCGCTTGTCGCGCTCATGGCGGCTAAATACCCGTTAACAACAAATGCGAAGATGCCAACGGCGATGACCGTCGTCGTGTGGGTTTTCTGGGGGAGTCGACTCTTAGCCAGTCCAAACCATGGCGCCATGAAGACCGTAGCGGCATAGACCCAGATAAACTCAAGGCCTAGCGTGTACCAGTAGTGCGTGTTGAGGGTAACATCGGGAATGGGGGAGACGACCGTGGACCACGCGAGCGCCACGAGGCAATAAAACGCAGTGGGCATAATGACCTTGCCAAGGCGCTGCGCCGTCCGTTGCATTTGCGACTTCCACGTTGCTCCACCGTCCCAAGCACGCGCGGCCGAAGCGATGAGAAAATAGCCCGAGATCATAAAGAAGACCTCGTTGGCCCAGCAGCCAAGCAAGTTAATAAAACCGAGCACGCCGGAATAGGGGAACATCGCAAGTGGGGCATATTCCACGGCGCCGACGCAGACGGCTTGAAAGGTCCACTGAAAGGTGTGGAACACCGCGATGCCGACGACCGCGACCAAACGCAGCGCTTCGATGGATATGTTGCGTGCGGCTTTGGGCTGCATGACGTCCTTTCTTATCGGTTTGCCTCTGCGAGCTCCATAGATTATATAAACGCCCGTTAGCGCGCTGACCCTTTGATACCATGAAACGACAGGTATTTCCTAAGGAGCACATTTGTCTACTAACGCCTCTGGCAGCCCTGTTCTGTCGCTGCTTATTCCCATTTACAATGTTCAGCGCTACCTGCGCGAGTGCCTCGATTCCGCCCTGGCGCAGACGCTCAAGGATATTGAGATCATCTGCATTAACGACGGGTCGACCGACAACTCGCCGGCGATTATCCGCGAGTATATAGAGCGCGATAGGCGCGTCAAGATGATCGACAAGGCCAACAGCGGCTATGGCGACTCGATGAACCGCGGGCTCGATATGGCGCGTGGCAAGTACGTTGGCATCTTGGAGTCCGATGACTTTATGGCGCCCGACGCACTCGAAAAGCTTGTCTCGGCCGCCGATAGCAATAATGCCGACTTTGCGAAGGCGAACTTTGATTTCTACTGGTCTAAGCCCGAGGAGCGCCGTTCGCTGCACGAGATGTTTAAAGCCAAGGACTGTGGCAAGCCGGTGCACCCGAGCGATACGACGCAGTTCTTTAAGCAAAAGCCGTCGATTTGGTCGGCCGTGTACCGTCGCGATTTTCTTGACCGCAACGGTATTACGTTCCTGCCGACTCCGGGGGCATCCTTTCAGGACACGTCATTCGCCTTTAAGGTGATCGCGTGCGCCGATAAGGCTGTTTACCTGCATGATGCCGTGTTGTCGTATCGCCAGGACAATGAGAATTCCTCGGTCAATTCTTCGGCTAAGGTCTTTTGCGTCAATACCGAGTATGCCGAGATTGAGCGTTGGATTCGAGAGGATTATGCCCGTGACCACGTAAGCGGCGATGTCGCGCGCATGCTCAAGTTCAATCAACTCATTAAGTACGATTCGTATATGTGGAACTACGTGCGCTTGGCGCCTAAGTTCTATAAGGAGTTCTTGGTTCAGATGGCCAAGGAATTTCAGGCGGCCTTGGACGCGGGGGAGTTTTCGCTTGACGACCTCAAGCCGTGGAAGCGCGCGAACCTCGCTGCCATCCTCAAAGATCCTGAGGGCTGGGTTGACGAACATCCGAGTTTTGCGACGGATGGTGCATTGGGGCGTGCTAAGTATTACGCCTCGGTTGGAGGCCCGGGCGTGGTCGCCGCCTTCCTCATCGAATCGCTGAGGGGGTAGGTCGACATGGGAGAGACTTTGACCCCCAAAGCGACCATTGTCGTTCCCGTCTACAATTCGTCGCGCTCCATTCAGCGATGCGTCGATTCGCTGTTGGCCCAGTCCGAGCGCTCGATTCAGGTTGTTTGCGTCAACGATGGTTCGACTGATGATTCGTTGAACGTGTTGCGCCAGATCGTGCAGGCCGACGATCGCGTACTGGTGATTGACCAGGAAAACGCGGGCGTTTCGTGCGCTCGAAATGCCGGTATCGATGCCGCCGAGGGCGAGACCGTCTTTTTTGTGGACGCCGACGATTACATCGATGCCCAGACGATCGAGCGCGTGCTGCATGCCATGGAATCTGCAGATGCCGAGGCCGCCGTTTTTGGCGGCGTCTGTGAACCTGCCGATGCTGCTCCCAAACGCGTCCAGCAACTCATGAGCCCCAAAGCCGGTACCTTCGGCGCCCGTGATCCCCAACTGCTGTTCCATTCGAATGCGCAGCCCTATGCCTGCCGTGCGGCTTTTTCGCGCGAGCTGCTCAATCGCGAAGGCATTCGCTTCGCTCTCGGTCTGGCTTTGGGCGAGGACGTCGTCTTCCAATTTGCGGCTTATGCGCTTGCCCACAAGACCGTCGTCATGCCGGACAAGTTCTACCACTACGTGATGGAGAGCGAATCGGCGACGCACGAGTTCAACAGTGTCGAGGCTCGCGCCAAAAAGCTCGATGCCCATATGAGAATGCTCGAGGAGGTCTTGGAGGACTGGGCGGGCTACGGTCTTATGGACCTGTGTCCCGGCGAGCTAATCACCTGGTTCCTGGACCTTATCGTGTTTGATTTGGCGCGCTTGGATTCCGATGACTTCCATCGCGTGACGGCTCGCGTCAACATGGACCTCACGACGTTTTTGGGAACGGAGTGGGCGGATATGCCTGCTAAGGGCGCCGTTCGCCGTGTTGCCCACAAGCTCGTTGCGGCGACCTCGGGCGTTTCGATGGCAGATGCCACGCTGTTCTATCTTTCGACTCGCGGTCTCAAAGCCTGCCTGGAGCGCTTTGTATAATTCCAAGCGCTGCCGCCCGCCGCAACCCGGCTGCTAAAATAACCCTGTTACACGCTATTCAACAGGAGGTTCTCTTGCAGAACTCTGATACCCCTAAAGTTTCGCTGCTTGTTCCCATTTGCAATGTCGAACGCTACCTGCGCGAGTGCCTCGATTCCGCCGTGGCGCAGACGCTCAAGGACATCGAGATAATCTGTATCAACGATGGTTCCACCGATAGCTCGCCGGATATCATTCGCGAGTACATGGAGCGCGACCCCCGTGTAAAGATGATCGACAAAGCCAACAGTGGCTACGGCGACTCGATGAACCGCGGCCTGGAGATGGCGCGCGGTGAGTACGTGGGCATCCTTGAGTCCGACGACTTTATGTTTGAGGATTCGCTCCAAAAGCTGGTCGCCAAGGCCGATGCTGAGCATGCCGATGTGGTAAAGGGCGACTTTTACCTGTATTGGTCCACGCCCAGCGAGCACCGTGAGCTGTTTGGGATTATTGACGAGCACATGACAGGCGCCGCGTATCGCTCTGTCGATCGCCCGGGCATCTTCTACCGCAAACCTTCCATTTGGTCGGCTATCTATCGGCGCACGTTCCTTAACGACAATCAGATTCGGTTCCTTCCCACGCCGGGTGCCTCGTATCAGGACGCAGGCTTTAACTTTAAGGTTTGGGCTTGTGCCGAACGTGCCGCGTTTATTGCGGACCCCATTTTGTGCTATCGCCAAGATAACGAGAAGAGCTCCGTTAATTCGCCCAACAAGGTGTTTTGCGTTTGCGACGAATATGCCGAGATGCAACGTTTTTTGGACGAGCGCCCCGAGCTTAAGGCTCAGCTTCAGGGCATTTTAATGCGCATGAAGGTCGATACGTACCGTTGGAATGATGAGCGTCTGGTCGATGAGCTACGCGAGCAGTTTTGGGAGAAGGCTTCACCCGAGCTCAAGGCCGATTGGGATGCCGGCCGCTTTGACCTGTCGCTGTTCGACCCGCGCGGCGAGACCGACTTGCGCCTGATGGTCAAGTCGCCCCGCGCCTATATCGATTCGCGTTTTGACTTTAAGAAGCCGGGCAAGCTCAATACGTTTAAGCATTACTTTAAGATTGGCGGCCTACCGCTGGTCTGGCGCGTGCTGACGTATCAGCGCACCTACGGCGACAACCCGCACCCTGACGACGTTCCGGCAGCACAGTAGGAGCGAGTGACTATGGCTACCCCCAAGATTTCCGTTGTCGTTCCCATCTATAACGTGGAGGAGTGCCTGGCCTGGTGCCTGGACTCCCTGCTTGCACAGGACATGCCCGATTGGGAAGGCGTGCTGGTCAACGATGGCTCGCCGGACGGTTCGCGCGATATTGCGGCTACCTATTGCGAAAAGGACGCGCGCTTTACGCTGGTCGATAAGGAGAACGGCGGCCTGTCGAGCGCGCGCAATGCGGGTATCGCTGCGTCCACGGCGCCTATCGTCGCGTTCTTGGATTCCGACGACCGATTTACGCCCGATGCGTGCCGTGTGATCGTCGATGCCTTTGGGCGCGAGGACTGCGACGTTTTGACCTTTGGCGCGAATCCGTATCCGCTGGAGGCGGGGTATCCGTGGCTTAACTATGTGCTGAGCCCGCGCGATGTGTCGTTTGAAGGCTATAGCTCTGACCTGCTGTTTAAGGAAGCATCTCGCCCCTTTGCATGGCGCACCGCCTGCAAACGTGAGTTTTTGCTGGGCAACGGGATCGTGTTTGACGAAACCGTTAAGTATGGCGAGGACCAGGTCTTCGACTTTGCCGTGTACGGTCGTTCGCACAAGACCGCGCTTATCTCGAACAAGTTGTACGACTATCGCGTGGCTCGCAAGGGTTCGCTCATGGACACCATGCGCTACGACGACGAGACACGTCTGCTGGAGCACGTGAAGATTTACTCCGCTATGCTGGCTGACTGGCAGCGCGACGGTCTCGACGCACAGCATGCTGATGACCTGGCGTACTTCCTGTGTGATCTGGTGCTGTACGATGCGCTGAGGTTGCTGGGTTCGGACTGCGGCAAAGTGTTTGCTGCCGTTGCCGCGGCGCTTAACGGTTCTGCCGTGGACAACGATGCTGCGCTCGCACAATGTGCTCCTTCGGTTGCCGCCATGGTGCGCGCGGCACTTATCGGTAAGGCCCCTGCTGCTCGTTTGTGCAAAAAGCTCATGTTCGATTACGACGTCTTGAGGTTTGGGCGCCTGGGTGCCTGCAAACGCATGGCAGCGAACGCCCTGGGAAAGCGAGAAGTGTAGATGAGTATCAAACGTTTGGCACTTTGCCGCAGCCAGGGCCGTCTGTTTGTGCTGCTTCGTTTTGCCGGTCAGGATGTCGCCGCGCTTATTGAGCGGGAGGGTTCTCAAGCGTTTGTCCATGCGACGACGAGCGGTTCTCGTGTGCCGTCGCTGGTGCTCCCGGTCGATCATGGCCGTGTGCTGGCGCTTTGCCCTTCCGTTTCCGGTTACGAGCGCGAGCTCGCCGTCATGGTACTTCCGTTTTTGGATGGCTCGTCGATGGATGTCGTTTTTGCATCCGGTGGTCAAAGGTTGGGCTCTATTCGCCTCGATAGCCGCGTGGCCAAGCTGGAATCCAAGATTAACTACAAAGCAAAGCCTGCGCTGTGCGCGCTTATCCGCGATGCGCAGCGTGGCGAATGCTGCGGTCGCTACGAGATCGATGCCATTCGCTATTTGCCGGCAGACTCCGGCGCGGTGTGGCGCTATGAGGTTACCTGGGCGGGAGACCCCCAGTGCGCACCCGAGTTCCAGATCTCCGATACGCATATGAATGCCATCGATGTCACCGTGCATGTGTTTGAGTCGCAGGTCGATGTGCCGCAGCAGGACGGATGCCGCGTCAATAAAACGTTTCTGAGCGTTGAGATGCCTCAGGATATACGAGATTTTGTCGCGATTGTGAGCGATCCCACAGAGCAGATCCAGAGCGGGTTTTGCGCCATGGATGGTCGCCTGTACAACGGCATGGTCGACGACAGCTGGAACCGTATGAAGGACTCGCGTGCAGACGACGCAGCTTATCGACGTTGGTTTGAGCAGCATCGCGCAAAGCCGGGCGATTTGGCGTGCCAGCGTGTCGCTTCGGCGGCCTTTGCCTATAGGCCGCTCGTGAGCATTGTGGTGCCGTGCTACAAGACCGATCGAGTCTACCTGCGCGAGCTGCTGGACTCGGTGCTAGCCCAGAGCTATGACAACTGGGAATTGCTCCTTATGGATGCCTCACCTGAATGGGATGCGGTTGCCGACCTTGCGGCAGGCGCCCACGACGAGCGCGTTCGTCGCTTTGGGCTGCCCGGCAACGGCGGCATTGTGGTCAACACCAACGCGGGTATTGAGCAAGCGATGGGCGACTACATCGCGTTCTTGGACCACGATGACATTCTGGAGCCGGACGCGTTGTTCCACTATGTTGCCGCGCTGAACAATGCTGCCGAGGGCGAGCGTCCCCAGGTCCTGTTCTGCGACGAGGACATGTTTCAGAAAACGGGGGAGTGGGGCCAGCCGGTCTTTAAGACCAAGCTCAATGTAGACTTGCTCTATAGCCATAACTGCGTGACGCATTTCCTGATGGTGGAGAAGGCGCTTATCGATCGTATCGGCACGTCCCCAGAAGACGTTGCGGGTGCCCAGGACTACGACCTGACGCTCCGCTGCCTTGCGGCGGGCGCGCGGTTTGAACATGTTGCGCACGTGCTGTATCACTGGCGCGTTCATCCGGGGTCGACCGCCGATGGCTCTGCCGATAGCAAGCCGTATGCTATTGAAGCCGGTCGTCTTGCGCTGCAGCGCCACTTTAACGCGCTGGGCATTTGCGGAACGGTCGAGGAGACCGAGACGCCGTTTGTCTACCGCATGCGCTTTGCGCTGCCGGAGCCTGCGCCGCTGGTGAGCATTGTGATTCCCACCAAGGACCACGTTGAGACGCTCGATGCCTGTGTGATGTCGATTGCCCAGAAGGCCACGTATGCCAACTATGAGATCGTCTTGGTGGAGAACAACAGCGAAGCCCCGGATACGTTTGCGTATTACGAAACCCTGCCGGAACGCGTGGCTTCAGCATCAGAAGGCAAGGGCATCGCGCGCGTTGTGTACTGGCCGGGCGAGTTTAATTACTCTCAGATCATCAATTTTGGTGTGGAGCACGCCAAGGGCGACTACCTGCTGCTGCTCAACAACGATACCGAGGTCATTAGCCCCGACTTTATCGAAGAGATGATGGGTTGTCTGCAACGTCCCGATGCGGGCGTGGTGGGTGCCAAGCTCTATTTTGCCGACCACCTGGTGCAGCACGCTGGCATTTTGGTCGGTGTGCGCGGCGCACTTGCCCATGCCAACCAAGACTTCTCGGCAAAGCGCGAGGGCTATCTTGCCCGTGCTGTGCGTCCGGGCAACTTTAGCGCCGTAACGGGCGCCTGCCAGATGGTGCGACGTGACGTATTTGAGCAGGTCGGGGGCTACAACGAGGAATTCGCCGTCGGCTTTAACGACGCAGACTTTTGCCTGCGCGTGTGGGAGGCGGGCTACCGCACCATCTTTACGCCCTATGCCGAGCTGTACCACTACGAGTTCACCTCGCGCGGCAGGGAAGAGGCTAACGAGGAAAAGCTGCGCCGCTGGAAACGCGAGCAAGCTCTGTTCATGCAACGCTGGCCGGAGCTCTTCCTCGATGGTGACCCGTGGCTCGGACCGAACCTATCCTCCGACAGTGAGTACTTCTCGTTTTAGTGCGAAGTAATGCCAAGTTTCGGCAAAGTATCCTCAAGAGCTGCAAGGGCGGTGGGGTTCAAGTACTCCTCGTTCATGCAGCTCTTGTCATATCGAAAACGTGTGTCTCGTGAGCATTCGATGAGTTCTGCAGTAAAGAACCTCTCCCAGCTAAAGAACTTTGAGCTTTCGATATGTTCAGCGGGGTTAAGCAGCATGTCCTTAATGTGTTTGCTGTTGAATAATCCCGACTTCAACACGAGCCATTCAAACGATTCCGGTAGGAATAGCTTGATGTTCTTTCGGCGCAATAGAGCAGCTGCTTCCGCAATTTCTGGTCCAAAGGCGGCACCGTCGGCAATCACGAGGATGTCGTTTTCCGGTGCGTCCATAATGCAGTTGCAAATATTTGATTTGCCTCCCGCGCTGATGCATTTAATGCTGCTCTTTTTGCATAGCAAACTGAAGAATTCGTAGCCCGAATTTGTGTCCTCGACAATGACAAGCTCGGGCCTCTCGCCTCTAAAATCAGTATCACCGTAAATACGATATGTAGAGGTGTAGACACGAGAGTAAACGGGATACTTCGTTGTGGTTCGGTTGGTGTTCTTAAGACCGTAGATTTCATCAACGCTATAGGGCAGTTGGCGCAGTGACTCTCTGGCGACAATTACGTAGTAGTTTGAGCTACGCTTTGCTTCATGGGCAAATTCTCTTGATCGAACAAAAGTATTGCCCTCATCAATAAAAACAATACTGCTGGAAATCTCTTGGAGATCTCTACGCCAATATTTTCCAGATATTGTTTTACAGGGCACTTTGCAACTTACTGTTACGCCGCTTTGTGCCCCAAGCTCTTCGTGAGCTGCCACCATATCAAGCAGAGTTGTCTTGCCTGTAGCACTGTTACCTTGGATGATGGTCAGATTTCTATTGATGGTCAGTTTAAACTGAACCCGGTTATTTTGAATAATTACCTTGTATGATCCGCGCATCAGGAGTTCTCCCTTAGGCATTTTCCAGCTATGGGGACAAGGTCAAACATTGTGTGGACTATATCGCCCGTATTTGCAATGGTTACCGTGAATTTGCCGTTTCCAAAATCCATTATGTGGTAGAGATTGATTGTTAGATCCTTTTGCGCGGCGATCCTCAGAATCCAGTAGGCGCAATTATCACCGCAATTTGAGGCGTTATATATATTCTGCGGCATAAAGTACATAAGCAGTAGCGTTTTGGTGCCGCTGGATAGTTTCTCGGGAGGAATGATGCCTAGAATCTTGGTATCGATTGCATTGGGGCCTACCACGGTGCCTTTGTCGATGGATTTTATGACCCTTTGGGCAAAGGAGTCTTGAAACCACTGGGGCGAATATACGTTATCGAAGTAAACGGACGTGTTGTAGATAACGTTTTCCATATCACCATAGTGAATTGTTAGCACGTCAGCTCCTTCGGCTTGCTGATTTGGCATCTAGTGAGATTGATTATATCGCAGCACATGAGGCGGGCGTTATCGGCCCGCGGTAGATGTGATTGATGACCAAGGTTTGAATTTAATTTGACCATGCCCGTGCGTAGCTTGCTTTAGTGGCTTGAGTTATAGATAATAATCTTGAGCTAAGCTCCGTGTGGCGGCACGTAAAAGCTGTACTGTGCTTGGGCAGGTAAAAAGTCCAAGACGATTAGATATCCGAGAGGATATCGAGCCCGCACCGGGGAGATAAGGTGAGTCCGCGCCGGGGACTATAATTCCGGCGACAACTAGGTTTCCGTGAGGATGCCGCGGCTGACAGCCAGCAGAAAACCGCCTCTTTGATTATCAGCCGGGGTTATCCCGGCTTTTTTGATTGGGGCAGTATGGGTAGGGCTGAAGATCGGAAGGCGATAGTTGCGGAAATTAATCAGGCAGCAAAACTTTATCGCGGTTTTCTTGTCGGAAAGTCATTCATGTACGTTTTCGATGACAGGTATATCGAAGTTATTTATAAGGCCGAAAATTTCAAGCATTTAACTGGCGTAGATAGTCATTTGTCGGCTAAGCAGTTTTTCAAATTGGCATCCAGAGGAAAACTTGCTGCGTCGCAGATCGACTTTTCGAATCGCCATCCCTACGCTCTGTGTCGCAGAAAAGTCAACCATATTGTTCAGCTTGCCTCTTTTGCAACCTCCGCGTGCTTTATGCTCGAAGACATATCAACAAAATCGCAGTGCTATAAGTTTGGAACAACAGACTTGAACTTTTCCTTACTCATGAACTATAGGGGCGGTTGTTATATTGCTGAATCTTTAAGGGACGAAGATTGTTTTTCAAAGGCCCACGATGTGCATCTGGTCACTCATATCTTTTCGAGACAGAACGATAAGAAGCTATATGATTCCCTCTTGTTTAAAGATGGTGAGTTCGATGATTCCCAGCTTCCAAGAACTATTAGGTCTCTCCTAGATCCCTCTCTTCTTGCTCATTAGAAGATTCAAAGACGCGTGCGAGCGCCCATACACCCTCTCCGCTTGCCGCATACTTAAACGATTTACGTCGACTTTTCCCGCTGTTGCAGGGATTCGATCTGTTATGAGTCTGGGCTAGGATTTGATCTTAATACGCTGATGAGTACTGCCACCAGGCATTTCCCAACCCTGTTTATTGGCTTGCCGTGTAGATCGGCGCACTCATGCCTGTTGTCTTGTTGGGCCATCATCGCCGTTGCATCCTGCTTGTTGCTCTGGCCTACCTTTGTGTTTTGTTGCACGGGCCTTCTTATGCTGTGAGTGCGGAAAGCCTGTTTATAGACAAGGTTACGTACTACGAGTCGGGCGTCTCAGAGGCTTCCGAGCCTGGACCGATGCCGACCATCTTGAATTGGACAGCTTCGCGGTCGAGGCATTTGGCGCCAGGGGGAGGCGGGCTTCCGCACCATCTTTACGCCCTATGCCGAGCTGTACCACTACGAGTTCACCTCACGTGGCAGGGAAGAGGCCAACGAGGAAAAGCTGCGCCGCTGGAAACGTGAACAGGCACTGTTCATTCAGCGCTGGCCGGAGTTCTTCTTGACGGGCGATCCGTGGTTGGGGCCGAACTTATCCGCTGAGAGCGAGTACTTCTCGCTTTAGAAAAGGCTCTGTTAGACCAGGATTGACATGCCGACCTGCCGGCTAACTCGCCGTCTCCCCGTCGGGCGCCGGCGTCTTGACCCTCATCTCGAACGGCATCCCGCCCTCCCGGACGAGCGCCCTGAGGAACGCATTGACGGCGGTGGACATGGACAGGCCGAGCTCGTCCAGGATGGCCGTGGCCTCCTTCTTGACCTCCGGGTCGATACGGATCGTCGTGGCCGGTATGTTCGACGGCATGGCCTCACCCCTCCTCGTGTATCGCGGTGCGACCATTCTACCGCCTCTATGCGGCGGGCGCGGCCCAGTAGTCCATGTAGGGCGGCTCCACGTTGAACATGTCGCGGACGCGGCTCCTGCAGACGCCGTGCGCGAGCTGCCGCGCGACCGTGCGCCCGGCGGCGCCGGAATCGGTCGCCATGAAGGTTCGGCACCACCTGAACCAGGCGAGGTAGGCATCGAGGTGCTTCGTCGACACGCCCTTGAACGGCTCCATGAAGGCGCCGAGGAGCGAGTGGACGGTGTTGATCCGGTTGATGGTTCCCCCGGAGCGGTCCTTGGGGTCGTAGGCCGCGTGCGCGGCGACCTCGAGTTCCGCGAGGACATTGACGTAGACGGCCGCCCTGTCGGTCGCGACGACCGAGCCGGCCGCGATGCGGCCCCTCAGCGCGTCCATGGCGCGCTCCCTCGAAAGGGCGCCCCGCCCCGTGACCTCGAGGAACGTCTCGTTCGAGTCGTTCACGCCGGTCATGACGCAGATCCGCTCGCGCGACAGCCCGCGCCTGTGCACCTGCTTGCCGCGGTGCCGGGAGGGGCGCGGCATCGTGAACGACCCCTTCGCGTGGTTGCCCTTGAACGACTCGGGGAAGTAGGTCTCGTCGAGCTCGCAGCCGCAGCCCCGCTCGACCCTGGACGAGGGGGAGTAGGCCGAGAGGCACTCGATCAGCCTGTGGCGCATGGTGTAGGCGGTCTTGAGGCAGACGCGGCAGCGCCTCGCGCACTCGCGCAGGGGCAGCATGAGCACGAAGCACTCGGCGTAGGCCATCCAGGTCTCCTTCGGAAGCCTGCTCGTCCCCAGGATGCGCTCGCTGCCCATGCCGAAGGTCCTGCCGCAGCCCCGGCAGAGGTAGCGCTGCTCGCCGTTCTTCGATTTGCCCTTCTTCACGACCGCGACGGACCCGCAGCGCGGGCAGCGTTCGATTTCGTAGACGGAGCCGGCCGCGTCGTCGAACGCCGCCGCGCGGATCACGTCCCTGACGGACTCGATAGCGCGGCGGCGCTCGGTCTTGCTGAGGTTCGCCATGCCCTTCTTGAAGTTGAGGACCAGGTCTTCGGCGTTCATGCTGCCCCATCATCGCGGTCTACGGGGTCAACGATATGGCACCGTGAGGACACATGTATGCCAATCTTGGTCTAACAGAGCCTAGCGAAAGCGCGTGTCAGGAGTTCTCCCTTAGGCATTTTGCGGCTATAGGGACAAGGTCGAACATCGTGTGAACGACATCACCCGTGTTTGCAATGGTTGCCGTGAACTTGCCGTTTCCAAAATCCATCAGATGGTAGAGGTTGATCGTCAGATCATGCTGTGCGGCGATTCTTAGAATCCAGTAAGCGCAATTGTCGCTACAGGTTGTGGCGTTGTATATGTTCTGAGGCATGAAGTACATGAGCAGCAGCGTCTTAGTTCCGCCCGATAGCCTTTCCGGTGGGATAATGCCAAGGATCTTGGTGTTTATTGCGCCGGGTCCAACCACGCCGCCCTTATCAATGGATTTAATAATTCTCTGCGCAAAAGCATCTTGAAACCATTCGGGCGAATAGATGTTATCGAAGTAAACCGACGTATTATAGATAACGTTTTCCATATCACCATAGTGAATTGTTAGCACGTTGGTCCCTTCGACTTACTGGTTAAGCATTTGGTGAGATTGATTGTATCGCAGCGTATGAGACGGACGATATTTGCTGGTAACGCATTTGATTGATAACTATTGATAAACAAGTCGTGTATTCAGTGCCTGTTTTGTTTGTCCGTGCTTGAACCCAAGTTGCCTTGAAGGTCTTTATTTTAGAAAATAGTCCACGAGCTAAGCTCCGTGTGGCGGCACGTAAAAGCTGTACTGTGCTTGGGCGGGTTAAAGTCCAAGACGATTAGATATCCGAGAGGATATCGAGCCCGCACCGGGGAGATAAGGTGAGTCCGCGCCGGGAACTATAATTCCGGCGACAACTAGGTTTCCGTGAGGATGCCGCGGCTGACAGCCAGCAGAAAACCGCCT
>NZ_JAHONA010000082.1 GCF_019131995.1 Collinsella aerofaciens | reverse complement strand
CCTTGATTATCAACTTCATCCGAACACCTCCCACATTCATCCGTACATGTGCGGATGAATGTGGGAACCCGATACCCTGAGGGCCGGACCGGCCGGCCCCGGGAGATCGGAGGACGGCATGTCCGGAAAGACGAGGAAGGGGTCCGCGAAGGCGGCCCAGAGGGCCTACGGCAGGCTCACGAGGCACGAGCGGGACACGGTCCAGAGGATGCTGGAGCGCAGGGCCTCGTGCAGGGAGATCGCGAGGGAGCTGGGCAGGTCGCCCTCGACGGTGAGCGCCGAGGTGGCGTCGCACAGGTTCGTGACGGCGCCGAAGGCCAGGCGCGGCGAGCGCGTGGACGGCTCGGCCGACCTGTCGGCGGCCTGCCCGCGCCTGGCCGCGTGGCCGCGCTGCTGCAACG
>NZ_JAHONA010000081.1 GCF_019131995.1 Collinsella aerofaciens | reverse complement strand
TGTGCGGCGCCTCCCCGATCCCCGCGTCGAGCGGGAAGACGGAGCGGCACAGGCTCAACCGCGGCGGCAACCGGCAGGCGAACTGGGCGCTCTACGAGATCGCGATCAAGCGCATGGCATACGACGAGAGGACGAAGAGGTACGTGGCGAAGCGAACCTCCGAGGGGAAGTCCCGGAGGGAGGCGATCCGCTGCCTGAAGCGCTACATAGCGCGGGAGGTGTACCGCGTGCTCATGGACCCGAACCCCGACGGCGCCGCGCCGGAAGGCCCCGAGCTCGCGAAGATGCGCAAGGCGATGCGGGTGACCCAGAAGCAGGCCGCCGCGGGGCTCGGCATGTCCGCGGCCTCACTCGGTCACCTGGAACATGGGAGACGGCGGTCGACGAAACTGGAGAGGAGGTATTACGAGCTCCTGTGCGAATTG